>DASZSL010000018.1:0-76835 GCA_035548715.1 Dongiaceae bacterium
TCGATGGCTTCGTCAGCGCGGTCGGCACCGGCGGCACGCTTTCCGGCTGCGCCATCTTCCTCAAGGAGCAGAATCCGAAGGTGAAGGTGGCGCTGGCCGATCCCGAAGGCGCGGCGCTCTACAACTACTTCAAGAACGGCGAGCTCAAATCCTCCGGCTCGTCGATCACCGAGGGCATCGGCCAGGGCCGGATCACCAAGAACGTCGAAGGCACGCCGATCGATTTCCCCTACCTGATCCCCGACAGCGAGGCGCTGCCGATCATCTTCGATCTCCTGAAGCTCGAGGGCCTCTGCCTCGGCGGCTCGACCGGCATCAACGTCGCGGGCGCCATTCGCCTGGCCAAGGAGCTGGGGCCGGGCCACACCATCGTGACGCTGCTCTGCGACTACGGCACGCGTTACCAGAGCAAGCTGTTCAACCCGGCATTCCTGCGCTCGAAGAACCTGCCGGTGCCGGACTGGCTGTAGACGCGCTCATTCCACGCCGCTCATCACCTTGGGCACCGTCTCCAGCACGCTGGGCCGGGACTGGATGATCGTGTGCCAGGCCATCAGCTTCGGATAGCGCGGCAGAATCTTCCCGCCCTCCGGCGTGCCGGCGAAATAGTGGATGATCGGCACCAGCAGCAGATCGGCGAGGCTGATCTGGCGCCCGACCAGGAACGGGTCGGGATTGAGCATCAGCTCCTCGATCGCCTGCAGGGCCTGTTTCGCCTTCGGCACCGCTTCGGCGATCGCCTTCTCGTCCGCCGGCTTGCCGGGCTCGGTGAAGGTGCGCGGCACGAAGATGCCCCAGACCATCGGCCGATAGCCGTAGGCGTTGATCACGCTCATGATCTGCGCCGACCGCGTGCGGCGGTGGATGTCGGCGGGCGCCAGCCGCATGCCGGGAAACGCATCGTCGATGTAGTTCAGGATCGGCACGGTCTCGTAGATCATGAAATCGTTGTGCTGGAAGGCGGGCAGCAGGCCGAAGGGATGCCGCGCGAGATGCTCCGGCGCCTTGTGCTCCCGCTTGTCCATGTCGACATGGGCGACGGCGTGATCGACCCGCTTTTCCAGGAGGGCCATGATGACCGCCCTGGTATAGGTGCTGTAGCGCGGGCCGTAGACGATCGGCTTGCTCATGGCGGGTCTCCCCTTCCCGCGCCGACGCTAGGAGAGGCATCCTTGACCGTCAAGGCCGCCCCGATATGATGCGGGCGCCTAACCCCTTGGAGTGCCAGGATGGATTCCCCAACCGGCGAGCTGTTCCGCGAAGACGCCTATCTCCAGAGCTGCGATGCCATCGTCACCGCGGTCGATGAGAAGGGCATCCGCCTGGACCGCACCGTGTTCTATCCCACGGGCGGCGGCCAGCCGGGCGATACCGGGCGGCTGCGCCTGGCCGACGGCTCGGTCGTCGAGATCAAGGACACGATCAAGGGCGCCGCGCCCGGCGAGATCGTGCATGTCCCGGCCGAGGGCGCGCCGGCGCTGGCCGAGCGCATGCCGGTCACCGCGGAGATCGACTGGGCGCGGCGGCACCGGCTGATGCGGATGCATACCTGCCTGCACCTCCTGTCCTCCATCATCAAGGGCGACGTGACCGGCGGCCAGGTGAGCGACGGCAAGGGCCGGCTCGATTTCAACCTCCCCGACCAGGCGCTGGACAAGGACCAGATCACCGAGGCGCTCAACCGCCTGGTCGCCGAGGACCATCCGACCCGCACGCTCTGGATCACCGACGAGGAGATGGCGGCGCGGCCGGAGCTGGTGCGCACCATGTCGGTGAAGCCGCCGATGGGCCGCGGCCGGGTGCGCCTGCTGGAGATCGACGGCGTGGACCTGCAGCCTTGCGGCGGAACGCATGTGGCGCGCACCGGCGAGATCGGCGCGGTCGAATGCACCAAGATCGAGAGCAAGGGCAAGATGAACCGGCGGGTGAACCTCGCCTTCAAGGGCTGAGACCTTGGCCATTCCACCGAACTCCAGCACCCTCGTCAGCACCGAATGGCTGCAGGGCCACCTGAGCCAGCCGGACCTCAGGATCGTCGATGCGACCTACTACCTGCCGATGCAGAAGAAGAGCGCGCGGGCCGAGTACGACGAGCGGCATATTCCCGGCGCCGTGTTCTTCGACGTCGACGAGATCAGCGACAAGACCACCGACCTGCCGCACATGCTGCCGCCGCCGGAGAAGTTCGCCGCGCGGGTCCGCAAGCTCGGCATCGGCGACGGCAGCCGCATCGTGGTCTATGACGGCAATGGCGGCCTGGCGGCGCCGCGGGTCTGGTGGACGTTCCGCATCTTCGGCCATCGCGACGTCGCGGTGCTGGACGGCGGCCTGATGAAGTGGCTCGCCGAAGGGCGGCCGGTCGAGGACATGGCGCCGCATCCGACCGAGCGGCATTTCACGCCGCGCTTCGACAATACGATGGTGCGCTCCAAGCAGCAGCTCCTCGGCAACCTCTCCAGCAAGCGCGAGCAGGTGCTGGACGCCCGCGCCGCCGGGCGCTTCAACGCCACCGAGCCGGAGGTCTGGCCGGGCCGGCGCCCGGGCCACATCCCGGGCTCGCTCAACCTTCCCTACAACCAGCTCCTGCGGCCGGACGGCACCTTCCTGCCGGCCGACCAGCTCCGCGCCAGGTTCGACGCGGCCGGCATCGACCCGAAGAAGCCGGTGGTCACCACCTGCGGCTCCGGCATCACCGCCTCGGTGCTGGCGCTCGGGCTCGACCTGGTCGGGCACCGCGACGTCGCGGTCTATGACGGCTCCTGGGCCGAGTGGGGACTGCCGGGCGACACGCCGATCGAGCCATGATCGTCCTGCCCTATTCCGACGCCGATTTCGAGAGCGTCTCGGCGCTCTGGCGCGAGACCGGCATCCTCAAGCCCTACAACGATGCCAAGGCCGAGATCGCGCGGATCCAGAAGAACGGCAACTGCCTGCTCTATGTCGGCCGCGAGGACGGGCAGGCGATGGCGACCGTGCTGGTCGGCCATGACGGCTATCGCGGCTGGATCTACAAGCTCGCCGTCGCCGAGGCCTTCCGCGGCCGCGGCCACGGCCGGCGGCTGGTGCAGTTCGCCGAGGCCTGGCTGGTCGCGCGCGGCATGCCGAAATGCAACCTGATGGTGCGCGCCGAGAATCCGGCGGCGCTCTCCTTCTACGCCCGTCTCGGCTACGAGAATGCCGGCCACGCGGTGATGGGGCGCTGGCTCGACAAGGGCGACGTCGATCTCTCCTCCGCCGAGATCGACGTCATCATCACCTACATGGAGATGACGGCGGCGCCGACCCGGCCCTCGATCCCGCTGCCGGTGGGCAAGCACGCCCTGCTCCGCGTCGAGCAGCCGACCATCGCGTTCTACCGCTTCCTCTACAACACGGTCGGCGAGGAATGGCTCTGGACCGACCGCCGCCGCCTGTCCGACGAGAAGCTGCTCGCCGAGGTGAGCCATCCCGAGGTCGAGCTCTACGTGCTCTATTCCGGCGGCCAGCCCGCGGGCTTCGTCGAGCTCGACCGGCGGCCGAAGCCGGCGATCTCGTTCAACTATTTCGGCCTGCTGCGCGCCTTCATCGGCCGCGGGCTGGGCAAGTACCTGCTGAACTGGGCGGTGGACCAGGCCTGGTCCTACGGCCCGGAGAAGCTGATCGTCGATACCTGCTCGCTCGACCATCCGCGGGCGATCGGCGAATACCAGCGCGCCGGATTCCGCCCGGTCCGGCAGGTGCACAAGAAGATGCTGGACCCGCGGCTGGAGGGCTATGCGCCGATGCATGTGATCCCGCGGCTGCCCGAGGCGGCGAAGGGGTGATCCGGCCCGCGCTTCCCCGATTGGCGCGCCGCGGCGACGGCTGGTAGTCTGGGTGCATCGAGGCTGATGCGGAGACCGGGATTGTCGCGCAGGACGGCCGCCACGCGGACCGGCAAGAGCGGATCGACCATGGCGCTGACCGCCGAGCTGGTCGCGCGCTGCCACCGCGACGAGCCCGACCTCGGCCTGCCGCCGGAGCTGACGCCCTGCACCGACGCCGAATACGAGGCGCATGCCGCCCTGTTCCTGAAGCGCAAGGCGCCGGGCCCCTTCTGGCTGTTCGCCTATGGCTCGCTGATCTGGAAGCCGGCCTTCGATTCCCTCGGGCACTGCCGGGCGACCGCCCGCGGCTGGCACCGCGCCTTCACCATGCGCCTGACGCGCTGGCGCGGCACGCCGGAGCAGCCGGGGCTGATGATGGTGCTGGAGCCCGGCGGGTCCTGCGTCGGCGTCGCCTATCGGCTGCCCGACGAGAACCACCATGACCAGATGGTCCGCCTGCTGAAGCGCGAGACCGCATCCCTGCAAGGCATGCACGCCGTCCGCTGGATCACGGTGGAAACGCCGGACGGTCCCGTCCAGGCGCTGGCCTTCTGGGCCGGCCTCAAGGGCCCGCTCCGCGTCGAGAAGCAGGATCACGCGCGGGTCGCCGCGATCCTGGCCCGCGCCTGCGGCCATGCAGGCTCGGGCGCCGAGTATCTCTTTCACACCGTCAGCAAGCTCGAGGAGCACGGCATCCGCGACCGCAACCTCTGGCGGCTGCAGCATCTGGTCGCCGAGGAGATCCTGCGGCGCGACACCAACCCGGCGGTCGATTGGGGCGGCTAGTCTGGAGCCTCGGACGGTCAAATGAGCGCTGCCGTCATGCCGAGAATGCCGCAGCCGATGCGCCGGAGGTGATTCAACCCACGTCGTCCTGCTCCAGGGCGGAAGAGCGTCGCGCGCCGGTCCCACCCCGACGGCTTGCATCGCGCAAGAGGCGTCTTAACCCCGGTCAACCCTCTGACGATGAACGCTTAATCCGATTCGAGCGGGTCGATGCACGGTCCGGATTCTTCGATTCTGTCGGGGTCCGGTCGGGGCCGGAGCCGGCTTCCCGCGGGATCGCGCCAGCGGCAGCCGCCTGAATGCGCGGGCATCCGTTTCATAGCATATCCCGGCCTCAATAGGCAATACCCTATCGCCGGTTGATCAGCCGGCCCTGCGCCGCGCGCGCCGCTTCCGCCGCGTCCCATTCGACCGGCTGCTGCTGCTTAGGCTTGCTGCCCGCCTCCGCCCGGCGCCTGGCCGCCTCGGCATCGACCGCGCGGGCGGCGGCGATATCCATGGCTTCGGCATCGCGCGGCTTGTCGGCCGGGGCGTGGGCGCGGCTCCTGGATTCGCCGAAGAACCGCATCCGCGGGCGCGGTCAGTGGTGCAGGATCTGGCTGAGGAACAGCTTGGTGCGGTCGGATTTCGGGTTGCTGAAGAACTCTTCCGGCTCGTTCTGCTCGATGATCTCGCCGCGGTCCATGAAGATGACGCGGTTGGCGACGGTGCGGGCGAAGCCCATCTCGTGGGTGACGCAGATCATGGTCATGCCGGAGCGCGCCAGCTCGATCATCACGTCCAGCACCTCCTTGATCATCTCGGGATCGAGCGCCGACGTCGGCTCGTCGAACAGCATGACCTTGGGGTTCATGCAGAGCGACCGGGCGATCGCCACGCGCTGCTGCTGGCCGCCGGAAAGCTGGCCCGGATACTTGCCGGCCTGCTCCGGGATCTTGACCCGCTTCAGGTAGGTCATCGCGATCTCTTCCGCGTCCTTCTTCGGCATCTTGCGGACCCAGATCGGCGCCAGCGTCAGGTTCTCCAGCACGGTCAGGTGCGGGAACAGGTTGAAGTGCTGGAACACCATGCCGACCTCGCGCCGGACCTGCTCGATCTTCTTCAGGTCGTGGGTCAGCTCGACGCCGTCAACGATGATGCGGCCCTTCTGGTGCTCCTCCAGCCGGTTGATGCAGCGGATCATGGTGGACTTGCCGGAGCCCGACGGGCCGCAGACCACGATGCGCTCGCCGGAATAGACGGTGAGGTTGATGTCCTTGAGCACATGGAACTGGCCGTACCACTTGTTCACGCCGGAGAGCTCGATCATCGGCACTTCGTCGGTCGCGGGTGCCTGGGTCGCGGGCTGTGCCATCAGGGGATCCCTCAGCGTTTCTTGTGGCCGGTGTGGAGCTTGCGCTCCAGATGCATGGAGTAGCGCGACATGCCGAAGCAGCAGACCCAATAGACGATGGCGCAGAAGACATAGCCGGTCATCTCCGCGCCGATCCAGTTGGCGTCCTTGAAGCCCGCCTTCACCATGTTGAGGAAATCGTACAGGCCGACCATGGAGACCAGCGTCGTGTCCATGAAGAGGCCGATGAAGGAGTTGACCAGGGCCGGGATCGAGATCCTGAGCGCCTGCGGCAGGATGATGAGGCGCATCATCTGCCAGTAGCCGAGGCCCATGGCCATGGCGCCTTCGTACTGGCCCTTGGGGATCGCCTGCAGGCCGCCGCGCACGACTTCCGCCACATAGGCGGCCGAGAACAGGATCACGCCGATCAGCACCCGCAGCAGGATGTCGAACTCGACGCCCTGCGGCAGGAACAGCGGGATCATCACGTTGGCCATGAACAGCACGGTGATCAGCGGCACGCCGCGCACGAACTCGATGAAGCCCACCGAGAGCATGTGGATCAGCGGCAGGTTCGACCGCCGGCCCAGCGCCAGCAGGACGCCCAGGGGCAGCGAGACGATGATGCCGACCACGCCGATGATCAGCGTCATCATGAAGCCGCCCCAGTTCTGGGTCGGCACCACGTCGAGGCCCAGCCCGCCGTAGAGCAGCCAGAAGGCCAGGAAGGGATAGATCACGAAGAAGAACCAGGCGACGCGCTTCTTATGCGGCGTCCAGCCGGCCAGCAGCCAGTAGATGCTGACGACCATGATCGCGAACACGACGTCCGGGCGCCAGCGGGACGCCGCCGGGTAGAAGCCGTAGACGAACTGGCCGAACCGCGCCTCGACGAACAGCCAGCAGGCGCCGCCCGGCGCGCAATCCTGCAGGTTCGGGCTCCGCGCGAGGCTCTCGACCTCCGGCGGGAACGACCAGGTGGCGTTGAAGATCAGCCAGTTCAGCGCCGGCGGCACGATCAGGACGATCAACGCGACGCCGATCAGGGTCAGGACGGCGTTGAGCCAGCTCGAGAACAGGTTGTGCCGCAGCCAGCCGATCGCGCCGCGCTCGCTGGCGGGCGGCGGCAGGCTCGGGCGGTTGCCCGGCTCATAGGGGACGACGCCGTCGGCGGCTTCGCTCATCGCCATGGGCTAGCGCTCCACCAGCGCGATGCGCCTGTTGTACCAGTTCATGAAGAGCGAGATCAGCAGGCTGACGACCAGGTAGAACACCATCAGGATCGCGACGCATTCGACGGCGCGGCCGGTCTGGTTCTGCGACGTGCCGATGACGGCGTAGAGATCCGGGAAGCCGGTGGCGCCCGCGAGCGTCGAGTTCTTCAGGATGTTGAGGTACTGGCTGGTCAGCGGCGGCGTGATCACGCGAAGCGCCTGCGGGATCACCACCAGGCGCAGGTTCCAGCTCGGCTTCAGGCCGAGCGCCAGCGCCGCCTCGGTCTGGCCATGGCTGACCGCCATGATGCCGCCGCGCACGATCTCCGCGATATAGGCCGAGGTGTAGACCGAGAGACCCATGACCAGGGCGACCAGCTCCGGCGGCAGCGAAAGGCCGCCCTGGAAGTTGAAGCCCTTCAGCACCGGCGGGTCCCAGGTCACCGGCGAGCCGGCCGCGAGGTTGGCCAGGATCGGCAGCACGACGATCACCGCGATCCCGGTCCAGATCGACGGGAATTGCTGGCCGGTCGCCTTCTGGCGCTGCACGGCCCACCGCCGGATGAACACCGCGGCGGCGACAGCGACGATCACCGCCGCGAGGATGATCCACGAGCCGTCGCCCGGGACCGGCTTCGGCACGAACAGGCCGCGCACGTTAAGCGCGACCGAAGGGCCGATCATGAGGCTCTGCCGGACGTTCGGCAGCATCTTGGTGATGGCGATGTACCAGAACAGGAGCTGCACCAGCAGCGGGATGTTGCGCACGACCTCGATATAGACCGTGGCGATCCGCGCGATCAGCCAGTTCGTGGAGAGCCGCAGCACGCCGATGAAGAAGCCGAGAAGCGTCGCGATGACGACCGAGATCGCCGAGGCGAGCAGCGTGTTGATGATCCCGGTCTTGATGACCGTGAGGATCGAGGAATCGAGCGTGATCGGGATCAGCGAGAAGCTGACCTGAAAGCCCGCCGTCCCATTCAGGAAATCGAGACTGAGCGGAACCCCCAGGCGCTTCTGGTTCTCCAGCATGTTGTAGATCAGGAACCAGAAGATGCCGACGACGATCGCGATCGTGACGACCTGCGCGACGATGCCGCGCTTGCGCTCGTCGCGCCACCATGCGGGACGCTCAGCCGGCGTCGTGATTCTTCCCTGAACTTCCGTCGTCACGTCCGCGCTCCAACGTGCCGGAAACCGAAACGCCCGACGGGAGGTTCCCGCCGGGCGTTTCCTATGCCGTGCCGCTCAGTTCACCGGAGGGGCGTATTGCAGGCCGCCCTTGGTCCAGAGCGCATTCAGGCCGCGCTCCAGCTTCAGCTTGGTCTGCGAGCCCACGTTGCGCTCGAAGGACTCGCCGTAATTGCCGACGGCCTTGATGACGTTGTAGGCCCAGTTGTCGTCCAGGCCGAGCCCCTTGCCGTAGCCCGGCGTGATGCCGAGCAGGCGCTGCACCTCGGCATTGGCGTTCTGGTTGTCGGTGCCGTTCTGGGCCTTCACGTCGTCGACGTTGGCCTGGGTGATGCCGTGCTCCTCGGCGACCAGCATCGCGTAGAACGACCAGCGGACGATGTCGCCCCACTTGTTGTCGCCATGGCGCACGACCGGGCCGAGCGGCTCCTTCGAGATCAGCTCGGGCAGGATGATGTTGTCGTCCGGGTTCTTCAGCGCGGTGCGCTCGGCGGCGAGGCCCGAGGCGTCCGTCGTGTAGGCGTCGCACCGGCCGTCGTCATAGGCGCCGCGGGCCTGGTCCGATTCCTTGAACTTCACCGGCTGCAGGCCGAGGTTGTTGGCCTTGTCGAAGTCGCCGAGGTTCTTCTCCGTGGTGGTGCCTTCCTGCACGCAGACGGTGGCGCCCTTCAGCTCCAGCGCGCTCTTCACGCCGGCTTCCTTGCGGACCATGAAGCCCTGGCCGTCGTAGTAGTTGACGGCGACGAAGTCGAGGCCGAGCTGGGTGTCGCGCGACAGGGTCCAGGTCGAGTTGCGGGACAGCATGTCGACTTCGCCCGACTGCAGCGCGGTGAAGCGCTGCTCGGCGTTCAGCGGCTTGTAATCGACCTTGCTCGCGTCGCCGAAGACGGCGGCCGCGACGGCCTTGCAGACGTCGATGTCGAGACCGGACCACTGGCCCTGGTCGTTCGGGGCGCCGAACCCGGCGAGGCCGGTGTTCACGCCGCAGACCAGCTTGCCGCGCTGCTTCACGGTATCGAGCGTGTCGGCCTGCGCCGCCACCGAGAATCCGACGATCAAAGCGGCGCCCGCCACCGCCATACGAACCAAATTCATCTCAGACCCCTTCCCTGATGAGGTTGTTTCGCTTTTGTCTATCGCTTATCCCCGTGCGCTCCCTGTGCGCCTTTTTTGGGGATTTCAGCCACCTTTAACACAACCCGAACGGCTGCTACAAGTTTGTTGCCGGTCTTAGGACCGTTAATTAACTCGCGGACTGGCTAAGGAAATCGCGGCTCAGATGGACCGTTCCAAGAACTGGCGCGACCGGACCAAGCTCACGCACTCCGGCAATCGGCCCTACGAAAACCACGGCGTGGTGAACCCTCCGGTCTATCACGCCTCCACGATCCTCTACCGGACCGTGGCCGAACTGCGGATGAAGGAGCAGAACCCGTTCGACCACGTGACCTATGGCCGGACCGGGACGCCGACGACCTTCGCCTTCGAGCAGGCGGTCGCCGCGCTCGAACAGGCCGACCGCGCCGTCGCCCTGCCCTCCGGGCTCGCGGCGATCGCCGGGAGCCTGTTCTCCTTCCTCAAGGCCGGCGACCATCTGCTGATGACCGACACGACCTACGCGCCGACGCGCAAGCTCTGCGACCACCAGCTCGCCAGGCTCGGCATCACGACGACCTACTACGATCCGATGATCGGCGCCGGCATCGCCGAGCTGATACAGCCCAATACCCGCGTGATCTATCTCGAGAGCCCGGGCTCGCACACATTTGAAGTGCAGGACGTGCCGGCGATGGCCGAAGTGGCCCGCGCGCGCGACTGCGTGACCATGATCGACAACACCTGGGCCTCGCCGCTGTTCTTCAAGCCGCTCAATTTCGGCGTCGATCTCAGCATCCACGCGGCGACCAAGTACATCGTCGGCCATTCCGACGTGATGATGGGCGTCGTCTCGATGCGGGAGAAGCACTGGCGGACGGTGAAGACCCAGGTCCACGCCATGGGCTATTCGGTCGGCCCGGACGACTGCTACCTGGCGCTGCGCGGGCTGCGGACCCTGGGCGCGCGGCTGGCGCAGCACGAGAAGAGCGCGCTCAAGGTCGCCGAATGGCTGCAGCGGCGGCCGGAAGTCGAGCGCGTGCTGCACCCGGCCTTCCCCGGCACGCCGGGCCACGAATTCTTCAAGCGCGACTTCAAGGGCTCGTCGGGCCTGTTCAGCGTGATCCTGAAGCCCTGCTCGCAGCAGCAGCTCGCCGCCATGCTGGACGGGCTGGAGCTCTTCGGCATGGGCTATTCCTGGGGCGGCTACGAGAGCCTGATCGTGCCCTCGGCGATCGAGAAGTCGCGCACCGCCACGCGCTGGAAGACCGACGGGCCGATGCTGCGGCTCCATGTCGGGCTCGAGGAGCCCGACGACCTGATCGCCGATCTCGAAGCCGGCTTCGGCCGGCTGCGCAGCGATCGCCCCGGCGAAAGCGCGGCGCAATGAACGCGACCACGCTCGAGCCGTCCGCCGCCGCGCTGCTCGACGGCCTGGCCTTCGACAAGGACGGGCTGATCCCCGCGATCGCGCAGCAGCACGACACCGGCGAGGTGCTGATGATGGCGTGGATGAACCGCGCCGCGATCGACGAGACGCTGAAGACCGGGCGCGTCTGCTACTGGTCGCGGTCGCGCAAGAGCCTGTGGCGCAAGGGCGAGAGCTCCGGCCAGGCGCAGGCGCTGGTCGAGATGCGGGTGGATTGCGACAGCGACTGCCTGCTGCTGATGGTCGACCAGACCGGCGTCGCCTGCCATACCGGCCGGCGGAGCTGCTTCTTCACCGCGATCCGCGGCGGCGAGGCCAGGACGATCGCCGCCGTGCTGGTCGATCCGAAGCAGCTCTACAAGGCCTGACCCGCCGGCATGGCCAGGGTCGAAGCCCTGCTGTTCGACGCCTACGGCACCCTGTTCGACACGCGCTCGGCGGTCGACCGCGCCGCCGCGCGGCTGCAAGGCAAGGCCGACCGGATCGCCCAGACCTGGCGCCAGAAGCAGCTCGAATACAGCTGGACCTACAGCCTGCGGGGCGAATATCGCGGCTTCGACGCGCTGGTGCGCGCCGCCCTCGACCATGCGCTTGCCTCGGAGCGGCTCGGCGACCCGCGGCTGGCGGACGAGCTGATGGCGGCGTTCGCGTCCCTCACCCCCTTTCCGGATGCCGCGGCGACGCTGGCCACGCTGAAGCGGCGGGGATTGCGGCTCGGCATCCTCTCGAACGGCACGCCGGAGATGCTGCGCGGCCTGCTGCGGGACCACGCCTTCGCCGGCGACCTGGACCCGGTCCTGTCGGTCGAGGCGGCGGGCATCTTCAAGCCCAGCGCCCGCGTCTATCGCCTGGGCACCGAGGCGCTGGGGCTGGAGCCCGCCAGGATCGGCTTCGTGTCGGGCAATGCCTGGGATGCCGCGGGCGCGGCCGCGTTCGGCTTCCGGGCATTCTGGATCAACCGCACCGGCCAGCCGGCCGAATACGACCTGGCGCGGCACGCGACGATGCTCGCCGGGCTCGGCGATCTTGCCGCCGCGCTGCCTTAAGCCTTCAGGAGCCGCCGTGACACCGTCATTCTCGCTCTATCCTTCGCGACGCTCGCCGATCCTGGCGCGCAACGCCGTCGCGACGTCGCAGCCGCTGGCGACCCAGGCCGGGCTGGCGATGCTGGCGCAGGGCGGCAACGCGCTCGACGCCGCGCTCGCGGCGGCGATCACGCTGACCGTGGTGGAGCCGACCGGCAACGGGCTCGGCTCCGATGCGTTCTGCGTGCTCTGGGACGGCAGCGCCTTGCACGGGCTGAACGCATCGGGACGCGCGCCGGCCGGCTGGCTGCCCAAGCGCTTCGCGCATCTGAAGCAGATGCCGGAGCGCGGCTGGGAGACCGTGACGGTGCCGGGCGCCGTCTCCGCCTGGGTCGATCTGTCGGGCCGGTTCGGCCGCCTGCCCTTCGCCAGGCTGTTCGAGCCGGCGATCCGGCTCGCCGAGCAGGGCTTCCTGGTTTCCCCGATCATCGCCGATCTCTGGCAGCGGGGCGCCGCGCAGCTGCAGCAGCAGCCGGGCTTCGCCGAGATGTTCATGCCGGGCGGCCGGGCGCCCGCGGCGGGCGAGCCCTTCCGCTCGGCAGCACTCGCGCAGTCGCTGCGGCAGATCGCCGAGAGCAAGGGCGAGGCGTTCTATCGCGGCGCGCTGGCCGAGAAGATCGCCGCCTTCGCGCGCCAGCACGACGCGGCCCTGACCGTCGAGGACCTGGCCGAGCATCGCAACGACTGGTGCGGCACGATCCACCAGGAATTCGGCGCGGTGACGCTGCACGAGATCCCGCCCAACGGCCAGGGCATCGCCGCGCTGATGGCGCTGGGCATCCTGCGCGAGACGCCGTTCGCCACGATGGCGCCGGATTCCGCCGAGGCGCTGCATCTCGAGATCGAGGCGATCAAGCTCGCCTTCGCCGACATCGCGGCCTATTGCGCGGATCCCCGCCACATGACGGCGGTGCGGCCGGACCATCTGCTGGAGCGCGGATACCTCAGGCGCCGGGCCGGGCTGATCGACCCCGGCCGGGCGCAGGATTTCGGCGCCGGCGCGCCGACCGAAGGCGGCACCGTGTGCCTGGCGACCGGCGACGCCGAGGGCATGATGGTGTCCTACATCCAGTCGAACTATGCCGGCTTCGGCTCCGGCGTGGTGGTGCCCGGCACCGGGATCAGCCTGCAGAATCGCGGGCTCGGATTCGTGCTGGAGACGGGCCATCCCAACCAGGTGGGCCCGCGGAAGCGCCCGTTCCACACCATCATCCCGGGCTTCGTCATGCAGGGCGGAGCGCCGCTGATGGCGTTCGGCCTGATGGGCGGCGCGATGCAGGCGCAGGGCCATGTGCAGATGGTGGTCCGCACCTGCCTCTGGGGCCAGGACCCGCAGACCGCGGCCGACGCGCCGCGCTGGCGCTTCGTCGCCGGACGCCAGGTCGCGCTGGAGCCGGCGGTCGGCGAGCAGACGATCGGCGCGCTGGCCGCACGCGGGCACCAGGTGGCGCTGGAAGCCCCCGACGCGGCCTACGCCTTCGGCGGCGCGCAGCTCGTGCGGAAGATCCCCGGCGGCTATGTGGCGGGCTCGGACCCGCGCAAGGACGGCCAGGCCGCCGGGTTCTGACTACTTCTTGTAGGCGAGGCGCACCGCCGCCTGGGGCGAGAGCACCTGGAAGGTGAAGCTCTCCTCGATGTAGAGCTGCACCGTCGCCGCGGTGTGGTCGAGATAGCCGATCGAGAAGTCCTCGCCGACCGTCAGCAGGAAGTCGCCGCCGCGCATCGACAGCACCACCGCCCCGTCGACCGCCGGCGCGTAGACGATCGGCCCGTCGATCAGGCGCCGGACGTGCTGGATGATCGGATAGCCGCCCTTGGTCGCGTCGGTCAGGCCGGTATAGCATTGCGGGCCGAGCGCGATCGCATAGGGGCCGTCGACGCCGGCATTGCGCAGCCGCGTCAGCGCCTGGGCGACCGCGACCGGATAGTCCTCGTAATTCTTGGTGATGGCGATCGGGCCGCCCGGCGCCTCCTCGCAGATGCCGGCGATGCCGGCCGCGCCATAGCCGTGGAACACCGCGCCGTCCTCCGACATGGCGATGTTGCGCGCGGCGGCGATCACCGGATCGAGGTCGGGATTCTTCGAGCCGCGATCGACCGCATCCAGCTCCTCGCGCGAGAGCTCGAACACCGCGCGCAGCTCGACCAGCGGCAGGACCTGGCGCTGACCGGCGGTGACCCCGGCGCGGGGCCCCTCCTTCAGCTCCTTGACCCGGCCGGTGCCGACGGCGGCCTTCTGCCAGCCCTTCGGCCCGGCGAAATCCACCAGCTTGCGCGCCGCCAGCGTCGCCTTCAGCGTGCGCTTGGCCTCCTCCTCGATCTCGTGCCACGCCTCGGAGGAGATCGGTGCGAGATGCTTGTGCAGATGGCTCATGTCACGCTCCCGTCACGATCAGGCTTCCCGTGCCGCGCAGGCTGCCGATGCCGAGCGACTGGTCGGCGGCGGCCGCGCCGGCCTCGGCGCCCTCGCCGCCGCCTTCGCCGCCGGTCGCCGCGTCCTCGATCTCCAGGATCGAGCCCTGGGTGAAGAGATAGGTGCGCAGGTGCTCGTCGAGCTTCGGGTCGTGGCGGCGCAGCCATTCCAGCACCATCGCCGCGTGCTCCTTCTCCTCGTCGCGGTTATGGGCGAGGATGGCGGCGAGCTCCGGATCGGCCGAGGCATCGACCCGCTGGTCGTACCAGTCGGCCGCCTCGAGCTCCTCCTGGATCGAGACGAAGGCGCGGTGGCGCTCGATCGTCTCGGGTTTCAGCTTGGCCGGGTCTTCGTGCAGCGAGCCGCTTGCGGAAGCCATCGCTCATCCTCTTGCGCTAATGGGGTGGGAGGGTCCGGAACTGGACCAACCCACAGGTTCTTGGTGGGGTTCCGGTTCGGATTCCTACACGGAAAATTTCCCGTTTGGAATAGCTCTAAGAAACCGGGCTAGCCGAGCGCCTTCTTGAACAGCGCCATCGACCGGGCATGGGCCGTCATGGTCGACGCCTTGTCGTAGTGGTCGCCGCCGGTGCGGGCGAAGGCGTGGTCCACGCCGTGATAGACGTAGACCTCGATCTCGGGACGGGAAGCGAAGTGCTGCTTGACCTGCTCGACGGCTTCCAGCGGCACGAACTGGTCCTGGTCGGCGAAGTGCAGGACCATCGGGCACTTGATGTTCCTGGATTCGTCGAGATTCTGCTCGATGCCGACGCCGTAATAGCAGACCGACGCATCGACCTTCACCCGGCAGGCGGTGAGGTAGGAGAGCTTGCCGCCGAGGCAGAAGCCGAGCGACCCCACCTTGCCGGTCGATTCCGGCCGGGTGCGGAGCGCGGCGGCGGCGACGCCGATATCCTCGATGCCCTTGTCCACGTTGAAGCGCTTGAAGAAGTCGAAGGCACGCTCCCAGTCCTGCGGCGTGTAGCCGAGGTCCACGTTCGGCTCCAGGCGCCAGAACAGGTCGGGCGCCAGGACGGTGTAGCCGTCCTTGGCGTAGTTGTCCGCGACCTCGCGGATATAGGCGTTGATGCCGAAGATCTCCTGGCACAGCACGATGCCCGGGCCTTTGCCGGCGGCGGGGGTCGCCAGGTACGCGCGGAACGTGCCGCCGTCTTTCGCGGTGAGGGAAATGTATTTGCCGGTCATGTTGGGGACTCCCGTCTGCTGGCCTGGAATGCAAGCGCGCGGGGATGCTAGAGCACGGCGAACGGCCGTGGCAATCGCGGGCGCAAGACACCGGCAGTCCCCCCGAGCCCCGTGTGGATAAGCCGGGTGGATAGGCCGGGTGGATAGGCCGGGGCCCCGGCGCTCAGCGCGGGGCGGCGCGCAAGGCCGCGCCGGTGCGCCGCCCTTCCGCGGTCAGGAGATAGAGATCGTCTCCCGTCTCGTCCGCGTCATCGACCAGCGTGAGCCAGCCGCGCTCCAGCAGGAAATCGACCGCGATGTCCGGCACGAAGAGCGGCGGCGCCCGATGCTGCTCATCGGTCAGGAGACAGGTTCCGCCATAGGGGCGGAACATGAGCAGGCCGTGGTCGAGCATGGCGCGCAAGACCTGCCGTGGTTCCAGGAGCCAGGCCGGCGAAGCCGCCGGCGGCGTAGGATGCATGCCGTCGTTCACGCGGACCTCCCCCCTTCGAGAACGAATGGGGCCGCGGAACAATCCGGCGAAAAATGGCTGGCGGGGGCGGAGCGCCGCTGGCGACCCCGCCTGGACTTGAACCAGGGACCTACTGCTTAGAAGGCAGTTGCTCTATCCGCTGAGCTACGGGGTCGGGTGCGGGACTTTGGCGCCGGTCGATTTAGCGCCGGTCGATTTGGCGCCGGTCGATTTGGCGCCGGTCAATGCGTCCAGTTGCCGAGGCGGTCGAAGCGGAAATTGTCCGCGTAGGCCTTGGGCTGCAGCTTTCTCTCGTGCGGCGCCTCGAGCACGTAGGGAATGCCCTCGCGCTCGGCATAGGCGACCGCCTCCTCCTGGGTGTCGAAGCGCAGACGCAGCTGGCGGCGGGTGTCGTCGGAGCTGGTCCAGCCCATCAGCGGATCGGCCTCGCGCCGCGCGGCCGGCGCGAATTCCAGCACCCATTTATCGGTGCCCGCCCGCCCCGACTGCATCGCCGTTTTCGCCGGCTTGAAGATCCGCGCCTGCATCCTCGCACTCCCTCGTCGCATCAGCCGCTGGTCGGGGTGACTGGATTCGAACCAGCGACACCCTGCTCCCAAAGCAGGTACTCTACCAGGCTGAGCTACACCCCGGGCGGCAACCGCGCGAAAACTAACGGAAAGGCCCGCTCCCCGCAACCGGCCGCGGCACCCGCGATGCCGCCGAATCCGGCGGTTTTCCGCGGTCTTGCGCGAAGCCGTGACATCGCAGGCCGGTTCCCCGTGCGCGCGCCCGGGCCCGCGCCCCGACGGACATCAATGCAGCTTGGTCGAGCCGGGATAAGGGCCGGTCCGCCGGCCCTGGGCCGAGACGTCGCCGCGCCCGGCCTTCTGCTGACGGTGAAGCCCCGCCAGCTCGGCGATCGGCATCGGCTTGCCGAAGAGATAGCCTTGCGCCAGCTCCACGCCTTCGCGGCGCAGGAATTCGGCCTGCTCCAGCGTCTCGACGCCCTCCGCGATGATCTGCAGGCCGAGGCTGTGGCCCATCGCGATGGCCGCCCGCACCACGCCCTGCGGACCCTCGCCGCCGGCGATGTCGATCACGAAGCTGCGGTCGATCTTCAGGAAATCCACCTGGAACCGCCGCAGCTGCGCCAGCGAGGAATAGCCGGTGCCGAAATCGTCGATCGCCAGCTTGCAGCCGAGCCCGGACACCGCGCGGGTCATGTCGATCGCCCGCTCCGGCTCCTGGGCCAGCATGCTCTCGGTCAGCTCGAGCTCGAGCCGGGTCGGCGGGAAGCGCGTGCGGGCGAGCTCGTCGCGGATGACGTCGACCAGCTCCTCCTCGGCGAACTGGCCGAAGGAGAGGTTCACCGAGAGCGTCACTTCCTCGCCGGCATCGGGAAGCTCCGCGAAGAACTCGGCGATCGCGCGGTCGAGGATGTAGAGGCCGAGATCGCGGATCTGCCCGGTCTCCTCGGCGATCTGGATGAATTGCGCCGGCGGCAGCAATCCCAGCGTCGGATGGCGCCAGCGCGCCAGCGCCTCGCAGCCGACGATGGTGCCGGTCTGGAGATCGACGATCGGCTGGTAGGCGAGGAAGATCTGCCGCTCGCGCATCGCGGCCGGCAGCGCCGTCGCCAGGGTCGCCTTGGTGACCGCCGCCTCGTGCAGGGCCGAGGTGAAGAAACGCAGGCTGCCGCGGATCTCGGACTTGGCGCGCCGCATGGCGAGCTCGGCGTTCGCCAGCAGCGCCTCCGCGGTGCCCTGGTCGCCGGGAAACACGCTGATGCCGATGCTGGCGGCGATCCGGAGCTCCGCCTCGGGATGCTCGGAGGCCGCGGACACCGCGCCGAGCAGGCGCCGCGCCAGGGCCGCGGCCCCGTCCGGCCCGTCGGTCATGCGCTGCAGGACGGCGAATTCGTCGCCGCCGCAGCGCGCGACGCTGTCGCTCGGGCGCAGGCAGTCGCTCAGGGTCTGCGCCACGCGGCGCAGCACGGCGTCGCCGGCGAGCCGGCCCAGCCGGTCGTTGACCACGGTGAAATGATCCAGGCCGACATAGTGGACCGCAAAGCCGTTGCCGCTGCGGTCGGACTCGGCGATCTCCTGGTTGATCGCGGCGATCATGGTGGTGCGGTTCAGCACGCCGGTCAGCTCGTCGTGCTCGGCCAGGAAGCTCAGCCGGTGCTCGGCGGACTTGCGCTCGGTGATGTCCTCGCAGACCGCGATGTATTTCTCGATCCTGCCGTCCTCGGCCAGGACCGGGGCGATCACCTGATCGACGGTGATGTCGACGCCGTCCTTGCGCCGGTTGACGAACTCGGCGGCGAAGGACTTCCCGGAGGCGATCGTCTTCCAGAGCTCGGCGTAGAAGCCCGCATTGTGCGCGCCGGACTTCAGGAGGTTGAGGTTGCGCCCCGCGATCTCGGCCAGCGCGTATCCGGTCATGCGCTCGAAGGCCGGGTTGGCCCATTCGACGCAGCCGTCGGTGTCGGCGATGACCACGCCGTTGACCGCGCTTTCGAGCACGCGCGACTGCACCTGCAGCTTGCGCGCCTGGCGCATGCGCTGCACGAGACGCCACGCCTCGGCGCCGACGAGCTGCAGCGTGAGCTGATCCTCGGCCAGATAGGGCTGCGCCTTTGCGCTCACGACCAGGGTCGCGACCTGGGCGCCGCCATCCCGGATCTCCGCGCTGCAGCGCTGTACGTCGCCCTGCGACGCGGCGGGCGGCGGATCACCGAACCGGACGGTCGCGGCGGGCACGCCCGCCTCGCCCTGCACGGTGAGGACCGCGGCCGGACTCCCGGTCAGGCGCGCGGCGTGCTCCGCCGCCTTGCGCAGGACCGCGTCCTCGACGCCGGCCTCGGCGAGCGCCACGAGATCGAGCTGCGCCAGGCTGCGCCGGTTGAGCATGTCCAAGGCCGCGGCCGAGCGCTTCAGCGCGCTGACATCGACCTGCGACCCGATGACCCGGCGCGGCAGGCCGGTGGGATCGATCGCGACGACCTCGGCGGTCGCCGAGACCCACAGCCAGTCGCCGCGGCCGTCGTTCAGGCGGAATTCGTTCTGGAACTGGCCGGCGCGGCCCGACAGCAGGTCCTCCATGGCGAGGATCGCCTTGGCGCGGTCGTCCGGATGGACCCGCTCCGCCCAAAGGTCGAGCGTCTCCTCGGTCTTCTTCGGGCTGAGGCCGATCTGCCAGGCACACATCTCGTCATAGGAGATGCGCCGCGCCGGCACATCGACCTCGAACAGGCCGAGCCGCGCCGTGCGCGCGGCCAGCGACAGCCGCGCCTCGCTTTCGATCAGCGCGTGTTCCCAGGCATCGTGGTCGCTGACGTCGAGCGCATAGATGTTCAGCCGATCGCCCTCGGCGCTGCCGCTGCGCAGCAGATAGCAGCGGTCGCCGAAGCGGAACCGGCGCTCCTCGCCGCCCGACTCCCACAGCGCCTTGCAGGCCTTGCGCCATTCGTCGCGCAGGGTCGGATCCTCGGCCAGCATGGCGAGAAACTGCTTCGCCGCGGCGTTGGCGCAGCGGACTTCGCCGAGATGATCGATCTGCATCGCCGGGTTCGGATTGCCGTCCGCCAGGCGCGCCAGTTCCTCGCGCTCGCTCGCGGCGGCATCGCGGCCGCGGCGGCGCCGGCCGGGAAAGCTCCCGCCCAGCACGCTGCCCAGGCCCAGCACGACGGCGATCGGCGGCGCGGCGTTGCCCTTGCCGCCCGAGCCGCCGGGCGCCTGCGCCTCGTGCCATAGAAACAGCGTCGCCAGCAGCGCCCATGTCGCCGCGCGCGCGAAGACGGCCCGGGCGCACGACCGCAATGCGTCCGACCTTTCAGCCCCTCGGAACTCTGCATCTTTCGATTGAGCTGAAGCCCGCTGCATTCCGACGGTCACCGCTTCCGGTCAGGTCGCCGGCAACCGGCCAAGGATCGTAGTCCTCCGGCCGAGGTCGTCCCGCGACTCCCCATTCGATCGGCAGAGTCTCGCCGGTTACCCCTAATAAACCTTTGAAAGTTATGGTTAGGAAAAGGTTAAGGGCCGGGTCGGATTGCCGCAGGTCATAACTTGACAATATTATAAGCTTGCTTATATTAAGCACACGATATCTAGCCGGACATTGACGATGATCCCCCTAACTTTTGGTTTTCTGCTCCATGACACGGCGCGCCTGATGCGCCGGGACTTCGAGCGGCGCTCGCGCAGCAGCGGCCTGACCCGCGCGCAATGGGCGGTGCTGGCCTATCTTGCGCGTTCGGAAGGGACGAGCCAGGCCGCCTTGGCGGAAACGCTCGAGATCGAGCCGATCACCCTCGTCCGCCTGCTCGACCGGCTGGAGAATGCCGGCTGGGTGGAGCGCCGCGCGGACCCGTCGGATCGCCGGGTGCGGCGGCTGTACCTCACCGAAACGGCGCGTCCGCTGATGGAGCAGTTCCAGGAGCTCGCCGCGGCGACCCGGGAGGCCGCGCTGCTCGGCCTCGACGAGGCGGAACGGCGCCAGCTCACCGACCTTCTCATGAAAGTGCGGACCAATCTGTCCGGTCGCGACATCGCCGTGGCGATGGCGGCCGGCGAGACGACGGAGCGGTCCCGGCAGAACCTGAAAGTTCCCCACGATGCCTGACTCCGGCTCCGCCACCGACAACGCCCAGAGCAGCGCGACGCCCAGCGTCGCGCCCGGCGCTCCCGCCACCGCCGTCAAGAGCGACGGCATCACCCTGGCCTTCCGCCGGCGCCGGCGCTGGCGCCGCGCGCTGCTGGCGCTCGGGCCGATCGTCGTGGCGATCGGCGCCGTCTACGTCTACGCGACCGGCGGCCGCTACGAAGGCACCGACAACGCTTACGTCCAGGCGCACATGGTGTCGATCAGCCCGGAAATCTCCGGCCGCGTGGTCGAGGTGCCGGTGCATGAGAACGAGCCGGTAAAGCAGGGCGACGTCCTGCTGCGGATCGATCCCGAGCCGCTGAAGATCGCCATCGCCGGCGCCCAGGCCAATCTCGAGGCGGCGCGCAACAACATCGCGGCGCAGAAGGCGGCCTATCGCCAGCGCCAGGCGGATCTCCAGGCCGCGAAGGACAATATCGGCTTCGCGCAGCGCGAATTCGCCCGGCGCGAGAAGCTGTTCGCCGCCAAGGCCATCTCGGAATCCGAATATGACGAGGCGCGCAACCAGGTGAACGTCACCCAGAGCAACGCCGCCGCCATCCAGCAGGACATCCAGCGCATCCTCTCCGAGCTCAACGGCAATCCGGACATCGCGCCCGACGACCATCCGACGGTCCGCGCCGCCCAGGCCAAGCTCGACCAGGCCAAGCTCGACCTGGAGCATGCGACCATCCTCGCCCCGGGCGACGGCATCGTCAGCCAGATCGACGACGTCCGGCCCGGCACCTACCTGACCGCCGGCCGTGCCGCGTTCAGCCTGGTTTCCGACCAGGACATCTGGATCGGCGCGAACATGAAGGAGACGGACATGACCCATGTCCGCCCCGGCCAGCAGGCGACCGTGACGGTCGACACCTATCCGGGCGTCGAGTTCCAGGCCGTGGTCGACAGCATCGGCGCCGCCACGGGCTCGGAGTTCAGCGCGCTCCCGGCGCAGAATTCCAGCGGCAACTGGGTCAAGGTGGTGCAGCGCATTCCCGTCCGCCTGAAGATCGTCGGCCAGAACGAGCAGACGCCGCTGCGCGCCGGCATGAGCGTCGTCGTCTCGATCGACACCGAGCACCACCGCTCGCTGCCTGACCTGATCCATTCCGCCATGGCCTGGATCGGCGAGGACGACAAGAAGTAGGCGCCGCGCCATGACCGCCGCCGCATCGGGCGCCAAGCCGGCCGCTTCGCCATTCCTGATCACCTGCTCGATCATGCTGGCGACGATCATGCAGGCGCTGGACACCACCATCGCCAACGTCGCCCTGCCGCACATGCAGGGCTCGCTCTCGGCGACCCAGGACCAGGTCGCCTGGGTGCTGACCTCCTACATCGTCGCCGCGGCGATCATGACCCCGCCGACCGGCTTCCTGAGCGCCAAGCTCGGCCGCAAGCGGCTGTTCGTCTGGTCGGTGGTCGGCTTCACCATCGCCTCGATGCTTTGCGGCATCGCGGCGACGCTGGACCAGATGGTCCTGTTCCGGCTGCTGCAGGGCGTGTTCGGCGCGGCGCTGGTGCCGCTGTCCCAGTCCGTGCTCCTCGACACCTACCCGCGCGAGAAGCACGGCGCCGCGATGGCGATGTGGGGCGTCGGCGTGATGGTCGGCCCGATCCTCGGCCCGACGCTCGGCGGCTACCTGACCGAGTACTACAACTGGCGCTGGGTGTTCTTCATCAACCTGCCGTTCGGCATCCTGGCCTTGCTCGGCATCCTGGCCTTCGTGCCCGAGACCCGGGAGCGCGACCGGCCGCTCGACCTCTTCGGCTTCGGGCTCCTGAGCCTGGCCATCGGCTCGCTGCAGATGATGCTCGACCGGGGCGAGCTCAAGGACTGGTTTTCCTCGACCGAGATCGTGATCGAGACGGTGGTCGCCGTGCTCAGCTTCTACATGTTCATCGTGCACATGCTGACCCACGAGCACCCGTTCATCACGCCGCGCCTGTTCAAGGACCGCAATCTCGTCACCGGGCTGTTCTTCATCTTCCTGGTGGGCATCGTGCTGCTCGCCACCATGGCGCTGCTGCCGCCCTTCCTGCAGAACCTGAAGGGCTACCCGGTCATCACCGTCGGCTTCGTGCTGGCGCCGCGCGGCATCGGCACCATGATCGCGATGATGGTCGTCGGACGCATGGTGGGCCGCGTCGATACACGGGCGCTGATCCTGTTCGGCCTGCTGCTGACGGCCTACTCGCTCTGGCAGATGGTCGGCTTCAATCTCGACACCGACCAGTACACCATCGTCGAGAGCGGCATCATCCAGGGATTCGGCCTGGGCTTCATCTTCGTGCCGCTGAGCACGATCACCTTCTCCACGCTCGATCCGCACCTGCGCACCGAGGCGGCCGGCCTGTTCAGCCTGCTGCGCAACATCGGCAGCAGCATCGGGATCTCGGTGGTGACCGCCCTGCTCTCCGAGAGCACGCAGATCAACCACGCGATCCTGGCCGAGCACGTCACGCCGTTCAATCCGATGATGCAGTGGCCGCAACTGCCCTCGGCCTGGTCGCTCGACACCACGCCCGGCATGGCCGCGCTGAACGCCGAGGTGACGCGCCAGGCGGCCACCATCGCCTACCTGAACGACTTTCAGTTCATGATGTGGGTGACGCTGGCGGCGATTCCGCTGCTGGTGCTGCTGCGGCGCCCGGGCCCGGCGCCCCAGCGCGGCCCCTCGACCTCCGCCGCCGCCGCCGCGTTGGAATAAGAGCGGCCACGACTTCGTTTTCACCTTTCTGGCCGAATCAAGGCAACCTCTCTCCGAATATCGGGTTCAAATCTCAGAGGAAGTGACCATAACCCTTTGGCGGACGCAGAAATGCTTGCTGCAGTGCGCCATGCGCAGGGAGGTGCCCCATGACCGCAACGATGACCGCCGTGGCGGTTGCCGTCTGGCTGGCCTTGCAAGTTCCCATCGGAATCGCGATCGGCTGCTACATCCGCCGCGCGCAGGCGCCGGCGCCCGCGCGTCCGTGCATCAGAAAGGGAGACCGGCCGCGCTCGAAGCGACGCCCTTTCGCCGAATGCGCGCCGCCCGCCGCCCTGCTGCGGGGCTGATCAGATCCCCCAGCGCAGGGCGGCGGTGTGGACCGGCGAGTCCCAGAGCCTGGCGAGCCGGCCGTCGACCAGCGACACCGTGAGCGAGCAGCCTGCCATCTCCAGTGAGGTGACGTAGGAGCCGACCAGCGTCCGGATCGGCTTCACCTTGCGCTGCGCGAGGATCTTGTTCGCGGCGTTGCACATCAGGTAGAGCTCCATCGACGGCGTGCCGCCGAAGCCGTTGACCAGCAGAATCGCCTCGGCGCCGCTCTCCGGCGAGAGATCGCCCAGGATGGCGCCGAGCATCTCCTCGGCGATCGCGTCGGCGGCGGCGAGCTTCACCCGGCGGCGGCCCGGCTCGCCATGGATGCCGACGCCCATTTCCATCTCGTCATCGCCGAGGGTGAAGGTCGGCTTGCCGGCCGCGGGCACGGTGCAGCTCGTCAGCGCGACGCCCATCGACCGCGTGCGCCCGTTCACGTCCCGGCCGAGCGCCTGGCACTCGTCGAGCGAGGCCCCCTGCTCCGCCGCCGCGCCGACGATGCGCTCCACGATCATCGTTCCGGCGACGCCGCGACGCCCGGTCGAATAGGTCGACTTCTCCACGGCGACGTCGTCATCGACGACGACGGTCTTCACCGGCGTCGCGGCCATGTCCGCCGCCATCTCGAAGTTCATGACGTCGCCTTCGTAGTTCTTCACGATGAAGAGCGTGCCTTGGCCCTGGTCGATCGCCGCGGTCGCGGCCGCCATCTGGTCGGGCGTGGGCGAGGTGAAGACCTGGCCGGGACACGCGGCGTCCAGCATGCCCTGGCCGACGAAGCCCGCATGCAGCGGCTCATGCCCCGAGCCGCCGCCGGAGAGCAGGGCGACCTTGCCCGGCTTGAGCTGCTTGCGGCGGACGAACAGCCGGTCGGTGCCCAGCTCGACGATGTCGGCATGGGCGGCGGCGAATCCGTCCAGGCTCTCCGACAGCACGTTCTCGACGGCGTTGATCAGCTTCTTCATGGCTTCTTCCTCCCCTTGGCCTTCCGCCCTTAATTGTCCGTGAGGCGCCCGATCCGCAGGGCGATATCCGCCAGCAGCCGATCGAGGGCGTGGTTCTTGGCCTCATCCTCCAGGTCCGGCACATAGACCGTCACCGGGCGGAGCCGGTGGTCCTTCTTGTGCCGGATCCGGTCCAGCTTGCCCGGGTGCGCGCGGCCATAGGCTTCCAGGAACGCCCTGCGGTCGCCGGACGGAAAGATGCAGATCTCGAAGATGAGGTCGAGATGCTGGGCCGGGATCGGCGTCGCGTAGTTGGGATTGGCGATCTGCGAGACGAAGCTGCGATTCTTGCCCAGCGCCGCGGCCAGCTTCTGGCGCGTGCCCGACGGCCGGTTGTCCAGCACCTTGGCCAGGATGCGCTTGTAGTCCGCGACGGTCGCCGTCGCCTGTTCCCGCGCCGCTTCCCGGTCGTCCGCGCTCGACATGGTCAGGCCCCGAGATCGACGCCGGCGATCGCGGCCTTGACGCGGCCGACCGCGCCCGGCGCCGCCGAGAGCCGCCGCAGGCCCGCCCGCAGCAGATGCGGCACCAATCCGGGATCGGAGCCGGCATCGCCGCAGAGCGAGACCTCGATCCCGTGCGCTTCGCCATGGGCCGCGACCCGGGCGATCAGGCTCAGCACGGCCGGATCCCGCGTGTCCGCGAGATAGGCGACCGAGGCGAGATCGCGCGCCGCCGCCATCACGTATTGCGTGAGATCGTTCGAGCCGATCGAGAAGAAGTCGGCGGCGAAGCGCTCCGGCGTCAGGCCGACGCTCGGCACCTCGACCATGATGCCGAGCGGCGGCCGCTTGTGCGCGACTCCGGCCCGCACGAGCTCCGCCTCCACCGCATCGAGATGCTCGCGCGCCGCCTCGAGCTCCGCCGGCACCGTGACCATCGGCAGCATGATCTTGAGCCGGCCGGCCGGCGCCGCCCGGCACAGGGCGCGGAGCTGGACCCGGAAGAGCTCCGGCCGCTTCAGCGAGAGGCGCAGGCCGCGCAGGCCGAGGAACGGATTGCCCTCGCCGTCCTCGGTGACGCCCGGGATCGGCTTGTCGCCGCCGGCATCCAGCGTCCGCACGATGACCGGCCGTCCGGCGGCCCATTCGAGGATCTGCCGATAGGCCGTGTATTGCTGGTCCTCGCCGGGCAGGCCGTGGCCGCCATGGAACAGCAGCTCGGTGCGCACCAGGCCGATCCCGTCGCAGATCGCGGGATCGAGCCCCACCAGCTCCTCGGGCGAGGCGAGATTGATCAGCACCGCGACGCCGGTGCCGTCCCGGGTGACGGCGGGCCGCTTCAGGAAATGCTGGGCCTCGGCCTCGACCCGCGCCACCTCGGCGATCTTGACGCTGGCCGCACGATGGGAGTCCGGCCCGGGCTCGAGAACGATGATCCCCGCCTCGCCGTCGACGATGACCGAAGCGCCGGATTTCAGCTTCGCGGGATCGAAGTCGATGCCGACCACCATCGGCACATGCCGCGCCCGCGCCAGCATCGCGACATGGCTGGAGGGGCTGCCCTTGGCCAGCGCGATGGCGCCGCCGCGGCGCCAGTCGTGGCTCAGGAACCGCGAGGGCGTGATGTCCTCGGCCGCGATGATGGCGCCCTCGGGCAGCGCGCCCACCTGATGGCCGCCAAGACGCTGCAGCACGCCGTCGCGGATGTCCTCGAGATCGGTGACCCGGGCGCGGAAGTACTCGTCGTCCGAGGCGGCGTAACCGGCGATCTCGGCGTCGAGCGTCTTGCGCCAAGCGCGGTCGGCGGAGAGGCCCGCCGCGATCTCCGCCTGCGCCGGGCCGGTCAGCGCCTCGTCCTCCAGCATGGCGAGCTGGAAGGAGAGGATTTCGACCGCCTCGTCCTCGCCCGCCGCGATCAGCTCGGCCAGCGCCGCCTTCGCGCCCTCGATCGCCTCGGCGAGCGCCGCCTGCTCCTCGCCGGGCGTGCCGGCGCTCCGGCTTCCCTCGGCGATGGCTTGCAGCACATAGAGGGTCCCGATGGCAACGCCGGGCGAGGCCGCCCGGCCGATGCAGCGGATCTCAGCCATCCGCCGGGGCCCCGGCCGGCTGCTTGGCCTCGCTGCCTTCGTCGAAGTCGCGGGCGATCAGGGCGAGGATCGCATCCAGCGCACCCTGCGCGTTCTCGCCGCTGGCGCGGAAATGCAGCGTGCTGCCCATCGGCGCCTTGGTCGCCATCACCTTGACGATGCTCTTGGCGTCGATCCAGGGGCCCTCCGGCTTCAGCGCGAGCTCGATCTTCGCGGCGAAGGTCTTCGCCAGCATGGTGAGCTTCAGCGACGGCCGGGCATGCAGCCCGGCGGCGTGGCTGAGGATCGCGCTGGCCGTGGCGTCGGTCATTGCGGCGAAAGCTCCTCGGCGATCTTCTTGACCAGGCTGAGCGGCGCGCCGGAGGCGGCCTCGGCGGCGGCGATCACCGCGCCCTCGACGATCGGCGCGTTGCAGACCACCACCTTGCCCTGGCGCTCGCCCTCCAGCATCTCGACCGCCATCTCGCTGTTGGTCTCGGCGCCGCCGAGATCGACCAGGACGGCGACGCCCGCCTCCGACCAGGCCTTGTCGATCGCCTCCATGATCGCCGGCACGCTGGTGCCGAGCCCGCCGTCGGGATTGCCGCCGGTCCAGGCGACCGGAACCTCGGTGCCGACCATCTGCCGCACCATGTCGGCCGCACCCTCCGCCACTTTCGGCGAATGCGAGACGATGACGATGCCGACATTCGCACTCATGCCGCCACACCCTCCAGAGAATCCGCCACAGCCGCGATCATGAGCGCCGAAGAGCAGGCCCCCGGATCCATATGCCCGATCGAACGGTCGCCGAGAAACGAGGCCCGGCCGCGGATCGCCTTCATCGGCACCGTCGCCTCGGCCGCCTCGGTCGCGACCCGCTTGATCCGATCCGGCCAATGCACGTCGCCCGCGAGGCCCGGCAGCGCATCGCATACCGGGCCGAGAACGTCCAGCATGGTTTTCTGCCCGACATCCGACTTGCCGCGCGCCTTCACCGCGGCGAAGGCCGCCGTGAAGGCCCTGGCGAAGGCCGCGAGATCCGCCTCCGCCGGCAACTCTTTTCCCAGGGTCAGGAACAATGTCCCGTAGAGCGGACCCGAGGCGCCGCCCACCTTCATCACCAGATGGGTTCCGACTCCCTTCACCGCGTCCGGCAGCGGCTTCTTCGCCAGGCCGTCGAGATCGGCCAGCACCGCCTCGAAGCCGCGCTTCATGTTGAGGCCGTGATCGCCGTCGCCGATCGCCTGGTCGAGCTCGGTGAGACGATCGGTCGCGGCGATCACCGCCTTCGCCACGTTCTCGATCAAGGTCCTGGTCTGCGGCGCCTGCATGATCATGCCTTCGCCCAGCCGTCGCGGATCACGGCGAAGCCCTCCTGGTAGACCTGCTTGGGATCGGGGAAGAAATCGCGCCAGACCTTGGTCGCGGCGGCGAGCTCGACCAGGCCGCGCCCGAAGGCCTCGATGGTCAGCCAGCCGTCGTACCGGATCGCCTTCAGCGCCGCGAACACCGCGGCGAAATCGATATGGCCCCGTCCCGGCGTGCCGCGGTCGTTCTCCGAGATATGGACATGGCCGATGAACCCGGCCGATTTGCCGATGCAGCCGACCAGCTCCTTCTCCTCGATGTTGCAATGGAACGTGTCGTACATGCCGGTGATGAAGGGATGCCCGACGCGCTCCACGTGCCTGCCCAGATCCTCCATCGTGTTCAGGAAGTAGCATTCGAAGCGGTTGAGCGCCTCCAGCGTGACCGGAATGCCGAGGGATCCCGCGTGCTCCCCCACCTTGCGGTGGAACTCGACGCAGCGCTTCCTCTCGTCTTCCGTCGGCCCGACGCCGGTGAAATGCCCGAGCGTCGAATGCAGCGGGCCGCAGACGTTGGTGGCGCCGAGCGCCGCCGCGTTGTCGAGCACGCGCTTCAGGAAATCGACGCCCTTCTCCCGCACCGCGGGCTCGGGATCGAGCGGGTTGAGATCGGCGCTCGGCACGACGGAGACCACGGTGCGCGCGAGCCCCATGTCCCCGAGCTGCCGCGCCAGCATCCGATAGTGCGCCTGGTCGCCCTGGAAGACCGGCACCTCGACGCCGTCATAGCCCGTGCGCTTCAGGTCCTCGAGGATCGGCAGGTGCCGGTCCTCGAGATGCGTGGTCCAGAGCAGCAGGTTGAAGCCGATCTTCATCATCGATCCCCTAGGCCCGCACCCGCTGCCCCTCGCGGTCGAAGAAGAGCGGCTGCTCCAGCCGGAGCGCCACATTGTCCCCGACGTCGAGATCGGTATCGTGATCGGCGAGCGTCACGATCGGCTGCCCGTCGAGATTGAGATGCAGGTAGCGGTGATCGCCGAGATGCTCGATCCGCGCCACCTTGGCCTTGCCCTGATGATGGCGGTCGATCTTGAGGTGCTCGGTGCGCACGCCGATGGTCTCGACCCGGGTCGGCGCCGGCACGTCGGGGAAGAGGCCGCGCGGCACCAGGTTGATGCGCGGCTGGCCGAGCCTGGTCGCGACATAGGTCTCCGCCGGGTCCTCGTAGATCTCGCGCGGCGTGCCGAGCTGGACCAGCCTGCCCTCCTTGAGGACGCCGATCCGGCTCGCCATGGTCATGGCCTCGACCTGGTCGTGGGTCACGTAGAGGACGGTGGCGCCGAGATCGCGCTGGATGCGCTTCAGCTCGAGGCGCAATTCCTGGCGCAGCTTGGCGTCGAGCGACGACAGGGGCTCGTCCATCAGGTAGATCGAGGGCTGCCGCACCAGCGCGCGGCCGATGGCGACGCGCTGCATCTCGCCGCCGGAGAGCCGCGTCGCCTTGTTCTGCAGCTTGTGGTCGATGTGCAGCATGCGCGCGATCTCCTGGATCGTGCGCCGGATCTCGTCCTCCGGCACCCGACGGGTCGGCGAGCGCAGCGGGAAGGCCATGTTGTCGTAGACCGAGAGATGCGGATAGAGCGAGTACTGCTGGAACACGAAGGCCACGTCGCGCATCGCCGGCGCGTCGCCGGAGACGTCGTGCCCCGCGATCCGGACCGAGCCGGCATCGAGCGGCTCCAGCCCGGCGATCAGCCGCAAGGTGGTGGTCTTGCCGGCCCCGGTCGGGCCGAGCAGCACCACGAACTCGCCGTCGGCGATGGTCAGCGAGACGTTGTCGACCGCCGTCACGTCGCCGAAGCGCTTGGTGGCGTTGAGCAGGCTGACCTCAGCCATGGGCCGCTCCATCGTACAAGGCGGTGCGCACCGCCCGCCCGCTCTCCTGGTCGAAGATCGAGACCTTCTCGCCGCGGAAGGCGAGGCCGACATTGCCGCCCTCGGGCACGCGCTGCTCCGAGCCGATCCGCGCCTTGACCCTGCCGTGATCGGTGTTGACCGTCACGATCTGGGTCGTGCCGAGGTATTCCGAGCCGAACACCTGTCCGCGCAGCCCGCCCTCGGCGACGATGCGGACCGCCTCGGGCCGCACGCCCAGGGTCAGCGCCCGCTCGCTGAGATCCTCATGGACCTCCGGCACGTCGACCGCGATCCCGTTCAGCCGGGTGCTGCGGTCGCCGCGGTGCAAGGCCTGCTTGAAGTTGAGGAAGTTCATCGGCGGCGAGCCGATGAAATCGGCGACGAACATGCTGGCCGGCCGGTCGTAGATCTCCTGCGGCGTGCCGAACTGCTCGATCACGCCGTGATTCATGACCGCGATCTTGTCGGCCATCGCCATGGCTTCGAGCTGGTCGTGGGTGACGTAGACGGTCGTCGCGTGCAGCCGGTCGTGCAGCGCCCGCAGCTCGTCGCACATCAGCTCGCGGAACTCGGCGTCGAGCGCGCCCAAGGGCTCGTCCATCATGAACGCCATCGGCTTCCTGACGATGGCGCGGCCGAGCGCCACGCGCTGCCGGTCGCCGCCGGAAAGGCCCGAGACCTTGCGGTCCAGGAGCTCGGTGATGCGCAGGATGCGCGCCGCCTCCTCCACCCGCTGCCGGATCTCCGCCTTGGGCATGCCCTGGCATTTCAGCGGAAAGCCGATATTGGCCCGGACGTTCATGTGCGGATAGAGCGCGAAGAGCTGGAACACGAAGGCGATGTCCCGCTGCGCCGCCCGCTTGAAGGTGACGTCCTCGCCGCCCAGCAGGATCTCGCCCGAGGTCGGCAGCTCCAGCCCGGCGATCATGCGCAGCGTGGTGGTCTTGCCGCAGCCCGACGGGCCCAGCATGACGAAGAACTCGCCGTCCTCGACCGTGAAGGTCGAGCCCTTGACGGCGACGAAATCGCCGAACGCCTTCTGCAGGTTGTTGACCTTGATCTGCGCCATCGCTCACTCCGGGAACTTGGTCGCGACGGTGAAGAGCGCCGTGCCGGCCAGCAGCACGACGAAGGAATAGGAGTAGAGGATCAGCGAGACCGGCTGCATCAGCATGATCACGCCGAGCGCGATCAGCCCGACCGAGATGTTCTCCCAGAGGCCGCGCCGGAACAGGCGGCGCTTCTTTGCCATCGGCTGTGCCCGCTCGCTCATCGGCGCCCCCTACTTCCGCACCGCGCCGAAGGTGATGCCGCGCAGCAGGTGCTTGCGCAGGAGCACGGTGAAGACCACGATCGGGATCAGGAACAGCGTGGTGCCGGCGGCGACCGCCGGCCAGTCCTGGCCGCCCTCGCCGATGATGATCGGGATGAACGGCGGCGCGGTCTGCGCGTCGCCCGAGGTCAGCAGCACGGCGAAGGCGTATTCGTTCCAGGCGAAGATCATGCAGAAGATCGCGGTGGCGGCGATGCCGGTCGAGGCCTGGGGCAGCACGATCTTGTAGAAGGCCTGGAGCCGCGTGTAGCCGTCGATCATCGCGGCTTCCTCGTATTCCCGCGGGATCTCGTCGATGAAGCCCTTCAGCAGCCAGACCGCCAGCGACACGTTGACCGCGGTATAGAGCAGGATCATGCCGAGCTTGGTGTCGGACAGCCCGACCTCGCGATACATGAGGTAGATCGGGATCGCGACCGCGATCGGCGGCATCATGCGGGTCGAGAGGATGAAGAACAGCAGATCGTCCTTCAGCGGCACCCGGAAGCGCGAGAAGGCGTAGGCCGCCAGGGTTCCCAGCGCCACCGCGCAGAAGGTCGAGCCGAAGGCGATGATCAGCGAGTTCATGAAGCGCGGCAGGAACTTCGACGGGCCGGCGACCACCATGCTCTCGCTGCGGGCGATCTCCTCGCAGGTGCCTTCGGGCGGCGGCAGGGTGGCGATGTACTCGGCGGTCTGCCGCGACCGCGTGGTGAACAGGTTGCAATAGCCCTCGATCGACGGCGAGAACACCACCTTCGGCGGATAGGCGATCGAATCCGACGGCGTCTTGAAGCTGGTCATGACGATCCAGACCAGCGGCACGATCGTGATCACCGTATAGAGCACGATCAGCGTGCCGGCGATCCGCTTGGTGAGCAGGCTCGGCTCGACGACCGAATGGGCGGTAGCGATTCCCCGCGGTGCGAGACTGGTCATCGCTGCTTCACCCGATTGAGTGCCTTCACGTAGATGTTGGCGAGGCCGAACACCGTCACGAACAGGATGATGGCCAGCGCCGAGGAGTAGCCGGTGCGCCAGCTCTCGAAGGCCTGGCGCTTCAAGGTGATCGACGCCACCTCGGTGGTGGAGCCCGGGCCTCCGGAGGTCAGCAGGTTCACCATGTCGAACATCTTGAAGTTCTCGATGCCGCGGAACAGCACCGCCAGCATGATGAACGGCATCGACATCGGCAAAGTGATCGACCAGAACTGCCGCCACTTCGAGGCGCGATCGACCTCCGCCGCCTCGTAGATGTAGTCCGGGATCGAGCGCAGGCCGGCGAGGCAGATCAGCATCACGTAGGGCGTCCACATCCAGGCGTCGACGATCACGATCGACCATGGCGCGAGGCCGATATCGCCGATCATCTGGAAGGACGAGGGATCGGCGCCGGTGAAGAACGCGATCACGTGATTGAACAGCCCGATCTGCGGCTGGTAGAGGAACCGCCAGAAGTTGCCCACCACCGCCGGCGACAGCATCATCGGCAGCAGGATCACCGTCGTCCAGAAGCCGTGGCCGCGGAACTTCTTGTCGATGAGATAGGCGAGCGCGAAGCCCAGCACCGTCTCGATGATGATGGTCCAGATCACGAAATGCGCCGTCACCTGCATCGCGGCCCAGGTGTCGGGATCGTTCAGGATCCGCTGATAGTTGCGGATGCCGACGTTCAGGATCTTGGCGTTCGGCCGGCTGGCGAAATAGTTGGTGAAGGAGAGATAGATGGTCCAGATCAGCGGGAAGATGTTGATCGCCAGCAGCAGCACGATGGTCGGCGCCACGAACAGCCAGGTGATCGTGCGGTCGGAAATGCCCTTGATCCGGGCCGCCACCGGCCGCGGCGTCGCGGCCGCCACCTTCTCCATCACCCGCATGGTTTCAGACTGCTCGCTCATCTACTCGGGTCTTCCAGCCTAACACGTCCGGGCATGTCGCCCTACCCACTTGCCGCCCCGGCACGGCCCCCGGTCCCCCTCCCCGCGCTGCCGCGGGGAGGGGTCGGGAGTCTCAGCCGAGACGCTTGGTACGAGGCGGGCCTAGAGCTTGCCCGCGTCCTGGAACACGCCGGTCCAATCCTTGACCAGCCCGTCCAGCGCGTCCTTCGCGGTGCCCTGATCGGCGACCACGAAGTCATGCAGACGCTTCTGCTCGGCCTGCAGCAGCTGCACGTAGGTCGGCTCGGCCCAGAAGTCCTTCACGAAGCCCATGGACTTCAGGAACTCCGAGGCGAAGGGCTGGCTGGTCGCGAAGCTCGGATCGTTGAGCACCGACTTGGCGCAGGAATAGCCGCCCAGCGACCACCACTTCGCCTGCACTTCCTTGCTGGCGAACCACTTGATGTACTTCAGCGCGTCATCCTTGTGGTCGGAATAGGCCACCACCGAGATGCCCTGGCCGCCAAGCTGGGTGAACTGCTTGCCGTTCTCCGCCGGGTTGCTGAAGAAGCCGATCTTGTCGCCGCCGACATCCGGGTCCTTGTACATGCCCGGCCAGAAGGCGAACCAGTTCATCATCATGGCGACCTGGCCCGACTTGAAGGCGTCGAGGCCTTCCTGCATGTAGGCGTCGGTGTAGCCCGGAGGCGTGCAGCACTTGAAGATGTCCTTGTACATCTGCAAGCCCTTCACGGCGCCGTCGGAGTTCACGAAGCCCTCCATCGAGTACGGCTTGTTCGGGTCCTGATAGTCGAAGCCGTAGTCGTAGAGCGCGGCCGACGCGCCCATGGTGATGCCTTCCGATCCGCGCTCGGTGAAGATCGAGACGCCGTAGCGCTTCTTGCCGTCGACTTCGCGGCCCTGGAAGAATTCGGCGATGTCCTTCAGCTCTTCCCAGCTCTTCGGCACGTCGAGGTCGCGGCCGTACTTCTCCTTGAACGCCGCCTGCAGCTCGGGCTTCGCGAACCAGTCCTTGCGATAGACCCAGCCGAGCGCGTCGCCCATGGCGGGCAGCGCCCAGTAGTTCGGCGTGTTCTTCGGCCATTCCGAATAGCCGACCACGGTCGCCGGCATGAAGTCGTCCATGCTGATGCCTTCCTTCTCGAAGAAGTCGTTCAGCTTGACGTACTGGCCGTTCTCCGCGGCGCCGCCGATCCACTGGCTGTCGCCGATCAGCAGGTCGCAGAGCTTGCCCTTGGAGTTCAGCTCGTTCTGCATCCGATCCGTGTAGTTCGGCCACGGAACGAAGTTGAACGTCATCTTGATGTTGTTCGCCTTCTCGAAATCCTTCGAGAGCTCGACCAGCGCGTTGGCCGGGTCCCAGGCCGCCCAGCAGAGCGACAGGGTTCCTTCGGCATGAGCCTTCTGCACCGGCGCCAGAGAAATCGCGGTTGCGATCGCCCCGGCCCCGGCGATCGCCAGTAGCCTTTTCATTGAAGTCCTCCCAACAGGTTGCCGTTGCACTTATTCCGCCGGTCGCCCGGCGGTCGTCCCGGCCGTGCTGATCGTTCGGATCACGGCCACTTCGGCTTTGGGCGGCATGCCATCTCCCCGATGGAATCGCCGCCGAGTGATGTTTAGTAAAACCGGTTCACTAAACAATGCAAGCGCAAATGTATTAACGGCAAACGCTCTCGCAGTTGCAGCATGCGGCTTCTGGCAGCGGGAAGCCGCGAGAGTTGAAGTTTAGTGCATAAGAAAAATGTTAAGTAAATTCGCCCGCCGCCGGTTATTCGCCGGCGCGCGCGGGCTCCTTCATCTTGGATTGCGGCATCTCCCGTCCGCGGATCCCCTTGCTCTCCGCCGCATCGAAGACAAGCTCGAGCGTGACCCCGTTCGGGTCCTTCACGAAAAGCTGGTGCTGGTCGAGGATCGGCACGACGCGCTCATGGAAGGTGTAGCCGAGCTCGAGCAGCCGATCCTGATAGGCGTCCAGCCCCTGGCAGCGGAAGGCGATGTGATCGACCGAGCCGGAGCCCGGCCCGTCATTCGTCCGCTCGCCCACATAGGCCCGCACCTCCTTCTCGTTGTCGGTGATGGTGATGATGTGAACGATCGGAATCTCGCCCTGGTAGAGCCAGTGGCCGGGGAAGTTGAACGGCGGGCGCCATCCTTCCTTGACCCCGAGGACATCGGTATAGAAGCGCACCGTCTCCGCGGGCTTCTTCGTGCGCAGCGTGAAATGGTCGAGCCGCATGGGCCTTCTCCTTTTCCTCTGATGCTCTCCGATCTACTCGGTCGTCATACCCGGGCCCGGCCCTGGCATGACGAAGAAGGAAGAACTACGCGCCGAGCTTCGTCCATTTTCCGCCTTTGGCCGACGACTTCAAGACCGCCTCGATGAAAGCCATGCCTTTGACCCCGTCGTCGATGGTCGGGAAGAGGACGGCCTTGTCCGGCTTCTTCTTCGCGCGTGCAGCACGGATCGCCGCCGCCGCCTCGGTGTAGATATTGGCGAAGCCCTCCAGATAACCCTCGGGATGTCCCGGCGGCACGCGGGTCACGCGGCCGGCCGAGGCATTGGCCGCCGGCGAGCCGCGGGTCAGCAGCTCCTGCGGCTTGCCATAGGGATACCAGTAGAGATGGTTGGGCTGCTCCTGGTGCCATTCCAGCCCGCCCTTGGTGCCGTAGACCCGGAGCTTGATGTTGTTCTCGTTGCCGACCGCGACCTGGCTGGCCCAGAGCATGCCCTTCGCGCCGCCCTTGTAGCGCAGCAGGACGTTGACGTTGTCATCGACCTTGCGCCCCTTCACGAAGGTATCGACGTCGGCCAGCACGGAATCGAGCTCCAGGCCCGAGACGAAGGCCGCGAGATTGTGCGCGTGGGTGCCGATATCGCCGATGGCGCCGCCGCCCGACTGTTTCGGATCGGTGCGCCAGGCGGCCTGCTTCTGCCCGGTCTTCTCGACCGGCTCGGTCAGCCAGTCCTGCGGATATTCCACCTGCACGACGCGCAGCCCGCCGAGCGCGCCGTCGGCCACCATCTGCCGCGCATGCCGCACCATCGGATAGCCGGTGTAGTTGTGGGTGAGGCAGAAGACCAGGCCGCTCGACTTCACCAGCTTCTCGAGCGCCAGCGCGTCCTTGAGGCCGGTGGAGAGCGGCTTGTCGCAGATGACGTGGATGCCGGCCTTCAGGAACGCCCTGGCCGCCGGCACGTGCACGTGGTTCGGCGTGACGATCGCGACCGCCTCGATCCCGTCCTTGCGCGCCTTCTCCGCCGCCGCCATCGCCTCGTAATCGCCGTAGCGGCGATCCGCCGCGATGCCGAGCGCCTTGGCCGAGCGGATCGCCTTCTCCGGCGAGGAGGACAGCGCCCCCGCCACCAGCTCGTAGTGGTCGTCCATCCGCGCGGCGAGACGGTGCACGGCGCCGATGAAAGCCCCCTCGCCGCCGCCCACCATGCCGTACCTGATCCTGCCGAGCGCCTGGTCGCCCCGTCCTTCGATCGCCATCGTGCTTCCCCTTACGCCAGGCCGAGTGCGCGGCGGTTGGCCTTCTCATCGACGCCGGCGGCGGCGAAGTCGTCGAAGGCCTTCTCGGTCACGCGGATGATGTGGTCGGCGATGAACTTCGCGCCTTCGCGCGCGCCGTCCTCCGGATGCTTGATGCAGCACTCCCATTCCAGCACGGCCCAGCCCTTGAACCCGTACTGCGCCAGCTTGGAGAAGATGCCGCTGAAATCGACCTGGCCGTCGCCGACCGAGCGGAAGCGGCCGGCGCGGTTGATCCACGGCTGGTAGCCGCCGTAGACGCCGGTGCGGCCGTTCGGGTTGAACTCCGCGTCCTTCACGTGGAACATCTTGATGCGGTCGTGATAGAGGTCGATGTACTGGAGGTAGTCGAGCTGCTGCAGCACGAAATGCGAGGGATCGAACAGGATGTTGCAGCGCTTGTGCCCCCTCACCTTGTCGAGGAACATCTCGAAGGTGGCGCCGTCATAGAGGTCCTCGCTGGGATGGACCTCGTAGCAGAGATCGACGCCGACCTTGTCGTAGGCGTCGAGGATCGGCTTCCAGCGCCGCGCCAGTTCGTCGAAGGCGGTGTCGACCAGGCCCGCCGGCCGCTGCGGGAAGGGATAGATGAACGGCCAGGCCAGCGCGCCCGAGAAGGTGACGCTGGCCTTGAGTCCGAGATTCTTCGAGGCCTTGGCCGCGAGCAGCACCTGATCGACCGCCCAGGCCTGGCGCTTCTTCGGGTTGCCGCGCATCTCCTTGGGCGCGAAGCCGTCGAACTGCTCGTCATAGGCCGGGTGCGTCGCGACGAGCTGGCCCTGGAGATGGGTCGACAGCTCGGTGATCTGCACCCCGTTCTTCTTGGCGATGCCCTTGATCTCGTCGCAATAGTCCTTCGACGACGCGGCCTTCTTCAGGTCGAACAGGCGGCCGTCCCAGGTCGGCACCTGCACGCCCTTGAAGCCGTAGCCCGCCGCCCACTTCGTGATGCCGTCCCACGAGTTGAACGGCGCGGCGTCGCCGGCGAACTGCGCCAGAAAGATCGCCGGGCCCTTGATGGTGCTCATTGCCATGGTGTCAGTCCCTCCCCTCTTGATGTTCGTGCGCCGGAGAGAAACGCGTGGATCCTCCGCCTTCGCGGAGGATGACGACCAAGAGAGATTTTAGTTCGTCATGGCCCGCGTCGGCGGACCATCCACGAGTTTGCATCCCGAAGCGCTGGATTACAGATAGCTGTTGACCAGGTTCTCCAGATATTCCTGCTGACCGGACTTCGGCCGCGGATCGAAGTTGCCCTTCTCCACCTTGGCCGCCAGGTCGGCGAGCGAGCGCTGCCCGGAGAGGACGGCCTTGCCTTCGGCGCCGTCCCATTCGGCATAGCGCTCCTTGACGTAGCGGTCCAAGGCGCCGTCCTCGATCATCCGGCCGGCGACGGTCAGCGCCCGGGCGCTGACATCCATGCCGCCGACATGCGCGTGCAGCAGGTCGGCGGGATCCAGCGACTGGCGCCGGATCTTGGCGTCGAAGTTCAGGCCGCCGGTCGTGAACCCGCCGGCCTTCAGGATGTAGTAGAGCGCCAGCGCCATGTCGGAGACGTTGTTCGGGAACTGGTCGGTGTCCCAGCCGAGCTGCGGGTCGCCGCGGTTCATGTCGATCGAGCCGAAGATGCCGAGCGCCGACGCCAGGGCGATCTCGTGCTCGAAGCTGTGCCCGGCCAGCGTCGCGTGGTTGTTCTCGATGTTGACCTTGATCTCCTTCTCGAGCCCGTAGGCCTTCAGGAAGCCGAATACCGTCGCGGTGTCGAAGTCGTATTGATGCTTGGTCGGCTCGCGCGGCTTCGGCTCGATCAGGATCGTGCCCTTGAAGCCGATCTTGTGCTTGTGCTCGACGACGAGCTGCATGAAGCGGCCGATCTGGTCGAGCTCGCGCTTCAGGTCGGTGTTGAGGAGCGTCTCATAGCCCTCGCGGCCGCCCCAGAGCACGTAGTTGGCGCCGCCCAGCTCATGCGTCGCGTCCAGCGCGTTCTTCACCTGCGCCGCCGCCCAGGCGAAGACCTCGGGATTGGGATTGGTCGCGGCACCCGCCATGTAGCGCCGGTGCGAGAACAGGTTGGCCGTGCCCCAGAGCAGCTTGACCTTGGTCTCCTCCATCTTCCGGGCGAAGACCTCGATGATGGTGCGGAAGTTGCGGTTGGATTCCGCGAAGCTCGACCCCTCCGGCGCCACGTCGCGGTCATGGAAGGTGAAGAACGGCACGCGGGTCAGGCGGAACAGCTCGAAGGCGACGTCGGCCTTCAGCCGGGCCATCTGCATCGGGTCGCCCCCGCCGGAATCCGAGGGCCCGAACCAGGGCCGCTCGAAGGACTGGCCGCCGAACGGGTCGTTCCCCTGCCAGCAGAAGCTGTGCCAGTAGCAGACGGCGAAGCGGAGATGGTCCTCCATCCGCTTGCCCAGCACCTTGGCGTCCGGGTCGTACCATTTGAAGGCGAGCGGCTTCTTCGAGTCCTTGCCTTCGAACGCGACCGGCTCGGAGATCGGGAAGAACTTGGGGATGGGAGCGTTCATGTCAGGGCTTCCTTGAGACAGGGGTAGAGAGAACGATAGCGGCGATAGATCGGTTCATATTGCTCGACGAGGGAGCGCCTCGGCTCGATCGTCTCGACCCGCTTGGGCGGCTTGCAGACGGCGCTCGGGCTCTCGCTGGTGGCCGCCATGCGGCCGAGCCGCGCCGCGCCGAGCGCGCCGCCGGCCTCGCCGCCGTCCAGGCGCGAGAGCGGCAGATCGAGGATGTTGGCGAGCACGCCCAGCCAGAACCGCGATTGCGAGCCGCCGCCGATCGCGTCGGCCTTCACGATCCTGGTCCCCGCTTCGGTCAGGGCCGCCAGGCAATCGCGGAAGGCGAAGGCGACGCCCTCGAGCACGGCCTGGGTCAGGTCGCGCTGCGTGGTGTCGTGGGAAATGCCGTAGAAGGCGCCGCGGATGTTGGGGTCGTTGTGCGGCGTCCGCTCGCCCGAGAGATAGGGCAGGAAGACGAGGGAGCTCGGCTTCTCCGGCGCATCGCCGAGCTCGGCGAGCAGCTCCTTCTCGTGGCTCTTCGCCGCCCTGGCCCACCAGGAGAGGCAGGACGCCGCCGAGAGGATGACGCCCATCTGGTGCCAGGTGTTGGGGATCGCATGGCAGAAGGCGTGGATCGGCAGGTTGCGGTTGGGCGCGAAGCCCGCCGTCGTCGCCCAGAGCACGCCGGACGTGCCGAGCGACACGAAGGCGTCGCCCGGATGGATGGCGCCGAGGCCGACCGCCCCCGCGGCGTTGTCGCCGCCGCCGCCCGCCAGCACCGGCGGCTTCGCCATGCCCCAGCGCTGGGCGAGCTGGCCCTTGAGCGTGCCGGAGACGGCGTTGCCCTCGACCAGACGCGGCATCTGCCGGCGCGACATATGCGTGGCGGCGAGCAGTTCGTCCGACCAGTCGCGCTTGCCGACATCGAGCCAGAGCGTGCCGGAGGCGTCCGACATCTCCTCGACCAGCTCGCCGGTCAGGCGGTAGCGCAGATAGGCCTTGGGCAGGAGCACGGTCGCCACCCTGGCGAAGATCTCCGGCTCGTGCTTGCGCACCCAGAGCAGCTTCGGCGCGGTGAATCCCGGCATCGCCGGATTGCCGGTGATCTTCGAGATCTCCGGGAACTGCGCGTCGATCTCCTTGCATTCGATCTCGGACCGCCCGTCGTTCCACAGGATGCAGGGCCTGAGCACGTTGCCGTCCCGGTCGAGCAGGGTGGCGCCGTGCTGCTGGCCGGAAAGGCCGATGCCGATGACGGCCGCCATCTCCTTCGGCGCCGTCTCCTTCAGCTTGTCGAGGGTCGCGATCGCCGCGTTCCACCAATCCTCCGGATCCTGCTCCGAGAAGGTCGGCTGCGGCCGGTGCACTTCCAGCGGCGCGCTGGCCGTCGCAATGACGCGGTCGTTCGCATCCACCAGGATGCTCTTGACCGAGGACGTGCCGAGATCGATTCCGATGAACACGATGATCCTCCCCCGCCGGCCTTTTCGTTTGTGTGCCGCGGCCGCTGCGGCGGCTTATTCTACGGCAGATTGTCGCGCACGAAGATATCGATTCGAATCCGCTCCTGGTCGGCGACGATCGGCTGCTTCAATCCGCGCGCCATCAGCACCCGCGCCGCCGAGCGCGCCTCGTGGCCCGGATCCTGGTTGATCACCGCGTCCATGGTGCCGCGCATCAGGAAGCGCCGGGAATGCGGCGTCAGCTCGTGGCCGACGAAGATCACGTCCCGGGCCCTTCCCGCGCTCTCCAGCGCCTCGGCGACGCCGCGATTGCCGGCGCCGGCATTGTAGATGCCGACCAGGTCCGGGTGCCCGGCCAGCAGTGCCGCGACCACGGTGCGGCAGTTCTGGACGTCGTCCCGCCCCTCGCGCACCGGGAGGATCGCGAGCGCGCCGTATTCCGAAGCCAGGACCTGCTGGAAGCCGTAGATGCGCTCGGCATGGTCCCGCAGCGACAGGCTGCCCGCGAGCACCGCGACCGGTCCGTTGCGCCCGCCGGCGAAGCGCCCGAGCAGGGTCGCCGCCGTGCGCCCGGCCGCCGAATTGTCGATGCCGACGAAATGCGCGCGCCGCGATGCGGGAACGTCGGAGACCAGCGTCACGACGTCGATCCCGCGGGCATCCAGCGCATCGATCGCCTCGCGCACCATCGGGTGGTCGAGCGCCACCACCGCGACGCCTTCATAGCGGTCGTCGATCCGCTCCAGGGTCTCGGCGAGCGCCGCCGGGTCGAACACGTCGGTCCAGACGACGTCGGCGATGGCGCGCTGGTCGGCGAGCCAGTTCCGCGCCTGCTCGACCTGGCCGGCCAGCAGCCGCATGAAGGTGTTGTTGCCGGCGGGGAGCACGAAGCAGAAGCGCTGCAGCGAACGGCGGGCGAGCCGCGCCGCCAGGGGATCCGGCCGATAGCCGAGCTTCTCCAAGGTCTGCTCGACCAGCGTCACCGAACGGGTGCTGACGCCGGGCCGCCGGTTGATCACCCGGTCGACCGTGGCGAGGCTCACCCCCGCCTCGCGCGCGACGTCGGACAGGGTCATGCGCATCGGCCGCTCGATCATGCCGCCACTGTGCAAAGACGCGCTGAGGTACGCAAGTCAATTTGCGCGACAAACAATCAGCGGTGGGCCGCCAACAGCGGGCGATCAGCACCCGCGGGCGATCAGCAGCGCAGGCGCTCGAAGCGGTCGTCTTGGGAAAAAGGGGACCGCCGGCCGCGTGTCCTCGCCCTGGGGAAAGGCGAAGCCGCAGCCGGCGGTGCCGAGCGCCGATCGGCGGCGCCCTGGGGACCTCGACGCGCGCCGCGGTGAGGGGAGCACCGGACGCGGCGGCAGCCTTGACTGCGACTTTGATCCTAGTTGCCGCGAATTAAAAATGGATTACGAGACGGCGGTTTAGCACCTCAGCCTAAGACCGAAGTCCGCCAGCTAAACATCTCGTTTTTCAGCATTGCGGCATTAACGGCGCGCGCCGGCGCCGATAAAAATTTCGGGCCGCTCAGTGCTGGGTCGTCGCCGGGACGGCCGGCATCTTGCCGAGGATGATCATGCCGAGCACGTCGTCCTTGGTGACGTCCTGGGTGCGCACGGTGCCGACCAGCTTGCCGTTCTTCATGACACTGATCCGGTCGGAAAGATCGAACACGTCGTGCAGGTCGTGGCTGATCAGGAAGATGCCGAGCCCTTCCTTGCGGAGCTGGCGGATCAGCTCGTGGACGCCGCGGGCCTCCTGGACGCCCAGCGCCGCGGTCGGCTCGTCCATGATCAGGATGCGGGCGTTGAAATGCACGGCGCGGGCGATCGCCACCGACTGGCGCTGGCCGCCCGAGAGCACCGAGACCGGCACGTGGAACTTTACGAAGTTGGGGTTGAGGCGCTTCATGACCTTGCGGGTCGCGTCCTCCATCGCCGCCTCGTCGAGCAGGCCGCCGGCCTGCACCAGCTCGCGCCCGAGGAACAGGTTGGCGCAGGCGTCGAGATTGTCGGCCAGCGCCAGCGTCTGGTAGATCGTCTCGATGTTGTAGTGCCGGGCGTCGCGCGCGCTGTTGATGCTCGCCTTCCTGCCGTCGATCCAGATCTCGCCGGCATCGCGGTGATAGGCGCCGGAGAGCACCTTGATCAGCGTCGACTTGCCGGCCGCGTTGTGGCCGACCAGGCCGACCACCTCGCCCGGATAGAGATCGACCGTGACGTCGTCGACGGCGCGCACGCCGCCGAAGCTCACCGAGATGTGGCGCATCTCGACCAGGGGCGTGGGTGCTTGCGTGGTGTCGGCCATGGTTCTTCTTCCCGATCAGACGGCGCGCCGGCTCTTCTGGTAGAGCTGGTCGATGTAGACCGCCAGCACCAGGACCAGGCCGGTGACGATGTTCTGCAGCGAAGCGTCGAAGCCCAGCAGCGACATGCCGCTCTGCAGGCTCTGGATCACCAGCGCGCCGATCAGGGCGCCGGAGATCGTGCCCGACCCGCCGGCGAGCGAGGCGCCGCCGATGACCACCGCCGCGATGGTCTTCAGCTCGTCGTTGGTGCCGATCGAGTTGCCGGCCGATTGCAGGCGCGCCGAGGCGATGATCGCGGCGATGCCGCACAGCGCCCCCATCAGCACGAACACCCAGAACGTCATCTTGCGGATGTCGATGCCGGCGAGGTTGGCGGCGTCCGGATTGCCGCCCATGGCGAAGACGTAGCGGCCGAAGCGCATGTTGTTGAGCAGGATCGAGACCGCGACCGCCAGCACGACGACGATCAGCACCGGGATCGCGATCCCTTCCGAGAGGTGCAGCCCGCCTTCGGGCACCGGCCAGTTGTTGAGCTCGGCCAGCCGCTTGGCCGCGACTTCCGGCATCTCGTAGGCGTTCATGGTCGCGGCGAAGGCGATGACCAGCAGGCAGGTGACGCCGACCACCACGCTCTCGGCCCAGACCGGGCGGACCGGGAAGCCGAAGCGGATGCGCTGGCGCCGCTGGCGCTGCGCGGCGATGACGATGATGATCACGGCGACCGCGGCGGCGATCCAGCTTCCGGTCTCGCGCAGGGTGCCGTAGACGCCGCCGCCCAGCAGCATGAAGGTCTGGTCGAGCGGCGCCACGGTCTGGCCGTAGGTGACCCACCAGGCGCAGCCGCGCCAGATCAGCAGGCCGCCCAGCGTCACCACGAAGGACGGGATGCCGAGATAGCCGATGAGGTAGCCGTTGAGGCCGCCGAGGATGGCGCCCAGCACCACGCCGGCGATGGCGGTCACGATCCAGATCGCCGGATTGCCGTAGTCGAGCAGCGGCGGCAGCCAGAACGCCTGGATGACGCCCAGCACCATGGCGATGACGCCCAGCATCGAGCCGACCGAGAGGTCGATCTGGCGGATGACGATCACCAGCACCATGCCGATCGCCATCACCGCGACCGAGGCGGTCTGGTTGCCGAGGTTGTAGAGGTTGCGCGGCGTGATGAACTTGCCGTCGGAGGCGATGTGGAAGCCGACCCAGATCACGACCAGGCTGACCAGCATGCCGAGCAGCCGCTCGTCGATCTCGAGGCGTGCGAACAGGCGGCGGAGCGCGTTCATGGCCGGAAAATCACATGTCCCCCGTGGCGGCCCTGGAGCGCCACGATCTTAAAGAACTTACCGCTTCGAGGAAACGCCCCACCCGTTCCCTCCCCGAGCGAGGGGGAGGGCCGGGCGGAGGCGACTTGGTTGCGAGGTTGCGGCTACTTGCAGACCGCGACCTTGCCGGCGGGAACGCCCTGGCAGACCTCGTCCTTGGTGATCCAGCCGGCGTCGATCACCACGTTCAGGTTGTCCTTGGTGATCGGGATCGGCTTCAGGAAGGTCGAGTTCAGGGTGTTGCCGCCGGGGCTCTTGAACTGCACGGTGCCCGGGATGTCGCCGAGCTTGGTGCCCTTGGCGAGCTGCACGGCGATCTCGCCGGCGGCCTTGCCGAGCTCGCGGGCGTCCTTCCAGACCGAGACGGTCTGGGTGCCCAGCGCCACGCGGTTGAGCGCCGCATGGTCGCCGTCCTGGCCCGAGACCGGGATGCCGGCGAGGCCCTGGGCGGTCAGCGCCGCGACCACGCCGCCCGCGGTGCCGTCGTTGGAGGCGACCACCGCATCGACCTTGTTGTCGTTCTGGGTGAGGATCTGCTCCATGTTCTTCTGCGCGTTCTCGGGCTTCCAGCCGTCGGTGTACTGCTCGCCGACCACCTTGATGTCGCCCTTGTCGATCGCCGCCTTCAGCACTTCGAGCTGGCCTTCATGCAGGAAGTCCGCATTGGGGTCGGTCGAGGCGCCCTTGATGAACACGTAGTTGCCCTTCGGCTGCACCTTGTAGACGTACTCGGCCTGCATCCGCCCCACTTCCTTGTTGTCGAAGGTGAGGTAGTAGGCGCCCGGATTCTCGATCAGGCGGTCGTAGCCGACCACCGGGATGCCCTCGTTCAAGGCCGCGGTGATCGCGGGCTCGATGGCCTTGGCGTCCTGCGCCAGCACGATCAGCGCCTTGGCGCCGCCGGCGATCAGGCTCTGCACGTCGTTCAGCTGCTTCGTCGGATCGCTCTGCGCGTCGGCGCTGATGTACTTGGCGCCCGCCGCGGCCAGCGCCGCCTTGATCGCCGCCTCGTCGGTCTTCCAGCGCTCTTCCTGGAAGTTCGACCAGGAGACGCCGACCACCAGGTCGTCCGCCTTCGCCGGGCTCGTCGCCGAGCCGACGATCGTCGCGGCCAGTGCCACCGCCGGCACAGCCCACCGCAAATACTTCCTCATGACAGTCCCTCCCACATGAATTGAAGCCTGCTCGATCCAGGCTGCCGCCCGCCCAATCCCAGAGGCGCGCGGCTTGATTTCACAGCCCGTTATTTGTTCGAGCATTAAACTTAATTTGCTGTGGAAGCGCCGCAAGCGTCAAGTGAATTTCCATGAACAATCCCGCGCGGCGCGCGGCGGATTCCGCCCCGATCACGTCGTTTTGCGGCGCAATAGATTGTTGCGGCACGGAAATCGGGGGCGCCTCGAACCCGCGATCCGGCATTGACAGGAGCCACCGCCTCTTTCATTTGTTTTCGCCACTAAACAAAAGACGCTTTCGTCGTACAATTGCGCCATGAACCGGATCTCGCCCGACCAGACTGGCTCGCCCACCCGGGACCGCATCCTGAACGCGCTGCGCGTGCACGGGCCGCAGGCGCGGGTCGATCTCTCCGCGATCGTCGAGATGAGCCCGGCGACGGTTTCCGGCGTCACCGGCGAGCTGGTGCGCGCCGGCGCCATGCGCGAGGTGTTCGAGCGCGAGGCGGGCGAGGGTCGCGGCCGCGGCCGCCCGAAGGTCACCATCGAGCTGGTGCCGCAGACCGCGCACGTGATCGTCGTCAAGCTGTCGATCAACGAGATCCAGGTGGCGCTCGGCGATTTCACCGGCAGCACGGCGGCCACCCGCACCCGCAGCCTGGACACCCGCGCGCTGTCGGCGCCCGAGCTGGTGAAGGCGATCGTCGAGGCGGTCGAAGGCTGCCATCGGGAGATGGCCCCGGGCTACGGCCCCTGCCTCGGCATCGGGCTCGCCGTGCAGGGCCTGGTGCGCGACTCCGACGTGATCGCCTGGAGCCCGGCGCTCAGCGTGCGCGACGTCGACATCGTCACCCCGCTGGCCGACCGCTTCGGCCTCAGCGTCTACGCGGCGAACGACGCCAACTGCATCGCCATGGCGATCCGCAACCGGCCGGAATTCCAGGGCATCGACAACATGGCGGTGCTGATGCTCGGCCCGGGCGTCGGCATGGGGCTGATCGTCGGCGGCAAGGTCTATGACGGCCGCACCGGCGCCGCGGCCGAGTTCGGCCACACCAAGTACCAGATGGACGGCCCGTTCTGCCATTGCGGCCGCCGCGGCTGCATCGAGAGCTTCGTCGGCGACTATGCGCTCTACCGCGACGCCCGGGCGATGCTCGACCTTCCCAACACCGACGCGCTGCACCCGTCCGAGGAGCAGATGCAGGTGCTCTGCGATCTCGCGGCGCGCGGCGATCCGGTCGCGCTCGGCCTCTTCGAGCAGGCCGGCCGCGCCCTGGGCTTCGGCCTCACCAACCTGATCGCGCTGATCAGCCCCAGCCTGATCCTGGTCTCCGGAAGCGGCGTGCGCGCCTACGAATATTTGGAACCGAGCATGCGCCGCAGCCTCGGCGACGGGCTCGTGGAGACGCTGCTCGCCAACACCGAGATCCGGCCGTATGCGTGGAACGAAGACCTCACGCTGCGTGGCATTATCGCACTCGTGCTCGGCAGCGTGCCGTTCCAGCTCAGCTGAGGCGTTCGCTGAACGCGAGGCCAGCCGGCGTCGATCCCCTCTCGACTGGTCTGCTCCCGGGCGCGTAGTCTCCCGCCGAAAGCACGACAATTCCCACGGAGACGGACATGGCGGAGAAGAAGCGCGTCGGCCTGATCGGCGCCGGCCTGATGGGCCACGGCATCGGCAAGAACATCGTCACCAAGGGCTACGGCCTGACGGTGCTCGGCCACAAGAACCGCCAGCCGATCGAAAGCCTGAAGGGCTTCGGCGCCACCGAAGCGCAGAACGCGCGCGAGGTCGCCGCCAACAGCGACATCGTCTTCCTCTGCGTCACCGGCTCGCCCCAGGTCGAGGACGTGGTCTATCGCAAGGACGGCCTGCTCGAAGGCGTGCATGCGGGCCTGATCGTCGCCGATTGCAGCACCGCCGAGCCGAGCTCGACCCTGAAGGTCGCCGCCGACATCGAGAAGAAGGGCGGGCGCTTCGCCGACACGCCGCTCACCCGCACGCCGAACGAGGCGGAAGCGGGCAAGCTCGGCCTGATGACCGGCGGCGACGACGCGACCTTGAAGGAGCTGCGGCCGGTCCTCGACTGCTTCGCCGACACCATCATCCATGCCGGCGGCGTCAGCGCCGGCCATCGCCTGAAGCTGATCAACAACTTCATCGCGCTCGGCACCGCCGCCGTCGTGTCCGAGGCGGTCACCGCCGCCGCCAAGGCCAATGTCAGCCTCAAGGCCCTGCTCGACATCGTCGGCGCCGGCGGCGCCAACTCGGTGATGTTCCAGCGCCTGATGAAGGTGCCGCTGGAGAACGACGACACCGCCCTGAAGTTCGCCATCGCCACGGCGCGCAAGGACCTGCGCTACTACACCAACATGACCGAGCAGATCTCCGCGACCTCGTTCATCGCGGAATCGGTGCATCAGAGCTTCATCCTGGCCGAGAACCGCGGCTATGCGCAGCGCTTCGTCCCCCGCATGATCGACTTCATCGCCGAGCTCAACGGGATCGACGTCCGCAAGAAAAACTGACCCCCCGCCGGAGCGGCGCTCGCGGCGCGCGCAGCGGTGGCGCGGCGCCGATTCGCGTGCCATAACGCCCCTTGACACTCCACTTCCGGCTTGGTCGGATGCTGGGGAATCCCACACAACGCGCCTGGAAATGGCGCGACGGCATCACCGCTCACACCTGACACCATCGAATCGAGCAATAGGTCGAATCGAGCAATAGGAGGAACACCATGAAATTCCGCTTGGCAGCCGTCGGGCTGCTCACCGTGCTGGCCGTGGCCGGCTGCGGCAAGAAGGAAGAACAGGCGTCGGACCAGGGCGCCAGCGCGCCCGCCGCGTCGAACACGACGGCCACGACGACCGCGCCCGCCACCACCAACGCCACCGAGACCCAGCAGGCCGCGGCCACGCCGGCCGCCAGCGGCGACAAGATCGGCAATTGCGACCTGACCGGCAAGAAGGGCGAGACCCCGATCACGCCGGCCGTCGCCGGCCAGCTCACCGTCGAGACCAACCTGCCGGGACCCGGCTGGTACAACGGCGACACGCCGGATTCGATCAAGGACGGGTACGAGTATTGCTTCGCCGCCAACATCGCCCACCGGGCCGGCCTCGACAACCTGAAGGTCGTCAACGTCGCCTGGGATGCGCTGGTCGCCGGCCAGACCAAGGACTTCGACCTCGCGCTCTCGCAGATCTCGATCACCGACGAGCGCAAGAAGGTGGTGGATTTCTCCATCCCCTACTTCTCGTCGGATATCGGCGTGCTCGCCAAGAAGGGCGCCTCGATCGACGAGACCTCGATCAAGAAGGCGACGATCGGCGTGCAGCAGGCCACGACCGGCGCCGACTTCGTCGCCAACACCCTGAAGCCGGAGACGGCGGCCAAGGTCTTCCCCGACACGCCGTCGATGTTCACGGCGCTGCAGGCGGGCCAGATCGACGTGGCGATGACCGACACCTCGATCGTGCTGGCCCAGGCGGGCCAGTCCAACGGCGCCTTCACCGTGGTCGGCCAGTACTCCACCGGCGAGACCTACGGCGCGCTCTACCCGAAGGGCTCGGCCAACGAGGACAACATCAACAAGATCATCAAGGCGCTGCAGGATGACGGCACCTTGAAGGCGCTGGCGGCGAAGTATCTCGCCGCGGCCTGGGGCATGGATCCGACCTCGATCCCCTACTTCAAGCCCTGATCGACTTGCCGATGCACCCGAAGCCCTCTCTCGCGCGCGCCGTGGGAGAGGGCTTCGTCTATTTGATCCCTTGCCCCGATGAGTGACACCCTCCTCCAGCAACGGACCGAGCGCGGCGATCTCTGGCGCACCCCGGTGCCGCCGCGCCCCGGCGCGGACTGGGCGCTCGCGGCCATCGCCGCCGCGCTCGGCATCACCGCTGCCGCGTACGGCGTCGGCAGCGCGATCCGCGGCGCCATCGCGACCGCCGGCGCCGACTGGCCCGTGGTGAACGTGCTGCTCTGGATCGGCGGCGCCCTCCCCGTCCTGCTCTTCATTCCCGCCTTCCGGGCCTGGAGCGCCGCCCAGCGCGCCCGGGCGTCGATCGCCGCCAAGGACATCGTCAAGGCCAGGGTCGACAGCGCCGCCGCGCGCGACCTCGCGTTCCGCACCTTCGGCTACGGCGCCGCCGTCGTCCTGATCCTCGCCATCGGGCTCTTCATCATCGCCAACAAGGTGGCGGTCGGCTTCACGTTCTTCAGCGTCTCGCTGATCACCAGCTCGTTCGGCCTGGTCTTCAAGGCCTTCTGGACCAACGTCTACATCTTCTGCGTCGCGGAGATCCTGGTGCTCGTCTGGGGCCTGGTCGTCGCGGTCGCACGCCTCGTTCCCGGCGAGGCCGGCCGGCCGATCCGCATGATCGCCACCGCCTATACCGACATCTTCCGCGGCCTGCCGGTGATCATCAGCATCTATCTCGTCGGCTTCGGCCTGCCGCTGACCGGGCTGCCGCTGATCAAGGACTTCCCGCCCGAATGGTACGCGATCCTGGCGCTGACCCTGACCTACGGCGCCTATGTCGCGGAGGTCTACCGCGCCGGCATCGAGAGCATCCATTGGAGCCAGACCGCGGCGGCGCGGTCGCTCGGCCTCGGCTTCGGCCAGACCCTGCGCTTCGTCGTGGTGCCCCAGGCGGTGCGCCGCATCATCCCGCCGCTCTTGAACGACTTCATCAGCCTGCAGAAGGACACCGCGCTGGTCAGCGTGATCGGCACCATCGATTCCTTCAACCAGGCCAAGATCATCGCCAGCAACCACTTCAACCTCTCCTCGGTGATGACGGTCGCCTTCCTCTTCGTGCTGATCACCATCCCCCAGACCCGCCTGGTCGATCGCCTGATCGAGCGCGACCAGCGGCGCATGCGCGCCGGCGGGTGACGCCATGCCGCTGATCGAGATCAACAAGGTGGTGAAGCGCTACGGCGCGCTGGAGATCCTGAAAGGGCTCGACATGAACGTCGAGCAGCACCAGGTGGTCTGCCTGATCGGCCCCTCGGGCTGCGGCAAGTCCACCTTGCTCCGCTGCATCAACGGCCTGGAGACCATCGACGGCGGCGAGATCCGCCTGCACGGCGACCGCGTGACCGGCCCCGGCGTCGATCTCAACGCGCTCCGCCGCGACGTCGGCATCGTGTTCCAGAGCTTCAACCTGTTCCCGCACATGACGGTGCTGGAGAACGTGACCCTCGCCCCGCTGCGCGTGCTCCACCTGCCGCGCGGACAGGCCGAAGAGCGCGCCATGACCCTCTTGAAGCGGATCGGCCTCGAGGCGAAGGCCGGGGAATATCCCGACCGGCTCTCCGGCGGCCAGCAGCAGCGGGTCGCCATCGTCCGTGCCCTGGCGATGGATCCGCTGGTCCTGCTGCTCGACGAGATCACCTCGGCGCTCGACCCGGAGCTGGTCTCCGAGGTCCTCAACATCGTGCGCGATCTCGCGCGCGAGGGCATGACCATGCTGCTCGCCACCCACGAGATGGGCTTCGCCCGGGAGGTCGCCTCCAAGGTCTGCTTCCTCCATGGCGGCGTGGTGCACGAGGAAGGCCCGCCCGACCAGATCTTCGGCAACCCCCGGCAGGAACGCACCCGCGCCTTCCTGAAACGCATCATCGAGGCCGGAAGGCTGTAAGAGGCGGGCGCCGGCGCGCCCTACACCGACGGCTTCGCCGCCTTGGCGTCGAGCGCATCAAGCGCCGCCTGCAGGGTCTTGATGGTGCGCGCCGCGGTCTCGCGATCGATCACATCGAGATCGACGAAGACGTCGACACCCGCCGTGTGCTCGCTGATCACCCGGGCCCGCTGCGACAGCTCCCCGACCACGCCTTCGACCGCGTAGGGCACGACCGGCCGGGCGATGCCCTTCATGCTGATCGGCGCCAGCGGCTTGGCCCGGATCAGGTCGCGCACGTGGCTGTATGCCTCGTAGCTGAGCACGATCCCGTTCGGCTCGGCGATCGACTGCAGGCGGGCGGCGAGGTTCGCCTCGGCGCCGATGATCGTGTAGTCCATCCGGTCCACGCTGCCGAAATTGCCGACATTGCAGTAGCCGGTATTGATGCCCATGCGCGCCCGGAACGGCAGCTCGACCCCGCGCTGGCGCCAGCGCGCGTTGAGCTCGTGCAGGCGCCGCTGCATGTCGACCGCCATCAGCAGGCAGGCGCGGGCGTCCTCGGCGACGCCCTTGGTTTCCGGATCGCCGAAGAACACCAGCATCGCGTCACCGATGAACTTGTCGATCGTGCCGCCGTGGAACAGCGCGATCTGCGACATCTCGGTCAGGTATTCGTTGAGCAGGTTGGTCAGCTCCTCCGGCTGCATCCGCTCCGTGGTGCCGGTGAAGTCCATGATGTCGGAGAAGAAGATGGTGAGCTTCTTGCGCTCGGTCTGGATCGTCACGTCGCGCTGGCCGGAGAACACGCTCTTATAGATCTGCGGCGGCAGGTAGCGCGCGATCTTCATCGAGACCGAGGCCAGGAACTCGTTGGCGACCGTCAGGTCCTGGTTCATCTCGGCGATGGTCGTCGCCTGGCGACGCTGCATCATGATGAAGGACAGGCCGCTGAGGGCGGCGATCACGAAATAGGCCAGCGAATACTTGAAGGCCCAGAGATTGACCGCCAGCGGCTGCTGGATGGTGATCTCCTGGATGCCGCGGACGTCGCCCACCTTCCAGTCCTTCTTCGGGCTTTCGGGATGGGTGTTGTGGCAGCTCACGCAGGCTTGGGCCATGATCACCGGGCTGACCATGCGGACGCTGCGGTCGAAGATCGTGCCGGCGATCTCCAGGATCTGCTGCTTGGGATTGGCGCGCAGGCTGGCCAGCGCGCCGGTCTCGAAGCCGTCCAGCGGATGCGGCTCCCGGCCGATGAACGGGTAGTCGGAAACGAAGCGATACTTGATCGCGGCGTTCTGCGCGCTGATCTTCTTCCCGAGCTCGATCGAGAGGGTCGCCGGGATCGGGATCGCGCCGTCGATCTCGGTGTAGTTGTGGACCGGCTTGACCTGCTGGTGCGCCGCCAGGACGCGGGCGACCACGTCGCTGGCGTAGAACGCGCGCATGTCGTCGATGATCTGACCGGTCTGGAACGCCTGCTGGCGCAGGATGTCGGCGGACAGGGACCGCAGATCGAGCCACACCGCCAGCGGCAATCCCAGAAGCAGCAGGAGCACGACCAGGACGACGATGCCCTGCCTCGTCTTGGGCTTCGCGCCGGCGGCGGTCGCGGTGGTCATCGGCATTCCCCCTGCCTGGACGACTCGCTGGTTTTGCCGGACTATCTTGTCATGCGGCCCGAAGCGGCGACAGCGCGTTTCGGTAACATTTCGATATGGCGCGGCGCATCTGCCGGCCCTCCTCCTTGAAAAGGACATCCCATGCCGGAGAATCGCCCCCTCGACCTGGTTTCGCTCTGCGGCAGCCTGCGCCAAGGCTCCCTGAACGCCGCCATCCAGCGCAGCCTGCCGGAGCTCGCCCCTGCCGGCGTGACGATCACGGCGCTCCCGGGCATCGGCGAGATGCCGCTCTACAATGCCGACGTCCAGGCCCAGGGGTTCCCCAAGCCGGTCATCGACATGGCGGATGCGATCCGCAAGGCCGACGGCGTCGTCATCTGCTCGCCGGAATACAACTACTCGGTTCCCGGCGTGCTGAAGAACGCGATCGACTGGATTTCCCGGGTGCCGAGCCAGCCCTTCGCCGGCAAGCCGGTGCTGATCCAGTCAGCCTCGCAAGGCGTGCTCGGCGGCGCCCGGATGCAGTATCACCTGCGCCAGATCCTGGTCTTCGTGGAGGCGCTGGTCTTCAACCGGCCCGAAGTGATGGTGAGCCAGGCCCAGACCAAGGTCGATCAGGAGCTGAAGCTCACCGACCCGGCGACCCGCGACTTCATCAAGACCCAGCTCGCCGCCTTCGAGACGTTCGTGCGCCGCGTGGGCTGACGCCGGTCGCCGGCAAGCCCGCGGTGGACGACGCGACGGTCACATGAAGTCGCGTTTGATCTTCTCGTCCCAGCGCCGCTTGAAGACCGACCGGTCCCGCTCGAACACTTCCATCTCGACCGCGACGTGGAAGTGGTCCGCATCGCAGGTCAGCGTCCCCTTGCTGTGATGCGTGACCTCGGTGTCCTTGCGCTTCAGCGTCACCTTGTAGTCGGTCTCGGTCCGCGCCGAGAGCGGATCGCCTTCCCGGATGATGTGCCGCACATAGGCCGATGACGTGAAGGTCTGGCCGATGTCGGTCATCTCCTTGACGCCGACCCAGCGCGGGAAATCGACGGTGATCGTCCCGGTCAGGAGGTCGCGCGTCACGGTGCGCCGCAAGGACGTCCCGACCTCGCGCTTCTCGTAGGGCGTGTCCGGCGCCTGCACCGGCTCCCCGAACTCCGGCAGGGCCGCGTCGTCGGGGCGCTCGGGGCGCACCGGCAGCCGCAGGCGGCTCCGCCCGCCGAACACGGTCAGCGTCACCAGCTCCGGCGACGGCCAGGCGATCGGCCAATAGACCGTCGAGACCGAGACCGCGATCCGATGCCCCGCCGGGAACACATGGGCGATGTCGTCGAGATCGACCGTCGCCTTGTAGCGCGTGCCCGGCCGCAACCTGACCGGCTTCTCGTGGCTCTTGTGGTGATTGAGGTTGAGCAGCCCGACCGTGACCCGGGTCGAGCTGCCGTCCGGCGCGACGTCGTTCAGCCGCACCGCCGCCAGGGCGAACGGCTTGTCCGAGGCGAACTCGAGATCGAGCTGCGGCGCGCCCATGATCTCGGTCTTGGCCTCGAGCGGCCCGGTCGTGAAGACCAGCGAGCCGCCGTCATCCTCGCGCTGGTCGGTCGCCCATTCCGCCTGGTCGCCGTAGCGGCCGATCTCGCCTGCCGCCGCGCCGACCCAGAGCGGCGAGCAGATGGTCATCGGCCGGGTGCGGCGCGGCTTTTCCTCCAGCGCATTGCCGGCGTTGAGATGCAGGCTCCTCCAGTCGATGCGCGGCGAGGGCCAGCTCTCCTCCGCCACCCAGCGTCCGGGCCGGTGGGTGTAGAGCGTCTTCGGCGGCTGGCTCTCCTGCATCCAGACGCGGTACATCGGCTCCTGCATGATGCCGGTCTCGCGGCCCTTCAGCCATTGATCCCACCAGCGCAGCGCTTCCTGCAGCCAGCCGATCTCCGGCGTGACGGTCGCATCGTGCGGATAGGAATGCGCCCAGGGACCGATCAGCCCCTTGCGCGGCCCCTTGAGCCCCGCCAGCAGGCGCGGGATCGATTCCGAGTAGTTGTCGGCCCAGCCGTTGACCGCATAGACCGGGATCTCGATCCTGGAGAGGTCCTCGCAGACCGAGCCCTGCTTCCAGAAATCGTCGCGGCGCTGATGCTTCAGCCAGGTCAGGATCCACGGCGAGTTCTGCCGGATGCGCTCCTCCCACATCGCGCGCCACTTCTCGCCGACGATCTCAGGGTCGGGCGGCAGGTCGTTATGCGCCATCATCGTCGCCGACCAGTCGAAATTGTCCTTCGACAGGCAGCCGCCGACCCAATGGATGTCGGTCGCATAGCGGTCGTCGGTCGAGCCCACGGTGATGATCGTCTTGAGCGCCGGCGGCTGCCTGGCGGCAATCTGCAATCCGTTGAAGCCGCCCCAGGAGATGCCGATCATCCCGACCTTCCCCGTGCACCAGGGCTGCCGCGCGATCCAGGCGATCGCGTCGCAGCCGTCCTGCTGCTCCTGCGGCGTGTATTCGTCGGCGATCAGGCCTTCGCTGTCGCCGCTGCCGCGGATGTCGAGCCTGAGGCAGGCATAGCCGTGGCCCGCCCAGTACATGTGCGAGCCCTGGTCGTAGGTGCGCGTGCCTTCGCGCTTCCGGTAGGGGACGTATTCGAGGATCGCCGGCACCGGATCGCGCTCGGCGTCCTCCGGCAGCCAGAGCTTGGCCGCGAGGTTGATGCCGTCGGGCATCGGAATGAACACGTTCTCGACGATCCGCACCTTGCGCGGAAATTCGGTGACGATCTTCGGCAATGGATGAACTCCCCCGGAAATGACGCGGAGGAGAGATAGCACTCCCGAAACCCGGCGCTCAAGTCGTGCGCCGTCGCCCGGTGTGGCTAGCCGGTGCGGCTATTTGGAGCCCGCCCTGGCGCGGGTCTGGATCATCGCGAACGGGTCTTCGCCGGTGACCGGCGCCGAATCGCCGCGGCGCGCGGCCACGCTGTCATCGTCCAGCATGCGGCGGAGCTCGGTGCGCGCGCGCGAAACGCGGCTCTTCATCGTGCCGACCTGGCAGCCGCAGATCTTCGCCGCATCCTCGTAGTTGAGCCCGCTGGCGCCGACCAGGATCAGCGCTTCGCGGTGATGCTCCGGAAGCTGCCAGAAGGCGCGGCGGAAATCGCAGAACTCGAGGCTGGCCTCCTGCGACGCCATCGCCGCCGGCTCGTCGACGAACACCTCGTCGATCGAGGTGAAGCGGCCGGCGCCGCGCCGGCCCTGGTTGTAGAACAGGTTGCGCAGGATCGTGAACACCCAGGCGCGGAAGTTGGTGCCCGGCGTGAACTGGTTAGAGGCCGCGATCGCGCGCACGATCGTATCGTTGACCAGGTCGTCGGCCTGGTCGCGGTTGCGCGTCAGCGAGCGCGCAAAGGCACGCAGGTGCGGCACCGCCTCGAGCAGCGCGTCCCGCATCTCCTGCGACATCTCATCGAAAGTCGGCTGACCCATTCACCACGGCCCTGTCGTCACACCCATTCGCAGTCCGGCGCCCGCCGGTCAGGATTGCGTCTTCTTCAGCTTCTCGAGCAACGCCATCATCTCCTTCGGCAGAGGCTCGGCCGCGAGGTCGGCATACATCCGGCTCAGCTGCGTATCGAACCAGCGGTCCTGGGCCGGGGGCGCCTTGCTCTTGGCCGAGGCCTTCGCCGCCCGCGATCCGCCCATGCTGTCACTCGCCATGCCGCCGGCCGGCCGAATCCGCGCCATATCGTTCTTCTCGTCGTTCATCGTCATACAGTCCGCGTGACCCCGCTGGGGTCGGGCGCCTTTCGCATCGAATACCCAGAAGCCCACAATGGTCTTTGGCTTGATCCCCAGCGGCTTGTCCCCGGCGGTTCCAGTGGTTCCGTTGATAAAGCCCTGACCGGTACAAAGGTTGCCCGGGTGTCGAAATTTTGCAAGCCGAGGAACCCCCGCGGTGCCGTCCGGGTTCCTTCCGCACGGGAAAATCGACGCCAAATCCGTCGCTTCTCAACCGTGCTACAATTGCCGGCATCCCCGTGACCGGGGGCCCGTGAGCAGCGGTTTGGTTCGAAAAATTGGAAGGACAGAGGGGTCAGCATGCCGGACGTTTCGGATCAGCTCATGACGATCCTGCCGTATCTGCGCCGCTATGCGCGGGCGCTGGTCGGCGACCAGAAGATCGGCGACACCTATGTGCGGATCTGCCTCGAGGCTTTGCTGCAGGAGCCGGGCCGGGTTCAAGCCGGTCCCGAGGCGCGCATCCAGCTCTATGCACTGTTCCACGAGGTGTTCACCCGCACCGGCGTGCGCGATCCGTCCTCGGATGCGCTGAGTCCCGGCGAGCTGACCGATCTCACGGTCGAATCGCGGCTGCGCGCGCTGCCGCCGACCGAGCGGCAGGCGCTGCTCCTGACGACGCTCGAGGGCTTCTCGGTCACCCAGACCGCGGAGATCCTGAAGGTCCCGGAGCCGACCGCGGCGGAGCTCATCGCCGACGCCTGGTCGCTGGTCAACCAGCAGATGGCGACCTCGATCCTGATCATCGAGGACGAGCCGGTGATCGCGCTCGACATCGCCGGCCTGGTGAACGACATGGGCCATTCGGTGGTCGGCGTCGCCACCAGCCAGACCGAGGCGGTGCAGATGGCGCGGAAGTCGCAGCCGGGCCTGGTGCTCGCCGACATCGATCTCGGCGCCGGCGGCTCGGGGCTCGCCGCGGTGAAGGCGATCCTGCAGAGCATGACCGTGCCGGTGATCTTCGTCACCGCCTATCCGGAGCGCCTGCTCACCGGCGAGCGTCCGGAGCCCACCTACCTCGTCACCAAGCCATTCGAGCCGGACACGCTCAAGGTCACGATCTCCCAGGCGCTGTCCTTCTTCGGCACGCACCAGCAGGCGCGCAAGGCGGTGTGACCCGATGGCGGAGGGCGAGAGCGCTCCGGCGGCCTGAGCCTCCGGGCGCCCCATGATCGGTACTTATCTCGACCCGCTGCGGCGGCGTCTCTCCCTGCTGCTGGCCATCGTCCTCCTGGTACCGACCGCCTTCGGCGTCGTGGCCGCAGTCGACCACTACCGCAGCCAGGTCGAGGAAGCGCGCCGCGCCATCGAGCGCTACGCGACGCTCGCCTCCAGCAACGAGAGCAACCTGATCTGGCAGTCGGAGCGCATCGCCGAGGATCTCGGGCGCGATCCGGTGATCCAGGCGGCGATCTCCGGCGACGTCGATCTCGAGCAGTGCCGGAACGTGCTGAAGACCGCGATCGGTCCCTATCCGGCCTATGCCGTCGCCTCCCTGCTGGCGGTCGACGGCCGACCGGTCTGCCGCTCGACCGGCAGCCGGCTGCCGAGCGACGCCGCCGTCAACCAATGGTTCGCCGACGCGGTCGCCGGCCATCCCTCGATCAGCGGCTACACCTTCGCCCCGGCCTTGAAGCAGCCGATCCTCGTCTATGGCACGCCGGTCAAGGATGCGGCCGGCCATGTGCTCTCGGTGATCGGCCTCGCCATCCGGCTCGACTGGCTGGCGAGCACCGGCCAGGAGCCGGGCCTGCCGCCCGAGGCCAGCGTCGTCCTGCTCGACCGCGACGGCAAGGCGCTGGTGACGTCGGACCCCGGCGGACACGGCGGCGCCGGGCTGCCGCCGGCCGATGTGCTGCAGGTCGCCGTGCATGGCGGCGCGCGCAGCTTCGACGCCGTCGGCGCCGACGGCGTCGCCCGCAACTACGCCGTCCATGCGATCGCCGGCGGCGGCCTGTTCGTGGTCTTCGGGCAGCCGACCCGGACCGTCATCGCCCCGCTGCAGCGCGATCTCGCCCTGCAGATCTCGATCCTCGCCCTGGTGGTGCTCGGCGGGCTCGCCGCGGCGCTGATCGGATCGCGCCTGCTGGTCACGCGCTGGATCGCCATGCTGCGCGAGGAGGCCCGCACCATCGCCGCGGGCGAGCCGCCGCCGGCCGAGAGCTTCGCCGGCGCCCCGATCGAGATCCGCGAGCTCAACGAGACGCTGCTCGCCATGGCCGCCCGCATCCAGGCGCGCGAAAGCGAGCTGAGCGACTCCCTCGCCCAGAAGCAGATGATGCTGCGCGAGATCCATCATCGCGTGAAGAACAACCTGCAGACCGTCACCAGCCTCTTGAACCTCTACGCCCGAATCCCGCGCGGCGAGGCGATCAAGCAGGCCTTCGCCGACGTGCAGACCCGCATCAACGCGCTCGCGCTGGTGCACCGCCATCTCTACGAGAGCCAGGACCTGCGCGAGATCGACCTCGCCGGCTTCATGACCGGGCTTTGCCGGCTGGTGCAGGACGGCTGCGGCGTGCCGCCGCGCCGGGTGCAGCTCCATGTCGACATCCCGACCGCGCCGATGGCCGGCGACCGCGCGGTGCCGCTCGCGCTGCTCACCACCGAGATCCTCACCAACGCCTTCAAGCACGCCTTCCCGGAGAACCGCGCGGGGGCGATCGAGGTGCGCCTCAGCCTCGGCGAGAACGGCATGGCCAGGCTCGTGATCTCCGACAATGGCGTCGGCACCGCCGAGCGCGCCGTGGACGGCGTGCCGGGCACCATGGGTCAGACCCTGATCGGCGCCTTCACCCGCCAGCTCGGCGGTACGCTCGCCACCGCCGGCCCGCCGGGCACCGCGGTCACGCTCGATTTCGCCCTGGCCCAGCCGGCCGCCGAAGGCGCCGCGGCGGCGTCCTGATCGCCCGCCGTCGCCCCGGTCAGCGTCCCCCGGTCACGGTGACGATCGATCCGGTCATATAGGACGCGGCATCCGAGAGCAGGAACAGGACCGGCCCCGCCACCTCCTCCGGCGAGGCCACGCGCCCCATCGGCACGGTCGGCCCCAGCCGCTCCAGCCGCCCGTCGTAGTGGATCTCGGTCGCGATCAGGCCCGGCTCGACCGTGTTCACCCGGATGCCTTCCAGCGCCACTTCCTTGGCGAGCCCGATGGTCAGCACGTTGATCGCGCCCTTCGATGCCGCATAGGGCACGTATTCTCCCGACCCGCCGAGGCGCGTCGCCGCCGAGCCGACGTTGACGATGACGCCGCCCTTGCCGCCATGGGCGGTCGACATGCGCTTCACCGCCTCGCGCGCGCAGATGAAGGCGCCGGTCACGTTGAGCGCCAGCAGCTCGGCGATGGCCGCCGCCTCCACCGTATCGACCCGCCCGCGCCGCCCGATGATGCCGGCATTGTTCACCAGCGCGTCGAGCCGGCCATAGGTCTTGTCGATCGCGGCGAACACGGCCTGGATGTCGCGCTCCGACGCCATGTCGCCCTGGACGGCGATCGCCTCGCCGCCGGCGCCGGTGATGTCGCGCACCACCGCGTCCGCCTGGTCCTTCGACCGGCTGTAATTGACGACCACGGCGTAGCCTTCCTTGCCCGCGGCGCGGGCGATGGCGGCGCCGATGCCCCGGCCGGCGCCGGTAACCAACAGAACCTTGCTCATGTGACGACTCCAATTCCCTCCCCGGATCGGGGGAGGGCCAGGGTGGGGATGGCCAGGGTGGGGATGGTCTGTCTTCGTCTATTCCGATTTGACCCAGGTCGCTTCCGCGGCGCGCAGGAAGTTGCCGCCGAGAATGCCGGTGATCTCGCTCTCCGAGTAGCCGCCCTTCAGCAGCGCCTCGGCGATCTCGGGCAGCTGCTCCGGCGGCACGATCTGCATCGGCCCCTGGGTCTGGCCGTAGCCGTACTTGCGCGGCCACCATTTGTCGGCGCGCTCGCCGGGCGGCAGGTCGTCGACCTCGGGATGGAACACGTAATCGAGCCCGAGGCCGATATGCGCCGGCCCCACCTTCTCCGCCACGTAGTCGATGTGCCGCAGGATGGTCTCGGTGCGGATGTCGTTCTCGCCCAGGAACGGCCCGATGCCGCAGATGCCGATCACGCCGCCGGTCTTGGCGCAGGCCTCGATCTGCTCGTCGTCGATGTTGCGGCCGTGATTGCGGAGCCCCTTCGGGTTGGCGTGGGAGAAGATCACCGGCTTCTTCGAGATCGCCATGATCTCCAGGCTGGTGCGGCGCCCCGAATGCGAGCAGTCCATCAGCATGCCGACCCGGTTGATCTCCTTGACCACGGCGCGGCCGAGCTCGGTCAGGCCGCGATCCTCGTCATGGCAGCCGGCGGCGATCGAGTTGTTGAGGTTGTAGGCGAGGTGGATCTGCCGCACGCCGAGATCGCGGAACAGCGCGACCATCGCGAGATCGTCCTCCAGCATCACCGAACCCTCGAGGTCGAAGGCGATCGCGAGCTTGCCTTCCCGCTTGGCGCGACGCACGTCCTCGACGGTCTCGGCCTGGACGAAGCGGTCGGGATGCTTGCGGATCCAGTCGCGGTAGCCGGCGATCACCCGGATGCATTGGGCGAGCGGGTTGAAGTCCATCCCGACGTTGAGCGAGACGAAGGTGGCGCCGGCGCGGCGGTGGCGCTCGGCCGCCGCCAGGTCCTGGTTCGCCTTGATCGGCATGCAGGAATGCGCGTCCCAGACGATCGAGCGCTTGTAGAGCTCGGGCCAGGTCTCCGGGCCCTTTCCGCGGACGGAGGCGACGTCCATGATGGTCCTCGCTGCTGGACCGGCGCTGCGCCGGCCCGGCATCTTAGCCCGCGGCGAACGCCTTCGGACAGGTAGGAATTTGGGCTATTTCGCCGCTTCCAGGCGGGCCAGGAACTTCTGCAGGTCGATCAGCGCCCGTTCGTGGAAGCCTTCGCCGATCGGCCCCTGGTCGTCGCGGCAGGACACCTTGAATTTCAGCTTCCGCCCCTCGACCTCGGCCAGTTCGACCTCGCAGGTCACGGTCCGGCCGATCGGCGTCGCCGCCGTGTGGCTGACATCCACATGGGTGCCGACGCTCTTCTGCCCCGGCGCCAGGTACGGCTGCAGCGCCGCGACGCAGGTGTCCTCGATGAACCCCACCATGAACGCGGTCGCAAACACCTTCGGCATGTCCTGGAAGAAGGCGAAATGCGGCGTCACCGCCGGCACCGTGAGGTCGGCGCCGACCTTGACGCTCTGGCTGTGCTTCAGGCCGACCGGCGGCGCCGTGCCCGACATGCCGGGACGCCGCTACTTCTCGACGACGATGATCGACGACTGGTTCTTCAGCGACGACTCGATGGTCAGCGGCTCCGCCCGCAGGATGCGATAGCCGAGATAGCGCACCGTCGGCAGCAGGGTCCGCGTGAAGTCGCTGTGGATCAGGAACAGCTTCTGCGACGGCCGCGCGAACTCGAACACCGGCTCGATCATCACCACGCGCGACCGCGCCCGGGCATAGAGGCCCTGCACCGCGGCGGCGACCGCGAACGGGATCTGCTCGATGCAGTGCATGCTGAAGGCCAGGTCGAACGCGTTCTCTTCCTCCGGCGGAACCGGGTCGGTCGCCGAGCGCACCGCGAACTCGATGCCGTCCAGCCGCGCGCCGAAATACTCCTTGGCGACGGCGATGCGGCGCTCGGAGATGTCGTGCCCGGTCAGCTCCACGCGGTCGCCGTAGCGCTGCTTCAGCAGCACCAGGTTGATGCAGTTGCCGCAGCCGATCTCCAGCACCTTGAGTCGCGGCTGCCGTTCCAGCAGCGCGTCGATCTCCCGGTAGAGATAGGCGCAATAGAGGTCGCGCGCCTCGCGATAGGTCAGCCGCCGGATCTTGCCGTCCAGCATGCAGAGCGTCTTGCCGCTCTCGTGGAGCTTGTGCTCGTAGTCGCCGCGCGACTGGTAGATGTTGAGCGAAGTCTCCGGCGTCTTGAAGAAGTTCGCGTCCCGCTGCACGTAGGACAGCAGCCGCCGCACCTGGGTCCAGTAGAGATAGGTGTCGTATAGCCGGGTATGCGACTCCAGCCGCCGCCGCAGCCATTTCGGCAGGAAATGCTGCCGCTTCGCCGGCTTTTCGGGTCCCGACTTGGGCTCCGTCCGTTCCCGGCGCGTCACGATCGCGCCCTCGTGGAGCGACATGCCCGATCCCCTCTTCGTCTCTCCGCGCGGCCCGCGCGCGCCCGCGCCCGATTTATGCCCGACTGCGCGGCCGATGTCGAGCCGGTCCGGCATGCGCGCGGAGCGGCATTTCCCAGTACTGGCCGACAAGATCCTTGCCGAAGGAGCGATGCTTCTCCTCCTTCATCAGGCGAAACCCCTCATCGATATAGATCTTCCGGGCGGCATGCAGGATGTCGTTGGTCCAGAGCGTCATCTTCTCGTAGCCGAAGGCACGGGCCTGCTCGATGCATTCCCGGACCAGCCGGCGGCCCAGGCCCAGGCCGCGCGCCGAAGCCTCGACATAGAGCAGCCGGAGCTTCGCCACGGTGTCGCTTTCCTTAACCAGGAAGACCGAGCCCACCACCTCGCCGCCGCGTTCGGCGATCCAGCAGCGCTCCCGCGCGGGATCGAAATGCCTGGCGAAGCCGGCGACGATCTCCGCCACCAGCGCCTCGAACTCGACGCTCCAGCCGTATTCCTCGGCATAGAGCCGCCCCTGGCGGTGTACAATCCAGCCGAGATCGCCGGGCTTGGGCTTGCGCAGCACGTAGGGCGCCGGATCGCGCATCGCGCCGCCCAGCGCCACGGCGATCGTGTCCATGGCCTGCACCAGGCGGTGCCGCTCGGCGGGCGGCATCGGCAGCAGCATCGACGCCACCTCGGCGCGCGAGCCTTCGTCCAGCGGCCGGAAGGTCTCGCGTCCCTTCTCGGTCAGGGCGAGGTGATGGCGCCGCTTGTCCCGCGGCGACGGCGTGCGCTTCAGCAGCTTCTTCCGCTCGAACCCGGCGAGGATGCGGCTGAGATACCCGGCGTCGAGCCCGAGATCGCGCCCGAGCTCGGTGGCCGTGGCCGCCTCGCGCTGCGCCAGCTCATAGAGCACGCGCGCCTCGGTCAGGCTGAACCGGCTGTTGAGCAGCCCCTCGCCGAGCACCCCGATTTTCTGCGTGTAGAATCGGTTGAAGCGCCGGACCGCCGCGACCTCGCGCTCCAGCTCGTCCTGCACCGACGGAATGGCCATGGGCACCTCCCTGCGCCGCGCGGAGCGAGGCTCGCACCGATAGTTGACTCAGTCAAGTATATTGGAAGGGCCGGTATCCCGGAGGGCGGCGCGTCCCGGAACCCCCTACGCCGCCACCGCCTCCTGCGGCGGCGGCTTGGCGCCGGTCATCATGGCCACCGCATCCGACATCGAGTGCTCCTTGGGGTCGATGACGCAGAGCCGCCGGCCCAGCCGGTTGATGTGGATGCGGTCCGCGACCTCGAAGACATGCGGCATGTTGTGCGAGATCAGCACGATCGAGATGCCGCGCTTCTTCACGTCCAGGATCAGCTCCAGCACGCGCCGGGATTCCTTGACGCCCAGCGCGGCGGTCGGCTCGTCCATGATCACGACCTTGGAGCCGAAGGCCGCGGCGCGCGCCACCGCAACGCCCTGGCGCTGGCCGCCCGACAAGGTCTCCACCGCCTGGCCGATGTTCTGGATGGTGAGCAGGCCGAGCTCCGAGAGCTTGGCGCGCGCCCGCCTCTCCATCTCGGCATGGTCGAGCATGCGGAGATACCGGCCGACGAATCCCGGCTTCCTGAGCTCGCGCCCGAGGAACATGTTGTCGGCGATGGAGAGCGCCGGCGACAGCGCCAGGGTCTGGTAGACCGTCTCGATCCCCGCCTCCCGCGCCTCCATCGGCGAGCGGAACGAGACCGGCTTGCCGTCGAACCAGATCTCCCCGGCATCGACGCTCATCGCGCCGCAGATGCCCTTGATGAGCGTGGACTTGCCGGCGCCGTTGTCGCCGATCAGGCCGAGGATCTCGCCGCGATAGAGATCGAAGTCGCACCCGTCGAGGGCGACGACGCGGCCGAAGCGCTTGACCAGGCCGCGGGCATAGAGGATCGGCTCTCCCGAAGTCGCCTGCGTCATGCCGACACCCTCCGGATCCACTGGTCGATGGCGACCGCGATGATGATCAGCGCGCCGACCGAGAGATAGGTCCATTGCGGATCGGTGCCCCACAATCTCAGGCCGAGGCCGAACACGCCGACGATCAGCGCGCCGAACATGGTGCCGACGATCGAGCCGCGGCCGCCGAACAGCGAGGTGCCGCCGATCACCACGGCGGTGATGGACTCGATGTTGGCGTTCTGTCCGCCCAGCGGCGAGACCGAGCCGATGCGCCCGATCAGCGCCCAGCCGGCGAAGGCGCAGATCAGCCCGGCCAGCGCATAGACCGCGATCAGGTGGCGCCTGACGTTGATGCCCGAGAGGCGCGCCGACTCCGGATCGTCGCCGATGGCGTAGACGTGGCGGCCCCAGGCCGTGTGGTTGAGCACGTACCAGAGCAAGGCCGCGATCAGGATCATCAGGAAGACCGCGAAGGTGAAGTTGGCCTGGCCGAACTCGATCTTGTTGGCGAAGAAGTGCAGGATCGGCGCCTGGGCGTCGATGTCCTGGCTGCGGATGGTCTCGTTCGCGGCGTAGATGAAGTTCGCGGCGCTGTAGATCTGCCAGGTGCCCAGCGTCACGATGAAGGGCGGCAGCTTGATGCGGGCCACGAGGAAGCCGTTGAAGGCGCCGCAGGCCAGCCCCAGCAGCATCCCCGCGGCCAGGCCGACCGCCGGCGGCAGGCCATAGGTGACGCTGAACTTGCCCATCACCACCGAGCAGAGCACCAGGATGGCGCCGACCGAGAGATCGATGCCGGCCGTAAGGATGACCAGCGTCTGCGCCGAGCCGACGATGCCGACGATCGCCACCTGCTGCAGGATCAGGGTCAGCGCGAAGGGCGAGAAGAACTTGGCGCCGTCGATCACGCCGAAGATGGCGATCGATCCGATCAGCACCAGCAGCGGGACCGCGGACGGGCTCGAATGCAGGAAATGCTGCGCGCGCTGCAGCGCCGACCGCTCGCGCTCCTCGAACGAGGCGACCCGGCCATCGGCTTCCGCCAGGTGCTTCTCGTATTCCGCCGGCTGCGGGTTCCCCGCTTGTACCTCGGCCATGCTTCACTCCCAGACCAAAACGAGAATGAAACGGCCCTGGGGTTGCCCCAGGGCCGTCCCCACGTTCTCGCGTGAGTGTCTTGCCGATTGCCTAGGCGGTCAACCCCAGCACTTGGCGAGGCCTTCCTTGGTGTCGATCGAAGGCACGCCTTCCACCGGATGGTCGGTGATCAGCGTGACGCCGGTGTTGAAGAAGTCGAGGCCGGGCGTCTTCTCCGGCTTCTTGCCGGTATCGGCGAAGGCCTTGATGGCCTCGATGCCCATCGAGGCCATCAGCAGCGGATATTGCTGCGAGGTGGCGCCGATGATGCCGGCCTGCACGTTCTTCACGCCGGGGCATCCGCCGTCGACCGAGACGATGGTGACGTCCTTCTCCTTGCCGACCGCCTTCAGCGCCTCGTAGGCGCCGGCCGCCGCCGGCTCGTTGATCGTGTAGACGAGATTGATGCCGGAGTCCTTCTGCAGCAGGTTCTCCATCGCCCGGCGGCCGCCTTCCTCGTTGCCGTCGGTCACGTCGTTGCCGACGATGCGCGGATCGGTCTCGTCGCCGTCCTTGTGGATGTCCTTGGTGTCGATGCCGAAGCCGGTGAGGAAGCCCTGGTCGCGCAGCACCTCGACGGTCGGCTGGCTCACGTTGATGTCGAGCAGCGCGATCTTGGCGTCCTTGGCCTTGTCGCCCAGGGTCTTCAGCGCCCACTGGCCGATCAGCTTGCCGGCCTGGAAATTGTCGGTCGCGAAGGTCGCGTCGGCCGCGTCGATCGGCTCCAGCGGGGTGTCGAGGGCGATCACCAGGATGCCGGCGTCGCGCGCCTGCTTCACCGAGGAGACGATCGCCTTGGTGTCGGACGGCGTGATCAGGATGCCCTTGGCGCCGTCGGCGATGCAGGTCTCGATCGCGGCGACCTGGCTCTCGTTGTCGCCGTCCATCTTGCCGGCGAAGGCCTTCAAGGTCATGCCGAGCTCGTCCGCCTTCTTCTGGGCGCCTTCCTTCATCTTCACGAAGAACGGATTGGAATCGGTCTTGGTGATGAGGCAGGCCTCGGGGCCCGCCGCATTCGCCGCGCCGGCGAATGCGACGCTCATCACGAGCGCGCCGAGAGCAGTCGAAAGCAATGCCTTCTTCATCGTGGTTCCTCCCATATGCGGCCGTCGATCGGCCTGTTCATTCGTTGAAAGCCGCAAGCAGCATGCCCATGCCGCTCCGGCCTCGCATTACAAAAACCATTGATAGCTGCGCCTGTCAATATATAACTATACTTGATTTATTTATTCAGCGAACCGGACGAGACGATCGTGACAACACCGCGCGCCATCGCGGACACGGATGGACCACCGGGCCGCCTGTCACGCCCGGCGCTCGGCGGACGCGGCTCCAAGCAGACCGATGTGCGCGTGCACAATGAGCAGTTGCTGCTCTCGCTGGTGCGCCGGCACGGCGCGCTCGCCAAGGCGGACATCGCGCGCCTGACCGGGCTCTCGCCGCAGACCGTTTCGGTCATCATGCGCCGCCTGGAAACCGAGGGATTGCTCGCGCGCCAGGCGCCGGTGCGCGGCCGGGTCGGACAACCGTCGATCCCCATGACGCTCGCCGCCGACGGCGTCTACTCGCTCGGCCTCAAGATCGGGCGGCGCAGCGTCGAGCTGGTGCTGATGGACTTCGTCGGCACCATCCGCCAGACCCGCCGGCGCAGCTATGCCTGGCCGTTGCCCGACGCGGTCCTCGCGTTCGCGCGGACCGAAATCGCCGCCGTCGTCAAGACGCTGGCGCCGGCCCAGCGCAAACGGATCGCCGGTCTCGGCATCGCGCTGCCGTTCGAGCTCTGGAACTGGGCCGAGGAAGTCGGCGCGCCGCAGGCCGAGATGGATGCCTGGCATGACGCCGATCTCCTGTCCGAGCTGGAAGCGAGCCTGCCCTTCCCGGTCCTGCTGCAGAACGACGCAACCTCGGCCTGCGTCGCGGAAGTGGTGTTGGGCCGCGGCAGCGCCTACCGCGACTTCTTCTATTTCTTCATCGGCTTCTTCATCGGCGGCGGGGTCGTGATCAACGGCTCGGTCTTCACCGGCAGCGGCGGCAATGCCGGCGCGATCGGCTCGATGCCGGTGCCGACGCCTCAGGGCCGATCCGGCAGCAAGTCGGTGCAGCTCATCGACGCCGCCTCGGTGCATATGCTGGAATCGCGGTTGAAGGCTGCGGGGATCGATCCTTCGCCGCTCTGGCGGCAGCCGCAGGATTGGAGCAGCCTCGCTCCGCATCTCGACGCCTGGATCGCCGAGATCGCGCCGCCGCTGGCCCACGCCATCGTCGCCACGTCCTCCGTCATCGACTTCCCCGCCGTCATCATCGACGGCGGCTTCCCCGCCGAAGTGCGGCGGCGCATCGTCGCCGCCACGCAATCCGCGATGCTCAAGCTGGATCTCAAGGGCATCCAGGCACCCGCGATCGTCGAGGGCCAGGTCGGACCGAACGCCCGGGCGATCGGGGGAGCCTGCCTCCCCCTCCTCAACCGCTACATCCTGGACCAGACCCAGTTGGTGAAGGCAGCGGTGTGAGCGGATCGCCGGGCGCCGGCCGCATGTGACCATGTGCCGCTGCTATTCCTACCCCTGTTTGACTTGAATCAACCCCACGCGGCGAACGCTCGGCTCTTATCGCCAAGCATGCCGGCTCCGTCTTTCCTGCCTTTCCGTTGCTCGACCCTGCAGGCGCTGAATGTGCGCGACACGGGCGAGGGCACGCATGCGCTGGTCCTGGCCCATGGTTTCGGCACCGATCAGCGGGTCTGGGCGCATTACACGCCATGGCTGGCGGAGCGCTATCGCGTCATCACCTATGATCTCCCTTGTGCCGGGGCGGCCGAACCCAGCTATTTCGACCTGCGGCGGCACGGCTCATTGGACGGGCATGCGGAAGACCTGATCAGCATCCTCGATGAGCTCGGCATTTCGCAATGCACGCTGCTTGGCCATTCGGCGAGCGGCATGATCGGGGTCCTGGCCGCGATCGCCGCGCCGGAGCGCTTCGAGCGCCTGATCCTGCTCGGTGCGTCGGCCCGCTATCTCGACGCCCCCGGCTATCACGGCGGTTTCGACGAGGCCACCGTCGAAGCGATCATCGGCGCCATCGGCACGCGGTTCCGGGAATGGGCCGCCACCTTCGGGCCGTATGCGATGGACCTGCCGATCGAGCACCCCGCCGCCGAGAGCTTCGTCGACAGCATCCTGCGGATGCGCCCGAGCGACGCCATCGGCATGGCCAAGGCGATCTTCATGAGCGACTATCGCGACGTGCTGCCGAACTGCCGCGTCCCCGTGACGGTGCTGCAGACCCGGCAGGATCCCGCCGTGCCGATCGAAGCGGCGCGGTATCTCGCCGAGCATCTGCCTCGGGCCGAGCTGGAGGTCCTCGACGTCACCGGCCACCTGCCGCATCTGAGCGCGCCGCAGGTCATCGACGAGGCGCTGCACAGGCACCTCGCGCGCTTCGCCCGCGCCGCCCCCTGAAACGCCGGCGCTACTTGTCTTCCGCCCCGGCGGCGCCGAGCGCCGGGCCGCCGGTCCCGACCAGGCGCTTGCGCTCGCTCTGCTTGCGGGCGCGATAGCGGACGAGCTGCTGGTCGGCGATCACGCCGATCAGGATCACGGCGCCCATGACCGCGAAGTTGAGCGAGCTCGGAATGCCGAGCAGGTTGACGAGGTTCTGCAGGATCTGCAGCAGCACCGCGCCGAGCACGATGCCAAGGACCGAGCCCTCGCCACCGCGCAGCGAGCAGCCGCCCAGGACCGCCGCCGCGATCGCGTAGAGCTCATAGAAGTTGCCGTGCGAGGCCGGCGAGATCGAGCGCGTGTACATCGTCAGGTAGATCGACGAGATGCCGGCGATCCCGCCGTTGATCACATAGGCCGCGGCGATGATCACCTGGGAGCGGATGCCGGAATAGCGCGCCGCCTCCTCGTTCTTGCCGACCGCGAACAGGTAGCGGCCGAACACCGAGCGGTGCAGCACGACGCCCATGACGATCGCGACGATCACCAGGGCGATGAAGCTGTTGGGGATGCCCGGGAAGCCGTCCTTCACCGCGAACAGCCGCCCGGTGGTCAGCCATTCCAGCGTCGGGAAGGTCTCGCCGAACTGGAACCCGGCGGTGCCGTCCTCGGTATACCAGCGCGCCAGACCGCGATAGATCAGCAGGCCGCAGAGGGTGACCACGAAGGGCTGGATCTTCACCCGGGTGATCAGGAAGCCGTGGATCGCGCCCAGCGCCACGCCGGCCACCAGGATGATCAGCACCGCCACCTCCCAGGGCAGGCCGTAGAGGTCCATGAGATCGATGAAGATCACGCCGAACAGGGCGAAGATCGAGCCCACGGAGAGATCGATGCCGCCGGTGATGATGACGAAGCCCTGGCCGATCGCGAACAGGCCGAACAGGCCGATCAGGTTGGCGGTGTTGGCGATGTTGATCGGCGAGACGAAGCGCGGGTTCAGGATGGCCACGACCGTGCCGACCACCAGGATGAGGATCAGGAGTCCGAGGTCTTTTTTCAGCATGGCGTCATCTCATCCCGATCGATCTCAATGCACGGCCTTGCCGACCGCGAGCTGCAGCACGTTGTGCTCGCTGAACTGGCTGCGTTCCAGGAAACCGCTGATCCGGCCCTCATGCATCACCGCCATGCGGTCGCTGACGCCGATCGCCTCTTCCATGTCGCTGGAGATCATCAGCACCGCGACGCCGCCGTCGGCGAGGTCGCGCATCAACTGATAGATCTCGCTCTTGGCGCCGACGTCGATGCCGCGGGTCGGTTCGTCGAAGATCATCACGTTGGGCTTCATCGACAGCCATTTCGCCAGCACGATCTTCTGCTGGTTGCCGCCGGACAGCGTGCCGGCCTGGGTCGCGACCTGATAGGCCTTGATGTTCAGCCGGCGCTTCTGGGTCTCGGCGTTCCTGGCCTCCTCGGCGCCGCTGATCAGCATGCCGCGGGCGTAGCTCTTCAGATCCGGCAGCGAGATGTTCTCGGTCAGCGAGAAGTCGAGATGCAGGCCGGTGCGCTTGCGATCCTCCGGCGCCAGATAGATGCCGTGCCGGATCGCGTCCCGCGGCTCGCCGATCTTCACCGGCTTGCCGTTGACCTTGATCGTGCCGGCGACCGGCCGGTCGACCCCGAACACGCCGCAGGCGAGCTCGGTCCGGCCGGCCCCGACCAGGCCGGCGAGCCCGAGGATCTCGCCGCGCCGCAGCGTCAGGTCGATCGCGTGATCCGGGAACTGGCTGGTGCGCAGGCCCTGAATCTCCAGCGCGGCCTCGCCCGGCGCCACCTTCGGCGGGATGTAGAGCGATTTCAGGTCGCGGCCGATCATCAGGCGGATCATCGCCTCCGGCCTGACCTCGTCGCGGTCGAGCTTGCCGACCATGCGGCCGTCGCGCAGCACGACGACGCGATCGACACAGGCCTTCACCTCGTTGAGGCGGTGCGAGATGAAGATGATGCTGACGCCGTCGGCGCGGAGATCGTTGAGCACGTCCAGCAGCCGCGCGGTCTCCGACAGGGTGAGGCTGGAGGTCGGCTCGTCCATGATCACCAGGCGCGCGTCCAGCGACAGCGCCTTGGCGATCTCCAGCAGCTGGCGCTGCGCCAGCGAAAGGTCGGCGACCGGCGTGTCGGGCTCGAAGTCGACGCCGAGCTTGTCGAGCAGCGGCTGGACCTTGCGGTGCAGCTCGCGGCGGTCGATCAGGCGCAACGGGCCGCCATAGAGCGGCTCGCGGCCGATGAACACGTTGGCGGCGACGTCGAGATTGTCGAACAGGTTCAGCTCCTGGTGCACGAAAGCGATGCCGCTCTCGATCGCATCGTTGACGCTGAACTCGGGATAGTCCTTCCCGTCGATCCGGATCGTGCCGGCGGTCGGCTGGATGACGCCGCCCAGCACCTTCATCAGGGTCGACTTGCCGGCGCCGTTCTCGCCGATCAGCCCGATGATCTCGCCGCGCGCGACCGACAGGCTGACATCGTTCAGCGCCGTCACGCCGGGATAGGTCTTGCTGATCCCGTTGAGCTCGAGAAACGGATTCGCGGACTCAGCCATGCGCGACACCCAGGGCGAAGGATGGTGACTTACTGTAGCCGTTGCGGATGGCAGCCGGAAGCCGGGACATTGACGAGCGGGCCGGGGCAAAGCGGGGCCGGCGCGCGCGCAACGCGCCGGCCCCAGTCGCTGCAAGTCAGACCGGAACGGGAGAGCTTACTTCAGGTAGCCCGCCTGCTCGGCGTTGTAGGCATCGACGTTGCTCTGGTCGATGATCTTGGTCGGGACGATCATCAGCTTGTTCTCGGGGATCCAGGACTTGTCGCCTTCGATGAACTTGGCCATGTCCTTCATGCCCTGGTAGGCCCATTCGAACGGCTGCTGCACCACGGTGCCGGCGATCGAGCCTTCCTTGACGCCGCCGAGGGTGACCGGGTCGCCGTCGAAGCCGATGACCTTGATCTGGCCGAGCTTGCCGGCATCCTTCAGCGCCGCGTAGATCTGCGGCGTGTTGTACGAGTAGAAGCCGACCATGCAGTTGATCTCGGGATGCGCGGTCAGCGTGTCCTCGACGTTGCGCTTGGCGCGGGTCTGGTCGCCGTCATCGCCGCGGACGTCCACGAGCTCGATCTTCGAGCCCTTGATCTTGTCGCGAACGCCCTGGATGCGCTCCTTGGCGTTGTCGGCGCCGAGCAGGCCGACATAGCCCATGCACTTGCCGCCGTCCGGCATCGCCTTCAGCATGATCTCAGCGGCCTGCTCGCCGGCGAGCACGTTCGACGAGCCGATATAGACGACGCGGCTGGTCTTCGGCGCGTCGGAGTCGGTGGTGAACAGCACGATCTGGCTGCCGACCTTGTTCAGGTAGTCGCTCTCGGTCTTCGGATCGACCGCGCTGACCATAATGCCGGCGGCGCCGCCGGCGATGAGGTCGTCCATCAGGCGCTGCTGGATCGCCGCCGCGCCCTGTTCCGGATACTTCAGCGCGAGCTCGTAGTTCGGCAGCTCGGCCTGCGCCTTCTTCACGCCGGCCTCGGCGGCCTTCCAGAAGTCCGACGGAACGTTGACGACGAAGTAGAGCTTCTTCTTGTCCTCCGCATGGGCGCCGGCGGAGAACGCGGCCGCCATCACCACGGCGAGGGCGGTGGATACGATACGCTTCATGGACTCTCCTCCTCGGTGTTTTCGGTTGTTGTCGTGCTGATTTTGGAATCGGCTGATTTTGGAATCGGCTGATCTTGGAATCGAAAGCGGGTAGTCCCGCGATCGCTCTGGCGCCCGCCCGGCGGGCCTGTTCCTCCCCTGCTGCTGACCTTAGATGGCCCGGCGCGGTTGGCGTGGTGCCCCGCGCTCTATTTGTCTTACTTAAATACAAATCGGGACGGCCGACAAGCGGTTACGATGAGAGCGCCGTCAGCCATCGGGCCGAACTAAATGCGCCGGCCGCTGCGCCCCTGTAATCAGCGGTTGAGCGACCCGGGGCCGCTGAGAAACCGGCTGTTCTTTAAATAAAATCGGAGCGGCCGGTGCGCGTCCTTGGTGAGGCCGATGCGCGTGCTGACGCCGACTTCGGGCGGATGAATCCGCGACGGCTCGACTCCGAGCCACAGGCGCCGGTCGCGCGTGAGATCGACGCCGTCGAGCGCGCGGTCGATCGCCAGGGCCTGCGCGACGCGGCCCGGCCCGCGCGCGAGGTCGCGCGGCTTCTCGGTGCCGCGGTGCCGCGCCATGACCGCGCTCCCCGCGATCGGCTCCAGGGCGCGGATCAGCACGCCCTCGCCCTCCCCGGCCTCGCGGCTGGAGACGTTGAGCATCCACGACGTGCCATAGGCGAGATAGACATAGGCGTGGCCGCGCTCGAGGAAGAGCGAGCGGTTGCGCGGCGTCATGCCGTTGAAGGCGTGGCAGGCGGCGTCGCCCTGGATATAGGCCTCGGTCTCGACGATCCGGCCGGCGAGCAGGCCCTCGGGCAGATTGCGCACGACGACTTTGCCGATCAGGAATCGGGCCAGCGCCACCGTCTCCTCCGGCAGGTCGGCGCGCTTCAGCCGCCGGATGTCATGACTTCCGATCCGCATCGTCTCTTTGGAACAGACCCGTGCTGCGCCGGTTGAGGCTGCAGCCGGAACATCACTAGCCTGCCGCAAGGAGCGTGGAAATGGACAATCGCCAGGCCGAGGACGTCGCCCCGATCCGGGCCGCGGCCAGGAGCACGAAGCGGTCCCGCTGATGCCCGACCTCGACCGCCACGGCGCGCCGGAGCCGCGGGTCTGGCTGCTGGAGCCCGACGCCGCGCCCGAGGACAGCTGGTGGCAGGGCCGCCCGATCTGGCAGCTCGCCGTCGCGGCGCCGACCGCCGCCTTCGCCCGGCTCGAGGCGGAGCGCTGGGCGCGCCGCCGCCAGCGGTGGACCCATATCGGCAATGAAAGCTCGTCGATGAATGCGGGCTTCATCGACCAGCGGCTCTACCGCGCGCGCGAGCTGCGCGAGGGCGAGGGCCTGCGCCGCGAGGATTTCGGCAACTCGCCGGTCCTGGTGCTGGCGGGGCCGATGGCGTCGCTGGCATCGGCCTAGAGTCATTGCGGCCTGGAGTCATTGCGGCGCGTCATTGCGGGGCGTCATTGCGGCCGGTAACCCGCTGATCCTGCAACTGATGCTTGCGCACGCCCCGAATCCGCAGGCCCTGGAACGGTAGGCCCGGGAACGATTGCGCCGCTGCGGGATTGATATTCCGGGCAGTCGGACAAGCGGAGCTGCCGGTTTCCCCGCCGGCCACCGAGCGCTTTAGATTCCCCCTCTGGGCGCTCACCCAGGTTGCGTCCCGGAATCCCCTCCGGCGCGCACAGCTTGCCCGAACGGCCCGCGGGCTTCCGGCCGGTTCCGGATGACACCGGGACGGCCGGATGCGCCCGCACTGGAACCGCCTCAACCGATCGACCTCGGACTCCTCCCGGCAACGGGAGGAGTCTTTTCTTTGCCTGCAGCGCACCGGTTCCGCCCGGCTACTCGGCGAATATCTCCCGGACATGCCGCCGGGTCTCCTCGCCGCCGAACCGCCTCCGGATGGGTCTCGCCGGCGCGCCGGCCACGACGCTGTACGGTGCGACGTCCCTGGTGACCACGGACCCGGCCCCGATGACGGCGCCGTCGCCGATCCGGATTCCCTCGCGCAGGATGGCATGCCGTCCGATCCAGACATCGGCGCCGAGCACCGTCACCCTGCGCCGCGTCCTGGACGGAGAGAAGGCGAGCCGCGTGGGGGTCCCGACGATCGAATACAGGTGATCGTTCCCCACGACCTTGCATTCGGCGGCCACCATCGTCAGGTCGCCGACACTGACCGGGCCCGGAGCGAGGAATCCGCCGCCGAGATAGACATACCGCCCGATGCGGCTGCCGGCGCCGATCCGGAGATTCCGGCCCCACTGGAACCCCTCGCCGAGCTCCGCCAGATGGTGCCTCCGGCGGTGATAGAAGAGCAGCATCGCCCTGATCCGGCGCTTGAGCCTCGGCTCGACCTCCCGGCGGCAGCGCGCGATGATCCGTGCCGATACGCGCCGGGGCGACGGCACCTCGCTCCGGTCGAGGTCCCGCGCGGTCGCGTGCAGATTGCGGCGCTCGACGAAATTCGCCATGTCGTTATTCGCCATGTCGTTATTCGCCATGTCGCCATTCGCCATGTCGCTCAGTACCCGCGGATGTCGCCTCCCCGGATAGATCGAGGATCGAAGCGGAAAGTTCCGTTCGCGCGCGCAAATGCGCGAGGCGGCCCGGACCGGACCGGCGCGTCTTCGCCCGCGGCGCTTCTCCAGCCGCGCGACGAAGCGGGCCGAGCCCGGCCGGGCTCGACGCGGTGCGGACCGCCGATGACGATTTCACCCGCCGCCGTGGCAGCGGGCCGGCAGATCAGCTGGTCTCGATCTTCGAGAAGTTGAGCGACAGGCTCTCGGTCGGGCTGCTGCCGGCCTTGTTCGCCGGGGCGCCGCCGCTGATCGCCTTGAGCTCGGATTCCGAGAGCTCGATGCCGGCCTTCTTGCCGGGCTTCACGAGGCTGTCGGGCCTGGTGTGCTTCGGTGCGTCCTTGGACATCGCTGCGATCTCCATATGGCCAACGATCCGCCCCACGCCCGGCGCAGCATACCCGTCTCCGCGCCGCGCGGCAAATGTCAGGCGGCGGGCGTCAGGTGCCGGGCGTCAGGTGCCGGGCGTCAGGTGCCGGGCGAAACGGATGCCGCGTCGCCGTTCCGCAGCAGCGGCTCGGTGGCGGCGGCAGCCGGCTTCGTCGGCGATGAAGCGGCCGCTTTCGGGCGGTCGTAGATGCCGCCGCATTCCTTGGCCGCCTGCTCGAGGAGAGCGGCCGTGAGATCCGGATAGTGGTGCGCCTCGGCATGCTGTGCCAGCCGGTGGAGCACCCGCAGCCGGAACGCCTTCTGCGCGATGCCGATCTCGGCGAGATCGCTCAGGAACGCCTGGCGCGTCGCGGCATGCAGATCCTGCCAGCGCTGCGCCGGCGGCTTCGCGCATCCGGGGTCGTAGGCATGGACCTGCTGGCGCGAGATCTCGACGCCGAAGCTCGTCTTTACGGCCTCCACCACCTGGGAGGGGGTGTCGTAACGCGCCAGGCCTTTGACAATGAAGGTCTTCATCTCGTCGGTGAGGATGGGCATCGATTCTCCGTCTTGTCCGTTCTGTCGGGGTTCGGTCGGGGTCGGCAAGAGGTTGCGCGTGTCCGCGCCTAGGGCTTGCTGCATCGGTCGCCATCGCTGGGTTGTTGCGTGGGATCGGCACATCGGTGCCGTCAAAACCCCGCTCGCTTCGGCGGGGCAGCCGCAGGACAAAGGGGTCCGCGGAAAGGAAACAGTATAGTTCTTTCTTTGTTCGAATGCAACGACTTTCACGAGAATTCGGCAAACGGCAGCCAGGATGCCTGGTGCCCGATCAGGTGCCGCGGTAGCCATGTCCTCGATCACGGATGCACATCCGAATGCGCCGCGGCTTGTCATATCCGCATGCACTGGCGATCGAGACATTGCGAA
>DASZSL010000019.1:0-127318 GCA_035548715.1 Dongiaceae bacterium
CTGCGATAGCCCCAACGGCTGTCGCAATACTGTCGCAAAACCTTCTTAGAGTGCTGGCTTTCGAGCGCCCGAGGGCGCGGCCCAGGCGCGCCGCGCTCGCCGGGCGGGACCCGTCAGCCTCTTGGGGGTGCCCGTGGCAGCCGAACGCGCGTGGGAAGCAAGCTGGCCGGCCGGACCGGCCGCACCTTCCCACACCCATCCCATCCTGCACCGGCTTCGCGGCCTGGCGCCGGCCTCGCCCCTGCAGGCGCGCTACGGCCTCAGCGTCGCCCTGGTCCTGGGCGCCACGGCGGCGACCACGCTGCTGCGCTTCTCCGAGCACGGCCGCCCCACGCTCTGCCTCTTCCTCGGCGCGATCGTCGCCAGCGGCTGGACCTGCGGCACGCGGCCGGGCCTCGTCGCCGCGGGCCTCTCCACGGTCGCGAGCCTCTGCTTCTATTCGCTGTCCTCGCATGGGCTCGGCCTCGACAATGTCGTCCTGGTCGCGCTCTACGCCGCCGCGGCGCTCGCCAGCGGCCTCGCCGGCGCGCAGCGGCGCGAAACGCAAGACGGGCTGCGCCGGAGCCACGACGAGCTCGCGCGCAAGGCGCGGGAGCTCGAAACCGCGAACGGCGCCCTGCGGGTCCAGATCGCCGAGCGCCAGCGCGTCGAGGAGGCGCTGCAGAAGAAGCAGGCCGAGCTCGACCACGCCGCGCGGCTCTCCACGCTCGGCATTTTCGCGGCCTCGATCGCGCATGAGATCAACCAGCCGCTGGCGGCGGCCGCCAGCAGCGCCGAGATCTGCAAGCGCTGGCTGGCCGAGCCGGTGCCCAGGACCGAGCGGATCCGCGCCGCGCTCGACCGGATCGAGCGCGAGGCCAATCGCGCCGGCGAGGTGGTGCGGCGCGTCCGCGCGATCGTCGCCAAGCGCCCGGCCGAGACCGCGCCGCTCAGCCTCAACGCGGCGATCGAGGACGTGCTGCCGCTGATCCGCAACGGCCTGCAGCGGCAGCGCATCGGCCTCAGCCTCGATCTCGCCGCCGACCTGCCGATGCTGGCGGGCGACCGGATCCAATTGCAGCAGCTCTTCCTCAACCTGGTCACCAACGCGATGGAGGCGGTCGCCGGCAATGCCCGGCATGGCCGCGAGATCGGCGTCGCCACCGCGGCGGGACCGGACGGCGCGATCCGCCTCTCGGTCCGCGACAACGGGCCGGGCGTCGCCGCCGGGGAAATCGAGAAGCTGTTCGAGCCCTTCTCCTCCACCAAGCCCGAGGGCATGGGGCTCGGCCTCTCGATCTGCCGCGCCATCGCCGAAGCCCATGGCGGCGCGCTCTCGGCCCATCCCGGCCGGCCGGCCGGCATGGTCTTCGTCGCCACCTTCAACCGCCGCGGAGGCGCATGATGTCGGACCAGCCGCTCGCCTATGTCGTGGACGACGATCTCGCGGTCCGCGAGACGCTGCAGGACCTGCTGGACACGACCGGTGTCGGCATGCGCGGCTTCGGCACGCCGAAGGACTTCCTCGAGGCCGAGCGGCCGGACCGGCCGAGCTGCCTCATCCTCGACGTGCGGCTGCCCGGCTATAGCGGCCTCGAGTTCCAGCGCCAGCTCGCCGCGGCGGGGGACGAGATCCCGATCATCTTCATCACCGGCCATGCCGACGTGCCGATGTCGGTGCGCGCGATGAAGGACGGCGCCGTCGAGTTCCTGTCCAAGCCGTTCCGCAACCAGGACCTGCTCGACGCCATCCAGCACGCGATCGAGAAGGACCGCGCCCGCCGGGCGGTGCGGCGCGAACGCGCCGAGCTCGCGCAACGCGCCCGGTCCCTGACCCCGCGCGAGCGCCAGGTCATGGCATTGCTGGTCGCGGGTAAGCTCAACAAGCAGATCGGCGCGACGCTCGGCGCCACGGAATCCACGGTCAAGACCCACCGCGCCCAGGTCATGCGCAAGATGCAGGCGGCGTCGGTGGTGGAGCTCGTCCGCATGTCCGACAAGATCCTGCCGGCCCTCTAGACCTTTGGCCGATTGACATCGGCGGATGGACGGCTTCGCTCGGCGTTCCGCCCATAGAAGTCATCCTCCAATGCCCGCTTTAAAGCCCTCGCTGCGGCGGTAGGGGCGTTCTCGCGCCGCGCCCGCAGGACGGATCCCGGCACGGATCCGGTTGAGAACACCTCACCGCACAAGGGAGCAGGCAATCGATGAAACTTCCATTCAACCATGGGACGGCGGCCGGCCTGGCCGGGCTGTGCGCTGCACTGTTGTTTTCCTCGGCGAGCTACGCGACGGACCTCACCGGGGCGGGCGGCACGGCGATCTATCCGGTGCTCCAGTCCTGGGCCGAGAAGTACAAGGAGAAATCCGGCAGCGCGATCAACTACCAGGCGATCGGCTCGGGCGGCGGCATCAAGCAGATCGAATCGAAGACCGTCGATTTCGCCAACTCGGACAAGCCGCTGAAGCATGACGAGATCGCGAAGAACCACCTGGTGCAGTTTCCCCAGGTGATCATCTCGATCGTTCCGGTCGTGAACCTGCCCGGCGTCACGGCGGGGCAGCTCGTCCTCGACGGCAAGACCCTGGCCGGCATCTATCTCGGCGAGATCACCAACTGGAACGACAAGGCGATCGCGGCGCTCAACCCGCAGGCCAAGCTGCCGGATCTCGCCATCGTCGTCGTCCACCGCTCGGACGGCTCGGGCACGACCTTCAACTTCGCGGACTATCTCTCCAAGGTGAGCCCGAAATGGGCGTCGAGCGTCGGCGCCGACACCTCGATCAACTGGCCGGCCGGCCTCGGCGGCAAGGGCAATGCCGGCGTCGCCGCGACGGTGCAAACCACCCAGGGCGCGATCGGCTACGTCGAATACGCCTATGCCAAGCAGAACAACATGATCTACACCGACATGACCAACGCCGCGGGCAAGCGGGTGCAGCCGACCATGGAGGCGTTCCAGGCCGCGGCCGCCAATGCCGATTTCTCGAAGGTGCGGGACTTCTACCTGATCCTCACCAACCAGCCCGGCGACAAGAGCTGGCCGATCACGGCGGCGACCTACATGCTCATGCGGTCGGACTATGCGGCGGACAAGAATCGCGTCGTCCTCCAGTTCCTCGACTGGGCGCTGCATGACGGGCAGGCGGATTCGCTCAAGCTCGACTACGTGCCGTTCCCGGACAGCGTGGTCGCCCAGATCGAGAAGTCCTGGACCACAGAGCTCAAGGCTTGGCCGTAAGCCTCGGAGAGCTCGCAGCCTCTCTGCGTTCCGAAACGCTGGACAAGCCCACTCGGCGGGAAGGTGCGCCTTCCCGCCTTTTTCTTGTCCCGAGCATGCCGCATTGAGGCCAGGCGTGCCGCGCGGCTGCGCCCGTCAGGCGGCACTCCGGCGCCTGGCCGCCGCTTCGGCCTCGTGCAGGTAGGTCGCGAAGCCGTCCTTCGCCGCCGGCGCCGCGTTGAGCAGCATCACCGCGCTCACCTGGCCGCGATGGCCGATGCCGTGGGTGATCACGTGCAGGAGCATCTCCTCGCGGGACATGCGGCCGGGCGCGCCGTCGGTGAACGCGAAGTCGATCCGCTCCGCCAGTTGCGCGCCGTCGAGCGCCGCGACGTAGTCGATATATTCCAGGTCGCTGCGCCGGATCGCCGCCGACAGCTCCTCCAGGCCCGGCGGCGCGCTGGGATTGGCCGACGCGTAGCCGTGCGGCCTGCGCCGCAGGTGCGCGGCGAAGATGCGGTCGACGATATGGCTGTGGCTCAGCGCCTTGACGGCCGGTCCGACGATGCGGGAATCGCCGGCGCGCCCGGCCAGCGCGGTCAGCAGCGCGTCGTCGGCCCAGGCCTTGTATCTGAACAGGTGCAGCAATGCGTCCGGCATGTCGTCCTCTCGCCTCTTGTTTTTTCCACGCCGCAAGAATATGAGCGATCATTCGCATTCTTCCACTCGCATTGACGGCGTGGAGAGATGGCACGCAGGCCGCTCACGAAACCCCGGAAATCCGCCGTTCAGGCGCGGTCGCGCGCGACCGTCGATGCGCTGGTCGAGGCGACCGCTCGCATTCTGGTCCGCGAGGGCTTCGACCGGGCCAGCACCAACCGCATCGCCGAGACCGCCGGGGTCGGCATCGGCTCGCTCTATCAGTACTTTCCGGGCAAGGAGGCGCTGGTGGCCGCGGTCATCGAGCGCCACCAGCGGGAGATCAGGCAGGCCGTCCGGGACGAGCTGGCCGAAATCCTGGACCTGCCGGTCGAGCCGGCGGTGCGCAAGCTGGTCGCCCTGGCGGTCAGGGCGCATCGCGTCGATCCGAAACTCCATCGCGTGCTGGCGGAGCAGCTTCCGCATCTCGGCAAGCGCGACGACCAGGAGCGCTTCGGCGGCGAGAACTTCGCCCTGTTCCGGACCTATCTGGAGCGCCATCGGGACGAGATCCGCGTCGATGACCTGGAGCTCGCCTCCTTCGTCTGCGTGACCGCGATCGAGGCGTTGACGCACAACGCCGTGCTGCACTATTCGAAGAGGCTTTCCGGCGACGCGATGGAAGCGCTGATCGACGAGGGCGCGCGCCTCGTGACCGGCTATTTGAAGGGCTGAGGACGTGGCGACGACGATCTACGGCATCAAGAATTGCGACACGATGCAGAAGGCCTTCGCCTGGCTGCAGAAGCACGGCGTCGCCTATGACTTCCACGACTACAAGAAGGAAGGCGTCACCAAGGCCGCGCTGGCGAAATGGTGCAAGGCCGCCGGCTGGGAGACCGTGCTCAACCGCGCCGGCACCACCTTCCGCAAGCTGCCCGAGGCCGACCGGCAGGACCTCACCCAGGAGAAGGCCATCGCGCTGATGGTCGCGCAGCCGTCCATGATCAAGCGCCCGGTGCTGGACACCGGCGGCATGATCGAGATCGGGTTCAAGCCGGAGCGCTACGCCGCCTTGTTCCGCTGACTCGCCGGCGGATCCGTCGCCCGGATGCGGCAACTGCCCCGCCCGGCCTTGAAATTCATGAACAAAAATGGTACAAGGAAAAATGGTACGAGGGTCGCCTCGGGATCGGGCGGCAGGACTTTACCGGGCCTTTACGAAACGACGAATCCACGCCCCCCGCCCGGACGCGACTTCGTCTTTTATTTCCATGAACTTGATGAGCTTTTGCCACCGGAAAATCGCCGGTGGTCGTAAAGGTTCACCGCCGCGGGCACGGGCGCTGGGACCGGCCTACTCGGCCGGCGCGTTCCCGCCCCACCCGGTGCCGCCCCGCCCGGTGCCGCCCCGCCCGGTGCCGCGATGGGCGGTGCCGCCGGTCATGCTCTCGAACACGCCGTCGCGGCGCACCAGCGCGTGGAACAGTCCGGCGGCGAGGTGCAGCAGGATCAGCGCGAAGAAGGCGAAGGCCAGGTACTGGTGCGCGGTCCAGAGCAGCGCGTGCAGCCCGGCGCTCGCCGGCGCGATCGGCGGAAGCTGGATGCCCCAGAGCAGCACGACCGGATAGCCGCCGGCCGAGAGCATGGCCCAGCCGATCAGCGGCATGGCGAGCATCAGCGCATAGAGCGCGACGTGCGAGAGCCGTGCCGCGAGCCTCATCGGCGGCGGCAGGTCGACGGGCAAAGGCGGCGTGCCGGCGCGCAGCCTGACCGCGATCCGGACCAGCACCAGCACCAGGATCGCGATGCCCAGCGTCTTGTGCGTCGCCAGCAGCGGCACGTATTTCGGCATGATGGTGGAGACCATGCCGACGCCGATGAACAGCATCGCCAGGATGCAGACCGCCATCAGCCAATGCAGCAGGCGCTGCAGGACGGTGAAATCCGCCCCGCTCGTTTCCCGGGTCATGGCTGGGCTCCCGCATCGCCGCGCGGATAATCCTTCTCCTCCGCCGTGCGCGCGTCGAACGACTTGGCGTAGGCCGCCGAGCGCGCCGCCGGGAACGGATCGTCCGAGACCGTGATGCCGTCGGGCAGGATCGTCGGGTCGAAGTTGATGTCGCGGCACGGCCCGTCGCGCTCGGGCTGGATCTGCTGCACCGTCAGCGTGCCGACCTCGACCTTGCGCCGGCCGTCCGGCCAGGCCTTGCTGGGATCGGCGGTCGGGTCGCCGGGACCGGCGACCGTGATCACCATGGTCCAGCTCTGCGGGCCCTTCCCGACGCGCTCGGCGATCTCCTGCGCGAGATGGTCGGGGCCGAGCTTGGCGAAGGCATCCGCCGCCATCGGCATCGGCGCGGCCTGCGGGATCAGCGACCAGCGCACCGCATGCGCCCGGCCGGCCGGGTCGATGAACAGGAAGGCGTTGAGGCTGTTATAGGGCTCCTCCGCATAGGAGCCCATCCAGGGCGCGCTCGCCGCCCAGGCGCCGAAAGCGGCGATTTCGGGATGCGCGGCGGCGAAGTTCTTCATCGCATCGGGCTCCTTGCTGGCCGAGGCTCGGAGCAAGTCATAGAACGCTTCCGGCGTCGCCACCGGGAAGAAGGGCGGATCGATCATCGCCGATCGCCAGACGTCGCCCGAGGGCGTCGCAATCTGCAGCCCCATGCCGCGCACCCGCGAGGTCGCGTCGGGCGCGTTGGGATCGGTGGTGCTGAAATTGAACCGCCCGACCACCGGATAGGTGCCGGCGACGAAGACCTTCGCGCGCGAGAGCTCGGTGCCCTTGCCGTTGGCCTCGAACTGGCCGGTGAAGCAGATGCCCTTGGCATGGTTGCGCCGATGCCCGAGGGCCGGGCCGCTGGCGGGCGCGAGCGCGGCCACCAGCCTGGCCGAGGTCAGGCGGTCCGGCGAAAGCCATCCGGCGGTGTAGGCAAAGGCGCCGGCCGCGATGGCGACCACCGCGGCGATGATGACGAGCGGGACGACGTGGGAGCCTGGCGACGGCTGGGCCATGCAGAACCTCGCGCGAGACGATGCGGTTCCTCTGCCGCGAGTGTCGCACGCCGCCCGGGGCGGCCAGAACAGGAAAAATCGCCGGGCACTTGACATGCAACCAAATGGTTGCCTATAAAGCAGCATCTGAATGAATAGCGACGCGCGGCGGGCATGGACGAGGATGCCGTGTTTCGGGCCTTGGCGGATGCGAGCCGCCGGCGGCTGCTGGACCGGCTGCACCGGAAGAACGGCCAGACCCTCGGCGAGCTTTGCGCCGGGCTGGACATGACGCGCCAGGCGGTCACCAAGCATCTGGCGATCCTCGAAGCGGCGAATCTCGTCTCGTCGCAGCGGCAGGGCCGCGAGAAGCTGCACTTCCTCAATCCCGTTCCGATCAACGCGATCGCCGAGCGCTGGATCCGGAAGTTCGAGCGCCGCCGCCTGACCGCGCTGTCGGCGCTGAAGAACAAGCTGGAAGGAGACGGCCATGGCTGACGCCCGCGCCTGCAACAAGGCATCCACCCTGCTTGCCGCCTTCATGGCGGTCTCGATGCCGGCCGCCGCGCAGGCCGCCTGCGATCCCTCGGCCGGCCTCCGATTCATCTGCGGATTGACCAATGCCGAGGACCTGGTCCAGGTGCCGGGCACGCCGTGGATCGTCGCCAGCGGGCTCGCGGATGGAGACCGTCCCGCCGGCCATCTCTATCTCGTGAACGCGCAGAGCCACGCGGTGCAGGTGCTGCTGCCGGGCCACGTCGTCTATCGGCAGGACGCCGCGGCGTTCGGCGCCTGCCCCGGCGCGCCCGACGAGACGAAATTCTCGGCGCATGGGCTCGGCCTGCGCGCCGGCCCCGGATCGGAGCACATGCTCTATGTGGTGCATCACGGCGAGCGGGAGTCGGTCGAGGTCTTCACCCTGCAGGCAGCGGCCGCGCCGCCGACGCTGACCTGGATCGGCTGCGTGCCCTATCCGGCCGGCGTCCTGGGGAACGGCGTCGCGGCCTTGCCCGGCGGCGCCTTCGCGGCGAGCGACTTCCTCGACACCGGCGACCCCAAGGCGGCCGACAAGCTGGCGGCGGGCCAGCCGGAAGGCGGCATCCTCGTCTGGCGGCCGGGCGCGGGATGGGGGCACGTCCCGGCAGCGGCGGCGATCTCCGCGGACAACGGCGTCGCGGCCTCGCCGGACGGCAGGCAGATCTTCGTCGCCGGCACGGGCGACGAGACGGTGGTGCGCCTTTCGCTCGACGGCGCCGCGGCGGACCGCACCGTCATCAGGACCGGATTCCATACGGACAACCTGCGCTGGGGCCCGGACGGCTATCTCTACGCGGCCGGGCAACGCGACACGGTGCCGAACCTGTTCGCCTGCGCGCCGGGCACCAAGCGGCTTTGCACCGGCCCGTTCTCCGTCCTGCGGATCGATCCCGCCACGCTTCAGGCCCGGGAAGTCTTCCGTCATCCCGGCGCGCCCGGCTTCGGCGACGCCTCGACCGCCTTGCGGATCGGCGACGAATACTGGTTCGGCACCCCGCACGGCGACCGGATCGCGATCGCGCCCGCCGACTAGCGGATCGGGCGGCGGCGGAGATACGCCCCGAATCGCCGCGCCCGCCATTGGCGCGGGCGGCCCGGCGTACTACTCTCTCCTCGCGAACCGGTGAGGGAGAGGCATGGCCATGCGGCGGAATGCAGTCTCGCTTGTCTTTGCTGCCGGACTGGTCGCGGCGGCGGTTCCATCCGCCACCCGCGCCGCCGACACCGCCGTCGATCTCGAGCTCATCCTCGCCGTCGACGTCTCGCGCTCGATGGATCCCGACGAGCAGAAGCTGCAGCGCGGCGGCTACGTGGCGGCGATCACCAATCCCGACCTGATCGCCGCCATCACCCATGGTCCCCATAAGAAGATCGCCCTGTCCTATGTCGAATGGTCGGGGCCGGAGCTGCAGAACACCGTGGTGGACTGGCGCGTGATCGACGGCCCCGCCGCGGCCGCGGCCTTCGCCGACGCGCTGGCGCGGGCGCCGCTGCAGACCTACCGCGGCACCTCGATCTCGGGCGGCCTCGTCTTCGCCAAGGCGCATTTCGACGGCAGCGGCTTCGATGCGCCGCGCCGCGTGATCGACGTCTCGGGCGACGGGCCCAACAACATGGGCGTGCCGATCGAGCTCGCCCGCGAGGCGGTGGTCAGCGCCGGCATCACCATCAACGGCCTGCCGATCATGATCGAGCGGAGCGACTTCCTGTCGATCGACAATCTCGACGCCTACTACCAGGACTGCGTCATCGGCGGCCCCGGCGCCTTCACGATCGCGGTGCATTCCGCCGACCAGTTCGAGGAGGCGATCCGCCGCAAGCTCGTGCTCGAGATCGCCGGCCGCGCGCCGCCGTCGCTGCTGGTCCCCGCCGCCGACACCCGGCGCGTCGACTGCCTGGTCGGCGAGAAGCTGCGCCAGCGCTGGATGAGCGAGTAGGGCCCGCGGCCGGCGGTTTACGCTTCCGGCCGTTGCCGCTATGGTCTCGGCGCCCCGCCCATTTGCCGCAAGGACCAGACGATGACCACGCTCAACGAGTACCTCGCCGAGAAGCGCGCGGCGATCGAGGCGCGCATGGCGGACGTCGCCGCCGGCAAGGAGCGCGCCACCACGCTGACGGCCAGGGTCAGCGCCTCGGGGCGGAGCGGCATCCGGCGCATCCGCATCCGCGACTTCCAGGTGATCAGCGACAGCGACCTCGATTTCGCCGGCTACAATCTCGGGCCCAGCTCGCCGGAGCTGCAGATGGGCGTGCTCGGGAGCTGCATCACCCACACCTTCCTGATCCAGGCGGCGCTGATGGGCGTGCCGCTCGATTCCGTCGAGACCGAGGTCAACTGCACCGTCGATGTCCGCGCCGGCTCGCCGGGCTTCGAGAACGTGCCCTTCCCGCCCCACGACATCCGCTACGCCGTCGCCATCAAGTCCCCCGCCCCGCAGGCCGAGATCGACAAGCTGCACGAGGCGGTCTCGAACAACTGCCCGATCCTCAGCCTGCTGCGCAGCCCGCAGGCCATCGCCGGGGAGGTCCGGCTGACCAGGGCCTAGGGGATCAAAAAAACCGGCCGGCCATGTCACAACCGGCCCGGCTGCCTCGTCATGTGGGTGTATCCAACGAACCGGAGACCGAACATGACCTCGACACTGAACCCGTTCACCGCCTCGCCGGCCCAGATGAAGCGCTGGCTGGGCACCTCCCAGGCGGTCGCCGCGGGCCTTGACCAGACGCTGGTCCACCTGGTGGAGATCCGTGCCTCGCAGATCAACGGCTGCGCCCATTGCCTGAACATGCATACCAAGGCGGCGCGGGCCGCGGGCGAGACCGAGCAGCGCCTCCATGTCCTCGCCGGCTGGCGCGAGGCGCCGCTCTTCACCGACCGCGAGCGCGCGGCCCTCGGCTGGACCGAGGCCCTGACGCGGCTCTCCGAAGGCCGTCCCGAAGCGGAGGCCCGGGAAGCGCTGCAGGCCCAGTTCACCGAGGAGGAGCAGGTCAACCTCACGCTGATGATCAACGTCATCAACGGCTGGAACCGGATCGTGCTCGGCTTCGGCCTGTGGTCGGACGAGGCGCCGGCCCGGCTTGCCGCGGAGGCGGCGGCCTGATGGCGAGACCGGGCGCAGCGGATGCGGCGGCGAGCTTCGATCCGCTGCGCCCGACGCTGCAGCGCGTCGCCTATCGCATGCTGGGCTCGGTCGCCGATGCCGAGGACGTGGTGCAGGACGCCTTCCTCCGCTGGATGGGCACCGACCGCGGGCAGGTGCGCGAGCCCGAGGCGTTCCTGCGCCGCACGGTGACGCGGCTCTGCCTCGACCACCTGAAATCGGCGCGGCGGCAGCGCGAGACCTATATCGGGCCCTGGTTGCCCGAGCCGGTCGTCGCCGAGCCGGAAGAGGACGACGTGACGCTGCCGCTGCTGCTGGCGCTCGAGAGATTGTCGCCGCTGGAGCGCGCTGCCTTCCTGCTGCACGACGTGTTCGGCCTCGGCTTCGACGAGGTCGCGGCCACCATCGAGCGCGACGAAGCGGCCTGCCGCCAACTCGCGGCAAGGGCGCGGGTCCATGTGCGCGAGGCGCGGCCCCGCTTCAAGGTCGAGAAGCAGCGCGGGCTGGAGCTGGCCGAGGCCTTCTTCGCCGCCTCGCGCCACGGCGACATGGCGGCGCTCAGGGCCATGCTCTCGGCCGATGTCAGCGTCCATGCCGACGGCGGCGGCAAGCGGCCGGCCTTCTCGCGGCCGGTGCTCGGCATCGAGGCGGTCTGGAAGCTGCATGCGGGTCTGGCCAGGCATTTCGCCGGCCATCCGTCCGAGCTGGTCCGGGTCGCCCTGATCAACGGCCTGCCGGGCTTCGTCACCCGCGAGGCGGACGGCGAGCTGCAGACCACCGCGCTGGACATCGAGGACGGCCGGATCGCCGCCATCTACATCATGCGCAATCCCGACAAGCTGAAGCACCTGCACTGATCGGCGTCAGGCGCGCCGCCTCGGCCGCTGGACGACGCGCAGCTTGCCGCTCTTGGCGCCGCCGCAGAAGAAGCGATCCGCGCCGTCGGATTCGAGGCCCGAGATGCCGACGCCTTTCGGCATCTCCACCTCTTCCAGCACCGCGCCGGTCTTGGGATCGAGGCGGCGCAGCGCGCTCTCGTCGGCCTCCCAGGTCGCGTGCCAGAGCTCGCCATCGACCCAGCTCACGCCCGTGACATGGCGGTTGGAGTCGATGGTGCGCAGGATGTCGCCGGTCTCCGGATCGATCTGCAGGATCTTGCGCCCCTGATACTGCCCGACCCAGAGCGCGCCCTCGGCCCAGGCGAGGCCGGAGCCGCCGCCGGCCAGCGGGATGGTGGAAAGGACCTGCCCGGTCTTGGGATCGATCTTCTGGATCCGGCTTTCGCCGAGCTGGTAGAGATGCCGGCCGTCGAAGGCGGTGCCGGCATGCGCGGGTACCGTGATCGCGCGGTCGATCTTTCCGCTCGCGGGATCGAGCGCGTTGATCCGGTCGCCCGAGGCGAACCAGACGTGATCGCCGTCGAAGGTGACGCCGGCCACCTGGTCGACGCCCTCGAACGGGCCGTATTCGCGCAGGATCTTCGCCGCCGGTCGCTGGGTCATGCGCCCAGTCTAGCCGCCCGGCAGCGGCGGCGGGAGTAACAAGGCCGTCGTGAAACCCGGCAGGGGCGGCGTCACCCAGCGCCGCGCCCGCCCGCGGCCGAAGGATTGGACCTTGCCGGCCTCGGCGAGCTGCTCGAGCGCGCGCTGCACCTGGCGCTGGCTGGCGCCGAGCGCCAGGGACAAGGCCGAGCTCGACCAGGACTCGCCGTCGGCCAGGAAGGCCAGCACCGCCGCGTGGCGCTCCTCGACCGGCCGGGCCAGCACGACGACCTCCCTGGCGCGGCGCGGCGCCAGCGCAAATCCCTGCGGCGTCGCCTCGATCCCGGCGAGGCCGCGCAGCTTGGCGCGCAGCCGGCCGATCTCGACCCTCAGCCGTGCCCGATGCGAGGCGTCGGCGCACTTCGCGCCGAAGGCGCGGGCGACCAGCGCGTCCCGCGACACATCCGCCGGCCAGGCCTCGGCCAGCGTCCGCGCCAGCGCGAACAGCACCGGGCGCCGCCCGAGCGGCACGGTCTGGCGCGGATCGCGCACCACGTAGCGGCAGGCATCGACGATCAGGGCCCGGGAACGCCCCAGCGCCTCGACGTCGGCGAGCCGCAGCAGCCGTTCCCGGCCGCGCGCCGACAGCCGCGCCGCCGGCGCCTCCAGGACACGCGCGGCCGCCTCGATCTCCGCGGCCAGCGCGGGAATGCGCGCCCGCTGCGCCGCACGCCGCGCCTCGGCCAGCGCCGCGCGCGCGGCCTTGATCCTGAGGCGCCGCATCGCGATCCCGGCGGCGATCAGCGCCTGGCTGGCCTGCAAGGCGGGCGGCAGGGGCGCGGGATCGAGCGCCGCCAGCCGGCGCTCGGCGTCATCGAGCCGCCCCAGCAGCGAGAGGCGCCGGATCTCCAGGTGCCGTGCATGAGCCGCGTTGATCCAGTCGCCGTGCTGCTCGAGCGTCGAACGCGCGGCGTCCAGCACCTTCCGCTGCCAGCCGAGATCGCGGGAGACGAAGGCGATCTCCGCCTCGGCGACCGCGCAGCGCGCGCGGGCGACCGCTTCCCTCGGGCCGAAGGCCCGCGCCGCCTTGCGCAGCAGCCGCCGCGCGCGTTCGAGCTCGCCGAGCTGCGCCATGGCGATCCCGCGCAAGGCGAGCGCCGGCGCATCGTCGCGCAGCGCCACCCGGTTCAACGCGCCCAGCGGATCGCCGGCGGCCAGCGCCAGCGCGGCGGCGGTGATCAGCGAGTCCATCGGATTCGCGCCACACTTGTCACTCTCACCACCCGCGTCCCGGCGCTACATCCATAGCGCGATCGAACGAGCCGCGGCGGCGCGGGAACCGCGCCCAGCCGCCGGGCTTGGAAGGTCGTCCCATTCGGCAAATTAGGAGGTTTCGAACGCCATGACTACATCAGCCGAGAACGGACGAAACGGCAAACGCGCCGTGATGCAGACGCCGCCGGTGGTGACGCCGCAGGCCTGGGAGACGGCGCGCCAGCGACTGCTCGTGAAAGAGAAGGCGCAGACCCGCGCCCGCGACGCCCTGGCCGCCGAGCGCCGCCGGATGCCGTGGATGGCGGTCGAGAAGGCCTATGCGTTCGAAGGACCGGCCGGCGAGGCCAGCCTGCTCGACCTCTTCGAGGGGCGGCGCCAGCTCATCGTCTATCGCGCCTTCTTCGAGCCGGGCGTCTATGGCTGGCCCGACCATGCCTGCCGCGGCTGCTCGATGGTGGCCGACCAGGTCGCCCACGTCGCCCACCTGAACGCCCGCGACACCACCCTGGTCTTCGCCTCGCGGGCGCCCCAGGCGGACATCGCCCGGCTGAAGGCGCGGATGGGCTGGAAGATGCCCTGGGTCACCATCACCGACAGCTTCGACGCCGATTTCGGCGTCGGCGAGTGGCACGGCACCAACGTGTTCTTCCGCGACGACGGGCGCGTGTTCCGCACCTACTTCCTCAACAACCGCGGCGACGAGCAGATGGGCGGCACCTGGAACTACCTCGACATCACGCCGCTGGGGAGGCAGGAGGCCTGGGAGGATTCGCCCGAAGGCTATCCCCAGACGCCGACCTACAAGTGGTGGAACTGGCACGACAGCTACGTCGCCGACGCCGCGCCGGACCAGAAGTGGGTCGAGGTCTCGGATGCCGGCGAGAAGGCCTTCCGCGAGCAATCGGCCGCGACGCGATGAACCTGGCCGACAAGCTGGCTTTCGCGGCGGCGCCGACCTTCGCCGTCATGGCGCTGCTGACCGGCATCCAGGGCCCCGGCCCGGCGGACATGCTTTGCGCCGCCGGGCCGATGCCGGCGCTCGGCGGCATGGTCCCGATGTATCTGCTCATGAGCGCCTTCCATCTCGGGCCCTGGCTGCGGCGGTGCCGATAGCCAAGGCGACTTGCAGCAGGGCGCCGTCGCGCTAGCATGCGTTCCGCCATGTGAGCCGGAGCGGACGGAGCCGATGTCCAAATCGACGCGCGCGACCAAGGCGCTGGAGCAGGCGGGCGTCGCCTTCTCGGTGTTGAGCTACGATTACGATCCCGATGCCGACAAGATCGGGCTGCAAGCCGCCGAGGCGCTGGGCGAGCCGCCGGAGCGCGTGCTCAAGACGCTGATGGCGCTGGTCGACGGCAAGCCGGTCTGCGTCATCGTGCCGTCCGACCGCGAGGTCTCGATGAAGAAGCTCGCCGCCGCCTTCGGCGGCAAGTCGGCGCAGATGATGAAGCCCGCCGATGCCGAGCGCATCTCCGGCTACAAGGTCGGCGGCATCAGCCCGTTCGGCCAGATGAAGCCGCCGCGCGCCGCGATCGAGGAAGCGGCGATGGCGCATCCGCACGTCACGCTGAACGGCGGCCAGCGCGGGCTGCAGGTGCGCCTCAAGCCCCAGGACGCGGCGACCGTGCTGAAGGCGATCGTCGCGCCGCTGGTGGCCTAGAGCCTCGGCCCAGGCGCGCTACTTCGCCGGCTGCAGCTTGTCCTGGGTCCGGGTCTCGAAGTCGCGGGCGTCGTGGCGCTCGTGGAGCTGCTCCTTGGGATCGCCGCTGAGCTTGTTGACCATGCGTCCACGCTTCACCGCCGGCCGCTCGAACAGCATGTCGGCCCAGCGGTTGAGGTGCTTGTAGTCCTTCGTGCTCAGGAACTCGGCGGCGTTGTTGTAGAACCCGCCGCGGGTGATGCCGCCATACCACGGCAGGATCGCCATGTCGGCGATCGTGTAGGCGCTGCCGGCAATGTATTCGTGGTCCTTGAGCTGGCGGTCGAGCACGTCGAGCTGGCGCTTGGTCTCCATGGCGAAGCGGTCGATCGCGTATTCGATCTTCATCGGCGCGTAGGCGTAGAAATGCCCGAAGCCGCCGCCGAGATAGGGCGCGCTGCCCATCTGCCAGAACAGCCAGTTGAAGCATTCGGCGCGCGCCGCGGCCTCGGTCGGCAGGAAGGCGCCGAACGTCTCGGCCAGATGGACCAGGATCGAGCCGGATTCGAACACCCGGATCGGCTTAGGCCCGCTGAGATCGAGCAGCGCCGGAATCTTGGAGTTCGGGTTGATCGCGACGAAGCCGCTGCCGAACTGCTCGCCTTCGCCGATCCTGATCGGCCAGGCGTCATACTCGGCGCCCGTGTGCCCCGCCGCCAGCAGCTCCTCGAACATGATCGTGACCTTCTGCCCGTTGGGCGTGGCCAGCGAATAGAGCTGGAACGGATGCTTGCCGATCGGCAGCTCCTTCTCGTGGGTCGGACCGGCGATCGGGCGGTTGATATTGGCGAACTGGCCGCCGCTCGGCTTGTTCCAGGTCCAGACCTTGGGCGGCGTATAGGCGGTGGAATCGTTCATGCGGGAATCTCCAGGAATTGCCGGGCCGGAGCTCAGGCCGCCGGCGGATAGTTCGACGGGAACATGGCGCGCTTCGCCGCTTCGTCGATCTCGGTCTTGAAGGGATGATCCTTGCCGACGGCGCGGGCGCGGGCAACCGCGGGACGGGCTTCGACTTTGTCCATCAGGCGCTTCAAGTGTGGATAGGTCGCGAGCGGCTCGCTCGCCCCCTTCAACACGCGGTCGGCGCGGTCGATCCAGCCCCAGACCGACATGTCGGCGATCGTATAGTCCCTGCCGACCATCCAGTCGCGGCCGGCGAGATGATCGTTCAGCACCTGGTAATGCCGCTCGGCCTCGCGGCGATAGCGGTTGACCGCATAGCCGAGCCCTTCGGGTGCCGCGTGCTGGAAATGCACCGCCTGGCCGGAGAACGGCCCGAGGCCGCTGGCGATGAACATCAGCCAGGAAAGGAGCTCCGGGCGGTCCGCCGGATCGCCGAGGAACTTGCCGGTCTTCTCGGCGAGGTAGAGCAGGATCGCCGTCGAATCGAAGACCCGCGCCTCGCGTCCGCCGGGGCCGTCGGTATCGACGATCGCCGGCACCTTGCCGTTCGGATTGACGGCGCGGAAGGCCGGCAGGTGCTGCTCGCCCTTTCGGGTATCGACCGGCACCACCTCATAGGGAAGACCGGCCTCCTCGAGGAACAGCGCGATCTTCGCCGGATTGGGCGTCGGGTGAAAATAGAACCGGATCATTCTGAACTCCGTTGCGGCGGGCCTCCGAGGCGAGACCGGGATGGATGGGCGGATGGGCGGACGGCCAGGAATACCCGCGGCGCATCGCGGGTTTTGCGTTTTGTAGCGCTCGCTCTAGAATGCATCCTCGGGGCACGATTTCAAGTGCTCCCTGTGCGACGGAAGCGCGGCATGGCGAGACCCCGTGAGTTCGACGAAGCGGCGGCGATGAACGCGGCGATCCGGCGCTTCTGGGCCAAGGGCTATGAAGCGACGTCGGTCCGAGACCTCGCCGACGACATGGGCATTACCTGCGCCAGCCTCTACAACGCGTTCGGGGACAAGCGCACGCTCTATCGCAAGGCGCTCGACCACTATGTCGAGAACGGTCTCGGCGAACGTCTGCGCCGCTATCAGCGGCTGGCGCCGCGCAAGGCGATCGCCACCTTCTTCGCCGACAGCGTCACGCGCTCGCTGGACGATCCGGCGCGGCGGGGCTGCATGCTGGTCAATGCCGCGCTCGATGTCGCGCCGCACGACCCGGAGCTGCGCCGCGCGGTGTCCGACGTGCTTGCGCGCATCGAATCCTTCTTCCGCCGCTGCATCGCCGGCGGACAGAAGGACGGCAGCATCACCACGTCGCAGGCGCCAAAGGCGCTGGCCGAGCATCTGCTGGGAGTCCATCTCGGCCTGCGCGTGCTGGCGCGCGTCCGGCCGGAGCGTGCCGCGCTCGAAGGCGTGATCCGCCCCGCGCTCGCCATGCTGGCGCCCGAGCGAGCGGCCGGAAGGCGCGGCGTGGCATCGAAGTCCAAAGCGCAGGAGTAGATCGGCCATGAGCCACGAACGGGTTTCGATCCGCGCCGGGGACGGCGATTGCCCCGCGCATATCTTCACGCCCGGCGATACGGGCCGGGGCCAATGGCCGGCCGCGATCTTCTTCATGGACGGGCTCGGCATCCGGCCGACCCTGTTCCAGATGGGCCAGCGCCTGGCCGATGCGGGCTATGTCGTGCTGCTGCCGGACCTCTTCTACCGCGCGGGACCCTATGCGCCGCTCGAACCGAAGAAGGTATTCGCGTCGGGCAACGTCCGCGAGGCGATCGGCCATCTCTTCAGCACCACCGACAACAGGCGCGCCGCGGCCGACGCCGCCGCCTTCCTCGCCTATCTCGACACGCGCGCCGACGTCGCCGGCAAGGCGATCGGCACGACCGGCTATTGCATGGGCGGCGGCGTGTCGCTGACCGTGGCCGGCAGCTATCCCGATCGCGTCGCCGCCGCGGCGAGCTTCCATGGCGGCAATCTCGCGACCGACACGGAGCTGAGCCCGCATCTGCTGGCGCCGAAGATGAAGGGCCGCATCTATGTCGCCGGCGCCGACAAGGACAGCTCCTACCCGCCGGAGATGGCGGAGAAGCTGGAACAGGCGCTGAGCCACGCCGGGGTCGATCACCGCTGCGAGATCTATCCCGGCGCGCTGCACGGCTGGACCATGGCCGATTTCCCGGTCTATGACGAAGCGGCGGCCGAGCGGCACTGGCGCGAGCTGGTCGCGCTCTTCAAGGCGAAGCTGGGTTAGAGCCCGAGCGACTGCTGTGCCGGCGGCGGCGGTCTGAGATCGACGCCCTCGAGCGCCAGCATGCGGAGCTTCGCGGAAGAGCCGCCGGGCGCCGAGAAGCCGCCGACCTTGCCGCCCGCGGCCAGCACGCGATGGCAGGGGATGATCAGCGGCACCGGATTCTTCGCCATCGCCTGCCCGACGTCCCGCGCCGCCTCGGGACCGGCGCCGAGCTCTTTCGCGAGCGTGCCGTAGGTGGTGGTGTCGCCCCAGCCGACCCGGCGCGCGGCAGCGTAGATCCGCCTGAAGAAGTCGTCCTGGCCCGCGAGATCGACCGCGACCGTGGAGAAATCGATGCGCTCGCCGGCGAAATAGCGCTGCGCTGCCGCGATCACCGCGGCGACCGCCGGCGGCGGCGTGGCGGGCCGGGCCGATGCCAGGCGCCGCGACAGGTTCCGCTCGGCAGCGGCGGCGCTCTTGTCCGGAAGCTGGAACCGCAGGATGCCGGCATCGCTCCAGGCGATGGCGCAGAATCCGGCCTGGGTATCGAAGACCGCGTAGTGATGCGACGGCTGGGTCATGGTGATAGTCTCTCGCTGGCCTGCCCACGATATGGCGATGCCGGTGCGGCAGCGCACTCCGATTCTTGCTGAGGGAAGGATGACATGATCACCGGCGGATGTCTCTGCGGCGCGGTGCGGTTCACGGCGAGCGAAAAGCCGATCTCGGCGCGGGTCTGCTGGTGCCGGTTCTGCCAGCGCCTGGGTGCGGGCGGCGGCACGGTCAACGCCGCCTTCAAGACCGACGCGGTCAAGATCGAGGGCACGCTCGCCGACTATGCCAGCACGGCCGACAGCGGCAACCGCATGCACCGCCGCTTCTGCCCGAAATGCGGCACCCATCTCTTCAGCGAGGCCGAGGCGCGGCCGCACCTGATCTTCGTCCGCGCCGGCGCGCTCGACGATCCCGAGGTGGCCAAGCCGGTCGCCACGATCTGGGCCGCCAGCGCGCCGAGCTGGGCGGCGATCGATCCCAGCCTGCCGAGGATCGAAGGCCAGCCGCCGCCGGTCGCCTGACGCGACTCACGCCGCGGCGTCGACCCGCGCGCCTTCGTGGCGCAAGAGCCAGGCCTTGCGTTCGAGCCCGCCGCCGTAGCCGGTCAGCGACCCGTTGGCGCCGATCACGCGATGGCAAGGCACGACGACGCTGATCGGATTGGCGCCGTTGGCGGCGCCGACGGCACGCACCGCATCCGGCCGGCCGACGCGCTTGGCCAACCGGTTGTAGCTCCAGGTCTCGCCGGCGGGAATCCGGCGCAGCATCTTCCAGACCTTGCGCTGAAACTCGGTGCCGGCGCTTTCGGCCGCGATGTCGTCGATCGCGGCGAGGTCGCCGGCGAAATAGGCCTTCAACCGGCCGAGCACCGGCCTGGCCGTTCCGCCGCCGACGCCTTCGACCAGCCGCGCGCGGCCCGCGCCGTAGAAGCGGTCGAGCAGGCCCTGCATGCGGGCCGCGTGGTCTTCCCATTCGAAGACGCGCAGCCGGCCCTGATCGTCGGTCGCGACCAGGGCCACGCCGATCGGCGTCGCCAGCCGCGAGAGCGCGAAGCTCAGGGCTTCCGGTTCGGCTCTGCGCGCCGGCGGCATGATCGCGACTCCATTGGCCATGACGGCGATTCCTTCTCCCATATCCTTCCGACGACCGGAAGATGGGACGGGACGGGCCGAACCGAACTCCGATTCTTGCTGGATCACGGCGCGCAGACGCCCTCCAGCCAGGCGCGGGCGAGCGTCGCCTTCTCGCGGTCGGCGAGGCCGCGCTGCTCGAGGTCGGACCAGGTCGAGAAGGCGAGCGCATGGCCGATCGTGGCGCGCAGGGCCTGGGCCACCCTCCCCTTCGCGCCGAATCCGCCGGCGAGCGTTTCGGCCAGGCCGGCCAGGTGCGCGTCGAATCCGGCGAGCACCGGCTGGATCGGCTTCACCAGCGGCGCGTCGCGGTAGGCCACGCGCCACATGCCCCGCGTGTCGGCGTAATAGGCGCAATAGGCGGCGACCGCCGCGGTGGCCCGTGCCAGCGGATCCGCCAGCGCCGACCAGAGCGCGGGATCGGGCGGCGGATGCAGGCCGCCCCAATGCGCGGTGCAGGCGGCGAAGATCGCCGCATCGTCCGGGAAATGCCGGTAGACGGTCAGGCGCTGCACCCCGGCGCGCTCGGCGATGGCGCTGACCGTGGTCGCCGCCGGCCCCAGCTTCTCGTGCAGTTGCACCGCCGCCTCGACGATCCTGAGGCGGGTCTCGTCCCGGGCCTTGGCCCGCTCGTCCATCCGGTAGGGGCGCTTCCTGCGGCGCGGCTTTGTGGGCTTCATCACAGTATCCTTATTCAGTGAACGTATATGTTCACTCAATCTTTGACAAGGCCCATCGGGCGCCGGTACACGACTTTCGACGAACATCGCTGTTTATCGAAACCGCAACCCGGACCCGAAGGAGCCCTATCATGTCCGCCGAAACCAAGACACTCGACGCGCCGATCATGCTCAGCCCGCACCGCCTGACCGAGGACTGGACCATGCTGCCCGGCTGGGCGCCGCTGCCGGGCCTGGGCGTGCTGGCGATCAACAGCTTCCTGCTCAAGGGCCCGCAGCCGGTCCTGGTCGATACCGGCATGGCCTGCATGGGCGATGCCTATCTCGCGGCCCTGGAGCGGGAGATCGACCCCGCGGAGATCGCCTGGATCTGGATCAGCCACGCCGATGCCGATCATATCGGCAACCTGCAGCGGGTGCTGGAGCGCGCGCCCAGGGCGCGCGTCGTGACCGCCTTCATCGGCATGGCAAAGCTCGGCCTGATGGGCTTCGACCTCAGCCGCGTAGAGCTGCTGCGGCCGGGCGCCGACTTCGAGGCCGGCGGCCGCCGCCTGCATCCGCTGCGCCCGCTCTACTACGACGCGCCGGAGACCACCGGGTTCTTCGATCCCGCCGCCGACCTGCTCTTCACCGTCGACAGCTTCGGCGCGGTGCTGCCGGCGCCGGTCGCGACCGTCGAGGACGCCGCACCGGGCGACCTGCATCACGGCATGGTGACCTGGTCGTCGATCGATGCGCCCTGGCTGGCGCAGACCGACCGCGCCGCCATGGCCCGCGGCCTGGCGGCGATCGAGCGGCGCCAGCCCCGGCATCTGATCTCGGCGCATCTGCCGCCGCTCGGCGGCCGGGTCTCCACGGTCACCCGCCCGCTCGCCGGGGCCTATGGCAGCGGCGCGGTCGCGCCCGCCGACGGGCTCGCCGTCGAGACCGTGCTCGGCGCCCTCGACCGGATCGCCGCGTAGGGGCCTGCGGCTTCGGGTGGAGGGCTGTTTCCCTCCACCCGACTCGGCTAGGCTGCGGCCCTCGAGCGGAGGGACCGGGCGATGAAGAAGCGGCGCAAGTTCGCCGAGATCGCGGCGCTCGCCGGGACGCATCACGGCGGCCCGCGCGGGATCAAGGCCAAGCTCGCCGAAAGCGAATGGGCCGAAGGCGGGCTCGACCGCGGCGACGACCGCTTCCTCGCCGGCATGACCCATGCGATCTTCTCCTCGGGCTTCTCCTGGACGGTCGTCGAGCAGAAATGGCCGGGCTTCGAGAAGGCGTTCAAGGGATTCAACCCGCGCCGCGTGGCGCTCTATTCCGACGACGACCTCGCCCGCCTGCTGGCGGACAAGGGCGTCATCCGCAACGGCGCCAAGCTGCGCTCCACGATCGAGAATGCCCGCTTCGTCGTCGAGACGGCGAAGGAATACGGCTCGTTCGGCGCCTTCCTGAAGCAATGGCCGACCACCGACCAGGTCGGGCTGATGGAGTACTTCCAGAAGCACGCCGCCCGGCTGGGCGGGCAGACCGCGATGTACTTCCTGCGCTTCAACGGCTGGGACTCCTTCATCCTCAGCAAGGACGTGACCCGCGCCCTGATCCGCGAGGGCGTGATCGACAAGCCCGCCACCTCGAAGAAGGCGCTGCGCGCGGTGCAGGACGCGTTCAACGCCTGGACCAAGGAAAGCGGCCGGCCGCAGCGCGAGGTCAGCCGCATCCTGGCCCTGAGCGTCGGGCCCGCTTAGTCCTTGGCGCGGTAGGCGTCCGGCACGACGAAGACCTCGCCGGCGCGGGCATAGCCGCCGTCCTTCACTTCCTCGATCAGGACCATGGTGTAGGGGCGCACCTGCTCGCCGAAATAGCCGGCGAAGATGTCCGTGGTCTTGTGCGCCAGCTCTTCCTTCTGGGCGCGGGAGAGGGCGCCTTGCGGCAGCTTGAAATTGGCGAAGGGCATGTCGGTTCTCCTCGCGAGCTAGATCGCGCCGCCATTGGCGCGGATCACCTGGCCGTTGACCCAGCCGCTGTCGGGCGAGGCCAGGAAGGCGACGACGCCGGCGATGTCCTCGGGCTGGCCGAGGCGGCCGAGCGGAATCATCCTGGCGATCTGCTGCACCAGCGCCTCGCTCTTGCCGTGCATGAAGAGCTCGGTCTCGACCGGGCCCGGCGCCACCACGTTGACGGTGATGCGCCTGGGGCCGAGCTCCTTGGCGAGCACATGGGTCATCGCCTCGACCGCCGCCTTGGTCGCGGCATAGATACCGTAGCCCGGCTGGTAGAAGCCGACCACGCTGGAGGAGAAGCTGACGATGCGCCCGCCCTCGCGCAGGCGTTTCGCGCCCTCGCGCATGCCGCGGAAGACGCCGCCGAGATTGATCGCGACCTGCTGGTCGAAGCTCGCATCGTCGGCCTCGGCGATCGGCGAGAGCTTCATGATGCCGGCATTGTTGACCAGGATATCGACGCCGCCGAACGCCTGCTCCGCGGCGTCGAACAGCACGCCCATGCCGGCGGGATCGCCGATATCGGCCTGGACGGCGATCGCCTTGCCGCCGTCGCGGCCGATGTCGCGCACCACGGCGTCGGCCTCGGCGCGGTTGCGGGCGTAGTTCACGACGATGGCGATGCCGTCGCGGGCAAGGCGCCTGGCGATGGCGGCGCCGATGCCGCGCGAGGCGCCGGTTACGATCACGGTTCTCTGGGTCATGGCTTCCTCCTGGGGTTGGGCGAGATGTAGCGCGCCCAGCCGTCCGGATAATCAGGGTTGATTTGACATCAGTGTTCGGAAACGGCGAATACTGAGGGATGGACCGGTTCGAATCGATGCGGCTGTTCACGCGGGTGGTGGAGCGGCGGAGCTTCACCGCGGCGGCGAGCGATCTCGGCCTGCCGCGCTCGACCGCGACCGAGGCGATCCAGCAACTGGAGGCCAGGCTCGGCGCGCGGCTCCTGGAGCGCACCACGCGGCACGTGACGCCGACCCTCGACGGCGCGGCCTATTACCGGCGCTGCCTCGCGATCCTGGCCGAGCTGGAGGATGCGGAAGCCGGCCTGCGCAATGCCGAGCCGCGCGGGCTGCTGCGGATCGACGCGCACCCGCTCCTCACCCGCACCTTCCTGCTGCCGCGGCTGCCGGATTTCCTGGCGCGCTATCCGGCGATCGACCTCCATATCGGCCAGGGCGACCGGCTGGTGGACCTGGTGCGCGAGGGCGTCGATTGCGTGATCCGCGCCGGCGCGCCGGAGGACAGCAGCATGATCATGCGGCGCCTGGCGACGATCGAGGAGGTGACCTGCGCCAGCCCCGGCTATCTCGAGCGTCACGGCGTGCCGACGACGCCGGACGACCTGGAGGGACATCGCAGCGTCGGCTTCGTCTCCTCGCGGACCGGCGAGGTGCTGCCGCTGGAGTTCACCGTCGGCGGCAAGATCCGGCAGGTGCGGCTGCCGAGCCGGGTGACGGTGAACAATTCCGACACGATGCACGATCTGGCGAGGCTCGGCCTCGGCCTCATCCAGGCGCCGCGCTACCGCTTCACGCGGGACCTGGCCGAGGGGACGCTGGTGGAAGTGCTGCCCGGCTATCCGCCCTCGCCGACGCCGCTCTCGGCGCTCTATCCGCAGAGCCGGCAACTGACGCCGCGCCTCAGGGTGTTCCTGGACTGGGCGGTGCAGGTCTTCACCGCGGCGGGGCTGGCGCTGTGAGCGCGGATTAAGGTTCACGATCAAGCCCTTGCGGCAAGGCTGCGCCGACCGGCCGCCGCCGCCCTAAATCCGTCATCCTCTCTCCGTACATTCCCTCGGTTCGCCGAGCCGCGCCGCGACGGGAATCGCACCGCCGCGCGTTGGATAAAGGACGGGATCGTGGCGCGAGGAACCGCGGCGCCTTGCCGGGTTTGAAATCGGGAGGATCCGTGCACATCTGGTGCGGGCGCCGAGACCCCAGGAAAGAAACCATGCGCCGCGCCCGCCCCTGCATATCCCGATATTCACGATGAGCGACGACGCCGACACGACGCGTTCGCCGGTCACGGTGCCGCGCGGCCCGGCCTCGCGCCAGCTCCTGGCGGTGAGCCGCGCGCTGCGGCAGCCCAAGCTCAGCGTCGGCGAGGTGGTCGACCTGCTGGGCGCCGAGGGGCTGGGCCTCGCCTTGCTGGTGCTGACCCTGCCCTCGCTGATCCCGATCCCGGGGCCGTTCGGCATGGTCTTCGGCACGCTGGTGGGATTGCTGGCGCTGCAGATCCTGATCGGCGCCGAGCGGCTGTGGCTGCCGCGGCGGCTGCGCGCGCGACCGGCGCCGCACAAGGCGATCCGCACCACGATCGCCAAGGCGCTGCCCTGGATCGGCCGCGCCGAGATCGTGCTGCGCGAGGGCCGGCTGAAATACCTGACCGGCCGGCATGCGCGCATCGCCTTCGCCGCCCCCATCCTGCTGATGGCGGTGACGCTGGCGCTGCCGATCCCGCTCGGCAACCTGGCGCCGGCTTTGGCGCTGATCGCGATCGGCCTCGGCTTCCTGGCGCGGGACGGATTGGCGGTGCTGATCGGCCTCGTCGCCTCGGTGGGCGCCATCGGCTGGACCGCCGTGCTGTTCGTCTTCGGCGCCGAAGCGCTGGCCTGGGCGGCGGGGCTGTTCGGATAGCGGCGGCACGCGCGGCGTCACAGGTGCTCGATCTCGACGTCGCCCCATTTCTCCCGCAGGTACTCCGCCACCAGGCGGCGGTGGCAGTGATGCGGCGCCGCCTCGCTGCAGAGCAGGCAGCCGCCGTCGAACGGCGCGCGGTCCAGGCGCTCGACCCTGCGCCGCGCCATCAGGCCGCGGAAGGCGCGGGCATAGGCGGCCCAGCCATCCTTGCCGGCGCGGTAGGCCTTCAGCATTTCCGGCGTCGGCGCCAGCTCGGGCAGGTGCACGTAGCCGGCGCCGCAGATCGCGCGGGCGAAGTAGCGCAGGTCGTCCTTCTTGGCGAAGCCGGCGAGCTGCGAGACGTTGTTGAGCCGCACGTCGATGACGGTCTTCACCCCGGCCGCCTGCAGCCGCGCGAAGAAATGCTCGGCGGAGGTCCTGGTGAAGCCGATGGTGAAGAGCTTCATGGGCGCCCGAGGAAATCGAGCAGCGCGGCATTGAAGAGATCGGGATCCTGGATCGGCGCGAAATGGCTGACGCCGGGGAGTTGCCTGGAGGTGGCGCCGGGAATGGTGCGCGCGAGGTAGTGGAGGTGCTCGCGCCGGATGAACTCCTCGTTCTCGCCCCAGACGATTTCAATGGGGGCGCTGGCGACCGGCAGGCGCAAGGAAGCGAGATCGGCGGCACTCCAGTCGGGCTGGGTACGCTGCATCGCAGTCACGGCATCGACCAGCGCCTGGAACCCATCGGGCGTGGCGGAGAGCGCGGCGTAGTCCTTGGCATGCCGGCCGAAGCAGCGGCCGAGCAGCGGGTTGGATTCGTCGATCTCTTTGATCCCGGAGGGATCCATGTTGCAGGCGAAGAAGAACACGCCGGCGACCCGTTCGGGGTGTGTCTTTGCCAGGGTCATCGCGATGCAGGCGCCGTCGCTCCAGCCGATGAGTGCTGCCTTGGCCAGGCCGAGCGCATCCATCACCGCGACGACATCGCCGGCCATCCGCTCATAGGAATACGGCCGCGCATCCCGCGTCGAGCGCCCATGCCCGCGGCTGTCGATGACGACGGCGCGATAGCCGGCCGCGGTCAGCGCCGGAATCTGGTTGGCGAAATTGCCGCTATGCCCGAACCCGCCGTGCAGCAGGATGACGGCACGCCCGGTCGGCGGGCCGTAGACGGCACACCAGATGCTGGCGCCGTCATGCGCGACGCGCTGCTCGGTGCGGCCGGGCGGGAGGACGAGGCCGTGGGCGGCGAAGGCGGTCAGGGCGGGATCGCCCATCGTTCTATCCACTTCTGGAAATCCTACCTCGCGCGACTGCCGGCCGCTGCGTATTGCCGACCATCGGCGCCGAAGCCGGACGGCCGGCGTCGGGAGGAACGTGCTTTTACGACGTGCCACCGTTCTGAGCGCTGGAAAAGCAGGCTAAGCCCCTGAGGATGAACGCCGAATGGTCGAATGCATTCGAGGGGGCACCGCCGGCTTTTTTTGCTTCCGTCAACGTCCGGTCTACGTTGGCCTCTCGACGGCACGGGATGGATTCTAATCCACTTCCCCCCGCCGCTCAATTTTGCCTCGCGCGAGATCTCCTTTTCTGAGCGGCACGTGTTGAATTCACAACAGACTGCGTCATGGCTTCAGTGCCGCGCCGCATGGTCGATGCTGGCCCGAGAAAGCGGTCACTCCATGTGCCGACGAAGCCTGTCCCTCAGGAAGAGCAGGAACCGCGCCCGAGTCCGGCACCGAGATGAAGCTGAGCGGCCGGTGAGCATGATGATTTCGTGCTCGCGAATGGTTGCCCGGGATGGCTCCCCGAGGGTGGAGATCATGAAGTCCGAGAGGGTAACCCCCTCGAGAGATCCGCGGCTCGCTGAAACATGGTCTTGGGGTCTGTCGATACTCGTGCCTCCAGCCGTTCGTCCTTGGGCTCACCGCGCGGATCTGCTCCGGCGCGCGTGGACGTTCATGCGGGGCTTGCCTTCAACCGTCGTCTTGACGTGCGGTTCGAGGTTTGCGGGACGGTCTTTCGTGGGTACTGTTCGGGTGCCTGAATAGCGGGTGCCCGGTAATTTGCCAGACAGCATTATTCACGGCTGATTGCCGGACGATTCAATCTCTCTGCCCTCCATAGAAGAAAGGCCCCTCCGGATCATGCCCAAAGGCTCCGACCTCCTCATCGCGGCTCTCGAGAAAGAAGGCGTCCGCCGAATCTACGGCATCCCGGGCGAGGAGAATCTCGACGTCGTCGAGTCGCTCCGTAACTCCTCGATCGAGCTCATCCTGACGCGGCATGAGCAGGCGGCGGGGTTCATGGCCGCCACGGAAGGCCGGCTGACCGGGCGGCCGGGGGTGTGCCTCTCGACGCTGGGGCCGGGGGCGCTGAACTTCACCACGGCGGCGGCCTATGCCTATCTCGGCGCCATGCCGATGCTGATTCTGACCGGGCAGAAGGGCATCCGGCATTCGCGGCAGGCGCAGTTCCAGATCGTCGATATCGTCGGCGCGATGCGGCCCCTGACCAAGATGACGCGGCAGATCGTCGGCGCCGCCGCCATCCCCACCACCGTGCGCGACGCCTTCCGGATCGCGGTCGAGGAGCGGCCGGGCCCCGTGCACCTGGAGCTGCCCGAGGACATCGCGGCCGAGGAGGCCGAGGCGATGCTGATCCCGCCGCATCCGATCGACCGGCCCTATCCGGCGCCGGCGGCGCTGGAGCGCGTGGCGCAGATGATCCTGGCCGCGCAGAATCCGCTGATCATGATCGGCGCCGCGGCGAGCCGGCCGCGCCTGGTCGAGCCGCTCTCCGACTTCGTGCGGCGCATGCGCGTGCCGTTCTTCAACACGCAGATGGGCAAGGGCGCCGTCACCGGCGGGTCCAACCTCTATCTCGGCACCGCCGCGCTTTCCGAGCGCGACTACATCCACGACGCCATCGAGCAGGCCGACCTCGTCATCGCCATCGGCCATGACACGGTGGAGAAGCCGCCCTTCATCATGGGCACGCGGCTCGGCGGGCTGAAGGTGGTGCATGTCGGCTACGGCTCGGCCAAGGTCGAGGAGGTCTATCACCCCGACGCCGAGGTGGTGGGCGATATCGGCGCCACCTGCGCGGCGCTGGCCGAGCGGCTGGGCGGCAGGCTGGAACCCAAGCCGGCGATGGTCGAGCTGCGCCAGCGCATCCTCGCCAAGCTCAACGAGGGCGCGGAGGAGCCGCGCTTCCCGCCGACGCCGCAGCGCCTGGTGCATGACGTGCGCGCGGTGATGCCGGAGGACGGCATCGTCTGCCTGGACAACGGCATGTACAAGATCTGGTTCGCGCGCCACTACCGCACGCGGGTCGCGAACTCGCTGCTGCTGGACAACGCGCTGGCCACCATGGGCGCGGGGCTGCCTTCGGCGATCGCGGCCAAGCTGCTGCACCCGGAGCGCAAGGTGCTGGCGGTCTGCGGCGACGGCGGCTTCATGATGAACAGCCAGGAGCTGGAGACGGCGGTGCGCCTGAAGCTCGACCTGGTCGCGCTGATCATCGTCGATTCCGCCTATGGCATGATCCGCTGGAAGCAGGCGGTCGACCGCTTCGCCGATTTCGGCATGACCTTCGGCAATCCGGATTTCGTGAAGTACGCGGAATCGTATGGGGCGCAGGGCCATGCGGTCGGCGCCACGGCGGAGCTGGTGCCGACGTTGGAAAAGGCGTTCGCGGCCGGCGGCGTGCACCTGGTCGCCTGCCCGGTCGATTACAGCGAGAACATCCGCGTGCTCACGGAAGAGCTGGGCAATCGCAGCCTGGAGTGAGGCGGCGCGGCGACCTATGCCCCCGCCCCGACCCTGAAGAGGAAGGGCGGCGGCCGGGCGATTGCCGCTTGACAGGCAACCAAATAGTTCCCTATATAACAGGCAACCGGATGGTTACATGATTGACGACGACGCGGTCTTTCGCGCGCTGGCGGATGCGAGCCGGCGGCAGCTGCTGGACCGGCTCCATCGCCGGAACGGCCAGACCTTGCTCGAGCTCTGCGAGGGGCTCGACATGACGCGGCAGGCGGTCGCCAAGCATCTCGCCGTCCTGGAAGCGGCGAACCTGGTCGCGGCCCGGCGCCAGGGGCGCGAGAAGCTGCATTTCATCAACCCGGTGCCGATCAACGGCATCGCCGAACGCTGGATCGCGAAATTCGAGCGCAAGCACCTGACCGCGCTCTCCGCCTTGAAGAGAAAACTCGAAGGAGACGACCGATGACCGACAAGTCCGCCGGCACGCCGCAGAGCAAGTTCGTCTACGTCACCTATATCAAGACCACGCAGGACAAGCTGTGGGAGGCGCTGACCAGCCGGGAGTTCATGGCGCAATACTGGCTGGGCAACCAGCCGGAGGCCGAGTGGCGGGTCGGCGGGAAGTGGAAGATCGTGCGGCCCAACGGCACGCCGACCGACAGCGGCGAGGTCGTGGAATTCGAGCCGAAGAAGCGCATCGTCATCAAGTGGCTGAACGAGTGGAGCGAGGCGCTGAAGGCCGAGGGCTACTCCACCTGCACCATGGAGATCGAGCCCGCCGGCAAGCCGGGCGAGGAATCGATGAAGCTGACCGTCACCCATACGATGGAGCGCGCGGATTCCCAGCTCATCGTCGCGGTCGGCGGCGGCTGGCCGCTGATCCTCTCCAACCTGAAATCGGTGCTGGAGACCGGCCAACCGCTGCTGCGGCAGAAGTGAGCACGGCGGCGCGTATTGCGCTGAGTCAAGGTGCGCCGCGGCGGCGGGCGCTCAGATGACGGCGATCCCCGGAACCCAGCCGAAGGAACGCCTCATGAGCGCCCAGCCGACCGCCGCCCCCGGCCTCGCCCCGATCCCGCTGCCCAGGCCCGACGGCGCTCGCGGCGGCGATCTCGCGGTCGCCTTCGAGCGGCGCGAGACCATCCGCACGTTCGACGACCGCAAGCTGCCGCCGCCGGTGCTGTCCGGCCTGCTCTGGTCGGCCTGGGGCATCAACCGCGCGGCCGGGCCGTTCGGCCTGCCCGGCCGGACCGCCGCGTCGGCCAGCAATTCGCAGGAGATCGACCTCTACGTGCTGCTGGAGGAAGGCGCCTATCTCTATGAGCCGTCGGAGCACCGGCTGCTGCCGGTCGCCGCGGGCGACCGGAGAGTCGACGCAATGAATCCCGGCCAGCGCGGCCTGGGCAGCAGGGCGCCGGTGCAGCTCATCTATGTCGTCGATCTCGACCGGCTGACGCATACCAAGGGTTTCGCCGAGCCCGGGCTGCGCGATCCGGAAGTGCAGAAGGCCTATTACTACGTGGATACCGGGCTGATCGCCGGGAATGTCTATCTGTTCGCGGCCGCCCATGGCCTGGCCGCCTGGTTCCACAATTGCGACAAGCCGCATTTGGCCCAGGACCTCGGGCTGGGCGCCCGCCAGCGGGCGCTGTTCGCGCAGTCGGTGGGCTATCCGGCACGAAGCTGAGGCGGCGTCCCGCTGCCCGAGTCTGAGACGCTACTGCGGCGTGAGCTCAGGCTCGATTGCTCAGAGACAAAAGAGCGTTGCCGTCATGCCGGGACTTGGTCCCGGCATCCACGCCTTCTTTTCCAGCCGAAACAAAGGCGTGGATCCCGCGACCAAGTCGCGGGATGACGACCGAGAGTGCCGCAGCTGATGTGCCAAAGCGATTCGACCTCATGTCGTCCTGCTCTAGGCTACCGCCTCGCGCACGAAGTCGATGAAGGCGCGCACCTTGGCCGGCGGATGGTGCCGCGAGGGATAGAGCGCATAGAGCGGGAAAACCTCGTCGCTCCAATCAGGGAAGAGGTTGACCAGTCGGCCGCGCTCGATGAGGTCGCGCACAGCGTTCTCGAAGCCCTGGGCGACGCCGGCGCCGGCGAGGCATTCCTCGATCATCGCGCCGGCATCGCTCATGACCAGGCGGCTCGCGACCGGAACCTCGACGATCTTGCGGCCCTGGTGGAATTCCCAGGCGAAAGGCTGGCCGGTCTGCGGATCGCGAAAATGGATGCAGGCATGGCCGAGGAGCTCGTCGGGATGCTTCGGCCGTCCGTGCCGCGCCAGATAGCGCGGCGAGGCGAAGGTGAGTATCCGCGTCTCCAGCAGCTTGCGCGCGACCAGCGACGAGGCCTTGGGCTCGTCATAGCGCACGGCGACGTCCATGCCGTCGCCGACCAGGTCGCCGATCCGACCCTGGGTCACCAACTCCAGCGAGACTTCGGGATGGAGCGCCAGGAACCGGCCGAGCTTGCCGCCCAACAGGGTGCGCGAGACCAGCGGATCGAGATTGACCCGCAGGCGACCGCGCACTGCGCCCTTCGCCCCGGCGGCATCGGCCGCGGCCTCCTCGATGGAATCGAGCAAAGGCTTCACCCGCTCGTAGAAGCGGCGGCCTTCCTCCGAAAGCGCCACCGTGCGGGTCGTGCGGTCGAGCAGGCGCGCGCCGACCCGCGCCTCCAGGCGCTGGATCGCGCGGCTGACGCCCGACGCCGTTATGCCGAGCGCATCGGCGGCGCGGCCGAAGCCGCCGCCCTCGACTACCGCGGTGAGCACGCCGACGCCGGCCAGCAGGCGCCCATCGAAGGCCATGGAACATTCCTGACTGTTGATCAGTAATCTTATGACAAGAGCGCAGTTCAGTCAAAACTGCGCAGGCGCCATGTTCACCTCACTCAACGGAAAGGAGAAAGCCATGTTCAGTGTGATGGGTGTGACCGGAAAGGTTGGTGGGGCGGCGGCGGCCAGCCTCTTGCAGGCCGGGGCGGTGGTGAAGGCGATCGTGCGCGAGCCCGGCAAGGGCATCCACTGGCAGAAGCGCGGCGCCGCCGTCGCAGTCGCCGACCTCGACGACGCGGCGGCGCTGGCACGAGCCTTCGCCGGCGCCGACGGCGCGTTCGTCATGCTGCCGCCGCTGTTCGACCCGTCACCGGATTTCGCCGAGGCGCGGCGGATGAGCGAGACCCTGCGTGCGGCGCTGGCGGCGGCGCGGCCAGGCAAGGTCGTGTGCCTCTCCACCATCGGCGCCGATGCCGGGGAGCGCAACCTGCTGAGCCAGCTCGGCCTCCTGGAGCGGACGCTGGGCGATCTGCCGATGCCGGTCGCTTTCCTGCGGGCCGCCTGGTTCCTGGAGAACGCGACCTGGGACGTGGCGCCGGCGTGCGCGACCGGCATCCTGGCGAGCCCGTTGCAGCCGCTGGACAAGCCCTTTCCCATGGTCGCCACGGCCGATGTCGGCCGCGCCGCCGCGGCGCTGCTGCGGGAGGAATGGACCGGGCGCCGCATCGTCGAGCTCGAAGGGCCGCGCCGGGTCAGCCCCGACGCGATCGCCGCGGCACTCGGCGAGGCGCTGGGCCGTCCGGTGCGCGCCCAGGTGGTGGCGCGCGAGACGTGGGAGACGCTGTTTCACAGCCAGGGCATGCGCAACCCCGGGCCGCGCATGCGCATGCTGGACGGATTCAACGAAGGCTGGATCGAATTCGCCGATGCCGGCGCCCGCGCGCGCAAGGGCCGGGTCGCCCTGCCCGAGGTGATCCGCGCGCTGGTCGCGGCGGCACAGGCCTCCGCCGCGTGAGTGGCCTCGCGCCCTAGGCGGTGTCCTGCTCCGGCGGGAGCTGGCCGCGCAGGCGCGCCAGGTCCCTCGCCGGGGGCGCGCCGAACAGGCGGCTGTATTCCCGGCTGAACTGCGAGGGGCTCTCGTAGCCGACGTCGAAGCCGATGGCCGCGACGTTCTGCGGCCCGGCGATCAGGCGCGCGCGGGCCTCGAGCAGGCGGATCTGCTTCTGGTATTGCAGCGGGCTGACCGCGGTCACCGACTTGAAGTGGCGGTAGAAGCTCGCGGGACTCATCCCGGCCACGCCGGCCAGCTCCTCGACCCGCAGCGTCTCGGCATAGCGTGCGCGGATGACGGCGACGGCGCGGCGGATGTGGCAGAGGCTGCTGTCCGCGAGGCCGATCTGGCGCACCAGCGCGCCCTGGCCGCCATGGAGCAGCCGCCAGAGGATCTCGCGCTCGAGCATCGGCTTCAAGACCGGCACGTCGTCGGGCCGGTCGAGCAGCCGGAGGAGTCGCAGCACGGCGTCGAGCAGGTCGGGCGGCGCGGCGCTGACCGCGAGGCCGAGCGCGTCGCCGTCATCGGCGACACGCTCGCCGGCGGCGGTCTCCAGCAGCAGGCGCGCGACGGCGGCCGGATCGAGCGTGATGCCGACGCAGAGATAGGGCTGGCGGCGGCTCGCCTCGACCACCCGGCTGACCACCGGCAGGTCGACCGAGACGATGAGATACTGGCCGGCCCCGTAGTCGAAGGTGCGGTCGCCGAGCATCGCCCGCTTCGCGCCCTGGGCGATCACCGCCAGCGCCGGCTCGTAGACGGAATTGGCCGGCCGGGTCGGCGCCGGCGTCGCGATCAGGCGCAGGCCGGGAAGCGGCGTCGCGCGGCTGCCGCTGGGGCCCATCGGCCCGGCATGGCGGGCGATCAGGGCGCGGATCTCGGCGAGGGTTTCCATGGCGCGCAGTCCAGCAGGCGGCGGCGCCGGATGCAAGGCGCCCCCGCCGGAATCCGCCGCGCTTGAGAGGATCGGGCAAGAGGTTGAGGGAAACGCTCTAACGCCCGGCGCCGCCGCCGGCCTATCTCCTCGCCATCCACAAGGAACTGGAGAGCGACATGACGAAGACCTGGTTCATCACCGGCGCCGGCCGCGGCCTCGGCACCGAGATCGCCAAGGCGGCGCTGGCGGCGGGCGACAACGTGGTCGCCACGGCCCGCGACACGGCGCGGCTCGCCGAAGCGCTGGGCCCGGACGACGACCGGCTGCTGAACGTCGCGTTGGACGTGACCGCGGCCGGGCAGGCGCAGGCGGCGGTCGATGCCGCCGAGAAGCGGTTCGGCGGGATCGACGTGCTGGTCAACAATGCGGGCTACGGCCATCTCGGCTTCTTCGAGGAAGCGAGCGAGGAAGACATCCGCATCCAGTTCGAGACCAACCTGTTCGGCGTCTTCCGGGTGACCCGGGCGGCGCTGCCGGCGATGCGCAAGGCCGGGCACGGGCGGATCTTCAATCTCTCCTCGGTCGGCGGGCTGCGCGGCGCCGAGTTCGGGTCGCTCTATTGCTCGACCAAGTTCGCGCTCGAAGGCTTCTCGGAATCGCTGGCCCAGGAAGTCGCGCCGTTCGGCATCTTCGTCACGATCGTCGAGCCGGGGCCGTTCCGCACCGATTTCCTGACGCCCGAATCGCTGCGCTTCGGCGGCCAGGCGATCGCCGATTACGCGGCGCGGCGCGAGACGCTGCGCGCCTCCTACGAGCAGCGCAACGGCCACCAGCCCGGCGACCCGGTCCGCCTCGCCCGGGCCCTGGTCAGGCTCGCGGCCGAGCAGAAGCCGCCGCTCCGCTTCCTCGGCGGCGCCATGGCACTCGAGACGGCGAAGGCCAAGCTCGCCGGCATGGGTGCCGAGTTCGAGCGCTGGCGCGACCTGGCGCTGGCCACCGATTACCCGGCGTGACACGGCCTCCCCGCGGCGTTGAGGGCCGCGGAATCCTTCGACGGCACGGTGCTGAACCGCGATGCCGGCCTGCTGTTCTACGATCCGGAGATCGCCGCGTATTTCGAGCGGATCTTCGCGCCAAGCGCCTGTTCCATCCCGACGATCCCTGATGGGACGATCCCCCGACGGGGCGATCCCCGACGGGGCGATCCCTGATGGGGCGATCCCTGACGGGACCAATCCTTGACGATCAGGCGGAGGCGGCCCGCTCCCGGTCGCTTCGCGCATAGACCGCGGTGCTGAGATACTTGAGTCCCGTATCCACCAGCAGCGTGGCGATGGTGGCCTGCGGGCCGAGGCGTTCGCCGAGGCGGATTGCCGCGACCACGTTGGCGCCCGAGGAGGTGCCGGCAAACAGGCCCTCCTCCCGGGCGAGGCGCCGCGCCATGGCTTCGGCGTCGGCGGTGGCGACCGGCATGATCTCGTCCGCGATCGCGGCGTCCCACATCGGCGGCGCGACGCCGATGCCGATGCCTTCGATCCTGTGCGCGCCGGGTCGGCCGCCGGAGAGCACCGCGGATTCGCCGGGCTCGACCGCGACGATGCGGGTCGCCGGCTTGTGGCGGCGCAGGACCGCCGCGACGCCGTTCAGCGACGCGGCGGTCCCGACGGAATGCACGAAGGCATCGACGGCGCCGCCGGACTGGCGCCAGATCTCCTCGCCCATCGGATGATAGCCGGCGATGCTGTCGCGGTTGTTGAGCTGGTCGGTCCAGTAGGTGTCCGGCCCGGCGGCGATCGCCCTGGCCGCGGCGATCATGTCGCCGATCAGCTTGCGCGTGATGAGGCCGCCTTCGCTCTCGACCAGCGTGAGCTCGGCGCCGAAGGCGGCCATCTGGGCGAGCTTCTCCTCGCTGAAGGCGCGGGAGCTGACGATCTTCAGCCGATAGCCCTTGGCCGCGGCGACCAAAGCCAGCGAGGCGCCGGTCGAGCCGCCGGTATATTCGACGATGGCATGGCCCGGCTTCAGGCGCCCGTCCGCCTCGGCCCGTGCGACCATGGACTGCGCCATGCGGTCCTTCATGCTGCCGGTCGGGTTGTGGCCCTCGAGCTTCGCCAGGATGCGCGCGCAATGCGGCGGCACGACGCGGCGCAGCCGGACGAGCGGCGTGCCGCCGATGGCGTCGAGGATGCTGCCCGCGATCATTTCCCGCGCCGCGCAAGCCAGGCCAGCAGCGCCACGGCATTGTTGTGCGCCTCGTCGCGCGCGGCGTAGAGCAGCGTCACCGGGCCGGCCCGCAGATGGCGGCGCAGCTCCCGGACCGCTGCCGCGGCCTCGGGGGACCGCAGCTCGGCGGCATAGGCGCGCTTGAACGCCGCCCAATCCCCGGGCCGGCCGTGGAAGCGCTTCCGGAGCGCGCTGCTGGGCGCGATCTCCTTCAGCCAGAGATCGACCTTCGCCCGCGCCTTGGCGATGCCGCGCGGCCAGAGCCGGTCGACCAGGATGCGGGTGCCGTCCTCCGCCCCGGGCCGGTCGTAGACACGCTTCACGGAAACCCGCATGTCGCCATTTCCATGCATCTACAAATGATGTATATGCATAGAACCATGAATGCCCGGCCGCAAGCCCGAAAATCCCTCCGCGCGGACGCGCGGGCGCTGGTCGAATCCTGCCCGGCCTGGAACAGCCGGCTGGCGGCGCGGCGCATCTCGCTGTTCCTGGACCGCGCGCTGGCGGGCACGGGCATGACCGCGGCGCAGCTCGGCCTGATGGCGGAGATCGCGGCCGCCGAGGACGACACGCTCGGCGCCCTCGCCCGCCGCGCCGGCCTCGAGCAATCGACCCTGTCGCGCAATCTGCGGACGCTGGAAGCCGACGGGCTGGTCGAGATCGCGACGGTCGAGCACGACCAGCGCCGGCGCGCGGTGTGGCTGACCGAGGCCGGCGCGCGACGGCTGGAAGCGGCGGTGCCGGCCTGGCGCAAGGCCCAGGCGAAGCTCGCCCGGCAGCTGATGCCGGCCCTGCCGCGGCGCCTCGCCGTGGCGGCGATGGCGCTGCCAGAATCCTGACGCCTGCCCCGACGCCCACGCCGACGCCTGTCCCCGACATCCGCGTTCGCTGCAACGCGATCTGTGAAATTGGCATGAGTGCCGCCGGAACGGCCGGGCGGTCGAGGGGTTTCTCCCGCATCCCCTTTCCAGCGCAGATGCGAGCACCCGCCATGGTTCGAACGATCGCCGCTGCCGTCCTGGGCCTGATCGGGCTTTACCTGTTCGGCGGCGGCATCTGGCTCGCCGCGATCGGCGGCTCCGGGTTCTATATTCTGCTCGGCGCCCTGGTCCTCATTTCCGGGGTCATGCTGTTCCAGCGCCGGCCGGCCGCCCTGGCGCTCTACGGCATGGCGCTGCTGATCACGCTGATCTGGTCGCTCTACGAGGTCGGCTTCGACTGGTGGGCGCTCTCGGCGCGGGGCAGCCTGCTGATCGTCATCGGCCTGCTGCTGCTGATCCCGCCGGTGGTGCGGCAGCTCCACCGCAACGCCGCCTATCCCGCGCGCTACGGCGCGGCGAGCGGCTTCCTGCTGGTGGCCATCGTGATCTCGGGAGTGGTCGCGCTCTATTCGGCGTTCCGGGATCCGCACGACCTTGCGGGCGCGTTCTCCGACCAGCAGATGGCGGCGAACCCGACTCTGACCGACAGCGTGTCGCCGGATGTCGTGCCGAGCGGCGAGTGGCATGCCTATGGCCGCACGCCGGCCGGCGACCGCTATTCGCCGCTGGACCAGATCACGCCGGCCAACGTGGGCAAGCTGCAGATCGCCTGGACCTACGAGACCGGCGACGTGCGCGGGCCGAACGATCCGGGAGAATCCACCTACGAAGTCACGCCGCTGATGATCGACGGCACGGTCTACATCTGCACGCCGCACGACAAGGTCATCGCGCTCGACGCCGTCACCGGCAAGGAGAAATGGGTGTTCGACGCCCATCTCAAGGAGCCGATCCGGCAGACGACGCAGCATCTCACCTGCCGCGGCGTCTCCTATTACGACGGCGCGGCAGCGGGCAATGCGCCGGCCACCGCCTCCCAGGACCTCAAGGGCGCGGAGGACAAGCGCCTCGCCGCAAGCACCGCCGAAGTCACGACCCAGAATGCCGGCGTGCCGCAGAACGTCGTCACCGGGAAGGCGAAGCCCGGCGATCCCAACCCGGTGGTCAACCACAAGGAGGCGTCGAACGTGGTGGCCGCGGTCGATCCCGCCTGCGTCAAGCGGCTGTTCGCGCCGACCTCGGACGGCAGGCTGATCGCCCTCAGCGCCTCGACCGGCCTGATCTGCCCGGGCTTCGGCGGCGATGACGGCACGATCAATCTCTGGGCCAACATGCCCAACATCACGACCGGCTCGATCTATTCGACCTCGCCACCGGTCGTGACCGACCATCTCATCGTGGTCGGCGGCGCGGTGAATGACAACGCCTCGGCGACCGACGCATCGGGCGTGATCCGCGCGTTCGACGTCAATACCGGCGCTCTGGTCTGGAACTTCGATTCCAAGAAGCCCGACGCGACCGCGCCGATCGCCAACGGGCAGACCTACTCCAACAACGCGCCAAATTCCTGGAGCGTCGCCAGCTACGATCCGCAACTGGGCCTGATCTACCTGCCCATGGGCAACCAGTCGCCGGACCAGTACGGCGGCGGCCGCAGCCCGGAAGTGGAGAGGTTCTCCTCCTCGATCACGGCGCTCGATGCCAATACCGGCAAGGTCGCCTGGGTCTTCCAGACCGTGCACCACGACCTCTGGGACATGGACGTGCCGGCGCAGCCGAGCCTGGTCGATCTCACGGTCGACGGCCAGACCGTGCCGGCCCTGGTGGCGCCGACCAAGCAGGGCGAGATCTTCGTGCTCAACCGCAAGACCGGCCAGCCGATCCTGCCGGTGACCGAGCAGCCGGCGCCGGGCGGCGCGGTCCAAGGCGACACCAGCGCCCCGACCCAGCCGGTCTCGGCGATCTCCTTCATGCCCAAGCCGCTGCAGGAGCGGGACATGTGGGGCGCCACGATCCTCGACCAGCTCGCCTGCCGCATCATGTTCCGCAGCCTGGACTACAAGGGCCGCTACACGCCGCCGAGCGAGCGCGGCTCGATCATCTACCCGGGCAATTTCGGCGCCTTCAACTGGGGCGGCGTCGCGGTCGATCCGGAGCGGCAGGTGATGTTCGGCATGCCGGTCTATCTCGCCTTCACCTCGCAGCTGGTGAAGCGGCCGAACGACACGGCGCGGGTGGTCAGCAAGGACGGCCAGGACATCTTCAACGAGAATTTCGGCGCGCCCTATGCGTCGAAGATGGGCCCCTTCATCTCGCCGATCAAGCTGCCCTGCCAGCAGCCGCCCTGGGGCTACGTCGCCGGCGTCGACCTGACGACGGGCAAGATCGTCTACCGCCACGTCAACGGCACGGTGCGCGATCTCTCGCCGATCCCGCTGCCCTTCAAGATGGGAGTCCCCGGCATCGGCGGGCCGATCATCACCAAGGGCGGACTCGCGTTCCTCAGCGGCACGATGGACTACTACGTCCGCGCCTACGACCTGAAGACCGGCGCCGAGCTCTGGCGCGACCGGCTGCCGGCCGGCGGCCAGGCCACGCCCTCGACCTATCAGGGCAGCGACGGGCGGCAGTACCTGGTGGTGGTCGCCGGCGGCCACGGCTCGACCGGGACCAAGGCCGGCGACAGCATCATCGCCTACGCGCTGCCGAAATAGTCGCCGAAACCGTCAGGCGGCGGGTCGCTGCCGCGTCGCGATCCAGAAGGAGAGCTGGGCAACGATGCCGGCGGCGGTCAGCACCAGGGCGGCGGCGAGCGCCGGATCGCTGCCGATCCCGGCGGCGGCGGTGCAGAGCGCGCCGACCGCCATCTGGGTGAAGCCGTAGAGGCCCGAGGCCGAGCCGATCACCAGCGGATTGACGCTGACCGCCTGGGTCAGCGCCGCGGGCGAGGCGATCCCGACGCCCACGGTGAAGACGACCATGGTCGCGACGGTCAGGGCGACGCCCGCCGTCCCGGTCAGCACCGCGCCGAGATAGACCAGTACGGCGGCGACACCCGCCAGGTTGGCGACGATCAGCAGCGGCTTCAAGGCGAAGCGCTGGATCAGGCGGCTGGCCAGGATGCTGCCGATCCACACGCCGAAGATCAGCGTCGCGAGATAGATCCCGACTTCGTAATCCGGCCGGTGCATCTGGTTGACGAAGATGAAGGGCGCGGCCGCGATGAAGGCGTACATCGAGGTCGTGGCGCAGCCGCCGCCGACCGCGTAGCCGAGGAAGGCCGGCGATTTCAGCAGGTGCAGGTAGTTGCGCAGCAGCGCCGCCGTTCCCTGCTCGCCCGGCCTGCCGGTCTCGGGCAGCAGGCGCCAGGTGAACAGCATGTTGGAAACGCCGAGCGCCACCAGCAGCACGAAGATCGAGCGCCAGCCGAGATGGCTGGTCATCAGGCCGCCGACGATGGGGGCCACGCCGGGGCCGACCGTGACCATCAGGTTCATCAGCGCCAGGCGCCGCGCCGCGTCCTTGGGCGCCGAGGTGTCGCGCACGATGGCGCGGGCCAGCACCAGGCCGGCGCAGCCGCCGAGCGCCTGCAGCAGCCGCGCGCCGATCAACGAGCTGACGCCGGGCGCCAGGCCCGCCACCGCGCCGGCCGCGATATAGACCACGAGCCCGGCCATCAGGGTCGGGCGGCGGCCGAAGCGGTCGGCGACCGGCCCGTAGACCAGCTGCCCGACGGCGAGGCCGAAGATGTAGACGCTGACCGTCATCTGCAGCGCGGTGGTCGAGGCGCCGAGATCGGCGGCGGCGGCCGGCAAGGCCGGCACGAAGATGTGCATGGCCAGCGTGCCGCTGAAGGTCAGCAGCGCCAGCAGCCAGAGCGGCGGCACCTTGTCCCTGTGCCGCGCCTCGGTGAGGGGAGCGTTCACGCGGGCTCCGTCTCGGCCAGGCGCAGACAGACGTGGTCGAGCACGCGCGTCGCGGTCGCAAGCTCGGCGGCGCTCAGCCCCGCCAGCACGTCCTTGCGGATCCGGCCGGAGACGGCCTCGACCTTGGCGACGGTCGCCTGGCCGCGGCGGGTCAGCACCAGGTCCTTGGCGCGGCGGTCGGCGGCATCGGCGCGCCGCTCGATCATCCCCGCCGCCTCCAGCGCATCGAGCAGGCGCACCACCGAGGAATTGTCGAGCGCCAGCGAGGCGGCCAGATCCTTCTGCCGCATCGGCGCGGCGGCCCGGGCGACGTGCAGCAGCGGCAGCCAGGTCGCCTCGGTGAGGCCGTAGACCTGGAGCTCGCGATCGACCGCGCGTCGCCACTGGCGGGCGGTATGCGCCACCAGGGCGCCGAAGCGGTCGAAGGTCTGGGCGCGGGACGTGGCTGACTTGGACGGGGTCAATTTAGATGAGAGCCCAATAGATGATATGTCATCTATACGGGCCGCGCCGCGCCGGGGCAAGGAGCGGCGGCGGCGCCCAGCCCTGCGCCGCCTGCAGGGCTTCCGCCAGGAAACCGACGAGCGCCTTCACCTTGGCCGAGGGGCGCGGGCCGCCGGAAAGACGGCGTGGACGTCGACCGGCTCCATGGTCCAGCCGGCAAGCACGCGCACCAGCTTGGGGCCGGAATTGGCGCGCGCCCTTCCGCGCACGGACGGCGTCATCGCCTATGCCGAGATCAATCCCGACTACCCATCGCCCCGAGCCCGAGGAGCTGCTCCCCGTGCTCGACCGGCTGCACATCGAAAAGGTCGCATAACCGGCGCCGCGTGCTTCAGGCCTTGACCGCGACGAAGAAGAGGCGCGGGAAAGGCAGGAGCACGCGGCCATCCGCGTGCTCCGGATAGGCGGCCGCGATCCGCGCCGTGTAATCGGCGAGGAAGGCGTCGCGATCGGCACCCCCGACCCGGTCGAGATAGGGCCTGAGCCCGGTCGAGCGCAGCCATTCGACGATGGCGGCCGCCCCTTTCAGCGGGTGCTGGTAGATCGTGTGCCAGACGTCGAAGCGCGCGCTCTTCGGCGCCAGACGGTCGTAATAGACGCCGGGCGCCGGGATCGGCTCGCGGCGGTCGTCGAAGCCCTGGAAGTGCGTGCGCCAGGGACCGGCACCGGCGCTCTCGCGCATCAAGGTGTGGCTGGGTTCGGCGAAATTGTCGGGCAGCTGCACCGCCAGCACGCCGCCCGGCCGGAGGCCGTCCATCAGCCGCTCCAGCACGGCGAGGTGGTCCGGCACCCATTGGAAGACCGCGTTGGAGAACAGGAGATCGACCGGCTTCTCCGGCCGCCATGCCGCGAGGTCGGCCTGGAAGAACCTGGTCTTCGGCAGGCGCTTGCGCGCGGCCTCCAGCATGTTGGCGTCGCTGTCGAGGCCGGATACCGCTGCCACGCCGTAGCGCTGGACCAGGAGCTCCGTCGAGTTGCCGGGGCCGCAGCCGAGATCGATGGCGCCCTCGACGGTCTCGAGCGGAACCTGGGCCAGCAGGTCGCGCGCCGGGCGCGTACGCTCATCCTCGAACTTGACATATTGGCTGGGCGACCAGGCCATGGGTCTCTCGCGGCAGGCTGCGATGCGGCGGCGATCTTGGCCGAGGGGCGGCGGGCGCGATACGGCGATTTCCTTGGGCTAGGGCAATGTCGGCGGAACGCCGGAGACGGCCGCCGCTGCCACGAAAACGGCGCCGGTGCCGGAAATCGCGCGGCATGCGTTTCTCCGGCGGGCATGACCTAGGTCAAAGACCCCGGCCGGGCGAGCGGCGATCATCGGGCAACACCCAGCAAGGAGTCCCCATGTTCCAAGTGCGGATTCACGGCCGCGGCGGACAGGGCGTGGTGACGGCGGCGGAAATGCTGTCGATCGCCGCTTTCCGCGAAGGACGGTATGCCCAGGCGTTTCCGAGCTTCGGCTCGGAGCGGACCGGGGCGCCGGTCATGGCCTTCTGCCGGATCGACGACAAGGAGATCCGGGTGCGCGAGCCGGTGGTCGAGCCCGACTGCCTGATCGTGCAGGACCCGACTCTGCTGCACCAGGTGGACCTGTTCCAGGGCCTCCGCCCCAACGGCTATGTGCTGATCAATTCCTCGCGCGACGCCGCGCAGCTCGGCCTTGGCGCGCTGGCGGCGCGCATCCCCCATCGCCACCTGCTCACCGTGCCGGCGTCCGAGCTTGCCCTGAAGCATGTCGGCCGGCCGCTGCCGAATGCGGCGCTGCTGGGCGGGCTCGCGGCTTTTGCCGGCCTGGTGCACCTGAAGTCGATTGCCGAGGCCATCGCCGAGAAGTTCTCAGGGGCGGTCGCCGCCAGCAACATCGCCGCCGCCGAGGCAGCCCACGATTGGGTGGTTGCCGAGATCAGCAACGGCGCCGAGAAGGAAGCCGCCCAATGCTGAAACAGATCGAAGGTTCGCGCGCCGTCGCCGAGACCGTCGCGCTCTGCCGGCCGGAAGTAGTCTGCGCCTATCCGATCAGCCCGCAGACCCATATCGTCGAGGCGGTGGGCGAGCTGGTGAAATCCGGCGCGCTCGCGCCCTGCGAGTTCATCAACGTCGAGAGCGAGTTCGCCGCCATGTCGGTGGCGATCGGCGCCAGCGCCGCGGGCGCCCGCGCCTATACCGCGACGGCGAGCCAGGGCCTCCTCTTCATGGTGGAGGCGATCTACAACGCGGCGGGCCTCGGCCTGCCGATCGTGATGACGGTCGCCAACCGGGCGATCGGCGCGCCGATCAACATCTGGAACGACCACTCGGATTCGATGTCGCAGCGCGACTGCGGCTGGATCCAGCTCTTCGCCGAGACCAACCAGGAAGCCGCCGATCTCCATATCCAGGCCTTCCGCCTGGGCGAGGAGCTCTCGCTCCCGGTGATGGTCTGCATGGACGGCTTCATCCTGACCCATGCCTATGAGCGGGTCGACCTGCCGACGCAGGCGCAGGTCGATGCCTTCTTGCCGGCGTTCCAGCCGCGCCAGATGCTCGATCCGCTGGACCCGGTGACGATCGGCGCGATGGTCGGGCCCGAGGCCTTCATGGAGGTGAAATACCTCGCGCATTACCGCCAGGAGCAGGCGCTGGAGCTGATCCCCGACATCGCCGCGGAATTCGCCGGCGCCTTCGGCCGCGAATCCGGCGGGCTGGTCCGGCCCTATCGCCTGGAGGACGCCGAGACCGTGGTGATCGCCCTGGGCTCGGTGCTCGGCACCATCAAGGACGTGATCGACGACATGCGCAACAGCGGCGTCAGGATCGGTGCGCTGGGCATCGTCAGCTACCGTCCCTTCCCGTCGGCCGCGATCCGCGCCGCGCTCGCAAAGGCCAAGCGCTGGGTGGTGGTCGAGAAGTCGATGGCGATCGGCCTCGGCGGCGTGGTCTCGACCGATGTCCGGATGGCGCTCGGCGCCGGGTCGAATCCGCGCGGCACCACCGCGATCGCCGGCCTCGGCGGCCGCGCCATCACCAAGGCGTCGCTCCGCCACCTGTTCGACCAGGTCGTCGCCGAGACCGCCGAACCGCTGCATTTCCTCGATCTCGACCAGCGAATCGTCAAGGCGGAGCTCGAGCGCATGAACCTCGCGCGCCGCTCCGGCCCGATCGCCGAGAATCTGCTGAAAGAGGTCGGCGCCATCGCCGCCCGCATCGCCTGACGACCCCTGGAATGAGGAGGGCGCGATGACCTATTCACCCGTCAAGTTCTACCAGACCGGCACGCATACGATCGGCAACCGGCTGCTGCCGGAAGAGAGCCGCACCGTCCAGTCGGAGATGAACCGCGCGAATGCGCTCTCCTGCGGGCACCGCGCCTGCCAGGGCTGCGGCGAGGCCCTGGGGGCGCGCTACGCGGTCGATGCGGCGATGCGCGCCGCCGGCCGCGACCTCATCGCCGCCAATGCGACCGGGTGCCTCGAGGTGTTCTCGACGCCCTATCCCGAGAGCTCGTGGCAGGTCCCCTGGATCCACTCGCTGTTCGGCAATGCGCCGGCGGTCGCGACCGGCCTCGCCGCGGCGATGAAGGCCAAGGGCAAGGCCACCCGCGTGCTCGCGCAAGGCGGCGACGGCGGCACCACCGATATCGGCTTCGGCTGCCTCTCCGGCATGTTCGAGCGCAACGACGACGTGCTCTACGTCTGCTACGACAACGAGGCCTACATGAATACCGGCGTGCAGCGCTCGTCGGCGACGCCGCCGGCCGCGCGCACCGCCACCACCGCAGCGATCGGCAAGGAGCCCGGCAACGTCTTCGGCCAGGGCAAGGACGTGCCGAGGATCGCGCTCGCCCACGAGATCCCCTACGTCGCGACCGCGACCGTCGCCAACCTGCGCGACCTCGAGGCCAAGGTGGAGAAGGCGATGACCTTCCACGGCGCGCGCTACATCCACGTGCTGGTGCCCTGCCCCCTGGGCTGGGGCACGGTCTCCCACGACACGATCCGGATCGCGCGCCTCGCCGTCGAGACCGGGCTCTTTCCGGTGTTCGAAGGCGAGCGCGGCGAGGTGACCGGCGTGCTGAAGATCCGGCAGAAGCGCCCGGTCGAGGAATACCTGAAGCCGCAGCGGCGCTTCGCCCATCTCTTCAAGGAAGGCGGCGCCCCCGTGATCGCGCGGCTGCAGGCGATCGCCGACCGCAACATCGCGCGCTACGGGCTGATCGATCCGAGCGCGGAAGTCTGAGGGGACCGAGGTCCGACCCATGGAAAACAAGCCCTTCGCCATCACGCTCGACATCGGCTCCAGCCGCGCCAACCATACCGGGAGCTGGCGGACCGAGCGGCCGGTCTACGCCGACCATCTGCCGCCCTGCAACGCCGCCTGCCCGGCCGGCGAGGACATCCAGGGCTGGCTCTACCTCGCCGAGGAGGGCCGCTACCGCGAGGCCTTCGAGAGCCTGACCCGCAACAACCCGATGCCCGCGGTGATGGGCCGGGTCTGCTATCACCCCTGCGAGACCGCCTGCAATCGCGCCAAGCTCGACCATGCCGTCGGCATCAACGCCGTCGAGCGCTTCCTCGGCGACGAGGCGATCCGGCAGGGCTGGGCCTTCCCGAAGCCCGCGGCCCGCACCGGCAAGAAGGTGCTGATCATCGGCGCCGGCCCGTCCGGACTCTCCACCGCCTACCACCTCGCCCGGCGCGGCCATGACGTGACGATCCGCGAGGCGGGGCCGATGGCCGGCGGCATGATGCGCTTCGGCATCCCGAAATACCGCCTGCCACGCGAGATCCTGGACGCCGAGATCCGGCGCATCCTCGACCTCGGCGTGACGCTGGAGCTGAACGCCAAGGTCGAGCACGTCGTCGAGGCGATGCAAGGCTTCGACGCGGTCTTCCTCGCGATCGGCGCGCAACTCGCCAAGCGCGCCTACGTGCCGGCGGCGGAGGGCTCGAAGATCCTCGACGCGGTCAGCGTGCTGCGCTCGATGGAAGGCGAAGAGAAGCCGAAGCTCGGCCGCCGTGTCCTGATCTATGGCGGCGGCAATACCGCGCTGGACGTCGCGCGCACCGCGCGGCGGCTCGGCGCCGAGGAAGCGCTGATCGTCTATCGCCGCACCCGCGACCGCATGCCGGCCCATGACTTCGAGGTCGAGGAAGCGATCGAGGAAGGCGTGATGATGAAGTGGCTCTCCACCATCAAGCACGTCGATGGCGGCAAGTTCACCATCGAGAAGATGAAGCTCGACGAGAAGGGCTTCCCGCAGCCGACCGGCGAGTTCGAGGAGCTGGAGGCCGACAGCCTGGTGCTGGCGCTCGGCCAGGACGTCGATCTCGGCCTGGTCAAGGATGTGGCCGGACTCCAGACGAAGGACGGCAGCGTCGTTGTCGATCCCCAGACCATGATGACCACCCTGCCCGGCCTGTTCGCCGGGGGCGATGCGGTGCCGATGGAGCGCACCGTCACCGTGGCCATGGGCCACGGCAAGAAGGCCGCGGCCAACATCGACGCCTTCCTCAAGAGCGCCCGCTACGCGAAGCCGGCGGCGCATGGCGACGCGACGTTCGAGCACCTCAACACCTGGTACTACACCGACGCGCCGCACCAGGTGCGGGCGATGCTGGACGCGCGGCAGCGCACCGGTTCCTTCGCCGAGGTGGTGCATGGCCTCGATGCCGAGACCGCCCTGTTCGAGGCGCGGCGCTGCCTCTCCTGCGGCAATTGCTTCGAATGCGACAATTGCTACGGCGTCTGCCCGGACAATGCGATCGTCAAGCTCGGTCCCGGCAACCGCTATCGGATCGACTACGATTTCTGCAAGGGCTGCGGCCTTTGCGCCGCCGAATGTCCCTGCGGCGCGATCGACATGGTGCCGGAGCAGATCTGAATCCCATCGGACGCTTGCGCCTCGCCTGGGGCGAATCGCCGTGCCATAGTCCCGGAAACGGGACGGAAGCGATGATGACCAAACGGCGCGCGCATCCGGCGCTCGGCATATTCGGCGCGCTGCTGCTCGCGGCCTGCGCGCCGGCGCAGAGCGCCCAAGCGCCATCGGACGGCACGACCACCGACTGGCCCGGCGTCAGCCGCGCCAGTCCGCGCGTCGGCCAGGCCACTGCCGGCACGACGCCCTTCCCGGCGCCGCCGGCAGGCTATCGCGGCCTCGGCGGGGCGTTCATGAATGGCGGCGCCCTGGTGGTCGTGGCGCCCGACATGTCGGCGCCGATGCAGAAGCACGATCTCGATGTCGGCCTCCTGCACGGCATGGCCGCCGGACACCCGGCGGCCGTCGAGGTCCGGACCGCCGACTGCCGGGGCAGCGGCGAGGCGCCCGGCGCTGCGATCGTCGTGCCGAACCTGGCCGATCCGGCCGACGAGGTCGCGGCCGGCATCGCTTGCGCGCGGCTGCGCCATCCCGGCGCGCGCTGGCTGATGTCGCAGCTCGTCACGAGGGGCGACGGCTATCTGTCGCAGGTGGCGCTGGGCGACGGCAGCGGCAACGTCATCGTCGTCTATACCGACGTCAACCGCTTCGCCGCGAAGCTGATCGACGAGCTGGGCGGGTGATCGATCGATGGCCCGCATCCTCGTGATCGGCAATGCCGGCGGCGGCAAGTCGGTGCTGGCGCGCAAGCTCGCCGCCAGGCGCGGCCTGCCCTATCGCGAGATCGACGCGATCGTCTGGAAGCCCGGCTGGGTGGCGGCGCCGCAAGAGGAATATGACGCGGCGCATGCGGCGCTCATCGCGGAAGAGAACTGGGTGCTGGACGGATTGGGCTGGACCCATTCGCTGCCCGAGCGCTTCCGGCGCGCGACCGAGATCATCCTGATCGACATGCCCATCTGGATGCACTTCTGGCTGGCGGCCGAGCGGCAGTTCGCCTGGGCGCAGGGCAAGCTGGAGAACCCGGTCGCCGGCATCGCCGAGATGCCGACGACGCGGGACATGTTCCAGACGCTCTGGGAGACCGACCAGGAAATGGTGCCGGAGATCCGCCGCCTGACCGACGAGGCCGAGCGCGCGGGCAAGAAGGTGACGCGGATCGCCTCGGTCGAGGCGCTGGATGACTTTGCCGCCGCTCTTCAGAGCTAGGCTAGATCGGCTGTTCCTGGACGCAGGAGAGGGAGAAGGCGACATCGCGCCCCTCGGCATCCTCGTTGCGGCAGAGCGGCAGCAGCAGCATCTCGAAGCGCATGAAGCTCTTGCCGACGAGATACGGCCGGCCGCGCACCGCCAGGGGCCGGCGCCCGGCGATCAGCCGGTCATAGACGCCGAACCAGCGTTCCGGGAACGGGTCCGACATCGCCGAGACATAGGTGCCGGTGAGCCCGCCCGCCCGGAACAGCTCCGCGACGGCGGAGCCGACATATCGATAAAACCCGTCATACGAACGGTAACGGTTGGGACGGCCGCTGAACTCCAGCAGGAGCATCCGGGGCAGCAGCTTCGGGAAATCGACCGGGTCGAAGGCAGAACGCGGGGCCAAGGCGCCGCGTTTCGGCCAGAGCGACCAGGCCGCCTCGAGCGGGCGAAGCGCGGCGCTGGCGGCCGCGTCCGCGGTCTCCAGGGTCGGGTCCTCGATCAGCTCATGCAGCAGCGGTGGAACGCCGACGGTATTCATGGCCTGCCCATGCTCCTCGCACCACGGCGTCACACCATAGCATGTCGCCGCCGGAACGGCGCGCCCGGGATGACGCGCCCGGGATGACGCGATTGTGTGAGGAGTGATAGGTTCGCGGTTCAAACGCCCGCAACGATATATCAAGCAGAGATGAACCAGCCGTCGCCCCGCAAGATCATCTTCGACACCGATCCCGGCCAGGACGATATGGCGGCGATCCTGCTCGCCTTGGCTTCGCCGGAGGCGCTCGAAGTCCTGGGCATCGTTGCCGTGGCCGGCAACGTGCCGCTGGCGCATACCAGCCGCAATGCGCTGAGGATCTGCGAGCTCGCCGGGCGGAGCGACATCCCGGTCTTCGGCGGCTGCGAGCATCCGATGGGCCGTAAGCTGGTGACCGCCGAGCACGTGCACGGCAAGACCGGCCTCGACGGCCCCGACCTCCCCGAGCCGAAGGGCAAGCCGCAGGCCAAGCCCGGCGTCGAGTACATCGCCGAGACGCTGCAGGCCGCGGCACCCGGCGAGATCACGCTGGTGACCCTGGGGCCGCTGACCGACATCGGCATGGCGCTGACCCTCGCGCCGGAGATCGCCGGCAAGGTGCGCGAGATCGTCATGATGGCCGGCGCCTATTTCGAGGTCGGCAACATCACGCCGACCGCCGAGTTCAACGTCTACGTGGATCCGACCGCCGCCGACATCGTGCTGAAGAGCGGCATCCCGATCACCATGATGCCGCTCGACGTGACGCACCGGGCGCTGGTGACGCCGGCGCGCATGGAGCGCCTGTTCGCCCTCGGCAATCGCAGCGGCAAGGCGCTGGCCGAGGCGCTGACCTTCTCGCGCACCTTCGACATCAACAAGTACGGCTGGGAAGGCGCCCCGCTGCACGATCCCACGACCGTCGCCTATCTCCTGAAGCCCGACCTGTTCATGGGCCGCGAGATCAACGTCTCGGTGGAGACCACCAGCGAGCTCACCATGGGCATGACGGTCGCCGACTACTGGCGCGTCACCAAGCGCCCGCGCAACGTGCGCTACATGCGCGACGTCGATGCCGATGGATTCTTCGCGCTGCTGACCGAGCGCGTCGGCCGCCTTCCCTAGAGCCGCGCACCGGCCGGCCGCCAGGCCGGTCAGGACTTCGGATGCGCCTTGAAGAACGCCCAGATCAGCGGCGTGGCCTGCAGCACCTCGGACGGCTTGTCGAGCATCATCGAGACGCGCTTGCCGCCGGGCCAGGCATGGCCGCCGCCTTCGATCCGGTAATAGGCGATGCCGAGCCCGGACGGGCAGGACTCGTAGTCATCGAGGCTCACCCCCGGCAGGGGCCGGCTGCTGGTCGGCACCGGCGAGCAGTCGTCGTTCGCCGCCCAGAAGGCGATCGTCTGCGCGACCGGCGGGTAAGAGACCCGGGCGATCGACTTGCTGCCGACCCCGCCGCCGATCGGCACGTTCGCGTCGGCGGTGCCATGGATGTCGATCACCGAGACCAGGCCGGACGGCGCGCATGGCGCCGACACCATGACGCCGGAGACCACGCCGATGGCCGCCACCGTGCCGCTCGCCTCGCAGGCGATGCGATAGGCCATCATGCCGCCGTTGGAATGGCCGGCGACGTAGATCCGCTTGCGATCGATCGGATGGCTGCGCTCGACGTCGGCGACCAGCGCGCGGAAGAAGGCGACGTCGTCGACATCCTGCTGCTGCGCGTAGCCGCAGCACCCGCCGGCGTTCCAGGTCAGCAGTCCGGGCTTGCCCAGCGCGCTCATCAGCGGCCGCGGGCGGTCGCTGCCGTCGGGATAGGCGACGATGAAACCTTCCTGGTCCGCCTCGGCGCTGAAACCGGTCTGCGCGGCGACCAATGCGCCCGAGCCCCCGCCGCCATGCAGCACCACCACCAGGGGCAGCGGCTTGCCGTCCGGCGCACCGCGGGGCAGATGCAGCAGATAGCTGCGCTCGACGCCGCTGACGTCGACCTTGCGGACGGATTCCGTCTCCGCGGCGGCGGCCGGCGCGAGCGCGCCCAGCGCCAATATCGCGGCAAGTGCGATCGGTCGAAGCCAGGCATGTCCGGCGCGGCGGCGCGCTGCGAGCTGCGGCATGCGCCCAATGTCGGAGGGCGGCGGCGCCGCTACAAGCGTTGTTACCCAACGCTTACAAAAAACAAAACCGGCCGGGGGAGGATGCCCGGCCGGTTTGAACGACTGCGTTCGGGGCGCAGTCCGGACTTACGCCGCTTCCGACTTCTTGTGATAAGCGACGTGGCAATGCTGGCTGCAATAGGGCTTGCCGATCTCGGCGGGCTCGCCGCAGAAATGGAAGCCGGGCTGCTTCGGATCGCCCATCGGCCAGGAGCAGGTCTTGCTGCCGGTATGGGCGGAAGCGCGCGGCGCCGCGGGCTTCGCGGCCGGCGGGGCGACGGGAGTCTCGCGCGCGGCCGGCGCCGGCGTCTGCACCCGGGCCTGTTGCGGCGTGGATTGGGTGGCGTGGGTCTGCGGCAGCGGCTGGCCGTGGATGCCGCCCGGCTGGCCGGCGCCCGGCATCCGGCGGGCGGGTGCCGCGGTCGCCCGGCGGCGCGGCTGCGGCGAGGCCCCGGCCTCGCGCTTGATCGGGGACGGACGGCCGGTCAGGCCCAGGCGGTGGGCCTTGCCGATCACCGCATTACGCGTGATGCCACCGAGGATCGCCGCAATCTGGCTGGCGGTCTGGCCCTGGCCCCAGAGCTTGCGGAGGATCTCGATCCGTTGTTCCGTCCATTCCATCGGTTTCGCCTCGCTGTAGGTTATCCACAGGATGTTGTGTCGTTGGTATTTCACCCCACAATATCCTGAGTGGCAAGGGGACTCGGCCTAAATGTTGTGGATATCCGCAACTTTTCAACATGGAAATTGTGGCAGAATCACTGACTTAGACAGCGACTCTTGTCCCGCAAGCATCGGATAGAGGATGGCGCGCACCGGTCCTATTTCTTCCGCCATGAGGACTAAGCGGAGGAAACCCATGGAGATTCAGGTCAGCCCCAGCGCGGCCGCCAATGCCCGCCGGGCCGCCGCCTATATCGAGAGCCGGGCCGCCGCCGAGGCCGAGGGCCCGGTGACGCTCGAGGAGCTGGCCCGGCATTGCGATGTCTCGCCCTGGCATCTGCAGCGCCAGTTCAAGCAGGCGCTGGGCGTCTCGCCCCGGCAATATGACGACGCGCTGCGGATCAAGGCGCTGAAGCGCAACCTGAAGCGCGGCGCGGGCGTGGCCGCGGCCACGTTCGAGGCGGGCTACGGCTCCTCGAGCCGGGTCTATGAACGGGCGATGACGGCGCTCGGCATGACGCCGGCCTCCTATGCCAGGGGCGGCAAGGGGGCCGCGATCTTCTACACGGTCTCGCCCTGCCGGCTCGGCAAGCTGCTGGTCGCGGCGACCCAGCGCGGACTCTGCCGGGTCGAGCTCGGCCATGACACGGCCGCCCTGCTCGAGGACCTGCGCCACGAATTTCCCGAAGCGGATTCGATCGAACGGGAGGATGACGCGCTCGGCCGTTATGTGACGGAACTGGTGCGCCGGATCGAGGGCGCGGCACCCCGCCGGAACCTGCCGCTCGACATCCAGACCACGGCCTTCCAGCGCCAGGTCTACGAGGAGCTGCTCCGGATCCCGGTCGGCGAGACCCGCTCCTATAAGGAGGTCGCCGCGGCCATCGGACACCCCTCGGCGCAGCGCGCCGTCGGCACCGCCTGCGCCAACAACCCGGTCGCCCTGGCCATCCCGTGCCACCGCGTTCTGCGTAACGACGGCGGGCTCGGCGGCTATGCTTGGGGAATTGAGCGAAAACAGGCCCTTATTTCTGCGGAGCGCCGGGCGGCGCGGCGCGCGGGTTAGCTATGCGTGGAAAAAAGGCGTAAGTCGTTGCGCCCCGCGTCCAGGGGGTTAGACTAGCCGCGGCACCTTAGTCCCCTGCCTGCTGTGGCCATGCCGAACACACTGAAAAGACGAAAGAAAGTCGAGAAAAGCGGCACCGGATTCCGGGCCGGCGCGGCGACGCGGGGACGCCGCCGCCTCGGCGAATTTTCCGACGTCACGATGCTCAATTTCGACGAGCGGAAAGTGCCCCTGGTGTTCCGCGAAAACCGCCGCGCCCGGCGCATCATCATGCGCCTGGACTATGGCGCGGCGAGCGTGGTGGTGGTCCTGCCAAAACGCACTTCGCGACAAGAAGGCAAAAGATTTGCGTTAAGCAACAAGGACTGGATCGAGGAGCGCCTCGATCAGCTGGCCGAGCCCATTCCGTTCCGCCACGGCGCCGTCGTGCCCTTCCTCGGCGAGCCCCATCGCATCCGCCACCGCCCCAACGCGCGGGGCGTCGTCTGGTGCGAGGAAGGCGAGATCCATGTCGCCGGCTACGAGGAGCACCTGCCGCGCCGGGTCCATGAATGGCTGAAGAGCGAGGCCAAGCGCGAGATCGAGACCCGCGCCCGCGAGAAGGCCGAGGCGATCGGCAAGAAGATCAAGAAGATCTCGATCCGCGACACCAAGAGCCGGTGGGGCTCCTGCACCGACGAGGGCGAGCTCGCCTTCTCCTGGCGCCTGGTCTTCGCGCCCAAGCACGTGCTCGACTACGTGGTGGCGCACGAGGTCGCGCATCTCAAGGAGATGAATCACGGGCCGCGCTTCTGGAAGCTCTGCAAGGAGCTCTCGCGCTCGATCAACGGCGCGCGCGAATGGCTGGAAGCGCACGGCACCGAGCTCTACCGCTACGGCCGATAGGCTTCGACCAAGCATTTCGATCCGCGTCTCTCCTCCGCGGAAGCTGGACCGCCGGGCCTCTTGCCCGGCGGTTTCGCTATGGGGCCGGCGCCGGGCCGATATAGCGGGCGCGGGGGCGGATCAGGCGGCCGGTGGTGGCCTGCTCGATCGCATGCGCCAGCCAGCCGGCGAGCCGCGCCAGCGCGAAGATCACGAAAGGCGCATCCGGCGGCAGCCTCCACCGCGCGACCAAGGCGGCGAGCGCGAAGTCGATGTTGGGCGGCTCGCCGATCAGGCGCTCGGCGGCGGCGCGCAAGGCGGCGAGAGGCGCGGTCGGCGCGACGCGCGCGAGCAGCACCGCCGCCCGGGGATCGCCCAGCGGATAGAGCGCATGGCCGAAGCCCGGGATCGCGCGCCCGAGATCCAGCCACTGGCGCGCCGCACGCTCGGCGCCCAGGCGCGCCGCGTCCTGCAGCAGCGCGTCCAGCGCGGCCGCGGCCCCGCCATGCAGCGGGCCCGACAACGCCGCAAGGCCGGCCAGCGCACAGGCCGGCAAGGACGCACCCGTCGAGGCGGCGACCCGGGCGGCGAAGGTGGAGGCATTGAGCTCGTGGTCGGCGAGCAGCACGAGCGCGACGCGCAGCGCGTCCGCCGCCTTGTCGCCGAGGCGCCACGTCGCCGCGAGCCGCGCATGGATCGGCGCCTTGCCGCCGCTGCGGCCGGCGAAGACCTGCGTCATCCCGGCCATCAGCTCCGCCGCATCGCGGCCGAGCGCCGCGGCGCCGCGGCCGTAGACCGGCTCGTCGGCCGCAGCGCGGGCGGCGAGGAAGTCGAAGGCGGCGCGGCGCGCATCGGTGCGACCCGGCGCGGCACCGCGATCGCTCCGGCCGAAGTCCGGCACGCCCGCGTTCCAGAGCAAGGTCGCGATCTCCTCGAGCGTCGCGCTCGCCGCCAGCGCGCAGGCGTCCCGGCCGCGATAGATCAGCCGGCCGTCGATCACCGTCGAGATCGCGGAAGGCAGCACCGGCTCGCCCCAGGCGATCGCGTTCTCGGCGAGCGCGACGCGGCGATGGCCCGGCGCGCGCTGCCGCGCCAGCCGGCGCACGTCCTCGGCATCGTAGAGCGAGCGCCGGCTGTCCCTGGGATCGGGCTTCGCCTTCACCCGCCGCCGGCTGACATAGGCATAGAGCGTCTGCGGCTTCACGCCCAGGGTCGCCATCGCCTCGCTTGCGGTCAGCCATGCCATGCGCGCACCCTTGATGTTGACGAACTTCGTCAAGATTGACGTCAACCAATCTAGCGCCAGATCATCCATGGGAACAACCGACGGGTGGAACATGGCGCAGACGGCATCGAGCGGACTGGAAGACGTGGTGGCGGCCGAGACCGTGCTGTCCGAGGTCGATGGCGCGAACGGGAGACTGATTATCCGCGGCCATGCCCTCGCGGAGCTCGCCGGACGCGCCCGCTTCGAGGAATTGATCGCCCTGCTGTTCCAGGACTTCTTCGCCGACCTGCCGGAGGTCGGGGAGATCGCCCGCCGGCTCGGCGCAGCGCGGCGCGCGGTCTTCCCGCTCTGCCGATCGATCCCGGCCGGGCTGGCGCCGGTCGATGCGGTGCAGGCGGCGCTGGCGCAGCTTCCCGACGGCGACGACCTCGCGACCGCCTTCCGGCTGCTGGCCGTGCCGGCGGTGATGGTGCCGCTGCAGCGCCGCCGCGCCGCCGGCCTCGATGCGATCGCCCCCGATGCCGCGCGCGGCCATGCCGCCGATATCCTGGCGATGCTGCGCGGCGCGGCGACGGCGGCGGAAGCGCAGGCGCTCGACACCTATCTCGTCACGGTGGCCGATCACGGGCTGAACGCCTCGACCTTCGCCGCCCGGGTCGTCGCCTCGACCCGCGCCGGGCTGAAGTCGAGCACGCTCGCAGGGCTCGGCGCGCTCAAGGGGCCGCTGCATGGCGGGGCACCCGGGCCGGTGATCGAGATGCTGGATGCGATCGGCGCGGCGGGGAACGCCGAGGCCTGGCTCGACGCCGCCTTCGCCCGCGGCGAGCGCATCATGGGCTTCGGCCATCGCATCTACCGGGTGCGCGATCCGCGCGCCGATGCGCTGAAGGCGGCTTTGCGCCGGCTGATCCCGGCCGGCTCCGGCCGCAGCGCGCGCCTGCTGCTCGCCGAGGCGGTGGAACAGGCGGCGCTCGACGTCTTGCACCGGCGCAAGCCCGGCCGGGTGCTGGAGACCAATGTCGAGTTCTATACCGCGCTGCTGCTGGAAGCGCTGGGCTTCGCGCCGGCGGATTTCACCGCGGTCTTCGCCATGGGCCGCACCGCCGGCTGGATCGCCCATGCCCGCGAGCAGGCGCTGACCGGGCGATTGATCCGGCCGCAATCGCGCTATGTCGGCCCCGAGCCGGCGGCGGCGGCTTAGCCATCTGGCCCCGACCGGCGGAGGCCCTATACTCGCGCCATGCGGCGTGTGATCCGTCGGCTCAAAGCGGTCGCCATCGGCGCGGTCGTGGTCTACCTGGTGGTGCTGGCGGTCCTGTTCTTCGCGCAGCGGAGCATGCTCTATGTCCGCACCACCGAGCGGCCGATGCTGAACATCGCCGCGCTGGAGCCAAAGCGCGAGATCGTCTGCCTGACGACCGCCGACGGGCTCGACCTGCGGTCCTGGTACTTCCCGCCGGGCCGCGCCGGCGCGCCGGTCGTGCTCTATCTGCATGGCAATGCGGGGGACATCGGCAATCATATTCCTTGGGCGAAGTTCCTGATCGATGCCGGCTATGGCGTGCTGGCGCTGGAATATCGCGGCTATGGCGGCAATCCCGGATCGCCCAGCGAGGCCGGGCTTTACGACGACGCCCGCGCGGCGCTCGCCTTCCTGAAGCGGCAGGGCCTCGACGGCCGCAACGTCGCCCTGTTCGGCGAATCGCTGGGCACCGGCATCGCGGTCGAGATGGCGGTGGAGCGCGCGGTCGGCGCGGTCGTCTTGCGCTCGCCCTACACCTCGATCCCGGACGTGGCGGCGATCCAGCTCCGGTATTTCCCGGTGCGCTGGCTGGTGCGCGACCGCTTCGACACCCTGTCGAAGATCGCGCAGATCCATGCGCCGCTGATGGTGTTCCACGGCGAGGCCGACAGCCTGATCCCGGCCGCTCTCGGCCGCCGGGTGTTCGACGCGGCGCCCGAGCCGAAGACCTGGCTGGCCGTGCCCGGCGCCGGCCATAACGACGTGCAGACGCCGGCGGCGGAGCGGGCCGTGCTCGACTTCCTCGGGCGGGCCTTCCCGCCCGCCACCCCGGCCGCCGCGCCCGCCGCCCCGGCCGCGCCGCCGCCATCGCTGGCCGCCTGCGGCGCTTGAGCGGCGCTCCCTGCCGCCCGGGCGCCATTGATTCCGCTGGACGGAATCCGCATCATGCGGGCCGGGTTTCTTGGGGCGCGCCGCCGAACCGGACGGCCGAGGATGGATACGATGCAGGTCCTGGTCATTCAGAACGACAAGAGCTCGCCGATCTCGCTGCTCGGCGATTATCTGGAAGCAGCGGGCGCCAAGCTCACGACGCTGCTGCCGCATCACGGCGACAAGCTCCCGGCGACGCCGGAGGGCTTCGACGGCGCGGTCATCCTCGGCGGACCGCAGCACGCCCATGACGATGCGAACTATCCGGCCTTCCTGCCGATGCTCGACCTGCTGCGCGCCTTCCATGCCCAGACCAAGCCGCTGCTCGGCATGTGCCTCGGCGGCCAGCTCATGGCGCGCGCCTTCGGCGAGAAGGTGCGGGTCAACGACGCGTTCGAGTTCGGCTTCCTGCCGATCGAGATCACGCCCGAGGGCCGCGAGGATCCGCTGCTCGCCGGCCTCGCCCCGCGCCAGCGCATCATGCAATGGCACGAGGATACGTTCGGCGTGCCCAAGGGCGCCGTGCGGCTGATGACCGGCACGACCTGCCTCAACCAGGCCTTCCGCTTCGGCAAGACGGCCTATGGCTTCCAATGCCATTGGGAGGTCTCGGTCGATCTGGCCAAGCATTGGGTCGAGAATTTCGGCTATGTCCTCCAGGCCAAGCTCGGCGAGGCCAAGGCCAACGAGACGGTCGCCCGCGCCAAGACCGAGTTCGAGAAATACGGCCGCCGCGCCACCGATTTCTGCCGCGTCGTCACCCAGCGCTGGGCCGACCTGGTGACCGCGGCCAAGAACGGCCTGGTCGAGAAGAGCGACGGCCGCGCGGCCTGAGCCGACCCGCCATCGCCGCACGCGGTGCGCATGACCGGCAGCGCCGCAAGGCCGGCCCGGGAAATCGCCTTTACGACCTCACCCTTTTTCAGGGCCGGGTCGTGGCGCTCAAGCCTCTGACACCGAACGCCGAATCGTCTCCGCGGAGGGCCCCCTGGATTTTCGATTCCGTAAAGGTGCTGTAAAGGTCGGGCCGTGCTCGATCGTGAGAAACCTGCGGATCCCAGGGCAAAGCCTTTGGGATGACGACCGAGTGGATTGCCGGCTCCGCGAAGTGACGGCCCGGTTTGAAATGCGCGGTTCTCGAAATCCCGCTGCCGCGAATTAACTCAAACGCCCCATCGCGCCGGAAACGCTTAAGCCTCTGACAATCAACGCGTCGTCGCGTCGCGCGCGCGCCCCGGCGATTTCCAGTTCCGTTTAGGTCCGGTGCAGGCTGGGAGCGGAGAGCCGTTTCCCGCGCGCTCAGGCGGCTTCGGCGCAAGAAACATCATTATAACCGATTTCGGCCGGCTTCGCACTGGATTTGGGCGAAGCGGGAGCCCCGTCTCACCGCCCGGCCAGCGGCCAGCGCTTGAGGATCGCGTGGCGGCCCTGGCCGTGGAAGCTCTGCACCAAGGCGATGTCGCGAACCGTCCAGCGAAGCGCCGGGACGTCGCGCGGCGCGATCGGGCGATTGGCGTAGAACAGCGTCAGATGCGGGTTGAAGGCCGTCGGCATCCCGGCGCCGAGGCCGCGTCGAGCGAGCGATTGCCGGAACAGGTCGTTGAGCCGCATCAGGCCGGGCAGATCGCCGCCGTCGAGCACCAGATAGTAGCGGCGGTGCGCTGCGTCGCGCTCCCGGCTGTTGAAGGTCTGCACCCGGTCGAGCACGACGTCGAAGGCCGGCATCGTCGCCTGCAGGACGATGCCGTCCGCCAGCGGCTCGATCGTGTCCGCGAAGCCGGGAACCGCGCACGGGCTGCTGCGCATCAGCGGCGCGATCGAGATGTGCAGGCGCTCGGGCGCCACCGGCCGGCCGAAGATCCGCTCGCGCGCCACCGTCTCCTGCCGCAGCCGGATCATGGCGCGGCGAACCTCCACCGGCGGCAGGACGGCGAAATAGGCGACGACCGCGGCGGTCTCGCGTCCCGGCCGCAGGGCGGCGGCCGGGCGTCGTCGCGGTGCGCCGAAGAAGGAGAGCTGGGCGTCCATCGGTCAGGCGGCGACCTGGCGGATGCGCTTCAGGTCGCGCACGAACTCCTCATACGCTCGCTGCTTCGCGTCCTCGTCGGGGATGCGCAGCAGGTACGACGGATGCACCGTGATGAATCCCGGCCGGCCGTCGAAATCGGCGCGGCCGCGCTCCCGGGTCACCGAGACCGCCTTGCCGACGAGCGCCGCCGCGGCGGTGCCGCCGAGCGCCACCACCAGCTTCGGATGGACGAAGTCGAGCTCCTTCATCAGCCACCAGCGATAGCGCTTCACCTCGCCCATGGTCGGCTTCTGGTGGATGCGCTTCTTGCCGCGCCGCTCGAACTTGAAATGCTTCACCGCGTTGGTGACGTAGACCTGCTTGCGGTCGATGCCCGCCTCCGCCATCGCGCGGTTGAGCAGCAGGCCGGCGGGGCCGACGAAGGGCCGTCCCTCGCGATCCTCCTGGTCGCCCGGCTGCTCGCCGACGAAAGCGATCTCCGCGCCGATCGGGCCCTCGCCCAGCACCGCATGGTCGGCACCCGGCACCAGCGGCTCGGCGGCGGCGATCAGCCTGTTCAGCGCGGCGAGCGACCTGGGCTCCTCCGCCGCTGCGACCTCATCCGGTTCGCGCCCGGGCGTCATTGCACTATCCCTTTCCAGCGGCGAGGCGCCTCCCGCGGCAGGGACGGGCCCCGGGGAGGAAACCGCCCCTTGCTCCTGAGGTTGCCTGATACCGAAGCGAGTTCATGGTATGTTCTTATGGTGCGGAATGCAAATGCCGAGGTTCCGGCACGTGCCGGCGACGTGCGTGGGGTCGGCGTCGGCGCCTTCCAGCGCCAGCGCTTGCATCGTGCGGCGCTCAAGGCGCGGATTCCGGGGCCCAAGCCCCCGGGGATGACGATCGGGTTCGCGGGAACGGTCCCGGCTCAGTGCGCGCCGTCGGCGCCGACGGCGCCGCCATGCGTCGTCAGCGCCATGGCCAGGACCAGGGAGATCACCAGCGCCACGCCCAGCACCATGAAGGCATCGCTGTAGCCCATGATGGTCGCCTGCTTGCGGACGGCGCGGCCGATGGCGACGATCGCCTGGTGCCTGGCCTCGCCGAGGTCGCTGACGCCATGGGCGAGGAAGTAGCCGGTGAGGTCGGAGAGCCGCTGGCGGGTCGCCTCGTTGAACACCGAGACAGAGTCCATCAGCACGTTGGAATGGAACTGCTCGCGCTTGGTGAGCAGGGTCTGCAGCAGGGCGATGCCGATCGCGCCGCCGAGATTCCGGGTCATGTTGAAGAGGCCCGAGGCCGAGCCGGCATTCTCCGGCTCGATGCCGGCGGCGGCCATCGCCGACAAGGGCGCCATCACCAGCGCCTGGCCGATCGCGCGCACGATGTTGGGGATCAGCAGCTGCGGCGCCGCGTAGTCCGGGGTCAGGCCGACATTCATGAAATTCGACGCGGCGAACAGCGCGAAGCCGAGCACGATCAGCGCCCGGGGCTGCACCTTCTGCATCAGCATGGGCAGCAGCGGGATCATCACGAGCTGCGGCAGGCCGGTCCAGGCCAGCACCTCGCCGATCTGCTGGGCGTTGTAGCCCTGCACCTGGGAGAGATAGAGCGGCAGCACGAAGGAGGAGCCGTAGAGCGCCATCCCGAGCAATACGTTCGACAGCGTGCCGAGGCCGAAGTTCCGGCGCAGCAGCAGGCGCAGGTTCAAGACCGGCCGCTTCACATAGAGCTCGATGGCGAAGAAGGCGATGAGCGAGACCGCGGCGATCGCCGACAGCCGCGCGATGAACGGCGAGCCCAGCCAGTCGTCCTTGTTGCCTTCCTCGAGCACGGTCTGCAGCGAGCCCAGCCCGATCGCCATCGCGGCGATGCCGAACCAGTCGCCCTGCTTCAGCAGCTCGAGCTGCATCGGCGACTTCGGCAAGGTGGCCCAGAGCATCGCCAGCATCACGGCGCCCGGCGCGAGATTGACGTAGAAGATGAATTCCCAGCCGTAGTTGTCGTTGAGATAGCCGCCGATGGTCGGGCCGATCGCCGGCGCGAAGGTGGCCGAGAGCGCGAACATCGCCATGCCGATCGGCTGCTTGGCGCGCGGCAGCATGGTGACGATGATGGTGAAGGCGAGCGGGATCAGCACGCCGCCGGTGAAGCCCTGGAAGGCGCGCAGGACGATCATCTCGGTCAGGTTGCCGGAGAAGGCGCAGGCGACCGAGAAGGCGAGGAACAAGGCGGTGTTGACCAGCAGGTAGAGCCGCATCGAGAAGACGCGCGCCAGCCAGCCGGAGAGCGGGATGACGATGATCTCGGTGATGAGATAGGAGGTCGAGACCCAGCCGCCGTCGTCGATGCCGGCGCCGATCGCGCCCTGGATGTCGGCCAGCGAGGAGTTGACGATCTGGATGTTCAGCACCGCGAGGAAGGCGCCCATGGTCGCGCCGATCACGGCGATCCAGGTCTTCAGCGGCACATGGTCGGCGTTCTGGTTGGCGGCGGGCTGGGGTGCTGCGCCCTTGATCACCGCTGCCGGGGTCCGGCTCCAGCGTTCGCGCGGTTCGCGCTTGCCTTCGAAGAGTTCAGCGGCGGCGGCGGTCATGACGATGTGTCCCCTGGCAGGAGAATCGCGCTCCGGCGGTCGTTGCCGGGCTCGGCTAGTCCACCTGCGCGACCTTGGTGTTCGAGGCGGCGGGGCGGGTGTCGATCACGGGCTCCGCGGACATGCCGGGGCGCAGGCGCCCGATGAGATCGGCATCGACCTCGAGCGCGATCTTCACCGGGATGCGCTGCACGATCTTGGTGAAGTTGCCGGTGGCGTTGTCCGGGGGCAGCAGCGCGAATTCCAGGCCGCTGGCCGGCGAGAGGCTGTCCACCTTGCCCTTCACCGTGACGCCCGGCAGGCCATCGACCGTGACCTCGACCTGCTGGCCCGCCTTCACATGGGCGAGCTGGGTCTCCTTGAAGTTGCCGACCACATAGACCGCCTGCAGCGGCACCACCGCCATCAGCTGGGTGCCGGCCTGCACGTACTGGCCGACGCGCAGGCTGCGCGCGCCGACGGTGCCGTCGATCGGGGCGACGATGGTGGTGTAGGAGAGGTTGAGCTCGGCCTGCTGCTCGACCGCCTGCAGGCGATCGACCTGGGTCTCGGCCTTGGCCTTGGCCGTGGTCAGCACGTCGACGCGCTGCCGGGCCGCGGTCAGCGCCGCGCGGTCGCGCTGCAGGGCGGCGTTCTGCTGCTGCAAGGCGGTCTGGGCGCGCTGCTCGTCCTGCACCGACGTCACCTTCTGCGCGGTCAGGCTGTGATAGCGGGTGTAGTCCTGCTGGGCGAACTTGACGCCGGCCTGGTCGGCGAGGATCGCCGCCTCGGCCTGGTCGATCACCGACTGCTGCTCCTCGAGCTGCGCCTCGATGTTCTGCACGTCGGCCCGGGCGCTCGCGACATCGGCCTGGGCCTGCGCCAGCGCGGTCTTGAAGTCGCGGTCGTCGATCCGCGCCAGGACCTGGCCGGCCTTGACCGGCTGGTTGTCCCCGACATGGACCTCGGCGATATAGCCGGAGACCTTGGGCGCAATGGTCGTGTAATCGGCCTGGACATAGGCGTCGTCGGTCGATTCCAGATAGCGGCCGGTCTTCAGCCAATAGGCGCCATAGGCCCCGGCGCCGGCCACGACGACCGCCGCCACGCCGGCGAGAAGGATGCGACGCAGGTTCCGTTGGGAAATCATGGTTCGTCCCCTGAAGGGCTGTTCGAACGGTGGGTTCAAACTGTACGGTTCAGTACATACTCTGAAAGGAGGGAAGATCAAGCGTTTAGATCGTGACCGCCATCACAACAGGCCGCGACCGTTCACTTCTAGATATTAACATATTGATATGTATACGGTTTATCTGCCGTACTCGCCGCGAGAGCCGGCCCTGCCCGGGAAAGACCCTACGGCGGCAGGTTGAATTGAACCGTTCCGTACGTTACATATTGGTCATCTTCTGGGAGGAGGCCATGGCCAGAGCGGCAGCGATCCGCAAAGACGTATCCGACGGACCGGCGCGCACCCGGCAGCCCGCCGCCGACCGGCGCAAGGCGATCCTGGCGGCGGCGCGCGACGTGTTCCTGGAGCGCGGCTACGCCAATTCCAGCATCGACGCCGTGGTGGAGCGCTCCGGCGGCTCCAAGGCGACCGTCTACCAGCTCTTCGGCAACAAGGAAGGATTGCTGGCGGCGCTGGTCGCCGAGGGCGCCGAGGAACTGGCGCATCTCGTCGAGGCGCTGCCGCTCGACGGCGGGCTCGAGGAGAGCCTGCGCACCTTCGCCCACGGCTATCTCGGCCTGGTGCTCAGGCCCGAACGGCTCGGCCTGTTCCGCCTGGTGATCGGCGAATGCGGCCGGGTGCCGGAGATCGGCGACGTCTTCTACCGCAGCGGCCCGCAATCCTGCGGCAAGGGCATGACCCGATTCTTCAGCGGCGTGATGGAGCGCGGCCTGGTCAAGCGCGCCGACCCGGAGCGCACCGCCTATCAGTTCATCCACGCTTTGCGCGGCGACCTCTACATGCAGGTGCTGCTGAATCCGACCCGCGCGCCGACGCCGCATGAGATCGACCAGCACATCGACTTCGTGATCCGCAACTTCCTGGACGGCTATCGGGTCTGACCGCGCTCGATCGTGCCGCCGCCCGCCGCCCCCAGGCGGCGTGCCCCCGGCGGCGTGCCCCTGGCAGCGTCCCCCTAGGCCGCGTCCCACTGGCGGCGTCCCCCTAGGCCGCGTCCCCCAGGGCGGCGTCCCACTGGCGCGTCGCCCGCGCCGGGCCGTATAATCTTTACAGCGAGCTTACAAGACGCTGGCGGCAGGCCGGTGTACAACAGGGGCGCGATTCAAGTCGGAGCGGCGGTTTGATTCGGACAATCGAGCGAGTGCTTCACAAGTCCTTCCGGCCCGAGGGCCTGAATGCCGGGCCGGTCGTCTACACCCTGCCGCCGCTGCCTGGAACGCCGCCCTCCCGCAAGCCGGCCGTGCGCATCTTCATCGGCTCCGAGCCGGGCCAGATCAGGGCCGAGCGCGTCCTCGTCTGGTCGATCATGCGGCATCGCGATCCGACGCGGGCCTATGAGCTTCACCTGATGCGCGACCTGGCCGGCTTCCGCCGGGTCGGCTGGGTCACGGGCTTCACCAACTATCGCTACGCCATCCCGCATTTCGCCGGCTTCGCCGGCCGGGCGATCTACAACGACGTCGACCAGGTCTATCTCGAGGATCCGGCCCGGCTGTTCGACCTCGAGATGGACGGCCACGGCTTCCTGGCGGTGGCGAACCGGACCCGCCGCCGCTGGAGCTTCGACACCTCGGTGTCGCTGATCGACTGCGCGCGCATGGCGCCGATCTGGACGCTGCACCGGGCGCAGACCCTGGCGGTCGATCAGCTGATGGATCTGACCAACGCGGCCGAGGGGCTGCGCGGCGACCTGCCCGCCGCCTGGAACGCCCGCGACGGCGAATATCGCGCCGGCGAATCCAAGGTGCTGCATTTCACCAAGCTGCCGGCCCAGCCCTGGCGCCCCTTCCCGCGCCAGTACCGCTATGCCAAGCGCGCCGAGGGCGCGGTGTGGCGCGAGCTGGAGCGCGAGGCGGATGCCGCCGGCTTCCTCTGGCCGACCGAGGGCGCCCATGGCGGCCGGGTCGAATGGCCGCTGCGGATCAGCGCCGAGGGCCCGGCGCCGATCGCCGCCGCGATCGGCGACCTGATGGAATACCGGCCGTGGATCTACTTCGCCGATCTCACGGTCTCGGCGGCGGTCGGCTATTTCGCCTGCTGGAAGTATTTCACGGTCGAGGACTACACCGCCGAGCAGCTCTTCTGGTTCATCGTCGCGGGCCTCGCGCTGTTCCGCGCCGGCGTGTTCGTGAACGAGATCGCGCATATCCCCGAAGGCCGGATGCGCGCCTTCAAGGCGTACTGGAACCTGATCTGCGGCATCCCGCTGCTGACCCCCTCCTTCATGTACCAGCCGGCCCGGCCGACCGACCAGGAGGAGCTGGCGCGGCGCCAGGCCGCCGGCCTCAATTCCCCGCCGGAGGACGATCCGACGCCGCGCTCGCTCGGCTCGCAGGCGCTGAAGGTGCTCGCCGTCCCGCTGCTCGGCGTGCTGCGCTTCATGCTGCTGAGCCCGCTGCTGTTCCTGAACCCGCGGCACCAGGGCTGGATCATGGCGCGGCTGACCGTCTACTTCCCGGGCCTGAAGCACAGCGAGGTGCTGGGGCACGACCTGGCGCCGACCGTCGGCTGGCGCCGCTCGATCGCCGAGCTCTGCTGCTTCGGCGTCATGATGTTCGTGATCTTCGCCTATTCCGACGACATCGTCCCGTGGTCGACCTTCACCGAGCTCTACGCGCTCTCGGTCTTCGCGGTGGCGCTGCACTGCCTGCGCGCGCTGTTCTCGCGCCGCCGCCGCGCCAGGGCCTCGCTCGACCAGGGCATGACCGTCGAAGGCCCGGCGGTGCTCGACGCGCTGATCCTGCCCCTGGGCTCGCGCTACCAGGCGCTGCGCGAGACGGTGCCGACCGTGCCCTATCACAATCTCGGCGCGGCGCACCGCCGGCTGATCGCGGGCCTGCCGGCCGATTCCGCCTATCGCCGCGGCGTCCGCGGCCTGGGCGCCGCCCTGCGCGTCGCCACCGGCACCGCGCGCAAGAGCCGGGCCTAGGCGCCGGGGCGCCGGCTACCGCACCTCCAGCACCGGCTTGCCCAGCACGTCCATGCGCGGCGCGACGCCGAGGCCCGGCGCCGCCGGCGCCGCCATCCGGCCATGCCGGCGCTGCGCCGCGCCCTCGGCGGTCGAGACCGTGACGTAGGAGTTGAAGTCGGTCGCCGAGAACAGGAACTCGGGCGGCGTCGAATGCGCGAGATGGGCGATCGCCGTGGTCGCGATGTCGCCGCCCCAGGTATCCTCGATGGTCATCGCGATGCCGAGCGAGACGCAGAGGTCGCGGATCTCCCTGGCGCGCGTCAGGCCGCCGACCTTGGAGATCTTCAGGTTGATCACGTCCATCGCGCGGTCCTCGTAGCCCTTGAGCACGTTGGCCAGCGAATCGATCACCTCGTCCAGGATGAAGGGCCGCTGGGTGCGCTCGCGGATCGCGCGGCATTCCTCGTAGGACAGGCAGGGCTGCTCGATATAGACGTCGACATCCCTGACCGCATCGACCACCCGGGTCGCCTGGTGCATCAGCCAGCCGGTATTGGCGTCGGCGACCAGCACGTCGCCGCGGTTCAGCCTGGCGGCGCAGGCCTTGATGCGCTCGATATCGACGTCGGGATCGCCGCCGACCTTGAGCTGGAACTTGGTGTAGCCCTCGCCGCGGTACTGGCCGACCCGCGCCGCCATCGCCTCGGGCGCCTCCTGGCTGATCGCGCGGTAGAGCTGGAACTCGCTGCCGTAGCGGCCGCCGAGCAGCGTCACCACCGGCAGGCCCGCGGCCTTGCCGAGGATGTCCCAGCAGGCGACGTCGATCGCCGACTTCACGTAAGGGTGCCCGCGCAGCGCCTGGTCCATGCGCCGGTTGAGCACGCCGAGGTCGCGCGGATCGAGCCCCAGCAGCTTCGGCGCGATCTCGCGGATGCCGGCGCGCGCCCCCTCGGCATAGGCAGGAAGATAAGCCGGGCCCAGCGGGCAGATCTCGCCATGGCCGGTGACGCCGGCATCGGTCTCGACCGCGACCACGGTCGAATCGAACACGGCGACGAAATTGCCGCCGGACCAGCGATAAGTCCCCTCATGCAGCGGCAATTCGACGCGATAGGCGCGGATGGCGGTGATCTTCATGGAATCCTTCGTCCCCTGGTGCCCCGCCGCGCGGCGCGTGACGGCTCGATGAAATTTGACCCAGGTCAACGCGGTCCCCACGACCCGGGCGCAACCTCGGCCAGCCTAACCCGCCGCCCGACCGCCGAACAATGGGCGCAACAAAAGGAGGGGGATCATGTCCTCGACCACCGCCAACACCGCCGTGCCCGCCAGCGGCACCACCCCGCGCAAGCTGCGTCTGGGCGCGCTCACCGCCCTCGTGATCGGGTCGATGGTCGGCTCGGGCGTCTTCGGCCTGCCGCACGACATGGCCAACGCGGCGGCGCCGCTCGCGATCCTGATCGGCTGGGGCATCACCGCCGTCGGCATGCTGGCGCTGGTCTTCGTCTATCAGGGCCTGGCGATGCGCAAGCCCGACCTCGACGCCGGCCCCTATGCCTATGCCCGGGCCGGCTTCGGTCCCTTCATCGGCTTCAACAGCGCCTGGGGCTACTGGCTCTCGGCCTGGATCGGCAACGTCTCCTATGCCGTGCTGGTCTTCTCGGCGCTGTCCTATTTCGTGCCGGTGTTCGGCGACGGCAACACCTGGCAGGCGGTGCTCGGCGCCTCGGTCCTGCTCTGGGCGGTGCACTTCCTGATCCTCTCCGGCGTGCGCCAGGCGGCGCTGGTCAACATCATCACCACCATCGCCAAGATCGCGCCGATCGTGCTGTTCATCGTGGTCGCGATCGTCGCCTTCAAGATCGACGTCTTCTCGCTCGACTTCAGCGGCCCGGCCGACGGCTCGCTCGGCAGCGTGCTCAGCCAGGTCAAGGGCACCATGCTGGTGACGCTCTGGGTCTTCATCGGCATCGAGGGCGCCAGCGTCGTCTCCTCGCGCGCCGAGCGCCGCCGCGACATCGGCGCGGCGACCATCGCCGGCTTCCTGACCTGCCTCGCGCTCTACGCCCTGGTCTCGCTGCTCTCGCTCGGCGTGATGCACCGGCCCGAGCTCGCCGCCCTGAAGAACCCGTCGATGGCCGGCGTGCTCGAGCAGATCGTCGGGGCGTGGGGCGCGGCGCTGATCAACATCGCGGTCGTCGTCTCCGTGGTGGGCGCGTTCCTGAGCTGGACCCTGTTCGCGGCGGAGATCGCCAACGTCGCCGCCAAGCGCAAGACCCTGCCGCGCTTCTTCGCCGGCGAGAACGCCGGCGGCTCGCCCGCCGCGGCGCTCTGGATCACCAACGTCCTGGTGCAGGCCTTCCTGGTCCTGACCCTGTTCGCGCAGAGCACCTACCAGGCGCTCTACTACATCTCCGCCTCGGCGATCCTGGTGCCCTACGTGTTCTCCGGCGCCTATGCGCTGAAGCTCGCCGTCACCGGCGAAGGCTATCAGCCGGGCGAGAACCGCGCCGGCGGGATGCTGGTCGGCCTGGTCGCCACGGTCTACGGCATCTGGCTCGTCTACGCCGCGGGGCCGGTCTACATCTTCATGTGCGCGATGCTCTACGCGCCGGGCATCATCCTGCACGCCATCGCGCGGCGCGAGGCCGGCGCGCGGCTGTTCCATCCGGCCGAGGTCGTGATCGCGATCGGCCTGGTGGTCGCCGCGGTCTGGGCCGGCATCGACGTCTGGAACGGCACCATCAGCCCGCTGTGAGGACGCAAGCATGAACCAGCCCAGCAAACAGACCGCCGCCGCCCTCGGCGTGCATTCGGAGATCGGCCGCCTGCGCGAGGTGATGGTGCACCGGCCGGATCTGAGCCTGCAGCGCCTGACGCCCGACAACTGCAAGGCGCTGCTGTTCGACGACGTACTCTGGGTGAAGAAGGCGCGCCAGGAGCACGACGCCTTCGTCGATGCCTTGCGCGAGCGCGGCGTCGCGGTGCTCGACTTCGGCACGCTGCTCGCCGAGACCATGGCGCTGCCGGAGGCGCGGGCCTGGCTGCTCGACCGCCGCCTGGCGCCGGGCACGGTCGGCGCCGACGTCGCCGACGAGCTGCGCGCCTGGCTCGAGGAGGTGCCGGCCGACTGGCTCTCCCATCACCTGATCGGCGGCATCACCCGGGCGGAGCTGCCCGGCGACGCCAGGGGCCTGCTGGCGCGCACGCTGGAGCCGCAGGACTTCCTGCTACCGCCGCTGCCCAACCAGCTCTTCACCCGCGACACCTCCTGCTGGATCTATGGCGGCGTCTCGGTCAACCCGATGTTCTGGCCGGCGCGCCGCCCGGAGGCCGCCAACGTCGCCGCGGTCTACCGCTTCCACCCGCGCTTCAAGGCGGCCACGTTCGAGACCTGGTGGGGTCTCGAGGATTCGCCGCAGGGCTTCCCCAGCCTGGAAGGCGGCGACGTCATGCCGGTCGGCAACGGCATCGTGCTGATCGGCATGGGCGAGCGCTCGACGCCGCAGATGGTCTCGGCGCTGGCCCGGCGCCTGTTCGCCAAGGGCGCGGCCGAGCGGGTGATCGCCGCGCTGATGCCGCGCGACCGCAGCTTCATGCACCTCGATACCATCTTCACCTTCTGCGCGCCGGATCTCGCGACCCTCTACCCGCAGGTGGTGGACCGCATCCGGCCGTTCAGCCTGCGCCCCGGCAAGACGCCGGAGACGCTGGCGATCACGGAGGAGAAGAAGGGCTTCACCGAGGTCGTGCGCGAGGCGCTGGGCCTGAAGCAGCTGCGGCTGATCGCGACCGGCGGCGACAGCTACGAGGCCGAGCGCGAGCAGTGGGACGACGGCAACAACGTGGTCGCCATCGAGCCCGGGGTCGTCGTCGGCTACGACCGCAACGTCTACACCAACACCCGGCTGCGCCGGGCCGGCATCGAGGTCATCACCATCGAGGGCTCGGAGCTCGGCCGCGGCCGCGGCGGCGGCCATTGCATGACCTGCCCGCTGGTCCGCGACCCGGTCTAACCAAGGAGAACGCCATGCCGATCAACCTGCGCGGCCGCAGCGTGCTGACGCTTGCCGATTTCACGCCGCACGAGATCCGCTTCCTGCTCCAGCTCTCCGCCGACCTGAAGGCGGCCAAGCGCGCCGGCACCGAGCAGCAGCGCCTGAAGGGCAAGAACATCGCGCTGATCTTCGAGAAGGACTCGACCCGCACCCGCACCGGCTTCGAGGTCGCGGCCTACGACCAGGGCGCGCACGTGACCTATCTCGGGCCCGGCGGCAGCCATATCGGCCACAAGGAATCCATGAAGGACACGGCGCGGGTGCTGGGCCGGGTCTACGACGCGATCGAGTATCGCGGCTTCGGCCAGCCGATCGCCGAGGAGCTGGCGCGCCATGCCGGCGTGCCGGTCTATAACGGCCTGACCGACGAGGCGCACCCGACCCAGATCCTCGCCGACTTCCTGACCATGCGCGAGTTCACCCACAAGCACCTCTCCGACCTCGCGGTCGCCTTCGTCGGCGACGGGCAGGACAATGTCGCGATGTCGCTGGCGATCGGCGCCGCCAAGGTCGGCATCGACATGCGGATCGCCTCGCCCAAGGCGCTCTGGCCCGAGCGCGCCTTCCTGGTCGAGGTCGCGGCGATCGCGGCGGAGAACGGCGGCAAGTTCCGCCTGTTCGACGACCCCAGGGAGGCGGTCGCCGGCGCGGATTTCATCTATACCGACGTCTGGCTCTCGATGGGCGAGGACGAGAAGGCCTGGGCCGAGCGGATCAAGCTGCTGACGCCCTATCGCGTGACCAAGGCGCTGATGGAAGCGACCGGCAATCCCTTCACCAAGTTCATGCACTGCCTGCCCGCCTTCCACAACACCGAGACCGAGGTCGGCGCCGACATCGCCAAGCGCTTCGGCATCGATTCCATGGAGGTGACGGAGGAGGTGTTCGAATCCCCCGCCTCGATCGTGTTCGACGAGGCGGAGAACCGGATGCACACGATCAAGGCGATCCTGGTCGCCACCCTGGCGGGCTGACGCGATGCTGGTGGTGGCGGCCCTCGGCGGCAACGCGCTGCTCAAGCGCGGCGAGAAGCTCTCGGTCGAGAACCAGCGCGCCAACGTGAAGAAGGCGGCCGCCGCCCTGGCGGCGACGGTGCGCGCCGGCCACCGCCTGGTCGTCACCCACGGCAACGGGCCGCAGGTCGGGTTGCTGGCGCTGCAGGCGGCGTCGGGGCCGGCCGACGGGCAGTATCCGCTCGACGTGCTCGGCGCCGAGAGCGAAGGGATGATCGGCTACCTGATCGAGCAGGAGCTGCGGAACGCGCTGCCCGACCGCCGGCTGTTCGCCACCCTGCTCACGCAGTCGGTCGTCGATCCCGACGATCCGGCTTTCAAGACCCCGACCAAGCCGATCGGCCCGATCTACGACGCGGCGACCGCCCGGCGCCTCGCCGCCGAGCGCGGCTGGGCGATCGCGCCCGACGGCGCGCATTGGCGGCGCGTCGTCGCCTCGCCCAAGCCGATCGAAATCCTCGAGAGCACCGAGATCGCCTTCCTGGCCGCCAACGAGGCCATCGTCATCTGCGCCGGGGGCGGCGGCATCCCGGTGGCGCGCAGCGCCGGCGGCATGCTCCACGGCGTCGAGGCGGTGGTGGACAAGGATCTCGCCTCGGCGCTGCTCGCGCGGCGGCTGCGCGCCGACCGGCTGCTGCTGCTGACCGACGTCGCGGCGGTCTATCGCGATTACGGCCGCCCCGAGGCCCGCGCCATCGCCCGCGCGGCGCCGGACGCGCTGCGCAAGCTCGATTTCGCCGCGGGATCCATGGGACCGAAGGTGGAGGCCTCCGCCGGTTTCGCCGATGCCGGCGGGATCGCCGCGATCGGCCGGCTGGAGGATGCGGCGGAACTGCTCGCCGGCACGGCCGGCACGCAGATCGACGGCAAGGCGGAGGCTGTCGTCTATCGCTGAAGGCTACGCCGCCGCGGCGCGGTCGCGGGCGGCGATCGCCGCGTCGAGCGCCAGCAGCCGCTCGAACTCGTCCACATGCAGCTTCTCGATCAGCCTGCCATTGACCACGCAGATCCCCTTGCCCTGGGCGCGCGCCTCCTTCCAGGCGGCGACCACGGTACGCGCCTGCTCCAGCTCGGCGTCGCTCGGCGCGAAGGCGCGGTTGGCGGCCTCGATCTGCTTCGGGTGGATCAGCGTCTTGCCGTCGAAGCCCATGTTGCGGCCCTGCTCGCAGGCCGCGGCAAGCCCCGCCTCGTCGGCGAGATCGAGATGCACGCCGTCCAGCGCGTCGAGCCCGTTGGCGCGCGCCGCCAGCACCATCAGCGCCAGCGATGCATAGACCCCGTCGCGGGCCGGCGTGCCGCGGGCGCGGAGCTCGCGGCCGAGATCGGAGGTCCCGGCGACGATGCATTTCAGGCGCCGGTTGGCCTTGGCGATCGCCGCGATGTCGAGGATGCAGCGCGGCGTCTCGGCCATGATCCAGAGGGCGGTGAGCTCGGGCGTGCCGGCGCGGTTCATCAGCTCGACCGCCTGCAGCACGTCGGCCGCCGACTGGACCTTGGGGAACAGGATCGCGTCGGCGCCGCAGCCGGCGACCGCGGCCATGTCATCCGCGGCCCAGGGCGTGTCGAGGCCGTTGATGCGCACGATCACCTCGCGCGGCCCGAAGCCGCCGGTCCTGACCGCGGCAGCAACCTGACGCCGGGCGATATCCTTCGCCTCGGGCGCCACGGAGTCTTCGAGATCGAGGATGAGGCCGTCCGCCGGCAGGCTCTTGGCCTTCTCCAGCGCACGCTCGTTGCTGCCCGGCATGTAGAGCACCGAGCGGCGCGGTCGGATCGTCATGTGCAACACCTGATCCTGGGGGCTCATCCCGGCGACGAACCGGGACGAAGATCGCGGGTCAACAATGCTGCAATGGCTAACACATGGGCGGATTGGCGGGCAAACGAATCCCCGGCCCATCCGCGACAGCGGACGCCCCGTGCAGGCGCGGTCCACTGGCCAAGACCCGATTCGAAGGGGATTCTCCCAGGCGAAACATTCTGTTAACCTCTCGGCAGTAGATTGCCCGGATGCAGGAGCCTTCCGTCGGAACGGGATGGCTCCGTCCGGATAGGGAGAGTTCGATGGACGCCAGCGCCGTCAATCTCAACAGCACCACCGCCAACGCGCTCCAGGGCCTGAAGAAGGCCACGGACACCCTGGACAAGGCGGCGCAGAACATCGCCGGCGGCTCGGTGGATCCGCAGGACGTCGTCTCGCTCAGCCAGGCCGCGACCAACTTCAAGGCCAGTGCCGCCGTGCTGAAGACGGCGGACCAGGCGACCCAGTCCCTCCTCGACATCACGGCCTGAACCCATCATGGACGTCGCTTCGGTCGGACAGGCCGCCGCTCAAGTCAGCGCCGGGCAGCGCGCCCAGCAGGTTTCCATTGCCGCCCTCCGCTCGTCCCAGCTCCAGGCGCAGTCGATCGCCTCGGTGCTCGCGCAATCCGCCGCGGCGACCAACACCACGAGCAACACCGTCCAGCCGCCGGCCCAGCCGGCGCAGACCGGCAATGGCGGCGATACCGGCGGCGGCGCCCAAAGTGCCAGCAATGCCGGCCAGGCCCGGGGCTCGCTGGTCAACATCCTGGTCTGACGGCGCTTTTTCCCGAGTCGCGGCGTCCCTCCGGGCGACTTTTCCTTTAGCCTCCCGCGTTTTCCGCTAGGATCGCTGCGCGATTCTTGAGCCCGAATCGCCCGTTGCCGCACTGCGCCGGGGGAATCCGTGCCCGCCGACTTCGCCATCCAGGACGCCTTCAAGGCCGCCGAGACCGGGAATTACGAGGAAGCCAAGCGCATCTGCGCGGGCCTGATCCAGCGCGACCCCAATGATGCCGAGGCGCTGCATCTCTACGGCGTCGCCGCCTATCAGTCCGGCCTGGATCCCGAGGCGGCGCTGGGCCTGATCGACCGCGCGATCGCCGCGAGCCCGGAGAACAGCCGGTTCTTCAACAGCCGGGGCGCCCTCTACTACGCCCTCGGCATGAACGCCGAGGCCGAGGCCGCCTTCCAGCGCTCGCTCGAGATCAACCCCCAGGACGGGACCGCCTGGAACAACCTCGGCAACGCGCTGCTGAAGCTCGACCGCGTGCCGGAGGCCGAGCAGTGCTTCCGCCAGGCGCTGGCGACGCTGCCCGGCTTCATCAGCGCCATCAACAATCTCGGCGTCGCCTTCAAGCGGCAGGGCATCCTCGACAAGGCACTGATCTGCTTCCGCGAAGCGGCGATGCACCAGCCGGACTATCTCGACGCCCAGTTCAACCTCGCCGAGCTCAGCCTGCAATTGAACGACCTCGAAGCCGCCGAGACGCATTTCCGCAAGGCGATCGAGATCGATCCCGATTGCGCGCCGGCCTATTCCGCCCTGGCGCAGACCCTGAGCGACCAGCGCCGCAGCGACGAGGCGCTCGCCGTCATCAAGTCGGCGAGCGAGCGCCTGCCCGAGGACGAGGACCTGCAATTCGCGCTGCGCATGCACGTCTCCGGCATGATCCCCGCCTGGCACCTGCCGATGATCAACGACGAGGAGCGCAACGTCGCCTACGAGCGCGCGCTCCGGCACGCGGTGAAGCCGAGCGACATCGTGCTCGAGGTCGGCACCGGCTCGGGCCTGGTCGCCATGATGGCGGCCCGCGCCGGCGCGAAGCTGGTCGTGACCTGCGAGGCGGTGCCGGTCCTGGCCGAGGTCGCCAGGGAGACGGTCGACCGCAACGGCCTTTCCGGCAAGATTCGCGTGCTCTCCAAGCGCTCGACCCAGCTGACGCTCGGCGAGGACCTGCCGGAGCGCGCCGACGTCTTCGTCTCCGAGCTGATCAACGTCGGCATGCTGGCGCCCAACATGCTGCCGATCATCCAGCATGCGCGGGTCAATCTCTGCAAGCCGGAAGCCCGGGTCATCCCGGAGGCCGCGGTGGTCTGGGGGGCGCTCATCCAGTGCGACCACCTGGCGCGCATCCATCCGGTCAAGGAGATCGACGGCTTCGACATGAGCGCCTTCGACATCTTCCGCACCCCCGGCTACAGCCAGATCGACCTCGCCGCCGACCCGCACCGGATGCTGTCCGACCGCTTCCGCGCGCTGGATTTCGACTTCCGCATCGCGATGAAGGACGCCGACCTCCGCGCGCTGGCGGTGACGGCGAATGCCAGCGGCACCTGCCATGGCGTCGCCTTCTGGTTCGACCTGGTGCTGGACGAGCAGACGGTCTACCGCTCGGAGAGCCGCAGCCGCACCAACCACTGGAAGCAGGCGGTGCATTTCTTCACCGACCCGGTCGCGGTCAAGCCCGGCGACCGCCTGGACATCGCCGCCGGCTACGACACCACGCGCATCTTCTTCAACCTCCTGGGTGCACACGCTCGCTAGACGCCGAGTGCGGGGCTCCCCCACCAACCTCCCCCGAAGACGGGGGAGGCTATTCTATTTTGATGTGATAGAACGAGCCCTCCCCGTCTTCGGGGAGGGTCGGGAGGGGAGCCGCGCAATGGCTCCCTCCGCATCAAACGCGCAGAGGATCTCATGAAAGCCCGCATCAAATGGGTCGAGGGCCGCGTCTTCACCGGCACCAGCAACAGCGGCCACGGCGTCGTCATCGCAGCACCCGAGGCGCCCGGCGCGAAGACCATCGCGCCCTCGCCGATGGAATACGTGCTGCTCGGCACCGGCGGCTGCACCGCGACCGACGTGGTGATGATCCTGGAGAGGGGCCGCCAGGACGTGCGCGCCGTCGAGGTCGAGCTCGATTCCGACCGCGCGCCGGAGGACCCCAAGGTCTTCACCCGCATCCACTTCCACTTCAAGGTGACCGGGAAGGGCCTGAAGCCCGACACCGTCGAGCGCGCGATCAGGCTCTCGCACGAGAAATACTGCTCGGCCTCGATCATGATGGCCAAGGCCGGCGCGGCGCTCTCCCACGATTTCGAGATCATCGAGGCGGAGTGACGAAGAAATCGACTGGATCGCTTCGTCATGGTACGCGCCGGCGTACCATCCACGAGTTTGCGTCCGACGCTCGGGATTCCATGGGCTGGCGCCCGTCACACGACAGAAACTCGTGGGTGGTCCGCCTACGCGGACCACGACGAATCGAGATCTTGCGATCTCAGTTCGTCGGCTTGGGGAAATAGTCCAGCGGCAGGTCCTGCGGATCCGGCGGCACCACCGGCTTCTCCGCGAAAGCCAGCGAGCGCTTCTGCGCCGCCTCGATCTGCGCCGCCGTCATCAGCGCCGCGACCTTCTCGCGCTCCTGGATCAAGGCGTCGCGCTCGACGCTGTCGGGCAGGCGCGAGGTGGCGATGTTGAACCACATGTAGGCCTTGCCGAGATCGACGCCCGTGCCCTTGCCGTCGCGGTAGAGCGAGGCGACGGCGCTGTAGGCGCCGAAGCAGCCCTGGTTCGCCGCCTTCTCGAACCAGTAGAGCGAGCGCGCATAATCCTGCGGCACGCCCTGGCCGAAATAGTAGACCACGCCCATCAGCCGCTGCGCCTCCGGATGCCCGATCTTGGCAAGGCGCTCGAAATAGGGCTCGGCATGGGTGTAGTCGCCGATCATGTAGGCGTTCCAGCCGTCGGTCGCCCGCCCCAGCCGCTCCAGCTCGGTCCAGGTATGCGGATCGCCGTCCACGATGACCGGGCGCACGCAGAGCGTCGCCTGCGTCCTGATCGGCGCGTAGGCGGCACCGGTCAGCGCCGCCTGCGGCGTGAGATCGGCCGGAGGTGCCGCAAATTGCTGCGGCGGCGGCGTCAGCGGCGCCACGCCGATCGCATTGGCGCCGGATTGCGGCACCGCGGGCGGCGCGGCGGCGGGCGGCGGCCCCAAAGGCTGCGGCGCGCCCGCCTGCTGTGCGGCGGCGATTCCCGCCCACACGATTCCGGCCCACATGATTCCCGCCCAGACGATTCCCGCCCGGGCCAGGCGCACCGCCGCCGACGCGACCGTCAGGACTCGGTTACATGACATCGCCACAGTCTAGCATTCTTCATGCCGCTTGATGACAAACCAAAGGCAGACCGATTCCGTGCTTGCCTCCCCCTCCCCAAACGGCCACAGTCGCCGGAACGAGACGAGCGGCCGCGCAGAAGCCGCCGGAATACCGCGACAGGGAAGCACCTACCAGGGAATGACCGACCAGCCGTTCGATCGCCCATCGACATCGAGCTCCAGATCCGGCACGGCCGGCGGGTTCCGCCGCTGGCGGCGGTTCATTCGCCGCGTGCCGCTGATCGACCGCACGCTGGCCGCCTATTATTGCGCCCGCGATCCGGAGACGCCGCTCCATGCGCGCGGGGCGCTGCTCTTCGCCATCGCCTATTTCATCATGCCGTTCGACCTGATCCCGGATTTCATCCCGGTCGTGGCGCATCTCGACGACGCGGCGGTGTTCCTGCTGGCGCTCCGGCTGGTCGGCCACCGGATCACGCCCGAGCACCGGGCGCGCGCCGGAACCCTGCTCGATCAATGGGCCGGCTGATCCCTCTTGGAAATTAACCGGTGGCGGGCCATATGGCCGCCATGGCCCAGGACCTCACCGTCTACAACCCGAGGAAATTCGAGCGCGATCAGGCCCGTGTGAAGAACGGCTTCTGGCCGAAGCTGAAGCGCGTCGCCCGCCGCGTCCCGTTCGTGGACGAACTGCTGGCCGCCTATTACTGCACCATCGATCCCAAGACGCCGATCCAGGCCAAGGCGATCCTGATGGGCGCGCTCGCCTATTTCGTCCTGCCGGTCGACGTGATCCCGGATTTCATCGCCGGTTTCGGATTCACCGACGACGCGACGGTGCTCTACGCCGCCATCCGCAGCGTCGCCCGCTACGTCACCGCCGACCACCGCAAGCGGGCCAAGGAAACGCTGCAGCGCGCGCTGGCCGATTAGTGGAGCTTTGGAACGTGTTCTTCGGCCGCCTTACTCGCTTGCGTCGAATTGAAAATTCCGACTAGCTGCGCGGCGAGATAGTCGCTCATCAGCCCCTCGAGAGCCGACACGTCGATCTTTCCATCCCTATCCGCCTCGTCGGCGAGCTCGAGAGCCTTGTAGTAAGGCTCCTTGTTCGTCGAAATCTGCTCGGGAATCGTATGGCGTCCCGGAAGGGCCATGCCACTGCTGATACACAAGACAAGATACGAGACGGCGCGCGAAGTGCGCCCGTTACCGTCGTCGAACGGATGTATCCAATTCAGCCGCCACATTACATAGGCGGCAAGATGTATCGGCGATTTGTCGGCCCAGTTGCCGTTCACGTGGTCGCACATGTCCTCGATGAGCTCGGCAACGAGGTGCGCCCCGGGTGGAGTATGTTTGCTCTGACCTATTTCCACTCCCGCCGGACGCCAATTGCCGGCGTACTGGCTTAAGCCGTTCAGAGCTTCGCGATGGAGGCTCTGGATCATTGACGGGCGAAGCTTGAAAGGGTGCTCAGGCCGCGAGAGGAAATCGTTGATGATCCTCAGAACCAAGTCGAATTGCTGAAGAGCGTTGCGAGCTTCCAGCTTGGCTCGTTCATCCTCGTCGCTGACAAGCGAAGCGACCTCGGCCTTACTGTGTCTCGCGCTCGGCTCATCGCTTGTCACTGGCGGTATTTCCCAATCGCTCGGCCTCTTTATCGACAGTCTCCTTGGTAACGCGCTCGTTCTCAATATTCGCATTTCCATAGGCGAAGCTTCGGCGTTGCGCTTCTTTGTCCGCCGGCGTCATTTGAACGTTCTTCGCCTTTTCAAGGAGGGAGGCGAGGTCGGCGGCCGCTTTCGTCTGCATTATCGTCCGTACCTTGTTTGAACTCTTGATCTGCTGATTGAATCACAGCCCCGGCAGCTTGGGAATCGTTCTCCGGGATCGCGGCGAGCGGGACAGCCATAGGACATATTTGTCGCCCCATGTCCGGATGCCAGGGCCTGACGTGAGAAGCCTAAATGTACTCTCTTCGTTCCGCTGCGCAAGCCGATCTGCACCTCGGCAGCTCACGCGCCCGGCCGCTCCGCCGCAATCGCCTCGCTCTTCACCGCCTCGACCGCGCCGCTGCGCTTGAGGCGCGCCTCGCGCTGGGCGATGTAGACCGTGCTGGCGACGATCACCGCGGCGCCGCCGACGGTCCAGCCGTCCGGATACTCGCTGAACAGCGCAAGGCCGATCAGGCCGGCGAAGAGCAGCCGGAGATAGTCGAACGGCGCCACCGCCGAGGCCTCGCCGGCGCGGAAGGCGAGGATCCAGAGATACTGCGAGAGCGCGCCGACCAGGCCGACGCCGGTCAGCAGCAGCCATTCGAATCCGGTCGGCCAGCGCCAGAACCAGACCGCGAAAGGCAGCGACACCGCGATCGCCACGATTCCGTAATAGAACATCATCACCAGCTCGGTCTCGCTTTCCGGCAGGCGCTTGACGATGGTGATCAGCAGCGCGATCGCGAAGGCATCGCCCAGGGCCAGGAACGACCAATAGGAGAAGGTGTCGGAGCCCGGCCGGATCATGACGATCACGCCGAGGAAGCCGATGATGGTCGCCGCCCAGCGCCGCCAGCGCACCTGCTCGCCGATGATCAGCACCGCCAGCACCACGGCGAAGAGCGGCTTGGTGAAGGAGAGCGCGGTGTAATTGGCGAGCGCCAGCTTGCCGATGCCGAGATAGGCGCAGATGGCCGAGATGCTGCCGAGGATGCCGCGCCAGATATGCTTGCCGAGATGCCGGGTCCGGAACCCCGCGCTGCCGGCGGCGGCGAGGAACGGAAAGAGGCCGACGAAGCCGATCAGCGCCCGGAAGAAGGTGATCTCGAACCCGTCCATGCCCACGCCATCGACGCCGCGGCTCAACTCCTTCACCATCGCCGCGACGAAGGAATAGGTGAGGCCGCTCGCCGTCATCAGCAGCGCGCCCCTGGTGTTGGGCGCGAGCGCGTCCCATCGCCGGCTCATGGCTTCGGCGGGGTCGAGATCGGGTCGGCGGAGACCGCGACGGCGCGCGCGGCGGCCGATTGATGGAGCTGCGCCTCGCGGCGCGCGATGTAGATGCCGGAGCCGACGATGATCGCCGAGCCGATCCAGGTGTGCAGCCCCGGCAGCTCGGCGAAGGCGAAATAGCCGATGATCGCCGCGAACAGCAGCCGGACGTAGTCGTAGGTGACGACCAGCGACACTTCCGCGAGGCCGAGCGCCCGCACCCAGCAGAGGTGCCCCAGCGTGCCCGCCAGTCCCATCCCGACCATGAACAGCCACCACTTGGCGGCGGGCGGCCAGCTCCAGACCGGGAGCGCCACCACCAGCGACATCGGCGTCAGCAGCAGCACCATGTAGGTGACGATCGCCTGCGAGCTTTCGGTGCGCGACAGGTTCTTCACGATCATCGAGACCACGGCGCTCAGGCAGGCGGCGAACAGCGCCAGCGCCTCGCCGAAGCCGATCCCGGCGTCCTCCGGCTGCAGCACGATCAGGACGCCGAGGAAGCCGGCGATGGTCGCCGTCCAGCGCCGCAGCCGCACCGGCTCCTTCAGGACCGTCGCCGCCAGCACGGTGGCGAAAAGCGGCGCGGTGAAGCTCATGGAGATCGCCTTGGCGAAGGGCATCAGGGAGAGCGACCAGAACCCCGTCACCATGGAGACGAAGCTGATCCCCGAGCGCAGCGTGAACATCCAGATCCGCCCGGTCCGCAGGATGCCGAGGCCGTGCCTCGCCAGCCAGGGGATCATGAAGACCAGGCCGAACAGGTTCCGCCAGAAGGTGACGACGAAAGGATGCATGCCGAGGTCGCTCAGATGGCGGACCTGGGCGCTCAAGGTGGCAAAACAGGCGCTGGCGCCGAGCACGAGCAGCACGGCCCAGAGCGGGTGCACCGCCCCATGGTGCGGCCCCCCTTGGTCCAATCGGGGACGGCCGGCCGAAGCCGAAAAGGGATTGACGGAAGGACTCAAGGGAGTGTCGGGTTTGGTCTTGTCAAGCGCGAGGCTCGCTGGGCAGATTAGACCGAAATATCGGCCCTGGCCAATTCGATCCTGCCCAATTCCACCGATCGAGGACTGCAGAATGTCGGAATCGTCCCAGCCGGGACTCCTGCTATCGGGCTCGGACCCGTCCACGGCGCCCTTGTGGCGGCCGAGCGCGGCGGCGGTCGCCGCCGCGCACATGACCAAGTTCCGCACCCAGGTCGCCCGCGACTGGCAGGTCGGCCTCAAGGACACCGATGCGCTGTGGGACTGGTCGGCCCGGGAGATCGAGAAGTTCTGGACCTCGCTCTGGCGCTATTGCGACGTGGTCGGCACGATGGGCCGGCCGGGCCTCGTCAACGGCGACCTGATGCCGGGCGCCCGGTTCTTCCCCCATGCCGAGATCAACTGGGCGGAGAACCTGCTCCGGCACTCCAAGGGCAATCCGCGCGACGCCCTGGTCTTCTGGGGCGAGGACAAGGTGAAGCGCCGCCTCGCCCATGCCGAGCTCTGGGACGACGTGGCACGGCTCGCGCAATATCTCCGCTGGCTCGGCCTCGAGCCGGGCGACCGGGTCGCCGGCTTCATGCCCAACATGCCGGAGACCATCATCGGCGCCCTGGCCGCCGCGGCGATCGGCTGCATCTGGTCCTCCTGCTCGCCGGATTTCGGCGTGCAGGGCGTGCTCGACCGCTTCGGCCAGATCGAGCCCAAGGTGCTGCTGACCGCCGACGGCTACTGGTACAACGGCAAGCAGCAGAACTCGCTGGGCCGCATCGCCGAGGTGCTGGCCAAGCTGCCCAGCGTGCAGCAGGTGCTGGTCGTCCCCTATCTCAACAACCACCCCGACATCTCGCAGCTCCCGCGCGCGAAGCTGTGGCGCGAGGCGCTGAACGAGCAGACCGGGCGCGAGATCCATTTCCTGCGCGTGCCGTTCGACCATCCGCTCTTCATCATGTATTCGTCGGGCACCACCGGCGTGCCCAAGTGCATCGTGCACGGCCAGGGCGGCACGCTGCTCCAGCACCTGAAGGAGCACCGGCTGCATTGCGACATCCGCGCGGGCGACCGGATGTTCTATTTCACCACCTGCGGCTGGATGATGTGGAACTGGCTGGTCTCCGGCCTCGCCTCGGGCGCCACGCTGCTGCTCTATGACGGCTCGCCGTTCGCCCCGAACGGGAACATCCTGTTCGACTATGCCCAGGCCGAGAAGTGCACCATGTTCGGCACCTCGGCCAAGTACATCGATGCCTGCGCCAAGGCGCAGATCGAGCCCCGGCGCACCCATGACCTCTCGACCGTGCGGATGATCACCTCGACCGGCTCGCCGCTGGCGCCGGAGAGCTTCGACTACGTCTACCAGAAGGTGAAGGACGACGTCTGCCTCTCCTCGATCTCGGGCGGCACCGACATCGTCTCATGCTTCATGCTCGGCAACCCGACCGGGCCGGTCTGGCGCGGCGAGATCCAGATGCGCGGCCTCGGCATGGCGGTCGAGGTCTGGGACGACCAGGGCCGGCCGGTCCGGGGCGAGAAGGGCGAGCTGGTCTGCACCAGGCCGTTCCCCTCGATGCCGGTCGGCTTCTGGAACGACGAGGGCGGCAAGCGATACCGCGCCGCCTATTTCGAGCGCTATCCCAACATCTGGCATCACGGCGACTATGTCGAGCTGACCGAGCATGGCGGCATCGTCGTGTTCGGCCGCTCCGACGCCGTGCTCAATCCCGGCGGCGTGCGCATCGGCACCGCGGAGATCTACCGCCAGGTCGAGCAGCTTCCCGAGATCCTGGAGGCGATCGTGATCGGCCAGGACTGGGAGAACGACGTGCGGGTGGTGCTGTTCGTGCGCCTGCGCGACGGCGTCGTGCTGGACGACGCGCTCAGGGACAAGATCAAGGCGCAGATCCGCAGCAACACGACGCCGCGCCACGTGCCCTCCAAGATCGTCGCGGTGCCCGACATCCCGCGCACCAAGTCCGGCAAGATCACCGAGCTCGCCGTGCGCGACACGGTCCACGGCAAGCCGGTCAAGAACCGGGAAGCGCTCGCCAATCCAGAGGCGCTCGACCTCTATATCGACATCAAAGAGCTGCAGTCGTGAGTCGAGCCATGCGATGAGCTTCGCCGTCAATCCCCTGCTCTCCGGCGTCGGCGAGCCGCCGATCGCGGAGGCCGTGTCCTGGATCTCCGGCCGCAGCTTTCCCGACGACAAGCCGCTGGTCGATCTCAGCCAGGCGGCGCCCGGCTATCCGCCGGCGCCGGCGCTGACCGATCATCTGCGCGACATCGTGGGATCGCCGCAGACCTCGCGCTATGCGGATATCGAGGGCATCCCGGCCTTGCGCGCGGCGCTCGCTGCCGACATCAACCGGCGCTATGGCGGCGAGACGCGGGCCGACCAGGTGCTGATCACCGCCGGCTGCAACCAGGCCTACTGCCTGGTGACGAATGCTTTAGCGCGCGCCGGCGAGGAGATCATCCTGACCTCGCCCTTCTACTTCAATTACCGCATGTGGCTGGACATGACCGGCGTCAAAGCCGTGCTGCTGCCACACGCCAAGGACAACCCCGCTTCGCCCGACCTCGCCGCGGCCGAGAAGCTGATCGGGCCGAAGACCCGGGCGCTGGTGCTGATCTCGCCCAACAACCCGACCGGCGCCATCTATCCGCCGGAGGAGATCCGCGCCGCCTACGAGCTCTGCAAGCGCAAGAAGATCGCCTTCATCCTGGACGAGACCTATCGCGACTTCATGCCGGGCTGGCCGGCGCCGCACGACCTTTTCGCCGACCGGGACTGGCCGGAGACGCTGATCCATCTCTACAGCTTCTCGAAATCCTTCTCCCTGCCCGGCTATCGCATCGGGGCGATCGTCGCCGACCCCAAGCTGCTCGCCGAGATCGCCAAGGCGATGGATTGCGTCGCCATCTGCGCGCCGCGCATCGGCCAGCTCGCCGGCCTCTACGGGCTGCAGCATCTCGAGGGCTGGCGCAAGGGCATCACCGAGATGCTGGCCGACCGCCTCGTCGCGCTGCAGGCTTCGTTCTCGCGCAACGATCTCGGCTATGAGCTGGTATCGTCGGGCGGGTTCTTCGCCTATGTGAAGCACCCGCATCGCGGCCACCCGGCGATGCAGGTCGCCAAGCGCCTGGCCGAGCGGGAGAACCTGCTGATCCTCCCGGGCTCCATGTTCGGCCCCGACCAGGAGGATTATCTCCGCGTCGCCTTCGCCAATGTCGAGGCGAAATGGATGCCGGAAGTGGCGGAACGGCTGGCGCGGGATGCGGCGGCTGGGTAGCACCCCACTTTGACAAGTCGTCATGCGGTGCCTATCCTTTCGGCGATGCCGGCGCGGTCATTCGCGAGGCGCTGAAACTCATGCAGGAACCGAAGACAGTTCAGGGCGTCAAGCTGGAGCGGCTGCGCGAAGAGCTCGCCCAGGGCGAAGCGGACCTGGCTGCCGGCCGCAAGACGATCGTTGCAAACGACGGCGAGTTGAGCGAGCTGTTTGCCCGTCTATGAGACGGCTCGTCTTTGCCGCCGCAGCGCTCATCGATCTCAGCGACATTGCACGCTTCGCGGCGAACCGGTGGGGTACCGATCAAGAGCGCCGGTATCTATCGTCGATCGAAGCCGCCCTTCGGCTGCTGCCGACAAACCGAAGCTCGGGCGGCTGCGGCCGGAGGTTAAACCCGGCTATCACAGCATGCTCGTGGGTCGCCACGTGATCTTCTATCGCTTCGACGACGACGAATGCGAGATCGTCCGGATCGTCCATGACCGAATGGACGTGCATCGGCTGTCTGCAGAGTCACCCGAGCCATGAACAGCCGCAGGAAAACACCGAGGAGGCGCGGGCTTGCTTGCGCCTCCTCGGTGCCCGGAGGCTCCGAGTGACAGGGAGGGAGATCACGAGCCCCCGACCGGGACCCGCGGGTCGTCGGGTCCCTCTCAAGAATCGCCGAGGGCCTTCGCCAGTTCCACCAGATCGATAAATTCGGCCCGCGTGCCGTCCGCGTCGGGGCCGCGGGTCTGCCTGGCCAGGGCGGCGATCTGGTCGTAGGAATAGCCCTTCAAGTAGTCGCCGCCGCGCAGTTTCTGGCCGAAAGCCGCGACCGCCGCGGCGAAATCGAGGTCGCCGCGCTCGGATTCGGGCTGCTTCAGGCGGTCGGCCAGGAGCGGCGTCTCGATCAGCCTCGACTGGTCGCCGTCGGGCGCCTTGTAGCGCAGGCGCAGGAAGGCGAACTCGTCGGCTTTCAGCGAAGATGCCGCCGGCCGGTCGGTGCCGTAGCGCAGCGGGTCGACGGCGAGGCCCCTGGAGCCCTTGAGCGCGATCTCGTAGAGCGCGGTCACGGTGTGGCCGGCGCCGATCTCGCCGGCGTCCTTCCGGTCGTTGTTGAAGTCCTCGCGCGCCAGGGCGCGGTTCTCGTAGCCGATCAGGCGGTATTCGGCGACCACCGCGGGATTGAACTCGATCTGGACCTTTACGTCCTTGGCGATGGTCTCGATCGTCGCGTCGAGCTGGTCGACCAGCAGGCGCTTGGCCTCCTTCAGGCTGTCGACATAGCCGTAATTGCCGTTGCCGACGTCGGCGATCTGCTCCATCAGCGCGTCGTTGTAGTTGCCCTCGCCGAAGCCCAGCGTGCTCAAGGCGATGCCGGACTTGCGGCTGTCCTCGATCATGCCCTTGAGCTGGCCGATGTCGGTGACGCCGACGTTGAAGTCGCCGTCGGTGGCCAGGATGATGCGGTTGATGCCGTTCTCGACCCGCGCCTGCTTCGCCATCGCATAGGCAAGCTGGATGCCCTCGCCGCCCGCGGTGCTGCCGCCGGCCTGCAGCCGGTCGAGCGCCGCGTCGATCTTCGCCTTGTCGGCGCCGGAGGTGGGCTCCAGCACCACGCCGGCGGCACCGGCATAGACCACGATCGAGACCTTGTCGTCGTCGCGGAGCTGATCGACCAGGAGGTGCATGCCGGCTTTCAGCAGCGGCAGCTTGTCGGGCTCGTCCATGGAGCCCGAGACGTCGATCAGGAACACGAGATTGGCCGGCGGCCGCTTCTCATGGTCCGGCCGATACCCCTTGATGCCGATCTCGAGCAGGTAGGTGTCGGGATTCCACGGCGTGCGCGTGACATGGGTCGTGGTCTTGAACGGCACGCTCCTGTCGTCCGGCGCCGGATAGTCGTAGGCGAAGTAGTTCACCATCTCCTCGACCCGGACCGCGTCCTTGGGCGGCTTCTGCCCGCCCATCAGGAAGCGCCGGATGTTGGCGTAGGAGCCGGAATCGACATCGACCGAGAAGGTGGAGACCGGCGCCTCGGCGACCTCCTTCACCGGATTGCCCTCGATCGGCAGGTATTTCTCGGTGTTCTCCGGCGCCATGACGGCGGGCTGCGGTGCCGGCGCCAGGCCGATCTGCGGCTGGCTTCCGCCGAACAACGCCCCCGGCTTCGCCTTCTGCGCGTCGGCCATGGTGCCCGACCGGACAGCGGCGCCTTGCGATGTGCTCGCAGCGCCTTCGGTCGAGGCGGCCTCGGCCGGCCGGCTGTTGGTGTTGGCGGCGTCCTTCTCGCCCGGCGTGCAGCCGAGCAGCAAAACGGCTCCGGCGAGCATGACGGCGCCGGCGAAACGGGATGGATGCATCTTGTCCCCTCCAAGGAACGGTCTCCCCACGCTCGGAGCCTCGCCTGCCGGGATGGCGCTCTTGCGGATAAATTCGGGCAAGACCGGGGCATTGTCGCGGCCGGCCGGCGACGCTAGGTTGCGGCCATGTCGCATCCCGATCTCCAGACCTGGCTGATCGCCCAGATCACCGCCAAGCCCCCGCTCGACGTGCTGTTCGACGGCTTCTGCAAGAAGCTGGTGCACCAGGGCCTGCCGGTCTGGCGCGCCAATATCGGGCTGGAGACGCTGCATCCCGAGGATATCGGCTTCTCCCTGCTCTGGATCGACGGCGGGCTCCGGAATCGCGGCTTCAGCCGGCAGCGGCCCGGCCTGCTTGCCAGCAGCGACTATCTCAACAGCCCGGCGAAATACGTCGACGATACCAACCAGCCGTTTCGCTGGCGCGCGGGCGAGGACGACCAGGGGATGGAGATCCTGGTCGATCTCAAGGGCGAGGGTGCGACCGAGTACGCCATGCTGCCGCTCGCCTTCCAGGACACCTACCGCTCCGCTTCGATCTCCTTCGCCACCAAGGCGCCGGGCGGGTTCGGCGAAGCCGGCTTCGAGGCGCTGCAATTCGCGGCCACCTTGGTCTCGCCGCTCTGCGAACGGATCGCGCTCCGGCGCGTGGCGCTCGATGCGCTGACGGTCTATCTCGGCGCCACCGCGGCGCAGCGCGCCTATAGCGGACAGATCGAGCGCGGCGACGTACGCACCATGCGCGCCGCGATCCTGATCGCCGATCTCCGCGGCTTCACCCTGATGTCGGACCGGCTGGAGCGGCGCCAGATGGTGGAACTGCTCGACCGCTGGTTCGGGGTGATGGGTGCCGCGATCGAGGCCGAGGGGGGCGACATCCTGAAATTCATGGGCGACGGGCTGCTGGCGGTCTTTCCACTCGACGACGACCCGAAGGCAAGCTGCGTGCGGGCGCTGGCCGCGGCGAAGAGCACGATCGACGGCACGGCGAAGCTGAACGAGGAGCTCGTCGCCGAGGGCAAGGCGGCGCTGCGCTTCGGCCTGGCGCTGCATGCGGGCGACGTGGAATTCGGCAATATCGGCGCCACGCGGCGCATCGACTTCACGGTGATCGGCCCAGCGGTCAACCATGCGAGCCGGCTGCAGGACCTGACCAAGGTGCTGCAGACGCCGCTGATCGTCTCCGATGCCTTCGTCGATACGCTGGGCCGGCGCCTGCGCTCGCTGGGCTCGCACGTGCTGCGCGGCGTGCGCGAGCCGGTCGAAGTCTTCGCGCCGGAGTGATGCGCATGTCCTTGATGCGGCAGTTCCGGCGCTATCCGGCGGTCGATCTCGCGGCCTATCGCCGCTTCATGGTGGCGGAGAAGCACGTCGGCTGGGTGGTGCCGGATTTCGCGGCGGCGCTGGCGCGCTTCCCGCACGTGTTCCATGTCGACCAGGAGACGGTGACCCTGCAGCCGCGCCTCGACACGTTCGAGGCGCGCTCCGAGGCCGTCGCCGAGGTGCTGGCGACATTGCGCGCCGAGGGCCTGGTGCCGGGCTGGCGCGACGAGCTCTATGCGGTGGCGCAGGGCTTCCACGAGGCGCCGCTGCTGGTGATGGAGCGGGCGGCGACGGTGCTGTTCGGCACGCTCTCCTACGGCGTCAACCTCAACGGCTTCGTCGGGCGCGAATGGGAGATGAAGCTCTGGATCGCCCGGCGCGCCGACACCAAGCCGGTCGATCCCGGCATGCTCGACCTCATCGTCGGCGGCGGGCAGCCGATGGGCATCTCGCCCTGGGACAACCTGATGAAGGAATGCCGCGAGGAAGCCGGCATGCCGGAAACGATCGCCAAGCACGCGAAGCCGGTCTCCATCATCACGCTGCTGGCGCTGATCCAGGGCCATATGCGGGTCGGTCTCCAGTTCAACTACGATCTCGAATTGCCGAGGGACTTCACGCCGGAGAACACCGACGGCGAGGTGGCCGGCTTCATGCTGATCCCGGTCGGCGATCTCATGGAGCGGCTGCGCAAGGCCGACGAGTTCTCCTACGACGTGGCGCTGGTGCAGCTCGATTTCCTGATCCGCCACGGCTTCGTCGGGCCGGAGGATGCGGACTTCCTCGATCTGATCGCCAATCTCCGGCGGCCGATTCCATGGACCAATACAGGTGGCGTGCGATGAGCCTGCTGGAGCGGATCGAGGCCTGCCATCGCTACGACATCACGCGGTTCAAGCCGTTCCTGGTCGCCGGCGAGCGGCTGGGCTTCGTGCGGCACGATCTCGCCCGCGAGTTCGGCCGCTTCCCCAGCGTGTTCACGGCGACCGATCTCGCGCTTTCGGTGAAGGATCATCTCTCGCAATTCGACTCGCGCACCGCGGCGATCGACACGGTGGCGCGCGAGCTGCAGGCGCGCGGCATCGTCACCGGCTGGCGCAACGAGCTCTTCCCGGTCGGGCCGCGCTTCGGCGCCGCGCCGCTGTTCGACCTCGAGCGCGCGCTGGTGCCCTATCTCGGCGTCAAGGCCTATGGGGTGCATCTCAACGGCTATGTGCGCGACGGCGAACGCATCCTGCTCTGGGTCGGCAAGCGCTCCGACGACCGGCCGATCGAGCCCGGCAAGCTCGACCACCTGGTGGCGGGCGGGCTGCCCAGCCACATCTCGCCCTTCGACAACCTGATGAAGGAGGCGGACGAGGAGGCCTCGATCCCCAAGGAGCTGGCGCGGCGCGCGCGGCCGGCCGGGGCGATCGCCTATCGGATGGAACTGGGCGGGCACCTGCGCGACGACACGCTGTTCGTCTACGACCTGGAGCTGCCGCGGGACTTCGTGCCGCGGAACCATGACGGCGAGATCGCGAGCTTCCGCCTGATGCCGCTCGAACAGGTCGAGGAGATCCTGGCCGCCACCGAGGAGTTCAAGTTCAACGTCGGGCTGGTGGCGATCGACTTCATGATGCGCATGGGCCACCTGACGCCCGAGCGCGACGATTACTGCGACATCGCCCTGGCGCTGGCCCGGGGGAGCGGGTGAGGGACGGGTGATCCCCGCCCCGCCCTCCCCCGACCCCGGGGAGGGCTGGTTCTGCCAGGTTAACGTGTGTGAATATCGGCCTGGAGACGGAGGATTATCCTAAAATTAACGGATCTGCCGCAAAGATCCGGGCTCTCCTCCCCGGATCCAAGGACACTGTCCATGCTCAAATCCTCGCTCGCGCAACTGAAGATCGGCACCAAGGTACTGCTGATCGCCGGCCTCGCCCTGGTGGGCTTCGCGGCCGTGCTGATCGTGATGGTGGTCGCCGACACGACGCGCAACGCGGCCGATGGCGCCCAGCGGACCGCGACCGATGAGTTCATCACGGTCGAGACCATCGGCAACGACTTCCTGAACGCGCGGCGCCGGGAGAAGGACTTCCTGCTGCGCAAGGACAAGAAATACGCCGAAGCCCATGCGGAGCTCGCCCCCAAGATCGCCGACGAGATCAAGTCGCTGCTGGCGACGGCGGACCCGGCCGAAGCCGAAGCCCTCAACAAGCTGCAGGCCCTCTACACCGAATATGACGGCCGGTTCCAGGAGATCTCGGTCGATACCATCAACATGGGCCTGACGCCGGATACCGGCCTGCTGGGCACGCTCCGCACCGCGGTCCATGCGATCGAGGACGCGCTGAAGAACTACGACGATCCGCAGCTCACCATCTCGATGCTGATGATGCGGCGGCACGAGAAGGACTTCATGGCCCGGGGCGACAAGAGCTATGTCGACAGCCTCACCCAGGAGCAGGCGCATTTCAACGCGCTGCTGAAGGCCTCGGCCATCCCGGCCGGCGAGCAGGCCAAGCTCGCCGACCTGTCGAACGCCTATCTCGCCGCCTTCAGCCAGATGTCCGACCTGCAGCTCGCCATCGCCGGCAAGCTCTCGGGCATGAGCGAGTCCTACGCCAATGCCGAGCCGGTGCTGGCGGCGATCAGCAAGTCCGCCGACGACCGCGCCAAGGCGGCCGAGGCGCGCAAGGCCCGGATCGAGAGCGTGGCGCGGTACACGATGTTCGGCGCCGTCATCGTGATCGCGGCGCTGATGCTCGGCCTTGCGGCGGTGATCGGGCGCGGCATCAGCCGGCCGGTCCGCGACCTGGCGCAGGCGATGACCAAGCTCAGCAGCGGCGACAAGTCGGCGAGCGTGCCGGTGGTCGGCAGGGACGAGGTCGCCGAGATGGCGCATGCCTTCGGCGTCTTCAAGGAGAACATGATCAAGGCCGAGCAGCTCGCCGCCCAGGAACTGGAGGCGCAGAAGCGGCAGGTCGCCCGCGCCAGGCTGATCGACGGCCTGACCAGCACCTTCGACCACGACGTGGCGCTGGTGCTGAAGACCGTCGCCTCCGCCACCACCGAGCTGCAGAGCACCGCCGCCTCGATGACGGCCACGGCGGAGGAGACCTCGCGGCAGTCGAGCGTGGTCGCGGCGGCCTCGGAGGAGGCCTCGACCAACGTGCAGACCGTGGCCTCGGCGACCGAGGAGCTTTCCTCCTCGATCTCGGAGATCAGCCGGCAGGTGCAGCAATCGACCCAGGTCGCCAGCCGCGCGGTCGGCGACGCCGAGCGCACCAACGCCCAGGTGAAGAGCCTGGCCGAGGCGGCGCACAAGATCGGCGAGGTCGTCAGCCTGATCAACGACATCGCCAGCCAGACCAACCTGCTGGCGCTCAACGCGACGATCGAGGCGGCGCGGGCGGGCGAGGCCGGCAAGGGCTTCGCCGTGGTCGCCTCCGAGGTGAAATCGCTGGCGACCCAGACCGCCAAGGCGACCGAGGAGATCGGCGGCCAGATCGGCGGCATCCAGCAGGCCACCGGCTCGGCGGTGGATGCGATCGAGGGCATCGGCAAGACGATCGGCGAGATCGACACGATCGCCACCACGATCGCCGCCGCCGTCGAGGAGCAGGGTGCGGCGACCAAGGAGATCGCCCGCAACGTGCAGCAGGCCGCCCAGGGCACCCAGGAGGTGAACGCCAACATCGTCGGCGTGTCGCAGGCGGCGGCCGCGACCGGCGCCGCCGCGGAGCAGGTGCAGAACGCGGCACACGAGCTCTCGGTGCAGGCGGAGACCTTGCGCGGGAAGGTCGAGACCTTCCTCTCGGAGATCAAGGCGGCGTAGCGGCCGCGTCCGGGGCGGCGCGCTTCGCTCAGGCCGTCCTGCCCCGCCCCGGCCCTCCCCCGAACCGGGGGAGGGCAAAGCAGGACCGGGCGGGCGTACGGCGGTGTCCGGCTATGCGGCCTTCCCGGCTACGCGCTCTTCGGGCGGCACAGCAGGACCTGGCCGCCGGCGCCGTAGCCTTCGACCTTCAGGCTGTGGGCCTGGACCGTGATGAGATAGGCGGCGCGGCCGTTCGCGCTCTCCGACGGCACCTCGATCATGCCCGAGGTCTCCCAGAAGTCGGAATCGTTCCGCGCCTTGTTCTCGCCCTCGGCGCCGCTGGCGATCGCGGCGCTCAGCACCTTCCAGTCGAGCTCCGGATCGTGCTTGCCCATCTCGGTCAGGAAGGCGAGCCTGATGTCGCCGCTCTTGGAATCGTAGAGCCAGAGTGCCGGCGCGCGCTGCTCCCGCTTCAGCACCTCCCAGACCGCGTCGGCCTCGTCGCTGCCCTGGTCCCAGTCCTCGGCGATCAGCACGAGCCCGTTGCTGTCGGGCGCCACGTTGTCGTAGCTCACCCCTTTGTCGAGACCGCCTTCCTTGGCCAGCGTGATGGTCGTGCTCCAGGTCGTGGGGTCGGCCGGCTCCTGGATGCCGAGATCGATGCGGTAGAGCCGGCTCAGCGGATTCTCGTAGCGCGCCTTGTCGTCGTCATAGGCGGGCGAGCCGGCGCCGCCATCGGCCGCGAGCCACAGCCGGTTGGCGACCACCGGATCCTCGTTGATGTCCTCGGGGGCGAGGAAGGCGGTGGCGCGGCGGCCGTCATTCGCGTCCTTGCCGGAGAGGAACTCGTCGAGCGACTTGCCGGTCCTGGTCGCCTCCTTCGGCACGGCGACCCAATGCACCGGCTTGGAATCGCCCTCCTTGCCGACCACCGAGTCGCCGTCGGCCGCGACCGAAGGCTGGTCGTCGGGCGTGCCGTCGCGCTTGCCGGGGCCGCTCTCGCGCGAGGCGCCCTCGATCTTCAGCGCGTAGAGCTGGCCGTTGACGAAACCGTTGGGATCGCCGGCGGCGGGCTTGCCGACATGGAGATAGATCTCGCCGTCATCGTCGTCCTCGCTGCCGACCAGGATCGAGAGGCCGTGCTGCTTCGGCGTGAAGCTCCTGAGGGCGAGCGTCGTCTCCTTCTCGTAGACGCCGAGGCCTTCCAGCGGCCAGGCGGTGCCGTCGGGGAAGCAGGCCCAGGCGATGCCGGAATAGCCGCCGTTCTCCTCGTTGGCGAACCAGACCGGCTCTTCCTGGCCGCTGCCGGGATTGATGAAGCCGCTCTCCATCAAGGTGCCGCCGCAGAAGTCCGACGGCACATGGCCGGTGACGGTGACGGTCTTCTTGTCGAGATCGATCGTGGTGGTGCCGGTGACGGCGCGGGGCGTGCCGTCGTCGTTCGCCAGGAACGCCGTCTGCTTGAACTCGCGGATGAGCTGGGTGCCGCCGATCACCTGCCAGTCCCGGGTGAACTTGATGAGGCTCAGCCGCGCGCCCGGGACCGAGCCGGCGATCGTGTCGGAGAACCTGGTCTCGGTGTAGTCGTCGTCCGACTTGTCGCCGACCAGCTCGTGCTGGAGCCAGACGTAGTGGAAATCGCCGACCGTCATCAGCCCCATGCCGTCGGGATCGCTGGTGATGCCGTAGGTGAGCTCGGCATGCGGCTCAAGGTCCGGCCAGGTGCCGGTCAGGAGCGGGATGTTGTCGCCGGCGGAGACCAGCGGGATGACCTCGAAGCCGCCGCTCGACGGCGCGTCGGCCAGCATGGAGGCGACCTTGGTGCGGCCGCTGGCGGCGTCGAGCGTGGACCCGGCATTGGCGGCGGCGACGGCGCGGCCGCTGCTCTCGGCAAGCAGCAGCCCGGCGCCCGCGGCACCCGTGAGGATGAGGAAGTCGCGGCGCGAGGTATCGGCTGGGGACATGGCAGTGCTCCGACTCTCGATTGTGGGGAAGGAGTCGGAGAATGCGGCCCCAGCGATGACAGCGACGCGGCAGGAAGGTGACGGGATGGTGACGGCGGCGAAGGCTGCGCGGAACGCGCCCGGTCGCACTGTCAATGCGTGTGCCGGTGGTGCAGGTCGGGATAGTGCCGGTGCTTGTGGATCAGGCGGGCGTGGTGATGCACATGCGCGTGGGGCTCGGCGGCGGTGCCGGGGGCATGCGCGTGCTGGTGATGCTCGTCGTGGCTGTGGAGATGATCATGGTCGAGCGCTTCGTGGGTATGCGCATGCACATGGCGCTCGGTCAGATGCAGGTAGAGGCCGAGCGCCATCAACAGGCCGCCGGCGATGAAGGGCACGGTCAGCGGCTCGTGCAGCAGCGGGATCGCGACGGCGGCGCCGATGAACGGGGCGCCGGCGTAATAGGCGCCGGTGCGCGCGGTGCCGAGATGGCGCAGCGCCAGCACGAAGAGCGTCAGCGAGACGCCGTAGCTGACGAAGCCGAGCAGGCCCGCGAGCGCAACCGCGCCGAGCGCCGGGAAAGCCGCGCCGGCGCCGAGCGCGATCGCGGTGTTGACCGCGCCGGCGATCAGGCCCTTCAGCATCGCGATCATCACCGGGTCGGCGCCGGACACCTTGCGGGTGAGGTTGTTGTCGATCGCCCAGGCGAGGCAGGCGCCCGCCACCAGCAAGGCGGAATCGAGGCGCGTCCCGGTCGAGCCATCGGCCGGCCACGAAAGGATAACGGCGCCGGCGACGATCGCCGCGGCGCCGATCAGCAGGCGGGAATCGACGTTCTCACGGAACACGATCCAGGCAAGGGCGAGGGTCAGCACGCTCTCGAGATTGAGCAGCAGCGAGGTGGCGCCGGCGGAACCCTGCTGGAGGCCGAACAGCAGCAGGACCGGGCCGATCACGCCGCCGGCGAGGATCGCGGCGCCGAGCCAGGGAATATCCGCGCGCTGCAGCTTCGCCTCGCTTCCGGGCAGGAAGAACCGCGCGACGGCGAGGCCGATTCCGGAGCCGAGATAGAGCAGCCCGGCCAGCAGCCAGGGCGAGATATCGCCGAGCAGGATCTTCGCCAGCGGCGCACTGACGCCGAACAGGGCGGCGGAAGCAAGCGCGTAGAGGATGCCGGTGCGATGCATGGTTCGGAAGATTCGTTCGGAAAGAGTCCTCGACCCCTCACCCCCGCCCTCTCCCTCAGGGGGAGAGGGGGATTTGCATGATGGATCGGATGGAATTCGACCGAGTTTGCGACGGGAACGCGCTGAAAGAAAGAGGCAACCGCGCCCCGTCTCCCGACAGGCCTCGCCGAATACGCGCTATCTTTCTTCCGCGGGGCCGAAGAGGTCGGAGTGGCCGAGCTCTTCGCTGCGGCGGCGCTCGAGCTCCTGGTTGTAGCGGCGCAAGACATACGCCTCGGTGCAGTAGCCGAGCACGTAGCGCGTCACCGTCGAATCCACCACCGCCAGGACCTCGAGCTCGCTCTCGGCGAAGAGCTGCAGGATCGCGCGGATCGGCGTCTTGCGGGCGAGCACCGGCTGCTTCACCGGCAGGAGGTCGCCGACGCGGTTGGCCGCACCCTCGGTCGGCGGCTTCATGAGATGCAGCGTCGGCACGTCGATCGCGCCCCGGTAGCCGCCGTCATCGTCGAGCACGAAGAGCTGCCCGGTCTCGCCCGCGGGATGCGCGGCCTTGGTGGCCTCCAGCGAATCCGAGGAGCGCACGAAGACCATGTCGCGCTGCATCAGCGTCTCGGCGGTCAGCTCCTGGATCCAGCCGACGTCATGCGCGCCCTGCAGCTTCAGGCCGCGCTGATGGAAGCGCCAGGTGGAGAAGGAATAGCCGAACCACTGGCGCACGCCGAACGAGGCCAGCAGCACCGCGACGATGACGCCGATGGTGATCGAGTAGGAGCCGGTGAGCTCCAGCACCAGCAGGATCATGGTGACCGGCGCGCCGACGATCGCGGCGCCCACCGCCCCCATGCCGACCAGGGTGAAGGTGATCATCTCGTGGCCGAGCGCCGGGTTGATCAGGATGGCGCCCTGGCCGATCAGGCCGCCGAGCAGCGCCCCGATCAGCAGCGAGGAGCTGAACAGGCCGCCGCGCAGCCCGCTGCCGACCGAGGCGGCCGAGGCGGCGATCTTCGCCGCCAGCAGGCCGGTCAGCAGAAAGGGCGGGGTCAGGCCGATGATCGTGGTCTCGATCGCGCCGTGGCCGCTGCCCAGCACCTGGGGGAAGGCGAAGGCGATCCCGCCCAGCACGAGGCCGCCCATGAAGGGCCGGATGCCGCGGGGCAGCTTCCATTCCTGCAGGATCGACTCGATGCCGGTGACGGCGCGCATGGTGACGACGCCGATCAGGGCGGCGGCGATGCCGATCGCCGCGAAATACAGGAAGTCGACATTGCCGGGCGGAATCTGCTCGGGGATGTCGATCAGCGCCTTCAGGCCGAAGAAGCTGCGCCCCACCACCGCGGCGGTGACCGCCGCCATGCCGACCGGCGCCAGCGCGCTCAGGGAATAGGCGCCGATCACCAGCTCGAAGGCATAGAACGATCCGGCGAGCGGCGCGTTGAAGGCGGCGGAGATCGCGGCCGCGGCGCCGCAGCCGACCAGGATCCGGAGGTCGTTGCGGCGGAACCGGATCCACTGGCCGGCCTGCGAGGCGAGACCGGCGCCGCTCTGGGTATAGGCGGCCTCCATGCCCACCGAGGCACCGATGCCGGCGGAGAACAGGGTCATGATCGCCAGCGCGATCGAATCCCGCAGCGACATCTTCCCGCCATAGAGGGCGTTGGCCTCGATCGGGTCCACCACGTCGCGGCCGCGCAGGCGCCGCTCGCTCCAGGCGATGAAACCGTAGGCGAGGCTGCCCAGGATCGGCACCGCCAGCAGCCGCAGCGGGTCGATGCCGGCGGCGCCGCTCAGATGCGCGGCATAGATGCTGCCGAAGAGGGTGATCCGGAGCAGGACCAGCAGGTCGCCGGTCAGGCAGGTGATCGCGGAGACCGCCGCGCCGATCGCCACCGCGACCAGCAGCAGCGCCACCTCGCTGTCGCGCAGGCGCGAGCTGGTCAGCTTGCGGGCGGCAAAGCGGGCGTAGAGCTCAGCCCGATGGCTGACCGCGCCGAGGAAGCGGCGATGGGGCGGAACGGGGCCGGGATGACTTGCGACGGTCACAGAATCGCCGGGCGGGCTGGCTGGTTGAGACTCGTGGGCCGATTTCTATCAGTGCCACGCTTTCAGGAACACCACGAAACCGAGGCGGTTTTCCTGCGGAATCGCGGAATCTCCGGGCCCAGAAGCGGCATTTTGGCGCTGTCGGGGCTTCCGCGGGCGCCCGGTCCCTGGTTGACCCACGTCAATGGCCCCCCGGCGAAGACGGCGGAGGATGGCGCCAGCGCGTGGACGGACGGTGGAGGGATGTCATGCTTGACCGGCGGCTTCGGGTTCGGGCCGGCGCCATCGCCGGCCTGCTCTTCCTCGGCGCGGGCTTCGGCACGACGCCGTCCGTGGCGCAGCAGACCCGGCTGCAGGCGGCCGATTTCACCTATCTCGGCGCATTCCGGCTGCCCGATACCGGCCAGCCCCGGCCGCTGATGTTCGACTATGGCGGCAACGGCATGGCGTTCAACCCGAAAGGCGATCCGGGCGGCAGCGGCGACGGCTTTCCGGGCTCGCTGATCATGACCGGCCACGAGCGGATCGAGGGCGACGTGCCGAACGGCGACCAGCTCGCCGAGGTCTCGATCCCGGCGCCGATCAAGTCCAAGGCGCTCGACAGCCTGAAGACGGCGAAGATCCTGCGCGGCTTCACCGACACGCTGGGGCGGCGCTTCGTCCAGCGGCAGCAGATCCCGACCGTGGGCCTCGCCTATCTCGACCGGCCGGAGACCGGACCCAAGATCCACGTCACCTTCGGCCAGCATGTCGAGGAGGAGCCCAACCCGACCCATGCCTGGTTCGACCCCGACCTTTCCCCGGGCAGCGTGCGCGGCGCCTGGTTCATCGACGACGCGAGTTTTTACAGCGTCACCAAATACGTGTTCGAGATCCCGCAGGACTGGGCCGACAAGTATGTCGGCGGCATGCCGCTGGCGACCGGGCGGTTCCGCGAGGGCGGCTGGTCGGGCATGGGCGTCTCGCTGTTCGCCTATCGGCCCTGGATGGACAAGAGCGGCACGCCGTTCGCCGACGGCACGCGTCTGAAGGCGGTCACCCTGCTGCTCTATCCCAATTCCCGCGAGACCGAATCCACCGCGGTCTCGATGAAGGGCTTCCACATGCCCGACGATTGGGGCGGCGGCGCCTGGATCACCACCAGGTCCGGCAAGACCGCGGTGCTGTTCGCCGGGACCAAGGGCGTGGGCAAGAAGTACTGGTACGGCTTCGTCAACCCGGCGGGGCCGGACAAGCCCTGCGTCTACCAGGAGGTGGTCGGCCAGTATCCCGCCTGCCGCAACGCCGCCGACGGCAGCCTCTGCCCGCAGCAGGACCTGACCGAATGCGAGGGCCATGACGGCAACCGCGGCTGGTGGGACGCCGCCTACCAGGCGCAGTTCATGCTCTTCGACCCCGCCGACCTCGCCAAGGTCGCTGCCGGCAAGCTGAAGCCCAGCGACCCGCAGCCCTATGGATCGATGTCCATCGACGGCGCGCTGCGCCTCGACGTCGACCCGTCGGTCGCCGATTGGATCGGCACCGGGCAGCAGCGGCGGCAGCGCATCGGTGCCATCGCCTATGACCGGACGAACCAGCTGCTCTACGTGCAGGAGCTGTTCGGCGACGGGGCGAAGCCCCTGATCCACGTCTGGCGGATCCAGTAGCCGCGGCCGGCCCGGGCTAGCCCTGGGCCGCCGCCGCGACGGGCAGCGAGGTCGCGTCGCCGTTGACGTGCTCCATGACCTCGTTCGAGCCGCGGTAGATCATGCTGAGCGCCACCCAGAGGATGATGCCGAGGCCGAGATAGGCGATCCAGGGCCAGCGCTTGAGGAGGCCGGCGATGAAGCCCGCGGCAATCCCCATCAGCGCCACCGAGAGCAGCAGGCCGACGACCAGGACCCAGGTGTGCTCCGCCGCGGCGCCGGCGACCGCCAGCACGTTGTCCAGCGACATCGAGATGTCGGCCAGCACGATCTGGGTGACCGCCTGGCGCATCGTTTTCGCCGGAGCGGCGCCTGGGAGCGCTTCTTCGTGGTCCTCGAGCTCGCGCAGCTCGTCGGCGGTGAGCTTGCGGCCGTAGCGCTTGGCGGCCTGCAGCCGGCGGCGGCGCTCATGCACCAGCTCGCGCCAGAACTTCCAGCAGACCCAGAGCAGCAGGATGCCGCCCGCCAGCGTGAGGCCGATGATGACCAGGAGCTGGTTGGCGATGACGGCGAACAGGATGCGCAGCACCGTCGCGGCGCTGATGCCGATCAGGATGACCTTGGCGCGCATGTGCTTGGGCAGGCCCGCCGCGGCCATGCCGACGACGATCGCGTTGTCGCCCGCCAGCATCAGGTCGATGATGATGACCTGGCCGAGCGCGATCAGCTCCGGGATCATGTGATGGAAATCGGGCATCACGGTCCGACGTATGGAACCGGAAACGGCGGAACGGCCCGAATCCTATGCATCGTCGAATCCGGCCATCGCCCGCACCGCGCCCGCGCTCATTCCCTTGGCTCTCAGGCTGCGCAAAGCGACCGCGCCGTCCCGTTTCGAGAGCCGCTCCCCTGACTCGTTGGTCAGCAACAGATGGTGGCGGTAGCAGGGCGTTGCAAGCCCCAGCAGCGCCTGCAAGAGCCGGTGCACATGGGTCGCGGGCCTGAGATCCTCGCCCCGGATGACCAGGGTGACGCCCTGGAGATGGTCGTCCAGGGTGGCGCAGAGATGATAGCTGGCGGGGACGTCGCGGCGCCCGAGCACCACGTCCCCTAAACGTTCCGGTTCGGCGCGGATTTCCGACCAGCCGTCCAGTGCCGCGTCCGAGGGTGCCGCGTCCGAGGGCGTCGCGTCCCAGAAGGTGAGCCGGCCGGTTCGCGACAGGGCCTTGGCGACGTCGAGGCGGAGGGCGAAGGGATCGCCCGCGGCCTTGCGCGCGGCCGCAAGATCCGGATCGAGATGGCGGCAGGTGCCGGGATAGAGTGCCGTCTCCCCGGCCGCCTCGCGCCCGGGGTGCGGCGCGCTGGCCGCGGCGGCGATGTCCTTGCGGCTGCAGAAGCAGGGATAGAGGACGCCGAGGGCGTCCAGCCGGGCCAGGGCGGCGCGGTAGTCGTCGAAATGGTCGGACTGGCGGCGCACCGGCTGCTCCCATTGCAGGCCGAGCCAGGCAAGGTCCTCGTAGATCGCGGTCTCGAACTCGGCGCGGCAGCGGGCGCGATCGATGTCCTCGATGCGCAGCAGGAAGCGGCCGGCATTGTCGCGGGCCGCGCGATAGCCGAGCAGCGCGGAATAGGCGTGGCCGAGATGGAGATGACCTGTCGGACTGGGCGCGAATCGCGTAACTATCCCGGCGCCGGAAGGAAGGATCATGCCGGGCAGGAATAAAGAAGACCAAGCCTTGCTGCAACGGGCGCTGGACCATCTGGCCGGCGCCGACACGCATATGGGCCAGGCGATCCGCGAGATCGGCCCGCCCCCGCCGCGGCACCGCCCCGCTTCCTTCGCGACCCTGATGGACGTGATCATCGCGCAGCAGGTCTCGACCGCCTCGGCGCGGGCGATCTCCGGGCGGCTCGAGGCGCGCCTCAAGTCTGCGGACGGCTCGCGGGTGACGCCCGAAGGGTTCGTCGCCCTGACCGACGGCGATCTGCGCGCGGTCGGCTTCTCGCGGCAGAAGACGCTCTATGGCCGCGACCTCGCGGCGCATTTCATCGAGGGCCGGCTGTCGCTGGCCAGGCTCCGGCGCCTGGAGGACGAGGCGGCGATCGAGGCCCTGTCCGCGGTCAAGGGCATCGGCCGCTGGTCGGCCGAGGTGTTCCTGCTGTTCGCGCTGAGGCGTCCCGACGTGATGCCGGCGCAGGACCTGGCGCTGCTGGTGGCGGCGCAGCGGATGAAGGGATTGCGCGCGCGGCCCGAGCCGAAGAAGCTGCTGAAGCTGGCCGAGCCCTGGCGGCCGTACCGCTCCTACGCGGCGCGGATGCTGTGGCACTACTACCGCAACGGAACGCCCGCGGGGCAGCCGCTATGAATATCGGGATATGCAGGTGATTCTTGGAACTTGAGAAGGGATGCAGATGATCGAACTCGACGGCCCCGGCGCCGGGCCGAAATCCGGCAGGGCGAAGAACCTGGTCGTGTTCCTGCACGGCTATGGCTCGAACGGCGACGATCTCATTTCGCTGGCGCCGTATTGGGCCGACCTGCTGCCCGATACCGAGTTCCTCTCGCCCAACGCGCCCTTCCCCTGCGAGGAGAATCCGTTCGGCGGCTTCCAGTGGTTCGGCTTCCGCGACCGCAGCCCGGAGATGATCCTGGGCGGCACCCGCGCCGCGGCGGCGATCCTGGACGCCTATCTCGACCGGCAGCTCGAGGCGCGCGGCTTCGACGAGAGCCGGCTCGCCCTGGTCGGCTTCTCGCAGGGCACGATGATGTCGCTGCATGTGGGACCCAGGCGCGCGACGGCGCCGGCGGCGATCGTCGGCTATTCCGGGCGGCTGATCGGCGCGGAGCTGCTGGCCGGCGAGATCAAGTCGAAGCCGGCCGTGCTGCTGGTCCATGGAACGGCCGACCCGGTCGTGCCCTTCGCGTCCATGGCGATGGCGGAGAAGAGCCTGGGCGACGCCGGCATCGCGGTCGAGAGCCTGGCGCGGCCGGGCCTGCCGCATTCGATCGACCAGGAGGGCCTGGTGCGCGGCGGGCGGTTCCTGAAGCAGCATCTCGGCTGACACGCGGCAGCGGCAAGACAATCTTAAGATTTAAGGCCTAGATCGGGCGGCGTGGGAAGTTGGCGGGGGCACGGGCTTCCCGCCCGCGAGGACCCCGCGAGGACTGGGACCCTGCCGCCGCTCCAAACCTTCGCCGCCGGGCTGTTCGACGTCATCCTGCATGCCTCGCTGCTCGGCCTGGCCTGCCTGGCGATCGGCTGGGCGCGCGCCGACTTCGAGCGGCAGCGGCCGGCGATCCGCATGCTGGCCTGGGGCGGCGCGTTCAGCGCGCTCGCGGTCATCGCCATGCTCTCGCCGTTCCAGCCGGTCCCCGGTCTCAGGATCGACATCCGCGGCACGCTGATCGTGCTGAGCGCGGTGTTCGGCGGCCTGGGCGCGGTGACGCTGACGGCGGCCATCGAGGTCGCACTGCGCCTCTGGCTCGGCGGGCCGCTGGCGATCGTCGGCGCCACGGGCATCGTCGTCTCCTTCCTGCCGGCGGTCGGCTATGCGCTGGCGGTCGCCGGGCGGCCGCGGCCGCCCGGGCTGCCGACGCTGGCGCTGCTGGGCCTGCTGGCCGGCGCCGCGGGACCGGCCGGATCGTTCGTCGTCGACTTCGACGAGGCGATGCGACTGCTCGGCGCCGGGGCCGTGCTGCAGATCGTGGGCGTGCTGCTGAGCACGCTGCTCTTCGCCGGGATCGTGATCCGCACCGACCGCGCCCGCCACAGCGTCACGGCGCTCAAGGAGCGCGAGGAGCACCTGACCGAGGTCAACCGGCAGCTGGTCGAGCTGACCGTGCAGCTCGAGCGGCGCAACCAGGACTATGCCGAGGCGCGCAACCACGCCGAGGACCTGCTGGCGCAGATGAACGCGATCTTCGACAACGCGCCGTTCGGCATCTTCATCAAGGAGATCGACGGCAGTATCCGCGCCGCCAACGCCGCCTATGCGCGGCTGATGAGCCGGCCGGCGGGCTCGCTGGTCGGCCGGCGCTCGGATGCGTTCCTGGCGCCGCTCGACGCCGAGCGCGCCCGGGAGACCGACGCGGAAGTGGCGCGCACCGGCCAGCCGCAGACCGTCGAGTACCACACGCTGACGCCGGGCGCCCCGGAATGGCTGTGGACCATCAAGTTCCCGATCAAGGACGCCGCCGGCAACGTAACCGCGATCGGCGGCTTCGATCTCGACGTGACGCGGCTGAAGCAGCAGACCGTCGCGCTGGAACGCTCCGCGCTGCAGCTCCGCCGCATGCACGAGGTCGCCAAGATCGTGCACTGGTACCACGAGATCGGGCCCGACGGCACGCGCCGGCGCATCGGCGAGCGGTCCGACGACTTCACCGCGATGACCGGCTGGAGTCCCGACATGGGACTCGACATGCGGACATACGTCGCGACCTGCATCCATCCGATGGACCGCGAGCGCATGCACGAGGTCTATCGCGCCTACGGCGCCGGCGAGACCGACAATTACAGCGCCGAATACACGATCGTGCGGCCGGACGGCAGCCTGCTGCCGGTCAAGGTCTGGATCCAGCGCCTGCGCGAGCAGGAGACCGGGCGCGAATACTCGATGGGGATCATGCAGGACGTCAGCGCCCAGCACGAGCGCGAGGCGCGGCTGGCGGATGCGATGTCGCGCGCCGAGATGTCCGACCGGGTCAAGACGGAGTTCCTCGCCAATCTCAGCCACGAGCTCCGCACGCCGCTCAACGCGGTGATCGGCTTCGCCGACCTCATCAAGCTGCGGCTCGGCGGCGGCGATACCGCGGGACTCGATCAATACGCCGAGCTGATCGCCCAGGGCGGGCAGCGCCTGTCGGCGATCGTCAGCCAGCTGCTGGAGATCGCGCGCCTCGACTTCGGCGCGCGGGAGCTGACCGAGGTCCCGATCGAGGTCGCCGAGACGGTGCGGAGCTGCGTCGCCCAGGCCGAGGAGCGCTTCGCGACCAAGGAGGTCGCCGTCCGGTTCATGCAGGCCGATGCCGGGCTCGCGCTGCGCGGCGAACGCGCCTATTTCATCAAGGCGCTGATGGCGGTGCTGACCAACGCCGCGCAGCACAGCGAGAGAGGCGGCGCGGTCGAGGTCGCCGCGGCGCTCACCGGCAACGGCGACCTCGAGATCTCGGTCGAGGATCGCGGCCCCGGCATTCCCGCCGACCTGCTGCCGCGCCTGACCGATCCCTTCGTTCACGGCGAGAGCGCCTTCACGCGCAAGCGGGACGGCGTCGGCCTGGGCCTCGCGATGTGCCGGCGCATCCTCGAGATGCATGGCGGCCGCCTCGCGATCGACAGCCGCCCCGGCACGGGAACGCGGGTCGGCCTGATCTATCCGGCCGCGCGGCTGGAGGCCGCCCAGGCGGCGCCCATCCGCGGAATCGCCGCCGCCGGCTGAGCCGGCCGGCCATCGTTGCGCGCTGCGGGTCCGGCGCGGTCAGGCCCAGTCCAGCGCCGGGCCGAGCGGGACGATGCCGGTGGGATTGATGGTCTTATGGCTGCCGTAATAGTGGTTCTTGATGTGGTCGAGACGCACGGTCTCGCGCACGCCCGGCACCGCCAGCAGCGCCTTCAGATAGGCCGAGAGCCGCGGATAGTCGGCGATGCGGCGGATGTTGCACTTGAAGTGTCCGACATAGACCGGATCGAACCGGACCAGCGTGGTGAAGGCGCGCCAGTCCGCCTCGGTCAGCCGGTCGCCGCAAAGACAGCGGCGCGAGGCGAGCCGCTCTTCCATCCAGTCGAGGGTCTCGAACACCGGACCGACGGCCTCCGCATAGGCCTCCTGCGTGGTCGCGAAGCCGGCCCTGTAGACGCCGTTGTTGAACGTGCCGTAGACCCGCTCGTTCACCGCGTCGATCTCGCCGCGCAACGGCTCCGGATAGAAGTCGCCGGGCGCGGCGCCGACGCGGTCGAAGGCGCTGTTGAACATGCGGATGATCTCGGAGGATTCGTTGTTCACGATGGTGCGGCGCTGCCTGTCCCAGAGCACCGGGACGGTGACGCGGCCGGTGAAGTCCGGGACCGCCGCGACATAGACCGCCGACAGGGTCTGCGCGCGGTTGATCGGGTCGGGGATGACCCCGGGGCCGGGCTCGAAGGTCCAGCCCCGCTCGCCCATGTGCCAGTTGACGACCGAGAGCGAGACCATGTCCTCCAGGCCCTTGAGCGCCCGGAAGATGAGGGTGCGGTGCGCCCAGGGGCAGGCATAGGAGACATAGAGGTGATAGCGCCCGGGCTCCGCCCTGAAGCCGCCCTCGCCGGAGGGGCCGGCGGCACCGTCGGCGGTCACCCAGTTGCGGAACCTGCTGTCGGCGCGCACGAACCGGCCCCTGGTCGCATCCGTGTCGTACCACTTGTCCTTCCAGACGCCGTCCACCAGCAGGCCCATGTTCCGCGCTCGCTTCCGTTGCGCTGAAAAGCATGGGCGATGCGGCCGCGGAAATAAAGACGGCGGATGGCGAACAGATTGTTCATGACGGCAGCCCGCGCCGCCGTCTTGCCACGCTCCGGCCGCGTTCCCCCCGCATTTGCCCGGCATCCATGACCCCCGGGGCGACACGGGGGGACACATCCATGGCCATATCGAAATCCGCCGCAGCCAGGGCCGCCGCCGAGCTCGCGATGTTCGGCTGGAAGGAGCTGCTGTCCTGCGTGTTCGCCGGCAGCTTCCTGCTCCTGCTGGCGCTGTCGCGGCATCTGACGCCGCCCTGGCTGGACCGCTACGACTTTCTCTTCCTCGGCGCGCTGGCGATCCAGGCGGTGCTGATCGCGCTGCGCCTGGAGACGGCGCGCGAGGTCGCCGTGCTCTCCGCCTTCCATGCGCTCGGCATGGGGCTGGAGCTCTTCAAGACGTCGCCCGGCGTCGGGTCATGGAGCTATCCGGAGCCGTCGATCTTCCACATCGCGACCGTGCCGCTCTACAGCGGCTTCATGTATGCGGCGGTCGCCAGCTACATGATGCAGGCCTGGCGGCACCTGAGGCTGCGGCTGACCGGATTCCCGCCGCAGCCGGTCGCCATCGCGCTTTGCGCGCTGATCTACGGCAACTTCTTCAGCAACCATTTCATGCCCGATCTGCGCTGGCCGCTGGCGCTGGCGGTGCTGGTCGCGTTCCGGCGCACGCGGGTCCATTTCACGCCGCTGAAGGACGAGCGGCAGATGCCGCTCGTCCTTTCCTTCGCGCTGATCGGCTTCTTCATCTGGCTGGCCGAGAACGTCGCCACCTATTTCGGCGGCTGGGTCTATCCCAACCAGCTCCAGGCCTGGGCGATCGTCGGGCCGAGCAAGATCAGCTCCTGGGCGCTGCTGGTCATCCTCAGCTTCATCATCGTCGCCGCGCTGAAGCGCGAGCCGGGGCCGTCGCCCGCGGGCTTGACCCGCGGGTCCCGTGCCGGCGGCGCGAGAAGCCCGGATCGGGTCCGGGCATGACGGACTATCGGGCGGCGCCGCAATAGGCCTCCAGGCGGTAGCCGTCGGGATCGACCACGAAGGCGGCATAGTAGTTCTCGCCGTAATCGGCGCGCAGGCCGGGCTTGCCGTTGTCCTTGCCGCCGGCCTTGAGCGCGCCCTCGTGGAAGGCATCGACCGCCTTGCGCGTCGCGGCGTCGAAGCAGAAATGCAGGTTGGACTTGTCGTCGGCCGGCACCGGCTTGCTGGTCTCGCCGATCCAGAGGGCGACCGCCTCCTTGCCGTAGCCGAGGCCGCCCGCGCTGTCGCTGAGGCATTTGAAGCCCAGGGGCTTGAGCGCCGCGTCGTAGAATTTCTTCGTCCGCGCGATGTCGCGGACGCCGATCGAGATGTGGTTGAACACGGGATGTCTCCTTCTGGATTGGTGGTTCACTCCGAGTGCGCCATCACGCCTTGCGGCGGGCGAAGAACTCGACATGGCGGCGCCATCGGACGACGCCGCCGGTTCCGTCATCGACGTCGGCGGTCCAGTGGAAGCGCGACGGGGTGATGTCGCTGAAGCGCCAGCGGCGCTGCGGCGTCTCGTTGACGGTCAATTGCTCGATATCGGCGCCGGCGGCGCGGCCCAGCATGCGGGAATAGAACTGCTTCACCGGGTCGAGCCAGAAGATGTGCCAGGCATCGAGCGACGGATCGTAGATGCGGAAGGTCGAGCCGTAGAAATCCGCGGCGGCGCCCACCGGGTCGTTGCGCGATCCCCGCGGCGGCGTGATCCAGACGTCCTGGATCGCGCGGCCTTCCAGCACCCAGCCGAAATGGATCTCGCCCTTGCCCTCGTAGCGGGCGCCGTTGGCCATCGGCACATGCACGTCCATCTCCCAGGCCCCGATCAGCCAGCCATAGAGGCCCATCTTGTCGGCGCGGTCCGGCGCGGGGCCCGCGCTGTGAAGCGCCTCGATGAAGGACGGCGAGGGGCCGGAAAGCGGCCTTTGCAGCGGGCTGCGTGAAGCGGCGGCGGTCATGGCCCTGCCCTTTCGGTCGATGTCGATGGGACCTATCTAGGCAAGCGCCGGGTGTCGCCGCTTGGGAAAAGTTGCTATTCTGTGCTCATGAGCCTCGCGCCTGCCGAAACACCTTCCCTGCTCTCTGCCCGCAAGCTGGCGGCGGGGAACGGCTGGATCGTGCAGGACATCACCTGCCGCGCCGGACCCGGCGCGGCGCGCTTCGAGGAGCGGCACCGGCAGGTCTCGATCGCGCTGGTGATGGGGGGCACGTTCCAATACCGCTCGAGCATCGGGACGGCGGCGCTGACGCCCGGGGCGGTGATGCTGGGCGCGCCCGGCGTCTGCTTCGAATGCGGGCACGAGCACGGCATCGGCGACCGCTGCCTGGCCTTCCACTATCGCAGCGACGTCTGGCAGGAGATCGCGGCGGCCATTCCGGGAGTGAAATCCGACGCGGTCGGGCGCGCGCAGCTGCCGCCGCTGGAGGTCCTGGCCCCGCTCTTCGCCGAGGCCGAGGCCGCGCGCGACGAAGCCGATGCGGATGCCGTGGAAGAACTCGCCTGGCGGGTCGCGGGCGCGGTCGCGGGGACCCTGGCCGATGCGCCGCGCCGGAGCCGCAGCCCGAACAGCCGCGACATCAAGCGCGTGACCGGGATCGTGCGGCGGATCGAAGCGGCGCCGGAGGAGCAGCATCCGCTCCCCGCGCTGGCGAGCGACGCCGCGATGAGCCCCTATCACTTCCTGCGCACCTTCCGCCAGGTGGTGGGCATGGCGCCGCATCAATACGTGCTGCGGACCCGGCTGCATCGCGCGGCGCTGCGCTTGCGGCGATCGGGAGACGAGATCGCGGCGATCGCCTTCGAAGCCGGATTCAACGACCTCTCCACCTTCAACCGGCGCTTCAAGAAGGTGATGGGCGCGAGCCCCGGCGCCTATCGCGCCGCGCGGCGGAAGAACCAGGTCGGCCAGGTCTTGTAGGCGCCTTCGGCGTATTTGACGTAGCCGAGCTTCTCGGCGACGCGGATCGAGGCCGCGTTCTCCGGCGCGGTGATGCAGACCGTGGCGCGGCCAAGGTTCGCATCGCTCCAGGCGAGGGCGGCCTGCATCGCCTCGGTCGCATAGCCCCGGCCGTGGCACCAGGGTGCCAGCACCCAGCCCGCTTCCGGCGTCTCGCCGTAGCTGGGCTCGATCTCGCGCTGGAAGATGCCGAAGCCGACCTCGCCGGCGAAGCGGCCGCTGGCCTTCTCCTCGACCGCCCAGTAGCCGAGGCCGACCAGGTTCCAGAGCCCGCCATAGCGCAGCATGCGCGCCCAGCTCTCCTCGCGGGTCGAGGGCTTGCCGCTGATATGCCGCGCGACCTCAAGCTCGCCCCACATCGCGGCGGTCGCGTCGAAGTCCTCGCGGCGATGGCCGCGCAGGATCAGGCGCGGGGTAGAGAGGATGGGGACGAGAGCGGGCATTGGACGGGCACAAGACGGAGGCAGGTTGCAAGATCGTGAAGACTGCCGGCCTGGACTGTCAACATCTTGTGCTTTGTGGATAAGTTGACTAATTGTTACGCAGACAGCGAAAATGCAGACGATGATGGCTTCGCCCGAGTCCTGTCCTGCGCTGGTGCTCAACGCCGATTTCCGGCCGCTGAGTTACTTCCCGCTGTCCTTGTGGCCCTGGCAGGAAGTCGTCAAGGCGGTGTTCCTGGACCGGGTCAACATCCTCTCGGAATACGACCGGGTGGTGCACAGCCCCTCCTTCTCGATGCGGCTGCCCTCGGTCATCGCGCTCAAGGAATTCATCCCGCAGGAGCGCCGGCCGGCCTTCACCCGGTTCAACGTGTTCCTGCGCGACCGCTTCCGCTGCCAGTATTGCGGCGAGCCCTCGCCGGCGCCGGACCTGACCTTCGACCACGTGGTGCCGCGCTCACGCGGCGGGCGCACCAACTGGGAGAACGTCGTCACGGCCTGCCAGAACTGCAACCTCCGGAAAGGCAACCGCCTGCCGCACCAGGCCGGCATGCATCCCAAGCGGCATCCGTTCCAACCCAGTACATTCGAGCTGCAAGAGAACGGCCGCGCCTTCCCGCCGAACTACCTCCACCAAAGTTGGCGGGATTTTCTTTATTGGGATTCCGAGCTGGAAGCCGGCTGATTCCATCCACAGCGTTGCGGTTTGTGGATAACTATTCTCCGCTTGCCTCGGCCGAGCAGCCTGTGCACCGAGTCGTGGATGAAACGCGAAAAACGGGGATGAACCGCGGGTTGATTCACCGCCCGAATTGGGCTCATTTGCCCCGATACGGCGCCAGTCCCGTGCGGAGTCGCAGATGTCCGAAGCCTCGAGCAGCCTGTTCGTCGAGAGCGCCATCCAGGCCGTGAGCCGCGAGATGCGCACCGGCGTGCTGCCCTATCAGTTGCTGCAGACCATGCTGCGCGAGCACGAGATCTGGGCGACCGAGGAGATCACCGCCGCGCAATTGCAGCCGGCGAGCCTCGATCTCCGCCTCGGCCCGGTGGCGTACCGGGTGCGCGCGAGCTTCCTGCCCGGACCCGACGCGACGGTGATGGACCGGGTGAAGGAACTCGACGGCTACGCGATCGATCTCGCCAACGGCGCGGTGCTGGAGAAGGGCTGCGTCTACATCGTGCCGCTGCTGGAGCACCTGGAGCTGAAGAGCGGCGTCGGCGGCTTCACCAACCCGAAGAGCTCGACCGGGCGGCTCGACATCCTGACCCGCATGATCGCCGACCGCGCCCAGGTGTTCGACGAGGTCGAGCCCGGCTATTCCGGCCCGCTCTTCGCCGAGATCACGCCGCGCACCTTCTCGATCGTCGTGCGCCAGGGCTCGCGCCTGAACCAGATCCGCTTCCGCCGCGGCTCGCCCGCGCTCGCCACCAGCGAGCTGCAGCGCCTGCACGAGGCCGGCGACCTGGTGCACGTGCCGGAGGAGATCGGCGGCGGCGTGCGGCCCCTGCGCGGCAAGAACGTGCCGGTGACGATCGACCTGCAGGGAGCCGCCGGAGATACATTGATCGGCTATCGCGCCAAGAAGCACACCGACCGGGTCGACGTCGATCGGGTCGGCGCCTATGACGCCGCCGATTTCTGGGAGCCGATCCACCGCCACCGCGAGCCGCGCCTGATCCTCGACCCCGACGAGTTCTACATCCTCGCCACCCGCGAGGCGGTGCGCGTGCCGCCGGATTATGCGGCCGAGATGATCCCCTACGAGACCGCGGTCGGCGAGTTCCGGGTGCATTACGCCGGCTTCTTCGATCCGGGCTTCGGCTGGGACATGAGCATGGGCGGCAGCCGCGCCGTGCTCGAAGTGCGCTCGCACGAGGTGCCGTTCATGCTGGAGCACGGCCAGACCGTCGCCATGCTGCGCTACGAGCGGATGGCCACAAGGCCCGACCGGCTCTACGGCCAGGGCATCGGCTCCAACTACCAGAACCAGGGCCTGAAGCTCGCCAAGCAGTTTTCAGATGTCAGATGACAGACGTCAGATATCAGAAGACCGTTCGCCTCTGACATCCGTCATCTGACATCTGCGTCCTGATGAATCTCGTAAAGCGCTGGTTCTTCCTCCTCGCCGGCTTTGCCTGCTACGGGCTCGCCATCGCGATGATGGTGCGCGCCGATCTCGGCCTCGGGCCCTGGGATGCGTTCCACCAGGGCGTCGCCCGCCAGCTCGACATGAGGATCGGCACCGCGGCGATGATCGTCGGCGCGGTGGTGATGCTGGGCTGGCTGCCGCTGAGGCAGAAGCCGGGCATCGGCACGGTGATGAACGTGCTCTGCATCGGGCCGATGACCAACATCGCGCTCGATTACGTGCACACGCCGCACCACATGGCCGGGCGCTGGGCGCTGATGCTGGGCGGCATCCTCGTCATCAGCATCGGCAGCGCGCTCTATCTGCCGACCAAGCTCGGCGCGGGCCCGCGCGACGGGCTCATGCTGGGCCTGCACCGGAAGTTCGGCCTCTCGATCCGCGTGGCGCGGACCATCGTCGAGGTCTCGGTGCTGGCGGCGGGATGGTTCCTCGGCGGCACCGTCGGATTGGGCACCATCGCCTTCGCCTGCCTGATCGGGCCGCTGGTCCACTGGATGCTGGATTGGGAGAAGAGGCTCGGGCTGGTGGGGTAGCGGAGGACAGAGAACAGATATCAGAGGACGGATGTCAGAAGGAAAGCGCGGCTGTCATCTGACATCTGTTCTCCGATTCAGATCCGCTCCGCCAGCCAGATCGCGATCCTGGACCCGGTCTTGATCGCGCGGGTGAGCGCCGGATAGGCCGGCGCCTGCTCGGCGCCGTGCGCCAAGCCGGTGTCGCGGTGGTGCACTTCCTCGCCGCGGAATTTCTCGATCGTCGCCTTCAAGGGCTGCTCGTCGGAGCCGAGCTGCTCGCCTTGCTGGCGGTAGTGCTCGTCGATCACCTCCTCGACCGCGACGGTGCAGGCCATGGCCGCCTTCGGGCCGAGGAAGGCGGTGGCGGCCCCCAGCGCGAAGCCGGCCACGTGCCAGACCGGATGCAGCAGCGACGGGCGCGCGCGGCGCTCGACCATCAGGCGCTCGAATTCCTGGAGGTGCTGCAGCTCCTGCTCGTACATGCGGCGCACCACCGCGGCCTCGGGCTTGCCCTGCAGCATGGCGAGCTGACCCTCGTAGATCCGCTTCGCCCCGTATTCGCCGGCATGATCGACGCGGATGATGCGGTCGATCGTCTGCGCCTTGGTGGGATCGCCGGGCAGGCGGCGCGCGGCGGTGGGCTCCCCGGCCGTGGCACGCCCACTCGGGGCAGTTTCGCCTGGGGCAGTTTCGCCTGGGGCCGTTTCGCCCGGGCCGGTTTCGTTCGGGCCGGCTTCGCTGTCGCTGGGGAGGTCGTCGCTCATCGACGGCGTCCTAGCGATGGGTGCGCCGCGTGGCGCCCCAGAAGGTGAACCAGGCCAGGAGCAGCACGTAGACGATGTTGTAGCCCGCCATCGAGATGCCGAGGATCAGGAAGGCCGGCTGGTCGCAGCGGGCGACCGGCGCGTTGTTGATCGCCTCCAGCATCTGCTCGGCGGTCATGCCGGCGGTCGAGACGCCGGTGCAGGCCTCGGTGCCGTGCCACCAGCCCTGCTCGACCCCGACCTGGAAGACCGAGATGCCGAGCACCGCCAGGAGCGCGAGGCCGGTGAGGTTGAGCCAGAACTTGCGCGCCTTGGGCCGGCGGCTGAACCACATGGCGATCAGCCCGAGCACGATCACGCCCCAATAGCCGTAGCGGGTCCAGTAGCAGAGCTCGCAAGGAGCGTAGCCGAAGCCGAACTGCACCAGCCAGGCGACGCAGAGCGCGGCGAAAGAGAGGGCGGTGACGATCCAGGGGACGTCCCTGGGGTCGATGCCGGCGGGGCGGCCATGGTGGAAGCTGGAACGGGCGCGGGCCAAGATGGAGCCTCAACCGAAGTGGGCGATCGCGACGAATCCTCCCACCAATAGCACAAGAAACGCCGTCGTCACCAAGGTCAGGCGGCGCTCGATGAAGTCCCGGATCGGCTCGCCGAAGCGGTAGAGCAAGGCCGCCACCAGGAAGAAGCGCGCCGCCCGGGTGACCACGCAGGCGATGAAGAACTGCCCCAGATCGAAACCCGATATGCCGCAGGCGATGGTGACGATCTTGAACGGGATCGGGGTCAGGCCCTTGCCGAGGATGATCCAGAAGCCCCAGCGGTTGAACTGGTCGATCAGGGCCTCGACCTTCGCCCCGGCGCCGTAGAACGCGATGATCGGCTTGCCGACGCTCTCATAGAGCGCATGGCCGATCCAATACCCCAGGAACGCCCCCAGCACCGAGGCCAGGGTGCAGGTCGCGGCATAGCGCCACGCCTTCTTCCGGTCGGCCAGCACCATAGGGATCAGCATGGCGTCGGGCGGGATCGGGAAGAACGAGCTCTCGGTGAAACTGACGGCGGCCAGGGCCCAGGCCGCATGGCGGTGATGGGCCAGCCGCATCACCCAATCGTAAAGACGGCGCAGCACGATGAACTTCGCTCCGGCAATGGGCCCCGGCCGGGCCGCGCTCAGGGGGCCGCTCGGGGGCCGAAGCATTAGCAGCGCAAGCTTACTCTGTCATGAGGGCCGTTTACCGCCCGAAGGAACTCGGGGGAGGGGCCGGCAACGGCCGATCAGTGGCTGTGGCTGGGCGGAATCGGCTTGGCCGGTCCGGAATCGTCGGCGGCGGGCTTGGCGGCGGACTGGGTGGGCGTCCCGGCCGCGCTCGCCGGCTCCTCGGAGACCGAGAGGCTGGCCAGCTTGTTGTCCGGGCCGTAGCAGGCCATGACGGTGTGCAGGCAGCCGCGGGTCGCCGCCTCGACCGGGGTGAAGATGAGCTCGGTGAGGCCGAGCGTGAACACGTCGGCGACCACCTCGCCGGCCGCGATCGCGCCCTTGCCCGCGGCGCCGGGGCCTTCGGTGCAGAGCTTGTAGACGTCGCAGTCGTTGGCCCCGTTCTTCACGGTCGAGAGCGGGGCGCCGAGATCGGCCATGACGTTGACCCGGCTCTCGCCGACCGCGACATGGTCGAGATCGACCGGCGTGTCCCGGGTCGCCTCCAGAACCGCGCCGCAGCCGGACAGGCCGAGCGCGAGCAACACCGCGCCGGCGTTCGACACAATCCGGGATTTCATCGGAATTTCCCCGCCCCAACTTATGCCTGCACATTATCGGGGCGGTGGAAGACTGTCATCCGGCGATTGGGTTAAGACCGAATGACGCAGGCTGCTGCGCCGCGACGCGCTCAGTGCACCGTCAGCAGGTCCTGGGCGTTGCGCCATTGCGGCGCCTGCAGCAGCTCGGACGAGGCGACCTGCACCGAATGCAGCTTGCCGTCGAGATTGCGGGTCCAGAAGTCCAGGAACTTCCGCAGCGTCGGGAATTTGGGGGCGAGGTCGTAGTCCTGCCAGATATAGGTCTGCAGCAGGTCCGGGTGATCCGGCATGTGATAGAGGATATGCGCCGTGGTGAGGCGGAAGTGATTGAGCTGCAAGACCAGGCCGGAATGCGCCATCGAACTCCTCCAACAGGGAACTGCGAGGCCCGGCTTCCGATCAGGTTGGAGGCATCACTCCGACTCGCCGGAACGGACCTCGTGCCGAATCATACCAGGAGGATCGACTTCGTTCCTTAACATTTCCGGAATCAGCTTTTATTTTCAAATGGTTAGCACTCGTTAACCTGTATTGCTGCCAGCGGCGCCGGGTCGGACCGGCGCACGGCGAAAATTCCTCAACTTTTCCCGGTCCTTAGACCCTTGACGCGGGCCGGGGAGTCCCCTACATCGCTGGCACTCGCCGGATGGGAGTGCTAACACGCTGCCGTTCGCAGGCTCGCCGGCGACCCAACCAGGGACGCAACTCTTCATACCAACGGAGGATCTCCATGAAGTTTCGCCCGCTCCATGACCGCGTGCTCGTGCGCCGCATCGAAGGCCTCGAGAAGACCGCGGGGGGCATCATCATCCCCGACACCGCCAAGGAGAAGCCGCAAGAGGGCGAAGTGATCGCCGCCGGCTCGGGCGCCAAGAGCGAGGACGGCAAGGTCACGCCGCTCGACGTGAAGGCCGGCGACCGCATCCTGTTCGGCAAGTGGTCGGGCACCGAGGTGAAGATCGACGGTGAAGACCTGCTGATCATGAAGGAATCGGACATCCTCGGCATCATCGAGGGTGGCGCTGCGAAGAAGAAGGCGGCCGAGTAGGCGCAAAGCCCGCTCAGGCCGTTTTTTGCATCTAGAAAGAGGATAACAGAACCATGGCTGCTAAAGACGTTCGCTTTTCTGGCGACGCCCGCGAGCGCTTGCTGCGCGGTGTCGACATTCTTGCCAACGCCGTGAAGGTGACGCTGGGCCCCAAGGGCCGCAACGTCGTGATCGACAAGTCGTTCGGCGCCCCGCGCATCACCAAGGACGGCGTCACCGTCGCCAAGGAGATCGAGCTCGCCGACAAGTTCGAGAACATGGGCGCGCAGATGCTGCGCGAGGTCGCCTCGAAGACCAACGACCTCGCCGGTGACGGCACCACCACCGCGACCGTGCTCGCCCAGGCGATCGTCCGCGAGGGCGGCAAGGCCGTCGCGGCGGGCCTCAACCCGATGGACCTGAAGCGCGGCATCGACGCGGCGGTGGAAGCCGTGGTCGAGGACGTGAAGAAGCGCTCCAAGAAGGTCTCGACCTCGGAGGAGATCGCCCAGGTGGGCACCATCTCCGCCAACGGCGAGAAGGAAATCGGCGACATGATCGCCAAGGCGATGCAGAAGGTCGGCAACGAGGGCGTGATCACGGTCGAAGAGGCGAAGGGCCTCGAGACCGAGCTCGAAGTCGTCGAAGGCATGCAGTTCGACCGCGGCTACCTCTCGCCGTACTTCATCACCAACGCCGAGAAGATGATCACCGAGCTGGAGAACCCGTACATCCTCCTGCACGAGAAGAAGCTCTCCTCGCTCCAGGCGATGCTCCCGGTCCTCGAGGCCGTGGTGCAGTCGGGCCGTCCGCTCCTCATCATCTCCGAGGACGTGGAAGGCGAGGCGCTGGCGACGCTGGTCGTCAACAAGCTGCGCGGCGGCCTGAAGGTCGCGGCGGTGAAGGCTCCGGGCTTCGGCGATCGCCGCAAGGCGATGCTCGAGGACATCGCGATCCTGACCGGCGGCCAGGTCATCTCCGAAGACCTGGGCATCAAGCTGGAGAGCGTGACCCTCGACATGCTGGGCAAGGCGAAGAAGGTGGTGATCGAGAAGGAGAACACCACCATCGTCGACGGCGCCGGCAAGAAGAAGGAGATCGAGGGCCGCTGCAACCAGATCCGCGCCCAGATCGAGGAGACCACCTCCGAGTACGACAAGGAGAAGCTCGCGGAGCGTCTGGCGAAGCTCGCCGGCGGCGTCGCGGTGATCCGCGTCGGCGGCGCCACCGAGGTCGAGGTGAAGGAGCGCAAGGATCGCGTCGATGACGCGATGCACGCGACCCGCGCCGCGGTCGAGGAAGGCATCGTGGCGGGCGGCGGCGTCGCCCTGCTCTATGCCGTGAAGGCGCTCGAGAAGGTGAAGTTCGACAACGACGACCAGAAGGTCGGCGTGGAGATCGTCCGCCGCGCGCTGCAGTCGCCGGTGCGTCAGATCGCCGAGAACGCCGGCGTCGATGGCGCGGTCGTTGCGGGCAAGCTGCTCGAGTCGAAGAACTCCAACTGGGGCTTCGACGCCCAGTCGGGCGAGTACAGCGACCTGGTGAAGGCCGGCATCATCGACCCGACCAAGGTCGTGCGCTGCGCCCTGCAGGATGCGGCTTCGGTCGCCGGCCTGCTGATCACCACCGAGGCGATGATCGCCGAGCGGCCGGAGAAGAAGGCCGCGCCGGCGGGCGCCCCGGGCATGGGCGGCATGGGCGACATGGACTTCTAAAGAAGTCCGGGGCGACATGGACTTCTAAGTCCAGGTCTCCATCGCTCTTTCTTCCAGGAAGGGCCTGCATCCGAAAGGGTGCAGGCCCTTTTTTCTCGGGCTGGAATTTCCACCCCCACACACCAGATATCCAGGCGGGGCCTGTTCCGGAGCGGAAGCAGGCCCTTTCGCGTTCCGAAGGGACGGTAACAGGAGGTTACAGCGACATGGAACTCGTCGGCCTGGCGGTCCTGCTGGCGCAGATCGGCATCGCGGTGCACGTCCTGCGCACCGGGCGCCCGATCTGGTGGCTGTTCGTCGTCCTGTTCTTTCCGCTGCTCGGCATGGCGGTCTACTTCCTGGTCGAGGTGCTGCCCTCGCTGCGGTCGAGCCGCGCGGTCGGCCGGGTCGGCCATGACCTCGTGCGGGCGGTCAATCCGGACGCCGGTCTCCACGCGCGCGCCAAGGACCTGGCGGTCTGCGGCAGCATCGACAACAGGCTCGCCCTGGCCGAGGAATGCGCGACGCGCGGCAATTTCGACGACGCGATCCGCCTCTACGAAAGCGCGCGCGAAGGCCAATACGTCGACGCGCCCAACGTGCTGCTCGGGCTGGCGCGGGTGCGCTTCCACAACGGCGAGCCGAAGGAGGCGCGCGCGCTCCTGGAGCGGATCGCCGCCGCCCATCCCAACTACTACCCGCAGGACGTGGCGATCCTCATGGCGCGCGCGGCCGACGCGGCCGGCGATTCCGCGACCGCGCTTCGCGAGCTGGAGGGCCTGCTGGACCGCTCGGTCGGCCTGGAGGCGCGCTATCGCTACGGCGAGGTCCTGGCCCATGCCGGCGACACGCTGAAGGCGCGGGCCGAGCTCAAGAACGTGGTCAACCATGCCCGCCGCTTCCGCATCGGCCCCACCGAGCGCCCCTGGGCGCGCGCGTCCCGCCAGCTCCTGTCATCGCTGGGCTGACGGGTCTCCGAAACGCCGCCTTGCCTAAAATCAAGGGGTGTCATCCCCGCCGATCTCGGCAATAATCCCGTCCCGACGGTCGTCCCGGCTTCCGATCCGCGCCGGATTCGTCGCGGCCGCCGAACCATGAAAATGCTGCAGGGGAGGACAGGATGGCCGTCATTGATCGTCATGGATCCAGCCGCCGTGGATTCCTGGCCGGCACCGCCGCGCTGGGACTGGCTTCGCAGGCCCGGCGCGCCTTCGCCAGCCAGTTCGTGAACGTGCTGACCGGCGGCACCAGCGGCGTCTATTACCCGCTGGGCGTCGCGCTCGCTAAGATCTACGGCGACAAAATCCCCGACGTGCGCACTCAGGTCCAGGCCACCAAGGCCTCGGTCGAGAACCTGAACCTGCTGCAGGCCGGCAAGGGCGAGATCGCCTTCGCGCTTGGCGATTCGGTGAAGTTCGCCTGGGACGGCGACACCGAGGTCGGCTTCAAGGGCAAGCTCGACAAGCTCCGCGGCATCGCCGCGATCTACCCCAACTACATCCAGATCGTGGCCTCGAAGGAGTCCGGCATCAAGACGCTGACCGACCTCAAGGGCAAGGGCCTCTCGGTCGGCGCGCCGAAATCCGGCACCGAGCTCAACGCGCGCGCGATCCTGGGCGCCGCCGGCATCACGTATGACGATCTCGGCAAGACCGAGTATCTGCCCTTCGGCGAATCCGTGGAGCTGATCAAGAACCGCCAGCTCGACGCGACGCTGCAATCGGCCGGCCTGGGCGTCGCCTCGATCAGGGATCTCGCGAGCTCGGTGCCGATCCAGGTCGTCGCCGTGCCCGCCGATCTCGTCGCCAAGATCGGCACGCCCTACGTGGCCAAGGTCATCCCGGCCGGCACCTATGACGGCCAGACCGAGGACGTTCCGACCGCCGCCGTGGGGAACTTCCTGATCACCCGCGCGGACGTGACGGACGATCTCGCCTACCAGATGACCAAGCAGCTGTTCGAGAACCTGCCCGACATGGTCGCCGCGCACAAAGCCGCCGCGGACATCAAGCTCGAGGACGCGACCAAGGGCATGCCCGTGCCGCTGCATCCCGGCGCCGAGAAGTACTACAAGGAAAAGGGCGTGATGTGAGCACCGCCGGGACGGCGGGCCGGGACAGACCGGGCGAGGCGCCGGCCTCGCCCGCGGCCGCGGACGGGCCCGCCGGCCCGCTCGCCGCCGATTTCACCCGCGATCCCGAAGGCCGGCTGCTGTTCTGGATCGCCGTCCTGTTCTCGCTCTTCCAGCTCGCGACCGCCGCCCATGTGCTGAATATCCCGAGCCAGGTGGTCCGCACCGTCCATGTGGGATTCCTGCTGCTGCTCGGCCTGCCCTTCGTGACGAAGGCCGTCGGCGCGAGGCCGCCGGTCCGGGCCCTGTTCTGGGCTCTCGGCGTCATCGGCTTTGTCGTCGGGCTCTACCAGTGGATCCTCTACAAGGACCTGCTGCTCCGCTCCGGCGATCCCAGCCACATGGACATGGTGGCGGGCGTCGTCGGGGCCGTCGTGCTCTTCATCGCCGCCTGGCGGATCATGGGGCCGGCGCTTCCCATCATCAGCGGCGTCTTCCTCGCCTACGCGATGTTCGGCGAGTACCTGCCGGCGCCGTTCGACCACCGGCCCTACGACTTCTCCCAGATCGTCGACCAGATGGCCTATGGCACGGAGGGGATCTACGGCATCCCGACCTACGTCTCGTCGAGCTACATCTTCCTCTTTATCCTGTTCGGCGTGTTCCTGGAGCGCACCGGCATGATCCAGCTCTTCACCGACGTCTCGCTCGGCATGGTCGGCCATGCCAAGGGCGGCGCCGGGAAGGTCGCGGTGATCGCCTCGGGGCTGATGGGCACGATCTCCGGTTCGGGCGTCGCCAATGTCGTCACCACCGGGCAGTTCACCATCCCGCTGATGAAGCGCTTCGGCTATCGCGCCGCCTTCGCCGGCGGAGTCGAGGCGACCGCGTCGATGGGCGGGCAGATCATGCCGCCGGTGATGGGCGCCGTCGCCTTCATCATGGCCGAGACGATCGGCGTCCCCTATGCCGCGGTGGTGAAGGCCGCGGTCGTGCCGGCCCTGCTCTATTTCGGCTCGGCTTTCTGGATGGTGCATCTCGAGGCGGGCCGCAGCGGCCTCCTGGGCCTGCCGAGGGACCAGTGCCCCTCCGCGGCGCGGGCGTTGCGCAAGGGCTGGTATCTGATCCTGCCGCTCCTCATGCTCATCTACCTGCTGTTCGACGGCTACACGCCGCTCTTTTCCGGCACGATCGGCCTTGCCTTGACCGTGGTGCTGCTGCTCGGCGGCACGGTGGCGCGGCCGATCCCGTCGCTGCCGCTGCGCGTCCTGTTCTGGGTGGCGGTCGGCCTCGCGGCGGCGGCCTTTCTCCAGTTCGGCCTCTGGGTGCTCGGCGCGCTGCTCGGCGTGCTCATCCTGCTCAACGCCGCGACGGCGGGCGGGCGGGCGACGCTGTTGCTGTGCCGCGATGCCCTGGCCGAGGGCGCCAAGACGGCGCTGCCCGTGGGCGTCGCCTGTGCGATCGTCGGCATCATCGTCGGCACCATGACGCTGACCGGCGCCGCCACCACGTTCGGCGACTTCGTGGTCTCGATCGGCCAGCAGAGCCTGTTTCTCTCGCTGCTGCTGACGATGGTCACCTGCCTGATCCTGGGCATGGGGATTCCGACGATCCCGAACTACATCATCACCTCGTCGCTCGCCGGTCCGGCGCTGCTGCATCTCGGCGTGCCGCTGATCGTCAGCCACATGTTCGTCTTCTATTTCGGCATCCTCGCCGACCTGACGCCGCCGGTGGCGCTCGCCGCCTTCGCTGCCGCGCCGATCGCCAGGGAGTCCGGGCTGAAGATCGGCATCCAGGCGGTGAAGATCGCGCTCGCCGGCTTCGTCGTGCCGTTCATGGCGGTCTATGCGCCGGCGCTCATGCTGCAGGACGGCGGGCCGACGGCGCAGCAATTCGGCTACCCGGTCGCCGTCGTCTACATCATCTTCAAGGCTTGCGTCGCCATTGCCCTCTGGGGCGCGGCGGCGGTCGGCTTCTTCATCCGGCCGCTCGCCCTGTGGGAACGCGCCCTGGCCACGGTCGCCGCATTCAGCCTGGTGCTGGCATTGCCCGCGACCGACGAAGCCGGCTTCGCCTTGTCCGTGGCGTTCTGTGCCCAGCATTGGTGGCGGGCCCGCGGCGCGGCGGCGCGGAGCGCGGCGTGAACCTGTGCCTGCTGCTCGGCGCGAAGACCGTCGTCTTCGCAACGACCGCATTCACGCTGGCCTGGACCCATTCAGTCGAGAAGACCCGCTGGGAAGAGGACTGGCGCGTGACCCCGAACGGCCTCGAGATCGTCGAGGCACGGATCGAAGGCTCCGGCGCCGGCATGGAGCCGCCGGACGATGCCGTGTTCGACGGGCGCATGTGGCACTACCGCCCGCACCTGCCGCCGCAGATGCAGCTGGTCCTGGCCCGATCGGGCGCGACCGGCGGCACGTGGGGAATCTGCTTTGGCGGCAATTGCCACAGCGTCCCGGAGGCGCGGGGCGCGGAACAGCCGGCTGTGCTGGAACCTTGTGCCGCTCCGAAATAGCGAACGGCTATTGCAGCGGGGAGACGCCGATCCCCTGCAGGTTCTGGTGATGGATGTCGCGCTCCTGCCGGATGCGGTCGCTGAGCATCAGGCCCCGCTGCTGGGTCTGAAGCTGCAGGTTGCCCTGGCAGGCGCCGACCGCGCCCGCGCCCTGGCATTGGAGCAGGCCCCGCGCCTGGTCCTGGCGGAGCCGCAGCGCGTCGTTGCGGAGCTGGCTTTCGGCGGCGGCGTGCCGGCGGTTCTCCGCGTTGGCGGCGTTGAACTGGTCGATCGTCTCCTGCGCCCAGGCGGACGAACCCAGGGCGACGGTGCCCAGGGCCGAACCCAGGATCAGGCCCGCCGTCAGCAGCATCGGAAAGGGGAAACGCGGTCGCATTCGTCAAATATGGGCCTTGCCGCCCGGTTGCGCCAGGGCAGGCCGATTGATTCAAGTCAAGGCCGGCGGCGCAGCGCCGCCGCATGCTGCGAGCATGACGATCATCGCCGAGAAAGAGGATGCGGGCCGGCGCCTGCTCCTCAAGCACGACCGGCCCGTGCCGCGCTATACCAGCTACCCGACCGCCCCGCATTTCCATCCGGGAATCGGCGCGGCCGATGCGGCGCGCTGGATGGGCGAGGCCGATCCGCAAGCGCCGATCTCGCTCTATCTCCATGTCCCCTACTGCCGGCAGATGTGCTGGTACTGCGGCTGCCATACCAAGATCGTCGCCCGCTACCAGCCGGTCGCCGATTTCGTCGCGCGGCTGTGCGATGAGATCGCCCTGGTCGCCCGGAGGCTCGGGCAAGGGCGGCGCCTCGGCCAGGTGCATTGGGGCGGCGGCACGCCGAACATGGTGGCCGCCGACGACATCCGGCGGATCCATGATTCGCTGGCGGCGCATTTCGCGATCGACGCCGCGAGCGAGCATGCGATGGAGCTGGACCCGCGGGCGATCGCGCCGGAACTCCGGCGGGCGCTGCAGGATTGCGGCGTCAAGCGGGTGAGCCTGGGCATCCAGGATTTCGATGCCGAGGTGCAATCGGCGATCAACCGCGAGCAGCCCTTCGCCCTGGTCGAGGAGCAGGTGGCGGCGCTGCGCATCGCCGGGATCCGCAGCATCAATCTCGACCTGATCTACGGCCTGCCGCGGCAGACCCGGGCGGGCTTTGCACGATCGGTCGAGCTTGCCCTGGCGCTGGAGCCCGAGCGATTCGCCATCTTCGGCTACGCCCATGTGCCCTGGATGAAGAAGCACCAGCGCCTGATCGACGACGCCGTCCTGCCCGACGCAACGCTGCGCCTGGAGCTCGCCAGGGACGCGGCGGCGATCATCGAAGGCGCGGGCTACCGGCGGATCGGCCTCGACCATTTCGCGCTGCCGGCGGATCCGCTGGCGCTGGCGCTGGACGGCGGCACGCTGCGGCGCAACTTCCAGGGCTACACGACCGACCGGGCGGAGACGCTGATCGGCCTGGGGCCCTCGGCGATCAGCGCCTTTGCGCAGGGCTATGCGCAGAACGCCGCCGACATTCCGCTCTGGGGCCGTGCGATCGGCGAGGGCCGGCTCGCGACCCAGCGCGGCCTTGCGCTCGACGCGGAGGATCGGTGGCGCCGGGCGGCGATCGAGCGCCTGATGTGCTTCGGCACCCTGGACGTCGCGTCCCTGGCCGCGGAATTCCGCCTGCCCGATACGCGCCTCGCCGCCGAGCGGGCGCGGCTGGCGCCGCTCGTCGCCGACGGCATCGTCGAATGGCACGGCAGCCGCCTCCGCGTGACGCCGAGCGGCGAGCCGCTGATCCGCGTGGTCGCCGCGGCCTTCGACGCCTATCTCAACGCCGGGCCCGGACGCCACAGCCGCGCCGTCTGAAGCGCGGCTGCAGCTCTCCGGATCCCATCTCAGACCGACAGGTTGATGCCGCCGATGCTGCTCGCGTCGGTCGAGGCCGAGGTCGCGCTGGTGGCGGTCTGACCCGAGCCGCCGCCGAGGCCGCCGCCATGATGATGGTGGCGATGCCCCCGCCCGGCCTGCGCCGATTGCTGCAGGTTCGTCAGCGCCTGCTTGGCCTGGTCGAGATCGCCCGACTGCAGGGCGCTGCCGATCTGGTTCAGCAGGTTGGAGAAGTCGCTGCCGCTGCCCGAGGTCGAGGTCGTCGAGCCCTGCGCGGTCTGCTGGCCGTTGTTCAAGAGCTGGGCCAGGTTGTCGAAGGCGTTCTGCGCGTCCTGCAGGTCGCCGTTGTTGATCGCGTCGGCCAGCTGCTTGAAGGAGTTTCGCACGTCCTTCTGCTGGCTGTTCGTCGTATAGGACGCGGTGGTGCCGGTCGAGACGCTGGATATGCTCATCTTGGCTCTCCTGGTTGGGGCCGGCGCACGCACCGGCCGGGGCGCCTCGCGGCGCCCTGCGATCTGCGGCTCGCTTGCCTCCACGCCAGGATCGATGTCCCCTGTCACGGAACGCGCCGTCCCCCCATGGACTCCCATGGGACCCCGCGGCGCCTCCGCCCGATGTCGCTCTGCAGCTCGTCCGTGAATGCCGTCCGCGGGACGGCCCCGGCCGCGAGGGGTGCGGCGGTCCGGCGACGCAAGCGGTATGCCATGACATCTTGCTTGCATGGGTCAGCAGGGCGGTTGTGCGCCTGGCCTATCTTGGGGAAAATCGCCTCTCTGCCCCAATGGATCGGATCCCATGACCGGCCGGACGATCAAAGCAACGCGCACTTTCTTCCTGCTGGCGGCAGGCCTTGCCCTGGCGCCGATCGAGCGCGCCGCGGCGGAGGACCAGGTCCAGCAGACCCTGGACGTCGGCAGCAAGAAGATGGAGATCGTCACCACCGCCGACAGCCGGACCCAGGCCAAGATCGACGGCGAGATCGTCGAGGAGGACGCCTTCATCCAGGTCGAGACCTCGTTCAGCGACGGCGATGCCGGCGCGGTCGTGCTGCTGGTCTCCGACGGCGGCAACGGCTGCCCGGGCAATTACGTCGTGGTCTCGGTCGATGCCAAGGGCAAGGTCGCCGACACCGATCCCTTCGGCACCTGTTCCGACACGGCGGAGACCAGCGCCGCCGGCGGGATCATCACCGTGCGCTTCGCGCCGACCGGCGGGCGCGACGGCACGGTCTATCGCTGGTCCTTCGCCAAGGGGCTGGAGGAGCCGGTGACCGAGCCCTTCAAGCCCAAGGCGGGGACCAGCTGGGCCAGCGCCGCCGACCTCATCGGCAAGTATCCCTGGGAGGCGCTGGACAATGCCGACGTCTACGCCGCCTATCAGGACCTGCTCGGGGCCGACTTCCGCACCTTCACCGACTATTTCGGCACGGGCGACCAGATGGGCGCCACCGAGGACGGGATCATCGTCGGCGAATGCTTCGACGATTCCGCCGAGGATTCGACCGAGCTGCTGATCGGCATCGATCCCAACAGCCGCAAGGTCTACGCCGCGATGCAGGACGGCAGCGAGGACCCGCGCTTCTACCCGCCCAAGGAGCAATGGCCGGCCAGCCTGCAGGCCAAGCTCAAGCAGTGGCCGGGCTGATATTATTCGCGGCAGAATTGTTCTAGACCGAACGATCGACTAGACTTCCTCCAAGGCGCGTCCGGGAAGAGGCGCGCCACGGGAGGAAGAAAGATGGCCTTTGCCGACGAGATCACGGTGGCGGCGCTGGAAGCCGACCCCTATCCGATCTTCGCGCGCCTCCGGCGCGAGTCGCCGGTCGCCTGGGTGCCGGCGGCCAATGTCTGGTTCGTGACGCGCTGGAGCGACGTCGAGCGGGTCACCAAGAACACCCGGCTGTTCGCCGCCGAGGTCGCGACCTCGCCGGTCGATCGCACCATGGGCTCGCCCACGATCCTTACCTGCGACGGGCCGGCCCATGACGAGCTGCGCCGCGGCTTCGACACCAAGTACAAGCCGCGCGCGGTCGCCGACTACATCGACGCGCTGGCAAAGCCGATCGTCGCCGCGCATCTCGACCGCATCGCCGGCCGGCTCGGAAAGGGCGGCGGCGAGGCCGAGCTGATGTCGGATTATTTCGAGCCGGCCTCCAGCCTCGCGGTCGCCCGCTCGCTGGGCTTCGCCGAGGTTGATTCCGAGACGCTGCTGCGCTGGTTCCACGGCCTCGCCGTCGGCGCCGCCAATTACGAGAACGACCCCGCGAAGCAGGCGATCGCCGACCGGACCAGCGCCGAGATCGATGCCGCGATCCTGCCGGCGATCGCGCGGCTGGAGCGCGCGCCCGACGATTCGGCGGTCTCGCACATGCTCCACGACGGCATGCCGGCGGGGCAGACGCGGGCGCGCGACTTCCTGCTGCCCTCGATCAAGGTGGCGCTGCTGGGCGGCATGCAGGAGCCGGGGCACGGCGCGGCCACCGTGCTGGTCGGGCTGCTCACCCATCCGGCGCAGAAGCGCGCGCTGCTCGCGGACATGGACACGATGCTGCCGAAGGCCGTCGATGAAGGGCTGCGCTGGGTGGCGCCGATCGGGACGCAGATGCGCCAGGCGACGGAGGACACCGAGATCGGCGGCGTGGCGATCCCCAAGGGGGCACCGGTCGCGGCCCTGATCTCCTCGGCCGGCCGGGACGAGGGCCGCTACGAGAATCCCGACGCCTTCGACATCCACCGCAAGGAGAACGGCCACGCCGCCTATGGCTTCGGCACGCATTTCTGCGCCGGGCGCTGGTTCGCCCAGCGCCTGATGCCGCTGCTGCTGCGCCCGCTGCTGGAGCGGCTGCCGGACCTGGCGCTGGTGCAGGACCAGCCGCCGGTCTTCCGCGGCTGGGAATTCCGCGCGCCGGCGGCGCTCCACGTCACCTTCGGCCCGCGCTGAGGCGGCTCAGACCGTGATGCGGAAGGTGGAGCCCGGCGGCGGCCGGTCGCGCTTCTCGCCCTCGGTCGCCTGCCGCACCTCGCGCAGGACCTTCATCGCCTTATTCTCCAGCCCGTCGAGGATGCCCTGCGCCGACTTGAGATCGCCCTGGTCGAGCGTGGCGCCGATCCGGCCCAGGGTGGTCGAGGCGCCATAGGCGGCGGCGGGCAGGCCGCGGGTCAGGCGGGTGAAGGCCTCCTGGGCGGACGGAACGTCGCCGGCCTGGATCGCGTCCACCATCAGGCGATAGTCGTTCCGGATGTTGGGCTGCGGCCGCGGCGGCAGCTCGCCGGTCGGCGGAATCGCTGGTGCCATGGGCGGCATCTGCTCCCGGTCACTTGCCCAACGCCCCGTGCAAGGCGGCAAATTCTGCCGACCGGACCGGCAAATCCTGCCGTGCCGGCCGCGCGGCGTCGCCGCCCTTTCGGGGATACGCGCGTCCCGCGCGCCGCCTGCGCTTTCGTGAAAAGAGTTGATCGGCGCGCGCCGTCGGCCTCGCAACGGACATGCCGCGAAACGATGGGCCGACGGTCTAGCCGCGCCGCCGGCGACGACGCCCGCCCTCGCCTTCCTCGGCCGGCCCGGCGACCTTGGGCGCCGGCAGGTTGACCGCCTTGGCGAGGTGCGGATAGGGCGCGGTCTTGTGCGGGATCGCCATCGCGCCGACGAAGTGCTCCTGGAACTTCGGCTCGACGGCAGTCTCGACCTTCTCGACCTCCTTCACCACCCGGGCGATCTCGTCGCGCGATGCGCGGTTGAGGAGCGCGATGCGCGCGCCGGTGCCGGCGGCATTGCCGGCGCTGGTGACCTTGGCGAGATCGCAATCCGGGATCATGCCCAGGACCATCGCGTATTTGACGTCGATATGGCTGCCGAAGGCGCCGGCCAGCGTGATGCGGTCGAGCCTGTCGATGCCCATGCGGTCCATGAGCAGTCGCGCGCCCGCATAGAGCGCCGCCTTGGCGAGCTGGATCGCGCGCACGTCGTTCTGGGTGATCTTGAGCTGCGGCTCGCCGTCATGCAGCAGGTAGGTGAAGGTGCGCCCTTCCTGCTGGATGCGCGGCGACTTCGCCGCCATCGCCCCGTCGATGACGCCGTCCTGGGTGATGATGCCGGAGAGGAACATCTCGGCCAGGCATTCGATGATGCCGGAGCCGCAGACGCCGGTGACGCCGAGCCCCTCGGTCTTGGCCTTGAACTCGGGATGATCGGACCAGAGGTCGCAGCCGATCACCTTGAACCTGGGCTCGAGCGTGTCGCGGTTGATCCGCACGCGCTCGATGGCGCCGGGGGCGGCGCGCTGGCCGCAGGAGATCTGCGCACCCTCGAAGGCCGGGCCGGTCGGCGAGGAGGCCGCCAGCAGCTTGGTCTTGTTGCCGAGCACGATCTCTGCATTGGTGCCGACGTCGACGATCAGGGTCATCTCGTCGGATTCGTGCGGACTCTCCGACAGGATGACACCCGCGGTGTCCGCACCGACATGGCCGGCGATGCAGGGCAGCACGTAGATGCGCGCATTGGGATGAATCTTGAGGTCGATCTCGGACGCCCAGATCTGCACCGGCCCGTCGGTCGCCAGCGCGAACGGCGCGCCGCCCAATTCAATCGGATTAATCCCGAGCAGCAGGTGGTGCATGATCGGGTTGCCGACGAAGGTGCATTCGAGGATCGAATCCACCGAGCAGCCGGCTTCCCTCGCCACGTTGGCGGCGAGATCGTTCAGCGCCTCGCGCACCGCCCTGGTCATCTCGACGTCGCCGCCGGAATGGAGCATCACGTAGGACACCCGGCTCATGAGGTCCTCGCCGAAGCGGATCTGCGGGTTCATGACGCCGGCCGAGGCAAGCGTCTCGCCCGAGACGAGATCGGAGAGATGGGCCGCGATGGTGGTCGAACCGATGTCGACGGCAACACCGCAGATGCGATCGACCAGACCGGCCCATATGGCGACGATTTCGCGGCCCTCGCGCACCGCGGCGGTGACCTTCCACATGCCGTCGCGGAGGGCCTTCTGGAGGGTCGTGAGGACGGGAAGCGAGGCGATCGCGTCTGCGATCTGCCATTGCTCGCCGAGCGCGGCGGCGAGGCGGCGAAAATCG
>DASZSL010000020.1:0-55553 GCA_035548715.1 Dongiaceae bacterium
TGGTGGGCGCAGTAGGACTCGAACCTACGACCCGCTGATTAAGAGTCAGCTGCTCTACCAACTGAGCTATGCGCCCGGACCGGAGAAGCCGGGCCGTCCGGAGGCCCGAAATCAATTCGGCCGCGCAAGGAAGCGCGGCCAGGGCGGGGTATAGCAAAGCGATCCCGCCTTGTCGACAGGACAATTGCGGCGCCCGCACAAGGGCTTAGCGCTCCCCGCCGGGCGCCGCTCAGCCTTCCTCGTTGCCGAGGCGCCGGCCGATCCGCTGCTCGCGGTGGATGTTGACGGAGAGGATGAGGCCGAAGCCGATCAGCACCGTCATCAGGACGGTGCCGCCATAGGAGATCAGCGGCAGCGGCACGCCCACCACCGGGATCAGGCCCATCACCATCGCCGTGTTGATGAAGAAGTAGCAGAACAGGTTGAAGGAGAGGCCGAAGGCCAGCAGCCGCCCGAACTGGCTCTTGCAGCGTATGCCGATCGCCGTGCCGTAGATCACCAGCAGCACGTAGAGCCCGAGCAGCACCAGGCTGCCCACCATGCCGAACTCCTCGGCGAACATGGTGAAGATGAAGTCGGTCTGCCGCTCGGGCAGGAAGTCGAGATGGCTCTGGGTCCCCTGCAGGAAGCCTTTGCCCCAGACGCTGCCCGAGCCCAGGGCGATCTTCGACTGGGTGATGTGATAGCCCGCCCCCTGCAGATCGCTCTCCGGGTCCATGAAGGTCATGATCCGGGCCTTCTGGTAGTCGTGCAGGATGTTGGGCGCGTTCCACGCGTAATAGGCGGCCCCCGCGCCCAGCGCCAGGATCAGCGCGAACTTCCACCACCTGACGCCCACCACGACGTAGATCGCCCCCGCCACCATCAGCAGCATGCCGGCGGTGCCGAGATCGGGCTGCTTCAGCACCAGCGCCGCCGGCACCAGGACCAGGATCGTCGGTACGATCAGCGACAGCGGCCGCCCCACGTCCTCGTAGGAGAGGCCGTGGAAATAGCGCGCGAGCGTCAGCACGATGCTGACCTTCATGATCTCCGAAGGCTGGAGCTGCACCACGCCGAGATCGATCCAGCGCTGCGCGCCCATGCCGACCGAGCCCGCGAAATCCACCCAGACCAGCAGCAGGATCGAGACCAGATAGATCGGATAGGCGACCCGCATGAGCGTCTTCAGGTCGACCATGGCGACGGCGAACATCATGGCGAGGCCGACGGCGAAGCGCGCCGCCTGCCGGTCCATCCAGGGATCGGCGCTGCCATGGGCCGCGGAATAGAGCATGGCGAAGCCGATCGACGCGACGCAGCCGATCAGGAACACGACCGGCCACGAGATCAGCGAGACCTTCTCGCGCCAGGTCATCCGGTTGCGGCGGGAACCGCCGAGCGGCAGGCCGATGCTCATGATCTAACCGCTCCGCTCATGATCTAACCGCGCCGCTCATGATCTAGCCGCTCCGCTCATGGCATCTCCCGCCTTCCGCCCTCGTTGTTCGGGTTGCGGCGCGCGGGATCGCGGCGCTGGGTCTCGATCATGATGTCGCGGGCGACCGGGCCTGCATATTGCGCGCCGCCGCCGCCGTGCTCGATCACCACGGCGCAGGCATAGCGCGGCTCGTGCACCGGCGCGAACGCCACGAACAGCGCGTGGTCGCGCTGCTTCCAGGGCAGGCTCTCGTTCTTGCGCACGCCGGTCGCGCGCTCGGCCATGCTGATGCGCCGCACCTGGGCCGAGCCGGTCTTGCCCGCCATCTCCATGCCCGGGATCGGGATGCGCGCGTTCCACGCCGTGCCGTGCGCCACGTTGCAGACCCGGTCCATGCCGTCGCGCACGACGTTGAGCCAGCTCTCGTCGAGATTCATCTTGGGATAGATGCTCGGCCCCTCGGCCTTGGCGGGCTCCACCGCCTTGAAGAGATGCGGCTTCACCGCATAGCCGCCGTTGGAGATCCGCGCCGTCATCACGCAGAGCTGCAGCGGCGTCGCCAGCACGAAGCCCTGGCCGATGCCGTTGATCAGGGTCTCGCCCTGATGCCAGCTCTCGCCCATCGTCGCCTTCTTCCAGCCGCGGTCGGGGATGACGCCGGGGCGCTCGCCCGGCAGGTCGAGCCCGGCGATGTCGCCCAGGCCCAGCTCGCGGGCGCCGGCGGCGATCGCGTCGATGCCGATGGTGCGTGCCAATTCGTAGAAATAGACGTCGCAGGAGTTCTGCAGGGCGCCCGGCATGTCGAGATGCCCGTGGCCCTGCTTCCGCCAGCAATGGAACCGCATGTTGCCGAGCTGGTAGTAGCCCGGGCAGAACACGTTGAAGTCGGGGCTGACGCCGACCTTCTGCGCGGCGATCGAGGTCGCGATCTTGAAGGTCGAGCCCGGGGCGAACTGGCCGGCGATCGCCTTGTTGGTCAGGGGCCGGTACTGATCCGAGGAGAGCTGCTGCCATTCGGCGGGGGTGAGCCCGCGATAGAAGGCGGAGGGATCGTAGGTCGGCGTCGAGGCCATCGCCAGGATGTCGCCGTTGTAGATGTCCATCACCACCGCGGCGCCGGAAAATTCGGCCGAGATCCGCTGCTGCACGAATTGCTGCAGGCCGACGTCGAGGCTGGTGACCAGGTTCTTGCCGGGCGTCCCCTCCTCGCGCGCCAGCTCGCGGACCACGCGGCCGACCGAGTTGACCTCGAGCTCGCTCTGCCCGGCCTGGCCCCTGAGCGGGGTCTCGTATTGCCGCTCCAAGCCGTTCTTGCCGATGCGGATGCCGGGCAGCGAGAGCAGGGGATCGCTGTCCTCCTGCAGGTCGGTCTCCGTCGGCGCCGACACGTAGCCCAGCAGGTGCGCGCAGATGCCGCCGAACGGATAGACCCGCTTCTGGTCGACCTCGATCGAGATGCCGGGGAGGTCCGGCAGGTTGAGCTCGACCTCGCTCACCTGGGTCCAGTCGAGATCCTCCTTGACCGGGATCGGCGTGAAGGGCCGGTTGCGGCTCAATTCCTTCATGATCTTGGCGCGCTCGCGCTCGGTCAGCGGCACGAGCTCGGCGAAATCCGCCAAGGTGCGGGCGAGGTCGGAGGTCTGCTCGGCCACCAGCATCGCGCGGTAGTTCGGATAGTTGTCGGCGAGCGGCAGGCCGAACCGGTCGTAGATCAAGCCGCGCGACGGCGGAATGAGGCGCAGGTTGATCCGGTTCTCGTCGGCCAGCAGCTTGTATTTGTCGGCCTCCATCACCTGCAGGTAATAGAGCCGGCCCACCAGCGCCGTGGTCAGCGCCGCCTGCCCGAGCCCCATCAGGGCGACGCGCCGGTTGAAGATCCGCGACTGGGTCTGGTTCGGCAGCTTGCGCATGGTCGCCAACCTCAGAACACCCGAACCAGCGACTTGCGCTGGATCGCGGCGAAGGCATAGGCGCACAAGGGATAGCACACGGCACCGATCAGATACATCAGAAGCGCCGGCCGCGGATCGACGATCGACTCCGCGAAGATCGAGACGACGAGCCACTGCACCGCGCCGGCCACCGCCGACATCAGCAGGAAGCCGGCCCATACGATGATGAAGGGCGCGCCGGCGAACACCTTGCGCTGCGAGACCGCGACCCGGTATCCGACCAGCGCCGTCAGCATCTCCACGCCGAACAGGGGCGTGACGCCCAGCAGGTCGCCGATCAGCCCCAGCGCCGCCACGGCCCAGACGCTCATCAGCCGCGGCCGATAGAGCGTCCAGTAATAGATCGGGATCAGCACCAGGTTGGCGTTGACCGGGCTCAGCGTCGTGACGTTCCAGGGCAAAAGACCGATGAACAGGATCAGCACGGCGAGCCCTACCGGGATCGACCGCCGCGCGGCGAGGTCAAGTTGCTGTCCGACGGTGGGTCTCAGCGCCATGGCCAAGGCGGCGCTATTCCACGCCGGGGGCAAACCTGGCGCGTGACGGGCTCGCGATTTCCTGGGATTTCGAGGTATCGACGCCGAGATCCTGCATCAGGATGCCTGGCAGGCTGTAATTGACCAGCCGCAGGTACTCCATCCGGTCGAGCTGGGCGTAGAGCTGGACGAAGATCCGGCCGTCCGCCGTGCGCACCACTTCGCCGACCGGCAGGCCCGACGGGAAGTTGCCGCCGACACCGGAGGTGACGATGCGGTCGCCGACCTTGATGTCCACGTCCCGCGGCAGGTAGCGCAGCTCCGGATTCTCGGAGTTGTTGCCCGCCAGCACCGCCTGGTCGCGGGTCCGTTCGACGATCACCGGCACGCGCGCGCTGATATCGGTCAGCAGCAACACGCGCGAGGCACGCTGTCCGACCTCGAGCACGCGGCCGGCCAGGCCGGCGCCGGTGATGGCGGCCTGGCCCTTGACCACGCCGTCCCCGGCACCCGCCAGCACGATCAGCGAGCGCACATAGCTCGACGAAGTGTCGGCGATGACCGACGCGGTCACATAGGTCGCGCGCGGATCGGGAGTGAATTTCAGCAGCTCGCGCAGGGCCGCGTTCTGGCTCTGCAGCTCGCGGCCGACGGTCTGCCATTCCAGCAGCGTCTGGTTCTCGCGCTGCAGGCGCGCGTTCTCATCCTTGAGCGCGATCAGGTCCTGAACCTCGCTGGCAACGTCCTTGGCGCTGGCGATCGGGCGGGAGGCGGCGTTCATCACCGGGGCCAGCATGTCGATGACCACGGTGCGCGCCCGGCTGATGACGACGGTGTCGGCCTTGCCGATGAGCATGATGCCGAAGGCGAGCGCGATCAGGAGAACAAAAGCGAACCGCTGCGTCCAGTTTCGTGCCGCGACCGCCAAGCTGACCGATCCGACACGTTGCTTCACGCATGCCCTCCTATCGCACGGGCAGACACGAACTGGGACGCGAACCTAGCGATTTCCGTCGCTTAGCCGCATTTTTCCACAGTGATGTGCGGCCCGCAACGAAAAGCTAAGAGCATCATGACATTATTTGGTTAATACATGTTTATGAGGACGTGTCGATGCGCCTTGATGTCCTCCAGGCACCGCCCGGTGCCGAGCGCCACGCAGGAGAGCGCATCGTCGGCGATCGAGACCGGCAGGCCGGTCGCGTGGCGCAGCACATAGTCCAGATTGGCCAGCAGCGAGCCGCCGCCGGTCAGCACGATTCCCTTATCGACGATATCGGCCGCGAGCTCGGGCGCGGTGTGCTCGAGCGCGACCTTCACCGCCTCGATGATGGCGCCGACCGGCTCGGCCAGGGCCTCGGCGACCTGGCGCTCGGTGATCACCAATTCCTTGGGCACGCCGTTCATCAGGTCGCGGCCCTTGATCTCCATGACGCGGCCGTCGCCGTCTTCCGGCGGGCAGGCCGAGCCGATCTCCTTCTTGATGCGCTCGGAGGAGCCTTCGCCGACCAGCAGGTTATGATTCCTGCGGATATAGGCGATGATCGCCTCGTCCATCTTGTCGCCGCCGACGCGCACCGAGCGGGAATAGACGATGCCGCCCAGCGAGAGCACCGCGACTTCGGTGGTGCCGCCGCCGATATCGACCACCATCGAGCCGGTCGGCTCGGTGACGGGCAGGCCGGCGCCGATCGCCGCGGCCATCGGCTCCTCGATCAGGTAGACCTTGCTGGCGCCCGCGGATTCCGCGGATTCCTGGATCGCGCGGCGCTCGACCGCGGTCGAACCCGACGGCACGCAGACGATGATCTGCGGCTTGGCGAAGATCGGCCGGCGGTTATAGACCTTGGTGATGAAGTGCTTGATCATCTCCTCGGCGACTTCGAAGTCGGCGATCACGCCGTCGCGCAAGGGGCGGATCGCCTGGATGTTGCCGGGGGTGCGGCCCAGCATCATCTTCGCCTCGTCGCCGACGGCCAGGACATGCTTCTTGCCGCGGGTGTCGGCGATGGCGACCACCGAGGGTTCGTTCAGCACGATGCCCCGACCTTTCACATAGACCAGCGTGTTCGCGGTCCCCAGGTCGATCGCCATATCCGACGACATCATGCCAAGCAGTCTGGTCAACATCTATCTCTCTACCCGTTGTCCCCGCCGGTCGCTTCGGGCCGGTGCCTACAGGAGCGCACTCGGCGGGTTAAAATCGCGTTAGTCGCCGCCGCGGCGATGCCTGAAACGCACATCCAGGACCGCGACTCGGCGCGCGCCTAAAATACGGCATTTGTCGTGGATTTAGCATGCCTTAGCAGCCCCTCGCGCGCTCGGTAGCAGACTCCCCGGAGCGCGTCCGGCCGCGCAACTTGTACCGCCGCGCCGGTAGCGTCACAAGCTAATTCACGCCCGGAATTGATGGAGAATTAAGGCATTGGCGCGGCCGTCGGCCGCCACCAGTGGCCGCCGATGGTCAGCATCGCCTGCAGCTTGATGCTGTCGCTGTAATAGCCGTCGGGCGGCGTCGCGACGATCTCGGCCCAGAGCGCATCGAGCCAGGCTTGCGGCCAATCGCCACCCACGCCGCCATCCACGCCGTCACCCGAACTGCCGCTCATCGCCGCCACCGCGAAAGGCGCGACATAGGCCATGCTCTCCGCCGGGTCGATGACCGTGCCGTCGAGGCGATAGCTCTCGCCGATCTTCTTGGGATCGCCGCCGGTCGCGGCATGGATCCAGTCGGTCATGCGGCGCACCGCCTTCACCGCCCGCGGATCGCCGCTCATCGCCGCCTCGGTGCCGAGCCGCCAGGGCGTGCGGCAGGCGTTCCAGGCGAAATCGCCATCGGTCTCCTTCTCGTGGAAGTTCGGCGGCGCCGGCTTGGGCGCCTCTGCCGTGTCGGTCACGAAGTCCGGCAGCAACCCGGTCTTAGGCGCAAACTCCTCCTGGAGCTTCAGCACCAGGTCGAGATGGGCATCGGCCGCCCGGCTCCAGGCGGCATCCACGGCGGCGAAGGCGCGGAAATGGTCGATCATCCAGTCCGAGGTTCGGCTCGCATGGGCGTAGTCCCCGTCCGGCGCCACCCAGTCGCCGAGCAGGGTCAGGCCGGTCGCCGGATCGACGGCATGCCGGACCATCGCCGCCAGCGTCTGCTCGGCCTCCTTGCGGTAATCGACGCCGCCCTTCGAGCCCCATTGCGCATCGGCCAGCAGCAGCGCGTAGGCGATGTCGAGGTCGCCGTCGGTCGCGGAGACGCGGCCGTCGATGTCCTGGCAATGCTCGTTCTGCGCCCAGGCCATCAGCGACCGGTCGACATCGCTGCGATGCCGCCGCGCATAGTTGAAGAGCTGGTCGAAGACCGCCCGCGCCTCCGGGTCGTGCCCGGCCATCAGCGCGACGATCACCATGCCGTAGCCCTGGCCCTCGGACACCGACCAGATATTCCCCTCCTCCATCCGGATGCGGCGTTGCCCGGGCGCGCAGCCGGGCGCCAGGTACCGCGCCTTCCAGGCGTCGTAGAAGCCGGCGGTCGCGCGGTCGATCTCGGCCTGGCCCTGCGAGGGGCGCAGCGTGCCCGGCGGGAAGGCGACATGCGCCTGGTCGAACGGATGCCGGACCTCGTCCGCCACAGCGGGCGCCGCAAGGAGGATCGCCAGGGCGACCAGCGAGGACCGGAGACGCATCGCGAAAGTCTAGAGCAGGACTCAGCGCTTCGGAACCCACCACGACCCGCCGACGGTCAGCATCACCTGCAGCTTGATGCTGTCGGCGTAATAGTCCTCCGGCGGCCGGGCGACGATCTCCTTCCACAACGCCTCGAGCCAGGCCTGCGCCCCGGGCGTGCTCATGGCCGCCACGGCGAAAGGTGCGGTGAATGCCATGGAGGAGCCGGACCCGAGGGCCTCGCCGTCCAGCGTATAGCCCTCGGTGATCTTGGCCGGGTCCCCGCCGGTCGCCGCGCGGATCCATTGCGTCATCCGGCGCGCCGCCGCGACCGATCGCGGATCGCCGCCGACCAGCGCATCGGTGCCGATCCGCCATGGCGTGCGGCAGGCGTTCCAGGCGAAGTCGCCGTCGCTCTCGGCTTCCAGGAAGTTCGGCGGCGCCGGTCGCGCCTCGCCGTCGGTCCCGGTCACGAAATCCGGCAGCAGGCCGGTCTTCGGCGCATGGGTCTGCTGCAAGGCGCCGATCAGATCGAGATGCGCCTCGAGCACGCGTCCCCAGGTCGCCGGGGCGACGGCGGCGAAGGCGCGGAAGTGATCCAGCATCCAGTCCGAGGTCCGGCTGCCTTTGGCGGCCGGCGCGTCGGCCGCCACCCAGTCGCCCAGCAAGGTGAGCCCGGTCTGCCGGTCGATCTCATGGCGCACGATCGCCGCCAGCGTGCCCTCCGCCTCCCGGCGGTAGTCGATCGCGTCCGCCGAGCCCCATTGCGCATCGGCCAGCAGCAGGGCATAGGCGATGTCGAGGTCGCCGTCGGTCGCCGAACCCGGCGCCTTGATGTCCTGGCACCAGCGGTTCTCGGTCCAATCCATGAGCATGGGATCGACCTCGCTCGGATGCCGGCGGGCAAAGCGATAGAGGCCGTCGAACACCGCCTGCGCGTGGGATTCGTGGCCGGCCATCAGCGCCACGATCACCATGCCGTAGCCCTGGCCTTCCGAGACGGTCATCTTGTCGCCTTCGGGGCCGGCATTCGCCTTGACCCTGACCTCGCCCGGCGCGCAGCCGGCGATCAGGTAGCGCGATCGCCACTGGTCGTAGAAGTCGCCGATGGCGCGATCGATCTCGCCGGTGCTTTTCGCCGGCCGCAGCGTGCCGGCGGGAAAGGCGACGTGGTCGGCGCCGAAGGGATGGCGCGGCGAGTCGGCTTGCGCGGCCGGCGGAGCCGCCAGGAATGCAAGCGCCAGAAACGCCGACGCCAATGTGGAGAGCTTCCACATTGGCGTTGGCCGCATCGTATCCCGGGCTCGGTCAGTTCCGGGTCTTGTCGACCAGCTTGTTCTTGGCGATCCAGGGCATCATGCCGCGGAGCTTCTCGCCGACCTGCTCGATCGGATGCTCGGCGGCGCGGCGGCGCATCGCCTTGAAGCTCGGCTGGCCGGCCTGGCATTCCAGCACCCAGTCGCGGGCGAAGCGGCCGGACTGGATGTCGTCCAGCACGCGCTTCATCTCCTTCTTCGTCTCCTCGGTGACGATGCGCGGGCCGCGCGTGTAGTCGCCGTATTCCGCGGTGTTGGAGATCGAGTAGCGCATGTTGGCGATGCCGCCCTCGTAGATCAGGTCGACGATCAGCTTCACCTCGTGCAGGCACTCGAAATAGGCCATCTCCGGCGCGTAGCCCGCCTCGACCAGCGTCTCGTAGCCCGCCTGGATGAGGGCGGTGAGACCGCCGCACAGCACCACCTGCTCGCCGAACAGGTCGGTCTCGCATTCCTCGCGGAAATTGGTCTCGATGATGCCCGAGCGGCCGCCGCCGATCGCGCTGGCATAGGAGAGCGCCACTTCGAGCGCATTGCCGCTGGGGTTCTGGTGCACCGCCACCAGGCAGGGCACGCCGCCGCCGCGGGCGAACTCCGAGCGCACGGTGTGGCCCGGACCCTTCGGCGCGATCATGATGATGTCGAGATCCGGCCTGGGCTCGATCAGGCGGAAATGGATGTTGAGGCCGTGGGCGAAGGCCAAAGCCGCGCCCTGCTTCATGTTCGGCCCGAGCTCGTTCTTGTAGAGGTCGGCCTGCAACTCGTCCGGCGTGAGGATCATGACGAGATCGGCCCACTTCGCCGCTTCCGCCGGCGTCATCACCTGGAAGCCGGCCGCTTCCGCCTTCTTGGCCGAGGCCGAGCCCGGACGCAGCGCGACGCGGACTTCCTTGACGCCGCTGTCCTTCAGGTTGAGCGAATGGGCATGGCCCTGGCTGCCATAGCCGACGACGACGACCTTCTTCCCCTTGACCAGGTTCACGTCGGCGTCGCGATCGTAATAGACACGCATCTCGTATTTCCCTCTCTAAGACTGGAACTCTGCTTCGTCGGCCTCAGGCAACTCCGAGACCCGACACATACTCATACCTCATCGACGCCGCGGGCAATCGCGACCACGCCGGTGCGCGACACGTCCACCAGCCCCAGCGGCTGCATCAGGTTGATGAAGGCGTTGACCTTCTCGGTCGAGCCGGTCATCTCGAAGACGAAGGATTCGATCGTCGCATCGACCACGTGGGCGCGGAAGATGTCGGCGATGCGCAGGGATTCGACCCGCTTCTCCCCCGTGCCCTGGACCTTCACCAGCGCCATCTCGCGCTCCAGCGACGGGCCCTCGACGGTCAGGTCGGTGACCTTGTGCACCGGCACCAGGCGGCGGAGCTGGTTCTTGATCTGCTCGATGATCATCGGCGTGCCGGAGGTGACGACCGTGATCCGCGACAGATGCTCGGAGGCGTCGGTCTCGGCGACGGTCAGGCTCTCGATGTTGTAGCCGCGGCCGGAGAAGAGGCCGATGACACGCGCCAGCACGCCGGCCTCGTTGTCCACCAGCACCGAGATCGTATGACGCTCCGTCTGTTCCCCCACGGCCAACAACTCCGTTCCTCTTTGCGCAAACAGCGCATTTCTCTGCGACATCTGAACCTACCCTGAACCGCCTCAGGCGGCTCCAAGAGCCTCACCCAACCCTCGCCCTACGGACGAGGGCCTCGTATCGCGCGCACGAAGCGCGCCCATAGTCTCCTTCCCCCGCAGGGGGAAGGCAGGGATGAGGGTCTTACCACAGCCAGAGACCCCTCCCCTTCAAGCTCCGATCAAACCAGCACCATGCCTTCTTCCGAGATCGGCTTGGCCGTCTGGTCCTCGGGTCCCAGCAGCATCTCGTTATGCGCCGCTCCCGACGGGATCATCGGGAAGCAGTTCTCCTTCTCATCGACCGCGATGTCGGCGATCACCGGCCCCGGCGTCGCCAGCATCTTGGCGATCACGCCGTCGAGGTCCCCGACCTTCTCCGCGCGGAGACCGGTGGCCCCGAACGCGTCCGCCAGCTTCACGAAATCCGGCAGCGCGTCGCTGTAGCTCTCGGAATAGCGCCCGCCGTGCAGCAGCTCCTGCCACTGCCGGACCATGCCCATCCACTTGTTGTTCATGATGAAGATCTTCACCGGCAGGCGGTACTGCACCACCGTGGACATCTCCTGGATGTTCATCATGATCGAGGCCTCGCCGGCGACGTCGATCACCAGCGATTCCGGGTGCGCCACCTGCACGCCGTAGGCGGCCGGCAGGCCGTAGCCCATGGTGCCGAGGCCGCCCGAGGTCATCCAGTGGTTGGGCTTCTCGAACTTCAGGAACTGGGCCGCCCACATCTGATGCTGGCCGACCTCGGTCGTGATGTAGAAGTCCTTGTCCTTGATCGCCGCATAGAGGCGCTGCAGCGCGTATTGCGGCTTGATGACCTGGTCGGAGGCCCGGTACTTCAGGCAGTTGCGGGCGCGCCATTTGTTGATCTGCTCCCACCAGGCGGCCAGCGCCTTGCCGTCGGGCTTCACCTGGCGGGCCTTCCAGATCCGCATCATCTCCTCGACCACGTGGCCGACATCGCCGACCACCGGCAGGTCGACCCGGACGTTCTTGTTGATCGAGGAGGGGTCGATATCGACGTGGATCTTCTTCGAGCCCGGCGAGAAGGCGGCGACCTTGCCGGTCACCCGGTCGTCGAACCGGGCGCCGATGTTGATCATGACGTCGCAGTCATGCATGGCGAGATTGCTCTCGTACATGCCGTGCATCCCCACCATCCCCAGCGACAGCGGGTCGGAGCCCGGGAAGGCGCCGAGCCCCATCAGCGTCTGGGTGCAGGGGAAGCCGGTCAGGCGGACGAACTCGGTCAGCAGGGCGCAGGCCTGGGGGCCGGAGTTGACGCAGCCGCCGCCGATATAGAAGAGCGGCCTCTTGGCATTCGCCATCAGCTCGACCGCCTTCTCGACGGCCGCGCGGTCGGGCCGGACCGGCGGGTTGTACGACCGGTGCTTCTGGCCGGCATGGTTGACGTACTCGGCCTTCGCCTGCTGCACGTCCTTGGGCAGGTCGATGACCACGGGCCCCGGACGGCCGCTCTTGGCCACATGGAACGCCTCGTGAACCTTGCGCGACAGCTCGTCGATCGATTTGACCAGGTAGTTGTGCTTGGTGCAGGGCCGGGTGATGCCGGTCGTGTCGGCCTCCTGGAACGCGTCGTTGCCGATCAGGTGCGTCGGCACCTGCCCCGTCAGGCAGACGATAGGAACAGAATCCATGAGCGCGTCGGTCAGGCCGGTCACCGCATTGGTGGCGCCGGGACCCGATGTCACCAGCACCACGCCCACCCGGCCGGTCGAACGGGCATAGCCCTCGGCGGCATGGACCGCCGCCTGCTCATGCCGGACCAGGATGTGGCGGATCTGGTTCTGCTTGAAGAGCGCGTCATAAAGCGGAAGCACGGCGCCGCCGGGATAGCCGAAGATGACCTCGACGCCCTGGTCCACCAGCGCTTTGACAACGATTTCCGCCCCGGTGATCGGTTCCACCGCCATGACAAGCTCCTAAGTCTAACCGATTGAAGCTATAAGATAGTTACGTCGCAGATGACAGCGCGACGCGCCCTCGCGCCGGGCGATCCGGCCGAAGGCGCGGCACCGTAGGTTTTCAACCGGATGCGGTCAACAAGAAATCGCGAATTTTATGGCGCAATCCCGCAACGTAACTTTGCGAAAATTTCATAGCTTCCCGGTCAGGCGCTAATAAAGTTACTCCCGGGAGTTGATGACGGAACCATGTCCCCTGGCGCTTGGCGTAGTTGCGGGTTGCCTGCTGGGCGGCGGCCACCGCCTCTTCAAGTGACATCTGAGCTTCAATGTGCTGGCGGATTTCCTTAAATCCCAAGGCTTTGAAGCCAGCTTGTTCATGATCAGCATCGGGATAGAGCGCCAGGGCGGCTCGCACTTCGGCGACCGCGCCCTTGGCCACCATGGCGATCAGGCGGTCGTTGCAGGCGGCGTAGAGTTCCTGCCGCGCCGGATTGACCACGAAGGCGAGGGCCCGGACCGGCCCCTGCGCGCCGCCGGGCGGCACGCTCGGCCGGGCCTGCCACCAGGCGAGCGGCTTGCCGGTTCCTTCCAGCACCTCCCAGGCGCGCATCAGCCGCTGGCTGTCCGAGGGCTTCAGCTTGGCCGCCGTCTCCGGATCCCGCGCCGCCAGTTGGGCATGTAATCCTGGCGCGCCGAGCGCGTCGAGCAGCGCCTTGGCCCGCGCCCGGAGCGCGGGATCGAGCTCGGGGATCGGCGCAAAGCCCTCGAGCAGGGCCTTGAGATAGAGCCCGGTCCCGCCGACCAGGATCGGCAGCCGGCCGGCCGCGACCGCCGCCTCGACCTCGCGGAGGGCGAGTTCCGCCCACCGTGCCGCCGTCGCCGGATCGTCCAGCGGCAGGATGCCGTAGAGCCGGTGCGGCGCCGCCTGCAGGGCGGCCGGCTCGGGCTGCGCGGTCAGGATCGGCAGGTCCCGGTAGACCTGCATCGAGTCCGCATTGATGATGACGGCGTCTTCCTCGGCCGCGAGCTGGAGCGCAAGGGCCGACTTGCCGCTGGCCGTCGGGCCGGCGATCACGACCGCCTTCAGTCCCTGCTTGTCGGCGGCCGACGCCTCTCCCATAGTCCCGCCCGCCATGGAATGCATTCTGACCCTGATCGCCGGCGATTCTGCCAAGCTGACCCCCGCCCTCATCGAAACGCTGACCGCCCGGCTCCGGGAGGCCGGGGCCCGCGCCGGCGAACCCTATTGGCTGGCGCCGGGCGACCGCGCCTGCGACCTGCCCTTCGACCGGCTGGAGCCCGGTCGGGTCCATGAGATCGCGCGGGCGACGCTAGCCGATCTGCCGGTCGATTTCCACGCGCAGCCCGAAGCCGGCCGGCGCAAGAAGCTGCTGATCGCCGACATGGATTCGACCGTCGTCACCACCGAGACCCTGGACGAGCTGGCCGCCGAAGCCGGCCTCAAGGACGTGATCGCCGAGATCACCCGGCGCAGCATGCGCGGCGAGCTCGATTTCTCCCAGGCGCTGATCGAGCGGGTGGCGATGCTGGCCGACCTCCCGGAATCCGCCCTCGCCCGGACCGCGGCGGCGACGCGGCTCACGCCCGGCGCCAGGACCCTGGTCCAGACCATGAAGGCCGATGGCGCCTTCACGGCGCTGGTCTCGGGCGGCTTCAAGTATTTCACCAGCCGGGTGGCCGCCCTGGTCGGCTTCGACCTCGATCTCGCCAACGACCTGGAGATCTCCGAAGGCCGCCTGACCGGCGAGCTCGCCGGCCCGATCCTGGACAAGGACGGCAAGGTGAACGCGCTGCGGACCCTGGCCGCCGAACGCGGCCTCGCGGTCGAAGACGCGGTGACGGTCGGCGACGGCGCCAATGACCTGCCGATGCTGCTGGCGGCGGGCCTGGGCGTCGCCTTCCACGGCAAGCCCCTGCTCCGCGAACAGGTCCGCGCCCAGGTCAACCACAACGACCTCAGCGCGCTGCTCTATTTCCAGGGCTACCGCCAGGAGGAGCACGTCCCCTGAGACGCGCCCCCTGAGACGCGCCCCCTGAGACGCGTCCCCTGAGACATGCCCGCGCGCGTCACAGCGGCCAGACGAAGTCGCCGCCCGCGGCGTTGAAGAATTTCTCGAAACTCGACATCGGCTGCCAGCGATAGGTGCCGCGGGGGTCCCAGTAGACGATCCCGGCCGTGCCGTTGACCGTTTCCAGCCGCTCCACCACGACCGCGTGGAGCGGCGTGCCGGGAGGCAGCGGCGTCCCCGGCGTACCGGGAATGGTCTCCGCAACGCCGGCAATGACGGGCCTTCCCTCCTTCAGGCGGTCGGTGAGATCGCCCATCCCCTTGCCCAGCTCGGCCGGGATGCCCAGGGAACGCAGCCCGTCCCGAACCCCCTCCGGGCCGATTCCGCCGGCCATGCTGGTCTGGGCCGGCGAGCCCTTGTTGACGTTGACGCGCACCGTCGGCCTGACGTTATCCAGAATCCGCGTGAGGTCCGCTTCCAGGTTCTTGCCGAGTATCTCGGCCACCCGGGCACAGGCCAGCGCGCCGCAATTCGGCAGCGGGCCTTGCGCCGGGAGCGCGCTGGGATTGGGCCCGACCTTGGTGCCGCTCTGATAGTGCTGCTGCTGGGGTTTGGCGCCGCCGCCTTGGGCCGCGCCGAGATCGGCAGGGCCGGCGCTGCCGGCGGGAGCGCCGGGTTCGGCGGGGCCGGGAGCGCCCGCCTGGGGATCGGCCTGGGTCTTGGCCGGCGCCTTGTCCATCTCCAACGCCGGCAGCAGGACGTGCTCGCAGAGGAGCGCGCCCTGGCGAGCCCCGGTCTCCCGCACGGTCGCACCGGCTTCGTTGGGATCGAGGTGCACGACCTTCGGCAGCGACTTTGCATACTGGTCGAAGTTCTGCACGTCCTCCGCGGTCTTGAGATCGAGGATCCGCTTGGCGCCCTCGGCGTCACCGCGGGACAGCGCGGCGCCGATCTCCCAGTAGTAGCCGGCATGGGCGCCGACCCGCGCGGTGGTCGCCAGGATCGTGTTCGCCGCCTGCAGCGGCATGGTCACCACGTTGAAGAGACAGGTCGCGACGCCCTGGGAGAATCCCTGCGCGTACTCGTCCACCGCATTCGCCGGCCCGTCCGGTGCCTCGGAATCCGATCCGCCCCCCGGCAGGGTCGTCTCGTTGGCGCCGAGCTCGAAGCTGTTCTGGCCGGTCTGCAGCGGCGCATATTCGGGCGATTCGGGAATGAGATCGGGCGGAGCCTGGCCGCCGCCGGTCTGCTCGCTGCCGCCCGCCGCGGTCTGCCCGGCCTGTCCAGCCTGCCCGGTCTGCCCAGCCTGCCCGGTCTGCCCGGTGCCGCCTGCCACCGTCGGTGCGGTCGCGCTGGCATCGCCGCTTGGTGGCTGGCCGGCGGTACCGGCATTCCCGTTCGAGGGCTGTCCCGTTCCGCCGACGCCGCCCGCGAGAGTCTGTCCGCCGGCACCGGCGTTTCCTTCGGATGGCTGCCCCGTCCCGTCGACGCCGCCGGCGAGCGGCTGTCCGCTGCCGCCGGCATCCGGCTGTCCCGCATCGGCGACGCCGCCCGACAGCGGCTGTCCGGACGCCCCCGCGTTCCCGGAGGAGGGGTCTTCGCCCTGCGCGCTGAAGGTGTCGGTTCCGGCGCCGAATTGCGCGTCGAGCAGCGCGAGACGGTTCTCGTGCGCCTCCTCGATCAGCCGGCGCTGCCGGTCGACCGCCTGCTGTTCGACCTCGAACCGGCCGTTCTCGTTCTCGCGCTCCATCTGCTTGGCGTCGGCCGAAAGCGTGGCATCGCCGTCGATGTCCTGCAGCCGGGCCTGGTGATAGGCCTGCACCCGCCCTTGATCCTCTTCGTTGTGCTCGATCTCCTGGCGATACTGTGCCGCTTCGTTCAGGTAGGCGTTCTCGCGCGCAGCGGGGTCGGCGTCGGGGGCGCCGTCCGGAACGGATTGCGTCGGCGGCCCGGGATATTCGGCGCGGAGTCTCGCCTCGTTGCGCGCATGGGCGTCGTCCTCGGCCGGTCGCTGCTGCTCGTTCGCCGCCATCTCCTGCTGATAGTGTTCCTGCTCTTCCGCCTTGAGCCGCGCCTTGGCGTCGCCGTCGAGCCGGTCGTCGCGGTCGATATCCTCGTCCCGCCGCTTGTGCGCGAGCTCGATCGCGCGCCGGTTCTCGTCGAGATGCTCCATCGCCAGGTCATGGCGATGCGCCTCGCTCGCGAGCGCGCCGTCCAGTGTCAGGTTGTGGGGAAGCTCTATCTCGCGCGCTTCCGCGGCCGGTATCGAAAAGGCGGCGGCCGCGAGCAGGGCGGCAGGCAGGAGGAAGCGGCGTCCGATCTTTCGCTCAGGCGTCATGCGCGGACGTGGTCCGCGCATCGCGGTCCCCCCACGGCGTCACCCTCAGCTCTTGCCGATCTTCACCGCGACCCATTGGAAGTCGCCCTTGCGGTTCACCAGCAGGGTGACCACGCGGTAGCCGTTGTCCTGGGCGGATTTCACCCGGTCCCGCACCTCGCCGGGCGACTTCACCGCCTTCTGGTCGACCTCGACGATGAGGTCGCCGGGGCGGAGATCCTTCTCGGCCGCGGGGCCCGCCTGGTCGACATCGGTCACCAGCACGCCCTCGGCGTCGTCGGGCAGGCTGTATTTCGCCCTCGCCTTCTCGTCGAGCGCCGCGAGCGCGACGCCGAGGCTGTCGATCTTGCCGCCGGCCGGATTGTCGCCGCCGTCGCTCTGGGTATCGGTCGAGGACGGGGCGGCGCTGGCCTGCTCGTCGTTCTCCGGATACTCGCCGACCTTGGCGGTCAGATCGACCTCCTTGCCCTTGCGCCAGACCGTGACGTCCACCGTCTTGCCGACCGGCGTCTCGGCGACCATGCGCGGCAGGCCGCGCATCTCGGAGACGTCCTTGCCGTCGAATTTCAGCACCACGTCGCCCTGCTTGATCCCGGCGGATTCCGCCGGGCCTTGCGGCGTCACGCTGGCGATCAAGGCGCCCTTGGCGGCCGGGAGGCGCAGGCCCTCGGCCAGCTCCGCGGAAACCGACTGGATGCGCACGCCGATCCAGCCGCGGCGCGGGTGGCCGTACTGCCGGAGCTGGTCGATGACCGGCTTGGCGAGGTTGGACGGGATGGCGAAGCCGATGCCGACCGACCCGCCCGAGGGCGAGTAGATCGCCGAGTTGATGCCCACGACCTCGCCGTCCATGTTGAACATCGGGCCGCCGGAATTGCCGCGGTTGATCGAGGCGTCGGTCTGCAGGAAGTCGTCATAGGGGCCGGCATTGATGTCGCGCTGCCGCGCCGAGACGATGCCCGCCGTCACCGAGCCGCCGAGGCCGAACGGGTTGCCGATCGCCAGCACCCAGTCGCCGATCCGCATCTGGTCGGAATTGCCCCAGTTGACGAAGGGCAGCGGCTTGCCCGCCTCGACCTTCAGGAGCGCGAGGTCGGTCTTCTCGTCGGCGCCGACCAGCTTGGCCTTGAGCTCCTCGTTGTCATGGGTGGTGACGGTGATCTCGTCGGCGTTCTCGATCACGTGGTTGTTGGTGACGATGTAGCCGGTGGCGTCGATGATGAAGCCCGAGCCCAACGAGGTCGCCTTGCGGGGCTTCGGCGCCTGGCCGCCCTGCTGCCGGTCGAGGAACTGGCGGAAGAGCTCGTCCAGGTCCTGGCTCTGGGCGTCGCCGGAGACCACCTGGGTGGTCGAGACGTTGACCACCGCGGGCAGCGATTTCTCCGCGAGATCGGCGAAGCTGTCCGGCGCCCCGCGCGCCTCGGCGAGCTGCGGCGCGCCGAGCACCGCCAGCACCACCAGGGCCGGCAGCACCCGGCCGAAGAACCCACCCATCGATCGCAGAGATGTCACAGTCGCAACTCCCAAAGCCGTACTTTCCGTGGCGCGGCCTCAGGCTGCCGCAAGACCCTCACCCTAGCCTCTCCCCCGTCCGTCTTAGCGGACATTCGTCCGCGGGGGCGAGGGGCGCTGCGTCGCGAGTCATCTCGCTGGGCGCCCATCAACACTCGGTGAACCCCTCCCCCGTAGGGGGAAGGCAGGGATGAGGGTCCTGCCGCAGCCTGAGGCTTCATCGGCCAAGGCACGAGTTTAGCCGATTTTCGCCCGGTCCACAGGAAGATTAACGCCCGAATATGGCCGCCCGATGGCGTCTATTTCGGCGCAGCGGGCCCCTGGGGCGCTTCCTGGCCGAAGAAACGGAAGAAATCCCCGGTCGGCGAGCCCACGAAAGTCGTGTTGTCGCCCCTGAGACCGTCCTGCATCGCCTGCATGGAGCGGTAGAAGTCGAAGAACTGCGGGTCCTGTCCGAAGGCCGCGTTGTAGATCCGGGTCGCCTCGGCGTCGCCCTCGCCGCGCAGGATCTCCGACTGACGCCGGGCGTCGGACAGCGTCACGATCTGCTGCTTGTCCGCCTCGGCGCGCAGCTCGCGGGCCTCGCGGTCGCCGTCGGCGCGGATGCCGGCGGCCTCCTGGGCGCGCTGGGTGCGCATCTGGTTGAAGATGGTCTCGCTGTTCTCCGGCGGCAGGTCGACGCGCTTGAAGCGCACGTCGACGATCTTGATGCCGTAGGGCGCCGCCGCCTGGCGGGTCAGCTCCTGGGTGATGTCGCCCATCAGCGCCGCGCGCTGCGGCGTCAGGATGTTCTGCATCGCGACGTTGCCGATGCGCGTCCGCAAGGTCGAGATCAGCACGCTGGCGATCTGGTTCTCGGCGTTCTGCGTGGTGCGGCCGACCCGGTAGAAGGTGTAGGGATCGGTGATCTGGTAGCGCACGAAGGCGGAGATCCGCACCCGCTTCTGGTCCGAGGTCAGCACCTCGCGCTCCGGCGCGTCGAAGTTCAGCACCCGCTTGCTGAACCGCGCGGCGATGGTGTCGATCACCGGCACCTTGAAATAGAGGCCGGGCTGCTGGATCACTTCCTTGGGCTCGCCGAGCCGGGTCACGATCACCGCTTCCGCCTGGTTGACGATGAAGGAGGAGGCATTGACCACGAAGGCGATGACCACGATGGCGACGATGCCGATGATGAGCGAGCGGTTCATTGCGAGACTCCCGTGCTCGCTTCGGGTGCGGGGCCGACCTGGGCCGGCGCGTTCGCGGGCGCGGGCGGCGCGGTCTCCGGCGCCCGCGAGGCCGGCTTCTGCAGCAGTTGCTCCAGCGGCAGATAGGGCACGATGCCCGAGCCGCCGGCGCCGCCGATGCCCGGATCGACCAGCACCTTGTTCATGCGGCCGAACACGTCGCTCATGGTGTCGAGGTAGAGCCGGCGCTCGGTCACCGCGGGGTTGGTCTTGAACTGCTCGTAGACCGAGAGGAAGCGCTGCGCGTCGCCTTGCGCCAGCGCGATCTTCTGCGCCTTGTAGGCCTCGGCCTGGCGCACGATCTGCACCGCCTGGCCCTGGGCGTCCTGCTTCACCTTGTTGGCATAGCCCTGCGCCTGGTTGACCGCCGAGACGCGGTCGGCCTTGGCGCGCTGCACGTCGAGGAACGCGTCGCGCACTTCCTGCGGCGCGTCGGCCTTCTGCAGGGTGAGCTCGTCGACGGTGATGCCGGCATTGTAGGAATCGAGGATCTTCTGCGTCAGCTCCTGGGAGCGGCTCGCCGTCTCGGCGATCTTGTCGGTGGTGATCTCCTGGAAGCGCGACTGGCCGACGATCTCGCGGATCGCGGCCTCGGCCGCGTTCTTCACGCTGTCCTCGGGATCGTCGATCTGGAACAGGTATTTCTCGACGTCGGAGATGCGCCAGAGCACGCGCGCGCGGACATCGACGATGTTCTCGTCGCCGGTCAGCATCAGGCTCTCTTCCGGCACGTCGCGGTCGGCGTCGGTGCCGTTGATCGTGCTGTAGCCGATCTCGGTCGAGTAGCGCTGCGTGACGTTGGGCAGCTTCACCTCGCCGGCCGGCCAGGGCCAGTTCCAATGCCAGCCGGGATCGGTCTGGCCCTTATAGGTGCCGAACACGAGGTTGACGCCGACCTGGCCCGGATTGACCACGTAGAACCCGGTCGCCGCCCAGACGACGATCGCCGCGAGCACCACCAGCGCGAGCCCGCGCCCGGAGCCGATGCCGCCCGGCAGCATGTTCCGCATGCGATCCTGGCCGCGGCGCAGCATCTGCTCGAAATCCGGCGGGCGATTGCCGCCGCTGCCGCCGGGATTGGGGCCGCGTCCCCAGGGGCTCTTGTTGCCGCCGCCGCCCCAGGGCCCGCCCTGATTGTTCCAAGCCATTAACGACCCCAAACCGTTTCGCGACCCTGTGCCGACCGCCATGCGTTAATCCACATAGGCAAGCCAAGGCCAAGGCCTTATATGACACCGCGCAGGCTGCCGCAACGCACGGGCCCGGCCTGCGCTCAGTGCCTCCCGTGGCGCGAGATATGGGGTCCGGGGCCGAAGAGATCAAGCTGACATCGCCTAGGAACACGTTTCATGACCGTCACCGAATCCCAGATCCTGGACACCCTGCGCAAGATCGCCGCACCCGGCGGCGGCGACATCGTCGGACGCGGCATGGTGACCGGCCTGGTGGTGAAGGGCGGCAATGTCGGCTTCTCGATCGAGGTCGATCCCAGGGAGGGTCCCAGGCTCGAGCCGCTGCGCCAGGCCGCGGAGAAGGCGGTCGATGCGATCCCCGGCGTCACCTCGGCGACCGTGGTGCTGACCGCGCATCGCGGCACGCAGCAGCATGCGCACGACCATGCGCACGGCCACGATCATCACCACGGCCACGCGCATTCCCACGGCCCCGCGGCGCAGCCGCCGCGCAGCGCGCCCGGGCGCACGCCGGTTCCCGGCATCGCGCATATCATCGCGGTCGCCAGCGGCAAGGGCGGCGTCGGCAAGTCGACGACCGCGGTCAATCTCGCGCTCGGCCTCGCCGGCCTCGGCCTCAAGGTCGGCCTGCTCGATGCCGACATCTACGGCCCGTCGATTCCGCGCCTGCTCGGCATCTCCGGCCGTCCCGACACCACGGCGGAGAAGAAGCTCTCGCCGATGCAGAAATACGGCCTGAAGGTCATGTCGATGGGCTTCGTCGTCGCCGAGGACACGCCGATGATCTGGCGCGGGCCGATGGTGATGAGCGCCATCACGCAGCTCCTGCGCGAGGTCGATTGGGGCACGCTCGACGTGCTGGTCTGCGATCTCCCGCCCGGCACCGGCGACGCGCAGCTGACCATGGCGCAGACCGTGCCGCTCTCGGGCGCGGTCATCGTCTCGACGCCGCAGGACATCGCGCTGATCGATGCGCGCAAGGGCCTCAACATGTTCCGCAAGGTGGACGTGCCCGTGCTCGGCATCGTCGAGAACATGAGCTATTTCATCTGCCCGCATTGCCAGGGCCGCACCGACATCTTCGCGCACGGCGGCGCCCATGCCGAGGCGGAGAAGATGCAGACGCCGTTCCTCGGCGAGATCCCGCTCGACATCGCGATCCGCGAGACCTCCGACGCCGGCACCCCGATCGTCGCCGCGCAGCCCGATTCCCCGCACAGCGCCGCCTATCGCGCGGTCGCCGAGCAGGTGTGGCGGCAATTGACCGACCAGCCGCTCCGGGCCGCACCCCGGATCGTGATCCAGTAGCCGGGCTCGATCGCGCCGCGGGATGACGGCGCGCGTGCCTTAGCCCGCGCTCGCCGTCTCCGCGGCGTCGGCGCGTGCAAGGAGTCCGACCTTGCGCGCCGCGAGATAGCGGTACAGCCGGCCGTAGCCGGCGCGCGTCTCGTCGAGACAGGTGAACACCAGCTTGATCGTATGCTCGTCCTCGCTCTCGACCGCGGCGGGCAGGATCCTGTTCCAATCCGGCAGCGGCCCCTGCGTGAGCTTCGCCACGGCCGCCGCATCTGGCAGCGCCGGCCGGTCGAGCGCCAGGTAAAGCGCCAGCAGCGCCCGCCAGAGCTGCGCCGCGAAGGCCCTGGGATCGTCGGCGAAGCCGGCGAGGATGCGCGCGGCATGCAGGCCGGTCACGCCGTGAAGGGCGGTGAAGTCCTCGGTGCCGAGATAGAGCAGCGCCGCCGCGCGCCGCAGCTTGTCGAAGCTGAGGTCGTCGATGGCCAGCGCCCGGGCGATCGTGCCGAACCTGGGATGCGACGAGGCCTCGGCGAACTCGCGGTCGATCAGGTTGTCGGGATTGGACTCGAAGGCGAGATCGTCCGAGCCGCGCAAGGCCGCGAGCAGCGCGACCGGATCGTCGCTCGGCGCCATCTCCTCGACCGCTTCGCCGATCGCCGGTCCCTGCCGGGGCAGCTTCAAGTGCCGCGCCGCCCAATAGGCGAGCCCGACCGCGACCTCCTCCTGGTCGTCGCCGATCACGCCGAAGGCGGTGCGGATCAGCGGATGGAAGGCCGCCGCCGCGACGCCGCGCGCGAGCCTCGGCAGATAGGCCCGGATCGCCGGCCGCGCCGTCAGCCGCTGCACCTCGCGGCGGAAGAAGCCGAGATAGTCGGCATAGGCCGCCTGCTCGCCCAGCCGCTCGGTCCAGTTGCCCTCGCCGATCGCGGTGCCGGGCGTCGGCGCCGGCTCCATGTTCCTCAGATACTCGGTGGCATAGCGCTGCAGCCGCGCCGGCGAGGCGCCCATGCGATCCAGCGCGATCAGCGCCATCGGCAGGTGATTGCACAGCCCGCCGCCATATTCCGGATGATACGCGCGCGCGCGGGCAAGGAGCGGCTTCAGCATGCGGGAAACATCGGCGCGGCCTCGGGCAGCGTCAAGACCCTCATCCCTGCCTTCCACGGGGGAAGGGGTTCGCCGAGCACGCGCAGGCTGGGCGAGATCTCACTCCCCGCCGAGCACCGCCTGGAGCTCCGACCATTCCCGCTTGCCGAGGCCGCTGGTCTCCAGCGTGACCGCCTCGCCCTTCAGCATGCGGCGGACCACCGCGAGCGCGCCCTTCGACAGCGTCACCGCGCGGAGGCGATGCTGCTCGAACGCCTCGGCGGTCAGCGGCACCCAGCGCTTCAGGATCGCGACCATCGCCTCGGCATAGGCGCGGATCTCGTATTGCGCATGGGGGTCGGCGCGCAGCGAGAGGAAATGCATGAAGTTGTAGAGATCGATCTTCCAGTACCACTGGGTATAGAAGTTGAGGCTCAGGTTCATCCGCGCCAGCTCGCGCGCCAGGCCCTGCCTCGACGCATCGACCGTCTCGCCCGCCTCGGTCTCGTTCAGCATTTCGGCATAGTGGTCGTAGGCGTTCTCGGAATCCCGCCGCAGCAATTCCAGCACGCGCTTGGCCTCGTCGCCGGTCAGCACGTCGCCGCGCCCCTGCCGGTTGGAGGCCGACTGCGCCGCCAGGTGCTCGGCCGCCGGGATGTAGAACTCGCGGTCGAGGATCGAGTAGCGCGCGCTGTATTCGTTGACGTTGGCGGTGCGGTGGCGGATCCACTGCCTGGCCACGAAGATCGGCAGCTTCACGTGGAACTTGATCTCGCACATCTCGAACGGCGTCGAATGCCGGTGCCGCATCAGGTAGTGGATGAGGCCCTTGTCCTCGCTGACCTTCTTCGTGCCCTTGCCATAGGAGACCCGTGCCGCCTGCACCACCGCCGCGTCGTCGCCCATGTAGTCGATGACGCGGACGAAGCCGTGATCCAGCACCGGGATCGCCTGGTAGAGCACCTCTTCCAGTTCCGGCGCCACCGGCCGGCGGGTGGGCGCGGATTCGGCGCGCTGGCGGTCGATCTCGGATTGCTGCTCGGCGGAAATCGGCATGTTTTCGCAGGACTCGGGGTGGGAAACAGGGCTTGGACTTGTACTCGGGACCGGGTCGCTCGGTCACGCCCAATTGGACATCCGCGGCCGGCCGGAGGGGCTTTGATTCCCGTGCCGCCAGCGCCTATATTAACGATTGTCGGGCAACCGACTATGGCGATAAACGCCTTGTGGAATAAGCGTTGCGGACCCGGGGGCAGTACCCGGCGCCTCCACCAATTTCCCGGCCGAAGGCTGGGCCCATGGGGGCGAAACAGGATCGACGCGCGTGGTAAAGGCATGGTTTTCGCCCGGCATGGTTCCGCCGTTATCGGGCCATTTGATAGATGCCAACGACAACGTTGCATCTGATCTTCGTCTGGCGGCCTAATAGCCCTCGCGGGCTATAAGCTGCTGATGTAGAACGCGGTTCGGGGGGCGCCGGGCAACAGAAAGCCCCCCACTGAATCTCCCGGCCGGTGCCACGCGCCTTTCAAGAGCGCAGCCGGGCCCGGGACAGCGAAGACAGGGACGCAAAGACGGGGCGTTGGGAGGGGTTGCGGGCTCGGCCATGGCCAAGGACGAATTGGGATACGACCGGATCGTCGAGCGCCAGCTGCGCGGCGTCGCGCGCGAGGTGCTGGCCCAGGTGGCGGCCAAGGGCCTGCCCGGCGAGCACCATTTCTACATCACCTTCCGCACCGATTTCCCCGGCGTCACCATCGGCCCCAACCTGAAGGAGCAGTTCCCCAAGGAGATCACCATCGTGCTCCAGCACCAGTTCTGGGGCCTGGAGGTCACCGACGAGGCCTTCTCGGTGACGCTGAGCTTCGGCGGCAAGCACGAGCGGCTGCACGTCCCCTTCGAATCGCTGGTGAGCTTCACCGATCCGTCGGTGCGCTTCGGCCTGCAATTCGAGCTCAAGAACAACCAGCAGGTCGATCTCCCCGGCGAAGCGAAAGGCGGCGGCGACGCCAAGAGCGCCGCGAAGCCCGCGACCATGAGCCCGGCGCCGAAATCGCTGCCCAAGGCCGAGCCGAAGCCGAGCCTCCCCGGCCCGGCCGCCGCCGATGCGGCCCCCGCCGGCGACGAGAAGACGCCCGCCACCGTCATCGCCCTCGACACCTTCCGCAAGAAGCACTGAATCGTCCCGCGCAACATCGTGAGCCTCCGCGTGCGATCGCGGACGCAATCTGTCTTTGTGCGCGGCATCACGCTGCGGCCGGTTGACCCGACTCCCCCGCGGCGTTATGGTGCGCGCGCCTCTCATCGAAGGAGGAGGACGTCGAATGATGAACGCCATTGTTGAAGGCTCCTGCTGAGCCAGTCCGACGCCGGCACGGCTCTGCAGCCTGCCGATCCTCTTTCGCTTGACCCACAGCTGAATCGTTTGAAATCCGCGCGCTGAGCTTCGGCTCATCGCTTTGACTCCGGCCCTTCGGCGCCTCCATGCCGATCGTGCCCGGACTCACTCGATTCTTCCTCGCGTGGCGATTTTGGATCGGACGGGCTGTCGAATCCGGCCGCCGCGGATCGTCGCTCTTTCACAACGCCTGCGCCGTCGATCGCTCTGAACGATCGTTCGACGAACGGGAGCGCTTTGCCTTCACGCTCCCGGATCGCCGTCGCGGCATCAACGCAATGGAGAAGACCATGACGCACTATCTCAGCCTCGCGAACCTGCTGGCCAGCCTGCCGGACATCCTCACGCGTTTGACGACCGTCGCCAGACGCAGCCGCGGCAGCGGCCCGGCGGCCGGGCGGCATGCGCAGTCCAGCCAGTCCCCGCCCGGGTTGACCGAGACCCGCGAGCGGCGCGACCTCGGTCTGTGGGCGCATCGCCTGCGGATCCAGGACGCCAGGGCCGAATACCTCTCGGCGCATCTGCGCCGGGATATCGGCCTCGACCACTAGGCCCGAGGCGAGCCCGCCCCTCTCCCACCGAGGGGCGGGCGCAGCCCGGCCGCGGGCATGCGGGGAAACAGGCATGCGGGGAAAGTGCCAACGCGGCCTCAAGAGTGCTTTTACGCGCCCGGTCTTTCCGAGGGGGCGTCAAAGCAGCCTAACCCCCTCTGAATGAAGGCATTATCCCGATCCGCGCAGGCCGGGGCGATTCTCGATCCGTACAAGCCCGGTAAAAGTTGACGACGGCCGTGAAATCCCCGGCAATGCGCCCGATCCAGGCAACGCATTCCGGTCTCGATGGCCAAGAAACCACCCAATCCCGTCGCCGCCGACCTGATCGCCCAGCTCGACCGCAAGCTGGCGCCGCTCGGCCACATTGCGACGCGCCGGATGTTCAGCGGCTACGGCGCCTATCTCGACGGCGTGGTCTTCGCGCTGATCCTGCGCGGCAGGCTCTGGCTGCGCGTCGATGATGCGACGCGTCCGGACTTCGTGAAGGCCGGCATGAAGCCCTTCGCCTACACCCAGACCCGCAGCGGCAAGGTCATCCGCGTCGAATCCTATTACGAATGCCCGGCGGCCGTGCTCGGCGACGGGGCCAAGCTCCGCCGCTGGGTGAAGGAAGCCCGCCGCGCCAGCGCCGAGCGCAACAAGAAGAAGCCGGCGAAGAGGAAACCGGCCGACGGGCTCTGAGAGGCATCACGCGGCTTCAAGCCCGGGACCGCTCCCGCAAATCCCGCTATCCTCGCCGCTTCCAAGCAGGGAGCCGCCGCCATGAACGACCAGCCCACGCCCATTCAGGCCATGACCGACGCCGAGTTCCAAGCGGCGAAGCAGAGCGCCCAGAGCTGGTACTGGTGGGGGATTCCGACCTTCTTCCGCTGCCCCTGGAACGAGGATCCGGCGGCGGCCGACATCGCCCTGGTCGGCGTGCCGCATTCGACCGGCAACGGCTCTACCGAGCGCGACCAGCACATGGGCCCGCGCGCGGTGCGGCACCAGTCCGGCTTCTACCGCCGCGCCCATGCGGTCCACAACATCGCGCCCTGGGAAGCGGCGCGGGTGCATGATCTCGGCGACGTGCCGCTCCCCGAGGCGATGAACAACGAGGCCTGCATCCGCGACATCGAGGCGTTCTACCGCCGGCTCGACGCGGCGGGCACGCGGCCGGTCTCGGTCGGCGGCGACCATTCGATCACCGGCGGCATCCTGAAGGCGATCGCCGGGCCGGGCCGCAAGATCTCCGGCGGCCGTCCGGCGGCCTTGGTGCATTTCGACGCCCACACCGACTCCTACGAGAACATGCCGCATTGGCTCGGCGCCAAGCGCTCGGCGGCGCATTGGGCCGCCTATACCGTGCGCGAGGACTCGGTCGATTCATCGCGCAGCCTGCAGATCGGCATCCGCGGCCATCCCTCGAAGGTGATCCATACCGAGAAGGTCGGCACCGCCAGCCGCGGCCTCGGCTACCAGGTGATCACCATGGCCGAGTTCGAAGACCTCGGCATCGCGAAGACGGTCGAGAAAATCAGAGCGCGCGTCGGCGACGCGCCGGTCTACGTGACCTTCGACCTCGACTGCCTCGATCCTTCGGTGGCGCCCGGCGTCGCCAATCTCGAGCCCGGCTTCGGCGGCATGTCGATCCGCGAGGCGACCCGGATCCTGCAGGGCCTCGCCGGCCTCAACGTGATCGGCGGCGACGTGGTGTGCCTGATGCCCACCAAGGACAACCCGAACCAGATCACGGCCCAGGTGGCGATGGTGGTGATGTTCGAGATCGTCTGCCTCACCGCGCTGGCGCGGCAGAAGGCGGGGTGAAGGCGCAGATCGCGCCCCCGACACCGTAAGATCGTCGAAATCCTACACGATTTCGGGGCCTGCCGTCAATAGGGATTCCCCTATTACGCTCTCCCCGCCGGCTTCGGCTCGGCTGCCCTTACGCCTCCGCGACGCTCGCCATCCTCTTCGCCTGCTCCTCCAGGTCGTGGTCGCTGTCGGCGTAGCGGCGGGCGATCTCCTGGAACTCCGGCAGGATGGCGAGGAAGGCGTCGATGATGTCCGGGTCGAAATGCTTGCCCTTGCCCTCGGCGATCAGGGCGACCGCCTTCTCCTGCGGGAAGGGCGGCTTGTAGACCCGGCGGCTGATCAGCGCGTCGTAGACGTCGGCCACCGCCATCAGCCGCGCCGCGATCGGGATCGCGTCGCCGGCGAGGCCGTCGGGATAGCCGGAGCCGTCCCACTTCTCGTGATGCGCGTTGGCGATCTCCTTGGCGAAGCGCAGGAACTCGACCGGCGTGCCGAGCTGCTTCTCGGCCTGCTCGATCGCCTCGCGGCCGAGCGAGGCGTGGGTCTTCATGATGGCGAACTCGTCGGGCGTGAGCTTGCCGGGCTTCAGCAGGATGCGGTCGGGGATGCCGACCTTGCCGATGTCGTGCAGCGGCGCCGACTTGTAGATGAGATCGATGGTCTCGTCGGTGAAGAAGCCGGCGAAGCGCGGATGGTCGCGGAGCTTCAGCGCCAGCGCCTTGACGTAGTGCTGGGTGCGGCGGATGTGGTTGCCGGTCTCGTTGTCGCGGGTCTCCGCCAGCGAGGCCATGGTGAGGATGGTCACGTCCTGGATCGCCTGCACCTCGCGGGTGCGGCGGTAGACCTCGCTCTCGAGATAGGCGTTCTTGTCCTTCAGGAAGTCGGCGCCGGCCTTCAATTGCAGGTGCGTCTTCACCCGCGCCAGCAGGATCGGCGGGCTGATCGGCTTGGTGATGTAATCGACCGCGCCCGCCTCCAGGCCGACGCGCTCGTCCTCGCTCTTGGACATCGCGGTCAGGAAGATCACCGGGATGTGCCGGGTGCGCTTGTCCTGCTTCAGCCGGCGGCAGACCTCGATGCCGTCCATGTCCGGCATCATGATGTCGAGCAGCACCAGGTCGGGCGGCATGTCGCCGTGCACCGCGCGCAGCGCCTTCTCGCCGGAGTTCGCCACCTTGACGCGATAGCGGCCCTTCAGGAGGCCGGTGATCAGCGACAGGTTGCTCGGCGTGTCGTCGACCGCGAGGATGGTCGGCAGCATCACGTCATCGGTTGCGGGCGTGTCCATCGGTGGATTCCTTTCAGCGCACCATATCCGCATCTGCGGTCTCGGCGCCGCGGTCCAGCTCCCGCAGCGCCGTGTCGAAATCGAAGGAGTGCGACGCATCGGCCAGCGCGTCGAACCGGCTCCCGCCGAGCGCCGCGCGCAGCAGGTCCGCCTCGGCCTCGATGAGGTCGATGGCGTCGCTGTCGTCGCTCTTCAGCAGCTCGGCCAGCCGGCGCATCACCGCGTCCCGCCGCGCCGGATCCGCCACGGCGGCGCCGTTGACGGCCGCCGGCTGCTGCGGCTCGGCGACCTGCTCCCGCAGCGCGGCGATCAGGGCAGCCTGCGCCGCGGCCCAGACGTCGAGCAGCGCGTCGATCCGCGGGCGCGGCGAGTCCTGGCGGATCGCCTCCTCCAGGAGCGCCGCCTGCTCCTGCAGCCGCGGCGCGCCGATATTGCCGGCCAGCCCCTTGGCGGTATGCGCCAGGCGCTGCGCCGTCGCGGCATCGCCGGCATCCAGCGCCGCCTTCAGCGCCGCCGGCACGCCGGCCTGGTCGCGCGCGAACTTGCGCAGCAGGTCGCGGTAGAGCTTGGTCTTGCCCATCACCCGCGACAGGCCGAGCCGCACGTCCAGCCCGTCGATGGCAAGGCCGGAGAGATCGACCGCCTCGCCGCCGGCCGCGGGCGCCCGCGGCACGGGCGCGGGGGCGGGGGCGTCCCGGCGCGGCTTCAGCCAGCGCGTGAGCGCGGCGAACAGCAGGTCGGGCTCGATCGGCTTGGGCAGGTGGTCGTTCATCCCCGCATCGAGGCAGCGCTGGCGCTCGGCGCTCAGCACGTTGGCGGTCATCGCGACGATCGGCAGCGCGGCGAAGCGCGCGAGCTTGCGGATCTCCCGGGTCGCCGTGATCCCGTCCATCACCGGCATCTGCATGTCCATCAACACCAGGTCGTAATGCCGGTCGCGCGCCGACTTCAGCTTGTCGATCGCGACGGCGCCGTTCTCCGCCACCTCGACCGCGATCCCGGCATCGGCCAGGAGCTCGGTCGCGACCTCCTGGTTGAAGTCGTTGTCCTCGACCAGCAGGACGCGGCAGCCCTTGAGCGCCGCGGGCAGCTCGGCCGCGGCGCCGTCGCCCCGCTCGGCCGCCGGCGCCTCCTCCGCCGCGCCGAACAGGCGCATGGTCGCGTCGAACAGCAGCGAGGCCGCCACCGGCTTGATCAGCACGCTCTCGATGCCGCATTCCGGCGCGCGCTTCATCGCGTCCTCGCGGCCATAGGCGGTCACCATGACGAGATGCGGCTGGACCGGCAGGTCGAGCGCCCGGATCGCCATCGCGGTCTCGAACCCGTCCATGCCCGGCATCTGCCAGTCCAGGTAGACGACGCGGATCGGCGCGCCCTCCTTCGCCGCCAGCTTGACCGCCTCGACCGCCGCGGCGCCGGAGGCGGCCTGGACCGGCTGGAAGGTCATCTCCGCCAGCATCTCCGCCAGCACCAGGCGCGCATTGGTATTGTCGTCGGCGACCAGCACCTTGAGGCCGCGCAGATCCGGATTGGGCAGCAGCGGCCGCGGCGCCTCGGCGCTGCGGCCGAGCCGCGCGGTGAACCAGAAGGTGCTGCCCTGGCCCGGCGCGCTCTCGACGCCGACCTCGCCGCCCATCATCTCCGCAAGGCGCTTGGAGATCGCGAGGCCGAGCCCGGTGCCGCCGAACTTCCGCGTGGTCGAGCTGTCGGCCTGCTGGAACGACTGGAAGACGCGGCCGAGCTGCTCCGGCGTCATGCCGATGCCGGTGTCGCGCACCGCGAATTTCAGGGTCACGCCGTCGGGCGTCTCCTCGACCAGCTTGGCCGAGACCTGGATCTCGCCGCTCTCGGTGAACTTCACCGCGTTGTTGGTGTAGTTGATCAGGATCTGGCCGAGCCGCAGCGGGTCGCCGCGCAGCGCCTGCGGCACGGCGCGGTCGACGTCGATGATGAACTCCAGCCCCTTGGCGCTGGCCTTCTCCGCGGTCAGGGCGGAGACGTTGTCCATCACCTTGTCGAGCCTGAAGTCGATCTGCTCGGTGGTGAGCCTGCCCGCCTCGATCTTCGAGAAGTCGAGGATGTCGTTGATGATCCCCATCAGGTGCTGGCCCGACTGCTGGATCTTCTTCAGGTAGTCGCGCTGCCTTGGATCGCTCGCTGCCTTCAAGGCGAGATGCGAGAGGCCGATCACCGCATTCATCGGCGTGCGGATCTCGTGGCTCATGTTGGCCAGGAAGTCGCTCTTGGCCCGGGTCGCGGCCTCGGCGGCCTGCTTGGCCAGCAGGGTCGCCTCCTCGGCGCGCTTGCGCTCGGTGATGTCGCGGATGTCGGCGAAGGCGACCGGCTGGCCGTCCATCTCCAGCATCATCAGCACGATGGCGCAGTGGAAGTCCTCGCCGGTGTCCCAGCGCCTGTGCACCCAGTCGAAAGCGACCGGCCGGCAGGTCCGCACCAGCTCGGCCATCCGCTCGCTGTGCAGCTCGGCGGAGGCGCGGCCGTCCGGCTGGAGCTCGGGCGAGAGCCTGGGATCGTCCGGATGCAGGCTCAGCAGATGCTCGCGCGACGGGATCCCGAACAGCTTCAGCGTCGCGGCGTTGCAGTCGATGAAGCCGCTCTGGTCGAAGAACATGTAGGCGTCGAGGCTGTTGTCGAAGATCAGCCGGAACTTCTCCTCGGCGCGCTTCCTTTCCGTGATGTCGGTCGCGAAGCCGCACACCGCATAGGGCCGGCCGTTCTCCTCGAGCAGCGGGAACATCACGTTGATGACGGTGTGCATGCCGTCGGTCTCGGGCAGCTGCTCCTCGGAGACGCGGATGCGGCCGGTCTCCAGCACCTCGCGGTCGGCGTCGGCGATCGCCTCCACCGAGGCTTGCGGGAACAGGTCGGCGTCGGTCTTGCCGATGGCGCCGTCGCCGTCGATGCCGAAGGCGTCCTGCCAATGCCGGTTGACGAACAGATAGCGGCCGGCGAGGTCCTTCTGGTAGATCAGCGCCGGCGCGTTGTCCATGATCGCCTTCATCTCCTTGCGCCGGCGGCGCGCCTCGCGCTCGGCGTTCTCGCGCTCGATCACCTGGCGGCGCAGGCGTCGGTTGGAGACCAGCATCCAGGCGATCAGGATCAGGACCGCCGCCGGCAGCGGCCAGTAGGTCCTGGCCATCGCCGTCCAGTCGATCGCCGCCAGGTTCGGGAGCCAGCGGTCGCGGATGCGGCGGCGATCGCTCTCGCCGATCGTGTCGATGGCGCGGTCCAGCAGGGCGGCGAGCTCCGGCCAGTCCTTGCGCACGCCGAAATGCAGCGCGCTGGTCGGCAGCCCGGCCTCGGTATGCGGCGCCAGGTTGGCGAGGTTCAGCCGGTCGATCAGGAAGGAGGCGACGATCAGGTCGCCGACATAGGCGTCGGCGCGGCCGCCGGAGACCGCGCGCAGGGCCGCCTCGGTATCGTCCACCGTCATCAGGTTGATGCCCGGCACCGCTTTGGGCAGGACTTCCGCCAGCGCATAGCCGCGCTCGATCGCCACGGTCTTGCCGGCGAGGCTCGACAGCGACTTGACCGCGGTGTTGTCGCGCCGCGCGAAGAGCACGTTGCTGCTCGTGATGTAGGGCTTGGAGAAGGCCAGGAAGCCTTCGCGCGCCGGCGTCTGCGCGACCGAGGCCACCAGGTCGACCCGCTGCGCCTTGACCGCATCGAGCACCGACTGCCAGTCGGGCAGCATCACCGGCTCGACCTGGATGCCGAGGCGCTGCGTGACCAGCGACAGGTAGTCGGCGCTGATCCCGTCATGCCGCCCGGTGCGGTCGATGATGTCGAACGGCGCCCAGCCGCCCTTGTAGAGCCCGAGCCGGATCGGCTGATGGGCCCCGAGCCAGGAGCGCTCGTCGGCGGTGAGGGAGACCCAGACTTGCGGCGCATCGACGCCGTCCTGCGCCAAGGCCGGCCGCAGCACGGCGACGAGCAGCAGGGCGACCGCAAGCGCCCAGCGGAAAGGCCGCACTAGCCGTCCGCGATCCACCAAGCTGGCAGCAACCTCCGCCACGCTCCCTCCAATTCCGACCGGACCCGAATTCCGGTCCTGGAGAGTTTTTAAGGGGCGAATGATTTACGGATGTTAAACCTCTTCGTCGCGCCTGACCCGGAAAAGTTGAGGCGCGAACAACTATGTGACTGAAAATTAAGCGCTCGGGCTGAAACACATGTTACCGGGTGTGGTTTACGGCGCTTCCCTTCCCCCCGGCCGCATTTCCCGGTAAAAGCCCGGAATCCCACCGCCTTCGGAGCATCATCATGGCGAAAGCCGCGCCCAAGTCCGCCACCCGCAGCGAGACCGACTCGTTCGGCCCGATCGACGTCCCCGCCGACCGGCTCTGGGGCGCCCAGACCCAGCGCAGCCTGCAGAATTTCAAGATCGGCGGCCAGCGGATGCCGGTCGGCCTGATCCGGGCCTTCGGCCTGCTGAAGCAGGCGGCGGCCCGCGCCAACATGAAGCTGAAGAAGCTCGACCCCAAGCTCGGCAAGGCGATCGACGCCGCGGCGGCCGAGGTCGCCTCGGGCGCGCTCGACGAGCATTTCCCCCTGGTGGTCTGGCAGACCGGCTCCGGCACCCAGACCAACATGAACGTCAACGAGGTGCTCGCCAATCGCGCCAACGAGATGCTGGGCGGCAAGCGCGGCGACAAGAAGCCGATCCATCCCAACGACCAGGTGAATTACGGCCAGTCGTCCAACGACAGCTTCCCGACGGCGATGCACATCGCCGCCGTGCAGCAGATCAACGACGCCGTGATCCCGGCGCTCGAGCATCTGCAGAAGGCCCTCGCGACAAAGGCGAAGGAGTTCGCCAAGATCATCAAGATCGGCCGCACCCACCTGCAGGACGCGACCCCGGTGACCCTGGGCCAGGAGTTCTCCGGCTACGCCGCGCAGATCAAGAGCGGCATCGCGCGGGTAAAGAACTGCCTGCCGCACCTGCTGGCGATCCCGCAGGGCGGCACCGCGGTCGGCACCGGCCTCAACGCCGCCAAGGGCTTCGACAAGGCCTTCGCCGCCGAGCTCTCGGCCCTGACCGGCGTCAAGTTCGTCGCCGCCGAGAACAAGTTCGAGGGCATGGCGGCGCATGACGCCTTCGCCGAGATCTCGGGCGCCTATAACGTGCTGGCCGCCTCGCTGATGAAGATCGCCAACGACATCCGCCTGCTCGGCTCCGGGCCGCGCTCGGGCCTGGCCGAGATCAACCTGCCGGAGAACGAGCCCGGCTCCTCGATCATGCCGGGCAAGGTCAACCCGACCCAGGCCGAGGCGATGACCATGGTCGCGGCGCAAGTGATGGGCAACAACGTCGCCGTCACCGTCGCCTGCTCCAACGGCCATCTCGAGCTCAACGTGTTCAAGCCGGTGATCATCCACAACGTGCTGCAATCGGGCCAGCTGATCGCCGATGCCTGCATGAGCTTCACCGACAATTGCGTGACCGGCATCACGCCCAACCTGCCGCGCATCCAGCAGTCGCTGGAGCAGTCCTTGATGCTGGTGACCGCGCTCAACACCCATATCGGCTACGACAACGCCGCCAAGGTGGCGAAGAAGGCGCATAAGGAGGGCACCAGCCTGAAGGAAGCGGCCCTCGCCCTCGGCCTGCTGAACGCCAGGCAGTTCGACGAATGGGTGAAGCCCGCCGACATGCTGGGCCCGAAGTAAGGTGAGCGCTTCCGAGCGCCAGGTCCACGTCGCCTATCTCAACGCCGCCGACGTCGCCGCGCTGGCGCTGACCGACGACGAGATCCTGGCCGCCGTCGAGAACGGGTTGCGCGCGCAGGGCGAGGGCAAGACCGTCATCGAGCCCCGGGTGCACCTGATCCCCGAAAGCTCGGCGCATGGGCATTTCAACGTGCTCCGGGGCGTGGTGAAGCCGCTGGGCTTCGCCGGCGTGAAGGTGGTCGGCGATTTCGTGAACAACTACCGGCAGGGCCTGCCGTCGGAGATGGCGATCCTGAACCTGTTCGATCCTTCGACCGGCATGCCGAAGGCGATCCTGGACGCGACCGCCATAACCGACATGCGCACCGGCGCCATGACCGCGCTCGGCGCCAAGTACCTGGCGCGCAAGAGCGCCAAGGTGCTCGGCCATGTCGGCGCGCGGGGTACGGCTTATTGGAACGTGCGGCTGCTCGACCGCCTGTTCGACTTCGACGAGATAAGGGTGCATTCCAAGCGCCCGGAGAGCCGCGACGCCTTCGCGGCACGGCTGACACGGGACCTCGGCAAGAAGGTGGTCGCCACCGACAATTGGCGGGACTGCCTGGAGGGCGCCGACATCCTGGTCGAGGCCTCGCGCCTGCCCGCCCCGGAGCCGCTGTTCAAGACCGAATGGATCAAGCCGGGCGCGTTCGTGGTGCCCTACGGCACGATGAGCGCCGTCGAGCTGTCGCTCACCGACGTCATGGACAAGATGGTGGTCGATGACTGGGGACAGTGCCGCAAGGGCCTGCCCTTCGGCGCGCTCAGGGCCCATGTCGACAGCGACCGCCTCAACGAGCAGAACCTGCACGCCGAGCTGGGCCAGATCGTCGCCGGCCGGAAGCCCGGCCGCGAGAGCGACGGCGAGACGATCCTGTTCTGGCATCGGGGCCTGAGCTTGAGCGACATCGCGCTCGGCGCGGCGCTGCTGGAGAAGGCGGCGTCGCGCGGCATCGGCCAGTCGCTGCGCTTTCTCTGATGGGCTCGCCGACCCGGCTCGCCAAGCACTCGGTCTCGATCGCCGGCCATCGCACCAGCATCACGCTGGAAGCGGCGTTCTGGGATGCGCTGGGGACGATCGCCAGGCGCCGGAGCACGACCGTCGCCGCGCTCATCGCCGAGATCGACCGGGCCCGCGCGGCCGATCCGGCGGCGCCCAATCTCTCCAGCGCGATCCGCGTGTTCGTGCTGCGGGAGACGCCGAGGCCTTAGCTGGCTCAGTTCCCGTTCGCGCCAGGCTCCGCGCCGCCGGCACCCGGTTCGGCGCCCGGCTCGGTCGTGGTCTCGTTGTTGGTCGGCAGCGGGATGACCTGATCGGTCGATGGCGCCGCCGGCTGCTCGGTGGTCGCGGGTGCCGTGGTCTGCTCGTTCGTCGCGGGCGCGGCAGCACCCGGCTCGGCCGCCGCCGGCGCCGTGGTCTGCTCGTTCGTGGTCGCGGGTGCGGCCTGCTCCTCGGTCGCGGCCGGGGCCGAAGTGCCGGCCGCGCCGGGCTCCGCCGCAGGCGCGGCCTGGCTGTCGTTCTTGTTCTTGTTCTTGCTCTTGCCGCCGAGGAGGTCGTTGAGCAGCCCGCCGGCAGCGCCGCCGACCGCCGAGCCCGAGCCGCCGCCGACCGCACCGCCGATGGCCGCACCCGCCGCGCCGCCGATGCCGCTGGCCGCCGGCGCCGAGGTTCCCGTGCCTTCGGTGCCGCTGCCAGAGCCGCCCAGGCCCGGGATGTTGAGCCCGGGAATGTTGAGCCCGGGAATCCCGCTGGCCGAGGGCGTAGCCCCGCTGCCCGAGAAGGAGGGTTTGGGCGAATTGACCGGGCCGTCGAGATTGACGCTCATGAAGGCCTGGTCCGAGCTCGAGCCGAAGAGATCGACCAGCATGCTCATCGCCCACTGGCCGAGATCGACCTTGCCCTTCGCGGTGCCGCGCGCCTTGGGATTGCTGAACGCCGTGTCCTGGGTGTTGAGCACGCCCTGGGCGATGTCGAAGGTGCCGTTCAGCTTGTTGTCGACGCCGGTATAGGAGGAGAGCACGCCGTTGATCTTGTCGGCGACGCCCTGCACCGCCTTCACCTTCTGGCCCAGCACGCCGAGCAGCGCCGAGCCGACGGTCTGCTCGATCTTGCCGATGATCATCACCGTGCCGTCGATATTGCCCTTGCCGGTCAGCGAGCGCACCAGATCGGCCTGGCTGAGGCCGCTGGTCGTGCCGTCGAAGTTCAGCGTCAGCGGCCCCTTGATCTGGTTGCCGGCGATGCCGCCGCCGAGGAGCTGGCCGAGCTGGATCGCCTTGACCGCGACCTTGGCGTCGATCTTCGGCGTGCCGTTGCCGTTGACGGTGGTGCCCGAGAGATCGAAGGCGCCGCCATAGATCTTGCCGTTCAAGGTCGTGATGGTCATCAACCCGTCCTTGATCGCGATCTTGGCGGTCACGTCGTCGATCTGCTGGTTGGGCAGGATCAGCGATTTCGCCGTGAGGTCGATATCGGCGTCCTGCTTTCCGAGCGCGGAGAGGTCGATCGGGTCGGTGGACCAGGGCGAGCTGCTGCCGGCGCCCGTAGTGCCGCCCGAGCCGCTGCCGCCCGAGCCGGTCGTGGTCTTCGACGGGTTGGGCTTGGTCGAGGGCGCCATGAACGGCGTCAGGTTGACCGTGCCGCCGGTCATGCTGGCGACGATGACCGGCTTCTTGCCGGTCGCGTCGTAGGTGCCGGAGCCGGTCAGGCTGGAATCGCCCCATTTGGCGTCGAGCTGCGAGAGCTGCGCCTTGTCGGTGGTGCCGGCGGCCTTCACGGTCACGTCGAGCGGCCCGCCTTTGGTGCCGGTGCCCGGCATGTCGGCGAGCTTCATCAGGTCGGTGAACTCGGGATGCTTGGCGGTCAGCGCGATGTCGAAGGCGATCGGCTTGGCCTTGGCCTTCACGTTGCCCGAGATCTTCGCGGTCGCCCCGGCGCCGGCGAGGTCGAGGTTGAGGTTCATGTCGTCGGCGCTGCCCTTGAGCGCGCCCGCGACGGAGAGCGTGCCCATGGCCTGGGCCTTCGGCCCGGCGAGGCCGGCGAGCTGCAGCAGCGGCGCCGGCTTCTCCGCCTTGAGGTCGAGCGTGGTATCGACCGAAGGCGTCGACTTGATGCCGGTCAGCTTGCCGGCGAGCTTGCCGCTGCCGCCGATCCCGCCGATCGAGAGCGTCACGTCATAGGTAAGGTCGTCGGCGCCGCTCTGCGCCGTGCCGGAGAAGGCGACCGAGCCCAATTGCTTCGCCGCATCCGCCGGACCGCCGAAGAGCTGGGCCAGCGCCGCCGTGTCCTTGGCCTTGATGTCGAAATCGGAGTTGATCCGGGGGATGCCGCCGGCCATCAGCCCGTTCGCCGTGCCCTTCGCCGTGCCGTCGAGGCCGACGCCGGTCATGCTGGTGGCGACGTCATAGGTCACGTCGTTGGCGTTGCCGGTCGCCTTGCCCTTGAGGGTCAGCGCGCCGAACTTGCCCGGCGGCTGCGCGCCCATGCCGCCCATTTCGAGCAGCTTGCCGGCATCCTTGGCGGAGACGTCGAAGTTGAGGTTGAACTTCGGATCAGTCTTGAGCGCCGTCACCTGGCCATTGATGGCGCCCTTGCCGCCCAGCAGGTCCTTCACCGACAGGTCCTTGATGTCGAGCGTGCCGTCGGCCAGGCCGATCAGCGCATGCAGCCCGTTGATCTGCTGGTTGTTCATGGTGAGGGCGCCGGCCTTCACCTCGATATTGGCGTCGAGATCGCCGAGCGGCGCCAGCGCCTTCAGCGGATTCTGCGGTTGGCCGGCATTGCCGCCCGCCGGCGCCGCGGTCTCGGCCGCGCCCGCATTCGCGGCCTTGCCGCCCTGCGGCAGATAGCCGTCGACGTTCAGCTTGTCGATCGAGAGGCCGACGCCGAAGGCCATGCGCTTGCGCTTCTCCGCGTCCGGCAGCGCGACGATCACGCCGCCCGAGAGCTTCGAGGCATCGAGCTGGGCGTTGAGATCGGCGATCTCGACCTGGGCCGGGCTGGCATTCAGCCGGCTGGTGAGGGCCAGCTTGCGCAGGCGGTCGGCCGGCACGCTGTTCAGGGCGCCCTTGGCGAACATGTCGGCAACCTCGCGCAGGTTGTCCGAGCTGGCCTTCACGGCGCCGGTGAAGTTCGGCTGCCCGGCCTTGGGCGCCAGCACGCCGGAGAGCGTGAAGGCGGTGTTGCCCGGAAGCTGCGCCGAGAATTGCGTGAGGTTGAGCTGGCCGTCCTTCAACTGCGCGACCAGCTTGGTGCCGTCGATCGCCTTGCCCTGATAGGCGATCTGCTCGATCGTCGCGGTCACGTTCGCGGTGATGCCGCCCGGCAGGGTGAAGGGCGCCGCGTCCTTCGGCGCCGCGGTATTGGCCGCCGGCGCCGCATTGTCCGAGGCCGCCCCGCCGGCCTTGGCCGGCGGCATCAGCTTGTCGAGATCGACCCGCCCGACGGCGAGATTGGCATCGACCTGGGTCGCCGCACCGTACTTGGCGCCGACCGCGCCCTGGGCCTGGATGTCGCCGAGGGCGAGCGCGAGGTTCTTCAGGTCGGCGGCGGTCTGTCCCGCGGTCACGTCGCCGCTGAGCGAGAAGGACTGCGCCAATGCCGGCGGCTGCGCCGAGGCCGCGCCGCCGGTCAGGGTCGCCAGCAGCTCGGCGACGTTGTCCGCCTTGGCGCTGAGCTTGCCGGTGACGATCGGCTTTGCGGGATCGCCGGCCGCCGCCATGTCGGCCTGGCCGGAGAAGCCGAAGCTGCCCTTGCCGTCGAGGCCAAGCGTCACGTCGATCGGCATCGGCGCCGCGGGATCCATGCGCCCGGCCTTGATGGCGAAATCGAGCGGCAGGTTCATCGCCACCATGCCGCCCTTGGCGTCGAACGGGCCCTTAAGGCTCTCCATCGAGAGATCGACGTTGAACTTCTCGATCTTCTGCTCGGTGCCGGCCGCGAGGTCGCGGTAGATCAGCGTGCCGTCCTGGATCGAGGCGCCGTCGATCTGCACGTCCCAGCCGCCGGCCGCGCCGCCGTCCCCGGCCGCGGGTGCGGTGGGCGTCGTCTCGGCGGCGGAACCGCCGGCGGCGCCCCCGGCCGGGGCGATCTGCCAGTTGCCGGTGCCGTCCTTCAGCTTCTCCAGCACGATGGTCGGGCGCGCGAGCACGATATTGGTGATCTCGGCCTTGTGCGACAGCAGCGGCATGATCGCGACCTTGACCGTCGCCGATTCGATCTCGGCCATGTTGGGCGCGCTGCCGCCCGGCGCGTTGCCGAACTTGACGCCGGAGACCGAGACCGAGGGGAGCGGCAGGATCGAGAGCGAGATCGGCCCTTCGATCTTCAGGTCGCGGCCGGTCGCCTCCTTGGCCTTGGCCTCGATCGTTCCCTTGTAGTTGTTGAGGTCGACGAAGAAGGGCGCGACCAGGGCGACGACGATGATGAGAACGACGATGCCGCCGACGATATAGGCCAGTTTCCTCATGATTGCGCTCCGCCCTCGGTGTTCGTGCGGCACCCTTGTCGCGGGCTCGGCCGCTGGTTCTTATCGCATGGCCGGCGGCTCCTCGGCCCGGCCCTCCCACTTGCGCCATCCCCGCGCAATACCCACATTATCGCCAAAGGAAATAATGCCGGGCAAGGTTTTATGCGGGGCATTCGGGGGGCGATTCGATGAATTGTGCGCGAGTGAACCGATGGCCGAAATCATCAATCTGAACAAGCACCGCAAGGCCAGGGCGCGTGATGCACGCGAGTCACAGTCTGCGGCCAATCGTATCAAATACGGCAGAACCAAGGCAGAGAAGGAAGACGACCGCCGGGCGGAGGAGCGCCGCGACGCTGCCCTCGACAGCCGGAAGCTCGACGGCGACGAGCCGGCCTGAGGGGCCTCGGGCAGCTTCAAGACCCTCACCCCTGCCCTCTCCCCGAGGCCTGCCGAGGCGAGCGGGCGCTATCCCTCCCCGATCAGCGCCAGCCACTCATCCTCGCTGAGCGTCTTCACCCCCAGCTCGGCGGCCTTCTTGGCCTTGGACCCGGCATCGGCGCCGACCACCAGGAAATCCGTCTTCGACGAAACCGAGCCGCCCACCTTGGCGCCGAGCGATTCGGCGCGGGCCTTGGCCTCGTTGCGGGTCATCTTCTCCAGCGTGCCGGTGAAGACCACGGTCTTGCCGGCGATGGCGCTGTCGGCCGCGACCGCCTGCACGAAGTCCTCGACCGTCACCTCCTCCTGGAGATCGTCCAGCACGTCGAGGTTGCGCTTCTCGGCGAAGAAGCCGGTGAGATCATCGACCACCGACGGGCCGATGCCGCTGATCTCGTCCAGATCCTGGCGCGCCTGGCTGCCGATCGTGCCGGCCTCGATCATCGCCTGCCGCCAGGCGGCGAGGCTGCCGTAATGCTTGGCCAGCAGCCGCGCCGTCACCTCGCCGACCTGCGGGATGCCCAGCGCGTAGATGAAACGGTCGAGCGAGATCGTGCGCCGGGCCTCGATCGCGTCCAGCAGCTTCTGCACCGAGGCCTCGCCCCAGCCTTCGCGTTCCAGCCAGGCGTCGCGGTGCACCGCCAGGCGGAAGAGGTCGGCCGGCGATTTCACCCAGCCGAGCTCCCAGAACTCGCGGATGGTCTTGTCGCCGAAGCCGTCGATGTCGAAGGTGCCGCGGCCGACGAAGTGCCGGAGCCGCTCCACCGCCTGGTTGGCGCAGATCAGGCCGCCGATGCAGCGCCGCGCCGACTCGCCCTCCTCGCGGATCGCATGGCTGCCGCAGACCGGGCAGCGGTCGGGCATCCTGAACGGCCTGCCCCTGCCCTTGCGGTCGGCGTCGACCACGCCGACGATCTGCGGGATCACGTCGCCGGCGCGCTGCACGATCACCTTGTCGCCCTCGCGGATGTCCTTGCGCGCGATCTCGTCCTCGTTGTGCAGCGAGGCGCGGCTCACCATCACGCCGCCGACATTGACCGGCTCCAGGAAGGCGACCGGCGTCAATTGCCCGGTGCGGCCGACCGAGACGAAGATCTCGTTCAGGGTGGTGACCGCCTGCTCGGCGGCGAACTTGTGCGCGATCGCCCAGCGCGGCGCGCGGCCGACGAAGCCCAGCCGCTCCTGCAGCTTCAGATCGTTGACCTTGTAGACGACGCCGTCGATGTCGTAGTCGAGATCGGCGCGTTCCAGGGCCATCCGGTCGTAGAACTTCATGACGCCGTCGATGTCGTCGGCCCTGCTGTTCCTCGGATTGGTGGCGAAGCCCCAGGCCTTGAGCTGCTTCAGCAGATCGCTGTGGGTCTCGGGCCAGTCGAAGCCCTCCGCCGCGCCGAAGGCATAGGCGAAGAAGCGCAAGGGGCGCGACCGGGTGATGCTCGGATCCATCTGCCGCACCGAGCCCGCCGCCGCGTTGCGCGGGTTCATGAAGGGCTGCTCGCCCTCCTTCTCGCGCTCCTTGTTCATCTTCAGGAACCCGGCCTTGGTCATGAAGACCTCGCCGCGGATCTCGACCAGCTTCGGCGCCTTGCCCTTCAACCGGTGCGGCACGTCGGCGACCTGCATCAGGTTCTGGGTGATGTCCTCGCCGACCGCTCCGTCGCCGCGCGTGGCGCCCAGGGTGAGCCTGCCGTTCTCGTAGCGCAGGTTGGCGGAAAGCCCGTCCATCTTCGGCTCGAGCGCCAGCGGGATCGGCGCCTCGGGCTTCATGCCCAGGAAGCGCCGCACCTTGCCGAGGAAGTCCTCGACGTCCTCGCGGGTGAAGGCGTTGTCGAGGGAGAGCATGGGCTCCAGATGCCGGACCTTGGCGAAGCCGGCGGCGGGTGCCGCGCCCACCTTCTCGGTCGGCGAATCCGCGCGCTTCAGCTTCGGGAAGCGCTTCTCGATCGCCTCGTTGCGCTGCACGAGCGCGTCGAAGGCCGCGTCGGAGATCTCCGGGGCGTCCTTCTGGTAGTAGAGCCGGCGATGGTGCTCGACCTCCTCGGCGAGGCGCGCGAGTTCCTTCCTGGCCTCGGCCTCGCTGAGATCTGCGACGGTTTTTGGGGCTTTGCTCATGCGGGCAGGGCCTCGGGCCGGGGCAAGACCCTCGCCCCTGCCTTCCCTTCACGGGGGAAGGGGACCATGGGCGCGCTCCGCGCGCTCGGCATGAAGCCCCCGCGCGCAGGGAGAGGTCGGGGTGAGGGCCTTGAAGCCGCCCGAGAGCCATCCGGCAGATTCACGCCGCCCCCACCAGCAGCTTGTCCGCCGCCGCCCGCGCTTCGTCGGTCACCACGGCGCCCGACAGCATCCGCGCGATCTCCTCGCGCCGCGCCGCGTCGTCGAGCGGCACGGCGGCGGTCGCGGTCTTGCCTTTCCGGCTCTGCTTCTCGACCCGCAGGTGATGCTGCGCCAAGGCGGCCACCTGCGGCGAATGGGTGATCACCAGGACCTGCACCTTCTTCGAGAGGCGCTTCAGCCGCTCGCCGACGGCGGCGGCCGTCGCGCCGCCGATCCCGGCATCGACCTCGTCGAAGACCAAGGTCGGCACCGGCTGGTTGGCGGCCAGCGTCACCTTCAGCGCCAGCATGAAGCGCGCGAGCTCGCCGCCCGAGGCGATGCGGTTGATCGGCCCCGGCGTGGCGCCCGGATTGGTCGAGACCTGGAACAGCACGCGGTCCCACCCGCCCTCGCCCCATTCCGCCTCCGCGAGCTTCTCGATCCGCGTCACGAAGCCGGCCTTTTCCAGCTTCAAGGGCGGCAGCTCCTTGTTGACCGCCGCATCCATCGCCTTGGCCGCCTTGGCGCGCCCGGCGCTCAAGCCCGTGGCGGCGGCGCGGAACTCGGCCGATGCCGCCTGCTCCGCCTTCCTCAGCGCGTCCAGATCGGCGCTCTGCCCCTCGATCAGGCCGAGCCGCCGCTTGAAATCCGCGAGCAGGTCCGGGAGCGCGGTCACCGCCACGCGATGCTTGCGCGCCAGCTCGCGCAACAGGTTCAGGCGGTCGTCCAGCTTCTCCAGCCGCTTCGGGTCGGCGTCGAGATCGGCGGCCATGCGCTGCAGCCCGGCGATGCCCTCCGCCAGCTCGTTGGCCGCGCGGTCGATCGCCGCCGTCACCGGCTCCAGGGCCGGGCCGGCCTTGTCGGCCAGGCGCTGCAGCCGGCGCGAGGCGGCGGCCAAGGCGCGGTCGGCGCCGCGCTCGCCGGCCAGCTCGCCATGCGCCGCCTCGATCGCCTCCAGGATCTGCTCGCGGTGCATGAGCTGCTGGCGCTCGGCGACGAGCTGGGTCTCCTCGTCGGGCTGCGGCGCCGCGAGCTCCAGCTCGTCCGCCGCATGGCGCAGGAAGTCCTCGTCGGCCCGCGCCTTCTCCAGCTCGGCATTGGCGCCGTCCAGCGCGTCCTTGGCCGCGTGCCAGGCGTGATACGCCGCCGCGGTGCGCTCGGCCTCCCGCTCCAGGCCGCCAAAAGCATCGAGATGGGCGCGATGCGTGCCGGGGTCGAGCAGGCCGTGGGCCTCGAACTGGCCCTCGATCTCGATCAGCGCGTCGCCGAGGCGCCGCAGCAGACCGACCGAGACCGGCTGGTCGTTGACGAAGGCGCGGGACTTGCCGTCGGCGCCGATCTGCCGGCGCAGGATCAGCACGTCGTCGCGCTCGATCCCCTGTTCCTCCAGCAGCGCATGCGCCGGGTGCCGGTCGGGCAAGGTGAACTCGGCGGTGGCGCTGGCATTGGCCGAGCCGGCCCGCACCAGCCCGCCTTCGGCGCGGGCGCCCAGGGCGAGGCCCAACGCATCCAGGAGGATGGACTTGCCGGCGCCGGTCTCGCCGGTCAGCGCCGTGAGGCCCGGGGCGAAGGCGAGTTCCAGGCGATCGATCAGGACGATGTTTTGGACGGTCAGGCCGACCAGCATCGCCGAATCAATAAGAGCTGGATTGCGGCAGGGGCGCGCCGATGCTGCCGCTGGACGAAGAGGACGCGCCGCTGCCCGGCGCCGGGACCGGCGGCAGAGGCGGCACCTGCTGCTCCTCGACGGGCGGCGTCGGCACCGCGGGCGGGGGCGGCGGCAGGCCGGGCTCGGTCGACTGCGGGGTGCTGGCCTGGGGCGCCGGCGGCAGGCCGGTCTCGGCATTGGGCTGCTCGGGCTGCGGCTCGGGCGGCGGCGGACCCGGCGGCACCTGCTCCGGATTGGTGACGACCGGCGGCAGCTCGGCGTCCTGCATCGACAGGCCCTTGCTGGTCAGCAGGTCATAGGCGTTCTGGTACCACTGGTTGCCCGGATAGTTGTAGCCGAGCACCGAGGCGGTGCGTTCGGCCTCGTCATAAACGCCGAGCGCCACATAGGATTCGGTCAGGCGCTCCAGCGCCTCGGGCACGTGGGTCGTGGTCTGGTACTGGTCGACCACGGTCTTGTAGCGGTTGATCGCCGCCAGATACTGGCCGCGCACCTGGTAGTAGCGGCCGACCGCCATCTCCTTGCCGGCGAGGTGGTCACGCACCAGGTCGAGCTTCAGCGTCGCGTCGCGGGCATAGGGCGTGTTGGGGAAGCGGGCGATCACGTCGGACAAGGCGCGCTGCGCCTCCTCGGTATTGCCCTGGTCGCGATTCACGTCGGCGATCTGCTCGTAGTAGCAGAGCGCCCGCAGATAATAGGCGTAGGCGGCACCCCGGTTGCCGGGATGGAGGTCGATGAAGCGCTCCAAGGCCGGGATCGCATCGTCGTAGGAATCGATCAGGTAATAGGCATAGGCGGACATGAGCTGGGCCTGGGTCGCCCATTCCGAATAGGGGTGCTGCCGCTCGACCTCGTCGAACAGCTTGGCGGCGTCCCGGGTGCGCCCGGCGTTCAGCGTGTCGAGCGCGTTGTTGTAGAGCTGATCGACCGGCGTGTCGGGAATGTCCGGCTCGGGGCTCTTGCAGGCGGCAAGCGCCAGCAGGGCCATGGGAAGCGCCATGGCGCGGAGCGACGTCCCGAAGCTCTGAATGAGGCGCACGATTCCGCCGTTCCCTGTTTAGACCCGGCGGACTATAGGAGTTGCGGCGGCCCTTCTCAAGCCCGGGCCGATGGGCGCCAACTCTTTCTGAAAATTGACAAACTCGGCCGAGGTGCGGCCCGGCCGCGGCGGGGAATCGGCGCCGCGCGAAGGGCGCGGCCGGTCCCGTCGCGCCGATACCAAGACGGCCGCACCGGCCGCCGGAAAAAGAAGCGCCCGAGGCGGGGTTGTCCGCCTCGGGCGAGTCCGGAGTGCGTCGGTAGAGTCCGGGCCGGATGGGCCCGGCCTCAGTTCGCCTGGCGGCGGAGGAAGGCCGGGATGTCCAGCAGATCCTCTTCGGCGCGCGGCGAGGCGATCCGGTCGGCCGGATCGAGGTTCAGCATCGGCTGCGGCGCGGGCGCTTCGACCTTGGGCTCCATCCGCGGCGTCTCGCGCACCGGCATGCGCGGGGCCTGGCTCGGCGCGGCGGCCTGGCGGCCGGCCGGCGTACCGGTCAGGCGCGAGGTCATCTTCTCGAACAAGGTGCTGCGCCGGGCTTCCGGCGCGGACGCTGCCGCGGGCTGCGGCGCGATGAACGGCCGCTGGTCTTCGAGCGGACGCTCGACCGCACGGGAGGCGGCGGCCGCCCGCTGCAGATGCGCCATCTCGTCCTTCACCACGGTCGCCCGGGCCGGCTGCGCCTGCAGCGCGGTCGCCCCGATGCTGGCCGTGCTCATCGTCGTCGGCCGTGCCATCGCCGGCGACTGGGCCGAGATCGGCGTCGAAAGCGTGGGAGCCGCCTGCGCGACGATCGGCGCCGGGGTCATCGCCGGGGCCATCGATTGGGCAGCCGGCATCTCCATGCGGGCGATGCCGCGCTCTTCCGCGGCGACGATGCTGGGCGCGCCGTAGACCGGCGCGGCCGGCTGCGGCGCCGGGTTGCTGGCGATGACCGAGAGGTTGACGGCACCGCCCATGCCCGGGCGCTGCTGCTGGGCGACGGTCTCGATGCCGGTCGCGACGACGGAGATGCGGATCTTGCCGTCGAGCGACTGGTCGAAGGTCGAACCGAAGATGATGTTGGCGTCGGGATCGACCTCGTCGCGGATCCGGTTCGCCGCCTCATCGACCTCGAACAGGGTCATGTCCATGCCGCCGGTGATGTTGATGAGGACGCCGCGGGCGCCCTTCATCGAGACTTCGTCCAGCAGCGGGTTGGAGATCGCGGCCTCGGCCGCGGCGATCGCCCGGTTCTCGCCGGTCGCCTCGCCGGTGCCCATCATCGCCTTGCCCATCTCGCCCATCACCGCGCGGATATCGGCGAAGTCGAGGTTGATCAGGCCCGGCATGACCATGAGGTCGGTGACGCCCCTCACACCCGAGTAGAGGACTTCGTCGGCCATCTTGAAGGCGTCGGCGAAGGTGGTCTTCTCGTTGGCGACCCGGAACAGGTTCTGGTTCGGGATGATGATGAGGGTATCGACGTATTGCTGGAGCTCCTGGATGCCCTGCTCGGCGAGCCGCATCCGGTGCGCGCCCTCGAAGTGGAAGGGCTTGGTCACCACGCCGACCGTCAGGATCCCCTGCTCGCGGGCGATCTGCGCCACGACCGGGGCCGCACCGGTGCCGGTGCCGCCGCCCATGCCGGCGGTGATGAAGGCCATGTTGGAGCCGGCGAGCTGGTCGGCGATCTCGCGGACCGCCTCCTCGGCGGCGACGCGGCCCACATCCGGGCGTGCGCCGGCACCGAGACCCTTGGTCGTGCTCGACCCGAGCTGGATCCGCCGCTCGCACATGCTGCCCTGCAGCGCCTGCGCGTCGGTATTGGCGATCAGGAACTCCACGCCCTCGAGCTGGGAGCGGATCATGTTGTTGACGGCATTGCCGCCGGCACCGCCGACACCGATGACCGTGATGCGCGGCCGGATGTCGAATGGGTCCTGCGGGAGCGAGAGATTGAGAGCCATGTGACGCCTCCTAAGAGTTTGTATGGTCGTTGATCAGAAGTTTTCTTTCAACCAAGAACCGAGACGGCCGAACACGCCGAAGCTCGGAACGTGCTGAGAGCGGCTTGATTTCAGGGTTTCAGGCTCCGCCTGCAATGCGTAGTTCAAGAGCCCCGCGGCGGTGGCGAAGGCCGGTCCATTGGTCGACTCGGCAAGGCCATGGATTCGAATCGGTCGACCCATGCGCACCTGCTTGTCGAGAACGAGAGCCGCGAGCTCGCGCACGCCGCCCAACTGACTCGCGCCGCCGGTCAGCACGACGCGGCGGCCGGCCACCTTGTCGAAGCCGGATGCTTCGAGGCGCGAGCGCACCAGCTCGAAGGTCTCCTCGAGCCGCGGCTGCACGATGCCGATCAGGATCGAGCGCGGGATCGGGTTGGTGATCCCGGCCTCCTCCTCGCCGACCTGCGGCACCTGGATGATCTCCCGCTCATCCGCGGGTGTGGCCAGGCAGTTGCCGTAGAGCGTCTTCATCCGCTCGGCATGGACCAACGGGGTGGAGAGGCCGCGGGCGATGTCGTTGGTGACATGGCTGCCGCCGATGGCGATCGAGTCCGTGTAGACCACGTGCCCGTCGAAGAAGACGGCGATCGAGGTGGTGCTGGCGCCCATGTCGATCACGGTGACGCCGAGGTCCATCTCGTCCTCGACCAGGGTCGCGAGGCCCGAGGCATAGGGCGAGACCACCAGCGCCTTGATCTCCAGATGGCAGCGCGAGACGCAGTTGGTCAGGTTCCGGACGGCGCCCGCCGCCGCGGTCACCACGTGCATGTCGACTCCGAGCCGGTCGCCGAACATGCCGCGGGGATCGCGGATGCCGCGCGAGCCGTCGATCGAGTAGCCGACCGGGATCGAGTGGATGAGGCGGCGCTCGATGCCGCCGTTGATCTGCGCGCCCTGCATCAGGACCCGCTGCAGGTCGTGGTCGCCGATCTCGCGGCCCGAGAGCGGCACCTCGACGCCGATGGTCTGCGAGGCGGGATAGCCGCCCGACAGGTTGATGACCACGTCGGAGATGGTGTCCTCGGCCATCTGCTCGGCGGCATGGACGGTGGACAAGACCGCCATCTCCGCCTGCTCCATATCGACGATGGCGCCGGCGCGCACGCCGCGCGAGATCTGGTGGCCGATGCCGACGACGCTCGGCTTGCCGTCTTCCGCCAGCTTGGCGATGAAGCAGCAGATCTTGCTCGAGCCGACATCGACCGCGGCGATCAGGCCGTTCTTGGTGGCGATCCGCGGTTTCTTCATGCCTTAACCCCCGTACTCCTCTTCACGGTTCTTCCCCGTCAGGTGTCGCTGCCCTTGAGCACCTTGTCGGTGCCCGCGGGCTGATTGGCTTCGGTCGGCAGGGTCGGATGCGCCTGGCGCACGACGACGCGATCCGGCTGCCGCATGTCGACGACGCTGATGTCCTTGGACAGGAGGTCGTTCTGCCGATTGAGGTCGGCGAAGCGCTTCCAGGCCTGGGCCGCGCCGTCCTCCGGCAGCTTCACATCGACGTCGTTGTCCATGCGGATGTTCCAGCGCCGCTTGCCGACCAGCACGGCGGCGGTCACGTGCGGCCGGAGATCCGGCGTCTGCGCCAGGATGTCGAACAATGCCTGCGCCTGCTTCGGGGCGTCCTCGCCGACGATGATCAGCAGGTTGGAGTACCTGGCGATGTTCGCGGTCTCGATCACGTCGCCGTCGCGGCTGACCAGGAAGAGCTTCTGGCTGCGCTGCCAGAGCGCCATCGGCTCGGCCTCGGTCACCGAGACGATGAGCTGGTCCGGGAACTGCCGCTCGACGCCGGCCTTCACGATCCAGGGCAGGTCCTCCAGCCGCTCCCGGACCGCATCGATGTCGATGCCGAGGATGGGATCGCCGCGATTGGCATGGACCGCCGTCAGGATGTCGGCGATCGCCGTCTCGCCGCGGCCCTGCACCTTCACCTCCTGCAGCGCGAGGCCCGAGCGCGCGGTGTAGCCGAGGAAGGCCTGATGCGCGGCATTCCACTGCGCGACCAGCCAGCCGCTGGAGATCGCCCAGTAGACCGGCGTCGCCACCGCCAGCACCGCGGCCACGCCGAGCGTCAGCCGCACGGCCTTGCGCGCCGCCGCGCCGTGCACGTGCGGGCGCAGCTCGGACTTCTTCGGCGCGCGCGAGGCCGCCGGGCCGAAACGCGGGCCCGCGGGCGCCGCCGCGGTCTTCTTCACTCGTCCCATGCCGCGTGCTCCACCATCCAAGCGACGAGTTCCGGATAAGAGATGCCGAGATAGCGCGCCTGCTCCGGCACCAGGCTCAGGGCCGTCATGCCGGGCTGGGTGTTGATCTCCAGCAGATAGAGGCCGTCGACGGCGTGGCCGTTCACCTGGCTGTCGTCCCAGCGGAAGTCGGCGCGCGCCACACCGCGGCAGCCCAACGAGCGGTAGGCGATCAGCGCCATGCGCATCGCCTCGTCGTAGACGCCCTTGGGCAGCGGCGCCGGGCAGAGGTGCTCGGTCTTACCGTCGGTATACTTGTTCGCGTAGTCGTAGAAGCCGTTCTTCGGCCTGAGCTCGGTGACCGCCAAGGCGCGATCGCCCATGACGGTCACGGTGAGCTCGCGACCCGGGATATAGCGCTCGCACAGAATCCGGTCGCCCTTCGGCCAGTCGGCGGCCTGCAGCGGGTTGGTGTTGTCGCCAGGCCGCACGATATGGACGCCGACGCTGGAGCCTTCATTGGCAGGCTTGACCACGTAGGGCCGCGGCAGCGGGTCGCCCTTCATGTAGTCCGCCTCCGAGAGCTCGATGCCTTCAGGGCAGCGCAGCCCGTTGGAAGCGAAGATGCGCTTGGCGACCGGCTTGTCGATCGCCAGCGCCGAGGCCATGACGCCCGAATGGGTGTAGGGAATCTTCAACAGGTTGAGCAGGCCCTGGAAATCGCCGTCCTCGCCGTGCCGCCCGTGCAAGGCGTTGAAGACGACGTCGGGCTTGGTCGCCAGCAGCCGGTCGATCACGTCGCGGATGGGACCCTTTACATCGATGACCTCGACCGGATATCCGGCTTCCCGCAGCGCTGCGGCGCAGTTCTCGCCCGAGGCGAGCGAGACTTCGCGCTCCGCCGAATAGCCGCCCATCAGCAGTGTTACGCGCTTCATTCGCGGCTCTCCACCTTGACCGCGAGCGGCGAATCCACCGGCACGCCGATCCTCTTGATCTCCCAGTGCAGCTCGACGCCGGACTGTTCCTTGACCCGGCGCCGCACTTCCTCGCCCAGTGCTTCGAGCTCGGCAGCCGTCGCCGTGCCGGTGTTGATCAGGAAATTGCAGTGCTTCTCCGAGACCATCGCCCCGCCGATCTTCAGGCCGCGGCAGCCCGCGGCGTCGATCAGCTCCCAGGCCTTGCGGTGCGGCGGGTTGGTGAACGTGCTCCCGCCGGTGCGGGCGCGGATCGGCTGGCTCTCGGCACGGGCGTTCTGGATCTCGGTAATCCTGGACTGGATCGCCGCGGGCTTCTCGGCATGGCCTTCCATCTCGGCGCCGACGAAGATCCAGTCGGGATCGACCGCCGAGGCACGATAGGTGAAGCCAAGATCGTCCTTGCCGAGCCTGCGCAGCCGGCCGTGGCTGTCGAGCGCGGTTGCCGTGGTGATGACCGCTGCCAGATCGCTGCCATAGGCGCCGGCATTCATCCGCAACGCACCGCCGATCGTGCCGGGCACGCCGGAGAGAAACTCCAGCCCGCCGACGCCGCCGTCCCGGGCCGCCAGGGCGACGTTCAGATCGAGCGCCGCCGCACCGGCGATCACCTGGGTGCCGCTGACCCGCACCTCGGCGAAGGCGCGCCCCAGGCGCAGCACGACGCCGGGAATGCCGCCGTCGCGCACCAGCAGGTTCGAGCCGACGCCGAGCACCGTCACCGGCACGTCCTCGGGCTTGCGCTCGAGGAAGCCCTGCAGGTCCATGAGGTCGGCGGGCTTGAACAGCACTTCCGCGGCTCCGCCGACGCGGAACCAGGTGACGGAAGCGAGGCTCGCCCCCTGGGTCAGCCGGCCGCGCACCTGCGGCAGTCGTTCGATGAGCGGGCGTTGCTGTGCCATGAGAGCCCTCATCTCGCCGCCCCGGAGCTGCGGTCGCTTTCGGCGAAGACGGCCTCGAGCTCGGCCGGCAGCGCCTGCGCCCAGTAGGTGATGGAGCCCGCGCCCAGGCACACCACCATGTCGCCCGGCCGCACCAGCGGCGCCAGCTGCCGGGCGAGCTGCTTCGGATCGGGCATGTAGTCGACCTGGCGATGGCCGTGCTCGCGCATGCCGCGCACCAGCGCCTCCGCGTTCACGCCCTCGATCGGCGCCTCGCCGGCGGCGTAGACGTCGGCCACCAGCACGACGTCGGCGTCGTTGAAGCAGGCGCAGAAATCGGCGAACAGCGAATGCAAGCGGGTGTAGCGGTGCGGCTGCACCACGGCGACCACCCGGCCGCGGCAGGCCTGGCGCGCCGCGGCCAGCACCGCCTTGATCTCCACCGGATGATGGCCGTAATCGTCGATCACGGTCACGCCGCGCGCCTCGCCGGTGCGGGTGAAGCGCCGCTTGACGCCGCCGAAGCCGGCGAGGCCGCTGCGGATCTTCGCGTCGTCGATGCCCATCTCGTTGGCGACCGCGATCGCCGCCAGGCTGTTCTGCACGTTGTGCCGGCCGACCATCGGCAGGCGCACGTTGGTGATCTCGCGCTGGGTGTCGCGATAGCGGTCGGTGATGAGCACGCGGTACTGCGAGCCGTCCGGATGCATGGTGAGGTCGGCCGCCCGCACGTCGGCCTGGGGCGAGAAGCCGTAGGTGATGATGCGGCGGTCGACCAGCCGCGGGATCATCGCCTGCACCACCGGGTGGTCGATGCAGAGCGCGGCGAAGCCGTAGAACGGGATGTTCTCGACGAAGGTCTCGTAGGCGCGGTTCATCGCCTCGACCGTGCCGTAATAGTCGAGATGCTCCGGATCCATGTTGGTGACGATGGCGATGGTCGCCGGCAGCTTCATGAAGCTGCCGTCGCTCTCGTCCGCCTCGACCACCATCCAGTCGCCGGCGCCCAGGCGCGCGTTGGTGCCGTAGTTGTTGATGATGCCGCCGTTGATCACCGTCGGGTCGAAGCCGCCGGCCTCCAGCAGCGCCGCGACCAGCGAGGTGGTCGTGGTCTTGCCGTGGGTGCCGCCGATAGCAATGGACCATTTGAGGCGCATCAGCTCGCCCAGCATCTCGGCGCGGCGCACGACCGGGAGCAGGCGCGCGCGGGCGGCGAGCACCTCCGGATTGTCCTGCTTCACCGCCGAGGAGATGACGACCACCGACGCGTCGCCCAGATTCTCCGCGCGATGGCCGAGTTCGATCGGCACGCCGCGGTCCCGGAGGCGCTTGGTGTTGTAGCTGTCGGCGAGATCGGAGCCCCTGACCTTGTAGCCCAGGTTGTGCAGCGTCTCGGCGATGCCGCTCATGCCGATGCCGCCGATGCCGACGAAATGGATGACGCCGATGTCGAGGGGCAGGGCGCGCATCAGTGCACCTGCCCAGGAGTCTTGGGAGCGCCCGGCACCAGGCCGAGGACCAGATCGGCGAGCCGCTCCGCCGCGTCGGTGCGCGCCGCGGCGCGGGCCGCCCCGGCCGCGCGCGCCAGGCCGGCGCCGTCGGAAAGGATCGCGGCCAGGCGCTCCGCCGCGCGCTGCGGCGTGAAGGCGCTCTCGCTCATCACCCAGCCACCGCCTTTCGAAGCCAGCGCATCCGCATTGGCGAGCTGGTGGTCGTCGATCGAGTTGGGCAGCGGGATCAGCAGCGCCGGCCGGCCGGCCGCCGCGAGCTCGGTCACCGAGGAGGCGCCGGACCGGCAGACCACGAGATGCGCCCATTCGTAGCGCGCCGGCATGTCGCCGAAGAACGGCTGCACCTCGGCATCCAGCCCGATCTCGCGATAGGCCGCGCGCGCCGCATCGAGATCCTCGGCGCGGACCTGCTGCACCAGCTTGAGGCGCCGGCGCAAAGTCTCGGGCAGCAGGGCGATCGCCGGCGGGACGACGCGGCCGAAGACGCGGGCGCCCTGGCTGCCGCCGAAGACCAGCAGATGGAGCGGCCCCTCGGCGGTCGGCGCATGATAGGGCCGCGTGCCGATCTCGGCGATGGCGGGGCGCACCGGGTTGCCGGTCACGGTCTTGCGCGACGCCGGAACCTGCTCGGTGAAACGGACCTGGTCGAAGCTGAGCGCCACCTTGGTCGCGCGCTTCAGCAGCGCGCGGTTGGCACGGCCCATCACCGCGTTCTGCTCGTGGATCACCGTGTTGATGGCGCTCCATTGCGCGGCCAGCAGCGGCGGCACCGAAGGATAGCCGCCGAAGCCGACGGCGACCGACGGCCTGAGGCGCTTCAGGAGCCTGCGCGACTGCAGCACGCCGAGGGCCAGGCGGCCGTAATTCCTCGCGCGGGTCGCCAGCCCCTTGCCGGCGATGCCGCCGGAGGCGATGTGATGCACCGGCACGTCGCCGAGCCGGCCGAACCCGGTGCCGCGCTCGTCGGTGATGAGGTCGACGGCGACGCCGCGGCCGATGAGGGCGCCCGCAAGCGCCTCGGCCGGGAACAGGTGTCCGCCGGTCCCGCCGGCCGCCAGCACGATGCGCATATCCCCGGTCATAGATCGGTGCTCCCCGGGAAGCGCTTGCGCGTGAGGGCCAGCAGCATGCCGGCACCGAGCGCGATGGCGACGATCGACGAGCCGCCATAGGAGATGAACGGCAGGGTCATGCCCTTGGTCGGCATCAGGTGCAGGGTCGAGGCCATGTTGACCACGGCCTGCAGGCCGAAGCTGGTCACGAGGCCCGCCGTCGCCAGCAGCACGAAGAGATTGGTCTCGGTGAGCATGCGCAGCAGGCTGCGGAGCACGATGAAGGCGAACAGCGCGACGATCAGGGTGCAGACCACCATGCCGAACTCCTCGCCGGCGACCGCGAACACGAAGTCGGCATGGGCGTCGGGCAGCACCAGCTTCACGGTGCCGCCGCCGGGCCCCTGGCCGACGAGGCCGCCGTGGCTGAAGGCTTCCAGCGCGCGGTCGATCTGGTAGGTGTCGCCGGTCGAGGGATCGAGGAACTGGTTCACGCGGTCGGTCACGTGCGGCAGCATGAAATAGGCGCCGACGAGACCGGCGACGCCGCAGCCGACGATCAGCGCCACCCAGAAGATCGGCAGGCCGGCGACGAAGAACTGCGCCGCCCAGGTCGCGGTGATGACCACGGTCATGCCGAGATCGGGCTGCTTGATCAGGATGGCGACGGTGACGAGATAGGCGCCGATGCTGATGAGGTTGCCGGGGATGCGCTGGCCGGGCACCTCGGTGCGCTGGAGCGCGAACATCCAGGCGGTGAAGATCGCGAAGCAGGGCTTCAGGAACTCCGAGGGCTGCAGCGAGAGCGGGCCGACCGAGATCCAGCGCGTGGCGCCCTTGATCTCCATGCCGGAACCGAGGGTGAGCGCGGTCAGCGCCAGGAAGAAGAAGAACAGCACGACGCCCAGGCGGCGCACCTGGCGCGGCGTCAGCACCGAGACGGCGATCAGCGTCGCCGCCGCCACCGGCAGCATCATGTAGTGGTGCCGCACCAGGTAGAAGCTGTCGAGGCCGATGCGGGTCGCGACCGCGGGGCTGGCGGCCAGCACCAGGATCGCGCCGACGAACATCAGCGCGATGACGGCGGCCAGGGTCCAGCGGTCCACGGTCCACCACCACTGGCCGAGCGCCGAACGGTCGGTGCGGGCGAAGCCGATCAGGCGGCCTCCAGTCATGCGGCCTCCAGTCATGCG
>DASZSL010000021.1:0-23062 GCA_035548715.1 Dongiaceae bacterium
CGAGAGTTACGTCCAAGAATACGTGAACTGGCGAGCGGAGATGCCGCGCGTCACCTCCGTCGCCACCATCAAGCGCGACATCGACATTCTCAGGGCGGCGCTCAATGCTCTTCGCCGGGGCAATCCCGGCCTGTTGGTCCCGGACTTCCCATCGCTGCCGCAGACACACGGCCGCATCATCTGGATCACCAAGGAGCAGGCGCAAGCGTTGCTCGCCAGTTGCTCCTGGGAGCACACCCGCATCTTCTGCGAGCTCGCGATGGCCACCGGCGCGCGCTCAGGCGCATTGTTCGAACTGGAGTGGTCGCAGGTCGATCTTGCCGGCGGCACGCTCGATCTTCAGCCGGAAGGTTGCGAGGAGACGAACAAGCGCAAACCCATAGTGCCGATTGCTGGTCGCCTGCTCGTTCGGCTGAAGCAGCTGCGCGAGGACAACAAGGGCGCGAAGCACGTCTTGGAGATCGACGGCAAGCGCATCGCCTCCAACATCCGCAAGTCCTTCGCGACGGCCGTGAAGGCGGCAGGGCTCGACCCCAGGAAGGTGACCCCCAACACGCTCAGGCATTCGGTGGCGTCATGGATGGTCCAGGCGGGGCGGCCGCTCAAGGAAGTCGCGGACTTCCTTGGCCATGCCGATATCCGCATGGTTGAGCGGCACTACGGCCACCTTGACCCGAACTACAAGCGTGCGGCCGTCGAAGTCCTCAATGAGGTACTTCCGGATGCCGAAACGCCGCAATATCACCGCAAATGGGAAGGGGCCTCGCGACTGACCGCCGCGAAGCCCCTGAAATCCCTAGAAAAGATGGTGGACCCAAGCGGGATCGAACCGCTGACCTCCACAATGCCATTGTGGCGCTCTCCCAGCTGAGCTATGGGCCCTTATCCATCGACCGGCCGGCTGGGGACCGGTCGGAAACCGGGCAGGAAGCTATGAGCGCCCGGCCGGCAATTCAAGCAGAATCGGCGCGCGGCGCCCCGGCCGGAAAGACGGCGGTCAGCGCTCGCGCTCTTCCTCGTCGCTTTCGATCGTCTCCGGGATGTCCTCGTCGTCCTCGCCAAGCTCGGACGTATCCTCGATCACGTCGTCGGACTCTTCGACGCTTTCCTCGGCTTCGGCATCCGCCTCGACATCGGGGAGCTCCGGTTCCTTCACCGGCTTCACCGGGGCCACGACCTTCTCGGGCGTGCGGCGCCGGCTCTTCAGGATCGCTTCCGGATCGTAGGTGGCGCCGCATTTCGGGCAGTGGATCGGATCCTTGCGCAGATCATAGAAATGGGCGCCGCAGCTCTGGCAGGTGCGCTTGGTGCCCCATTCCGGCTTCGTCACGTCGACTCTCCACGCTGACATTTTCATCCCTGCCGGACGGCTCCCGAGACGGTGCCCCGGACCCCGCCGGCCAGCGGGTTCGGGCGCCGTTTGCCATGGGCCGGTGACCGTGTCAACACGCCGTTGCGGGACCGGGCGAGCGGCGGCGCCGGGTGCGTTCTTCACAATTCCGGAGCCGGTCCGGCTGTGCTAGAGAGGCGCGCCTTTCGCCGTCCAGACCGCCGGTTGTCGATGTCCAGAACCAGTGCCGCACCGCGCCCCCTGACCTCGCGCAACATCGCCTCGGGCCATGGCGCCCGCCCGGGCCTGCGCGGCCGCATCAAGGTGCCCGGCGACAAGTCGATCTCGCACCGCTCGCTGATGCTGGGCGCGCTGGCGCTGGGCGAGACCGAGATCCACGGCCTGCTCGAGGGCGAGGACGTGCTGCGCACCGCCGAGGCCATGCGCCTCCTGGGCGGCGAGGCGGCGCGCGGCGAGGACGGCGTCTGGCGCGCGCGCGGCCGCGGCATCGGCGGGCTGCGCGAGGCGGCCGACGTGCTCGATCTCGGCAATGCCGGCACCGGCACCCGCCTGCTGATGGGCCTGGTCGCGGCCTATCCGATGGTGACCTTCTTCACCGGCGATGCGTCCTTGCGGTCGCGGCCGATGAACCGGGTCGCCGATCCCTTGCGCCTCATGGGCGCCGACGTGCTGGCGCGCGCCGGCGGCAAGCCGCCGCTCGCCGTCATCGGCACCGGCGCGCCGATCCCCATCGCCTACACGCTGCCGGTCGCGTCCGCGCAGGTGAAGTCGGCGATCCTGCTCGCCGGGCTGAACACGCCGGGCATCACCACGGTGATCGAGCCCGAGCCGACGCGCGATCACACCGAGCTGATGCTGCGCGGCTTCGGCGCGACGCTGGAGGTCGAGCAGCGCAAGGAGGGCCGCGCCGTCTCGCTGCAGGGCCAGCCGGAGATCACCGGGCGCAAGATCGTGGTGCCCGGCGATCCGTCCTCCGCGGCTTTCCCGATCGCCGCGGCGCTGATCGTCCCGGGCTCCGACGTCACGATCGAGAATCTGGGGCTCAACCCGCACCGCATCGGCCTGATCGAGACGCTGCTGGAGATGGGCGCCGACATCGCGATCGAGAACGAGCGCATCGAGGCCGGCGAGCGCGTGGGCGATCTGCGCGTGCGGCACGGCACCTTGCGCGGCGTCACCGTGCCCGCCCGGCGCGCGCCCTCGATGATCGACGAATATCCGATCCTCTCGGTCGTCGCCGCGTTTGCCGAAGGCGAGACGAAGATGCTCGGCCTCGCCGAGCTGCGGGTGAAGGAGAGCGACCGACTGGGTGCGATGGCGCGCGGCCTCGCCGCCTGCGGCGCCGCGGTCGAGGAGGGCAAGGACTGGCTCGCGGTCACCGGCAACGGCAAGGCGCCCAAGGGCGGCGCCCGCATCGCCGTCAACCTCGACCACCGCCCGGCCATGTCCTTCCTGGTCATGGGCATGGCGGCCGAGAAGCCGATCGAGATCGACGATGGCAGCCCGATCGACACCAGCTTCCCCGGCTTCACCGAGCTCATGAACGGGCTCGGCGGCGGGATCGGCCTCTTGAACGCATGAATCTCGTCATCGCGATCGACGGTCCCGCGGCCGCCGGCAAGGGCACCCTGGCCCGGCGCCTGGCCGAGCATTACGGCCTGGCCTATCTCGATTCCGGCTCGCTCTACCGCGGCACCGCGCTCACCCTGCTGCGCCGGGGGGTGACCGAGCCGGACGAGGCCGCGGCGGTCGCCGCCGCCAAGGCCCTGCGGCCGGAGCTGCTGGCCGATCCCGAGCTCCGGGCCGAAGCGACCGGGGCCCTGGCCTCCAAGATCGCGGCCATCCCGGCGGTCCGGGCGGCTTTGCTGACCTGGCAGCGGGGCTTTGCCGCCGACCCGCCGGGCGGCAGGAAGGGTGCCGTCCTCGACGGGCGGGACATCGGGACCGTGGTACTTCCGGATGCAATGGTTAAGTTCTGGATCGTCGCCAGCGACGAGGCCCGGGCCGAGCGCCGCTTCAAGGAGTTGCAAGCCAAGGGCGAGGTCGCTATATACGCCCGAGTTTTGGAGGATATGCGGGAGCGGGACGCCCGGGATACGGCGCGTGCGACGGCTCCCATGAAGCCCGCCGAAGACGCGGAGATCATCGACACCTCGGCGCTCGACGCCGATCAGGTCTTCCAGCGGGCTCGTGCCTATATCGATCGCAAAGTACCGAACTGAACCGGCTCCGATGCGCCACGCGCACGGCCGAGCCGCATTGTCTTCAACCGTTAGACCGCCGGAGACAACCGGTCGGCCTGAAATGAATGAAAGGAACTGAAACCACATGGCTAAATCCGCAGCCGCCCGCGTTCACAAGGAAAAGCCCCAAGGCGACAGCTTCGCCGCCCTGCTCGAGGAGACGTTGGGCGCCGCCCAGGGCCTCGAAGGCAGCGTGCTCTCGGGCACCGTCGTCTCGATCGACGGCGAATTCGCCCTGGTCGATGTCGGCCTGAAGTCCGAGGGCCGCGTGGCGCTGAAGGAGTTCGCGCTCCCCGGCCAGAAGCCCGAGCTCAAGGCCGGCGACGTCGTCGAGGTCTATCTCGAGCGCATGGAAGACAAGAACGGCGAAGCCGTCCTGTCGCGCGACAAGGCCCGCCGCGAGGAGGCCTGGACCCAGCTCGAGAAGCAGTTCAAGGACAACCAGCGCGTCACCGGCGTGATCTTCGGCCGGGTGAAGGGCGGCTTCACCGTCGATCTCAACGGCGCCGTGGCCTTCCTGCCGGGCTCGCAGGTCGACATCCGTCCGGTGCGCGACGTCGGCCCGCTGATGGGCACGCCGCAGCCGTTCCAGATCCTCAAGATGGACCGCGCCCGCGGCAACATCGTCGTGTCCCGCCGCGCCGTGCTCGAGGAGAGCCGCGCCGAGGCCCGCAACGAGCTGGTCGCCAACCTCAAGGAAGGCCAGGTGCTGCAGGGCGTCGTCAAGAACATCACCGATTACGGTGCGTTCGTTGACCTGGGCGGCGTCGATGGCCTGCTGCACGTCACCGACATCGCGTGGCGCCGCATCAACCATCCGTCGGAAGCGCTGCATATCGGCCAGACCGTCAACGTCCAGGTCGTGCGCTTCAATCCCGAGACCCAGCGCATCTCGCTCGGCATGAAGCAGCTCGAGGCGGATCCGTGGGAGGGCGTGCAGGCGAAGTACCCGGTGGGTGCGCGCTTCAAGGGCCGCGTCACCAACATCACCGATTACGGCGCCTTCGTGGAGCTGGAGCCGGGCATCGAAGGCCTGGTGCACGTCTCCGAGATGAGCTGGACCAAGAAGAACGTCCATCCGGGCAAGATCGTCTCCACTTCGCAGGAAGTGGAAGTGATGGTGCTGGACGTCGATCCGGTGAAGCGCCGCATCTCGCTCGGCCTGAAGCAGTGCATGGAGAATCCGTGGCAGGGCTTCCTCGAGAAGCACCCGGTCGGCAGCGAGCTCGAGGGCGAGGTGAAGAACATCACCGAGTTCGGCCTGTTCGTCGGCCTGACGCCGGAGATCGACGGCATGGTCCATCTCTCCGACCTCGACTGGGAGCGCCCGGGCGAGGAAGCGGTGCAGGACTACAAGAAGGGCGATGTCGTGAAGGTGAAGCTGCTCGACGTCGATGTCGAGAAGGAGCGCATCTCGCTCGGCATCAAGCAGCTGAAGAAGGACAACTTCGCCGAGGCCGCCACCGCGCTGAAGAAGGGCGACGTGGTGACCTGCACCGTCACGCAGATCACCGACGGCGGCATCGAGGTCTCGGTCGGCGACGGCGTCACCGGCTTCATCAAGAAGGCGGACCTGTCGCGCGAGCGCAGCGAGCAGCGTCCGGACCGTTTCGCCGTCGGCGAGAAGGTCGATGCCAAGATCACCCAGATCGACGCCAAGACCCGCAAGGTCTCGCTCTCGATCAAGCAGCGCGAGGTCGAGGAGGACAAGCAGGCGATGGCCGAATACGGCTCGTCGGATTCCGGCGCCAGCCTCGGCGACATCCTGGGTGCCGCCCTCAACAAGGCCAAGAAGGGCAAGAAGGACGACGAATAGGAACGGTTCGCCCAAATCGCGCAATAAAATTACAAAATTAACGATTTCGGGCCGGTGGGGGTGACCCCTCCGGCCCTTTTTGTTGACCCAAATCGCACGGCGCCCGGAAAAACGTATTAAAATGAGCGGCTTATCCTTGACGCCGCTCGATTCCCTTGGCACGCTTTTGAAACTTCGCGGGGGACGGGCCCGCAAGGGAAGAGGGGAAGCCCGTCGCGACGCAGTGATGGCGTGAGCGGCGGGCGTGCGGGGACCGAGATGACGAAGTCTGAGCTTATCTTGCGGATCGGGGAGCTAAATCCGCATCTCTATCATCGGGATGTCGAGCGGATCGTCACCACGATCTTCGAAGAGATCACCAACGCATTGGCAAAGCGTGATCGTGTCGAGCTCCGCGGCTTCGGCGCCTTCTCGGTGAAGCAGCGCGAGGCGCGCAAGGGCCGCAATCCGCGCACCGGCGAGACCGTGGCCGTCGATCAGAAGGTCGTCCCATTCTTCAAGACCGGCAAAGAGTTGCGCGATCGCCTGAACTCGGCGCGCGGTGCCGAAGGCGGCAGCGCGCCCAAGCCCGCCGAGCCGAGTGTCGCCGCGCCCAAGGGTCCGGCCACCGGCAGCGGCCCAACCGGTTCGTGACGGGTTCGTCATCCCGTTCAAGAGCTTGACCGGTCGTCGACTGCAGCCGTAGATCATTCCACGACAGAGCGGCGCCGCCGCGTGCCGGATCAGCTTGGGATTACCGATGCGTCGCTTCGGCTGGATCGTCAGCATTCCCGTCATCGTCATCGTCGCGCTCTTCGCGGTGAACAACCGCCAGACCGTCGAGATCGAGCTCTGGCCGCTGCCTTGGGCGCCGTCGACGCCGCTCTTCCTGCTGACGCTCTGCGCGGTCCTGTTCGGCTTCCTGTTCGGCTGCCTGGTCATGTGGCTGACCGGCGGCAAGCAGCGCCGTCGCCTGCGCGAGACGCGGCGCGATCTCGATGCCGCGCGTTCGGAGCTGCATGTGGTGCGGCAGCGCCCGGCGGCGCCGACCGGCACCGCCGTGACCGTCACCCGGAATCGCCTGCCGCCCGCCGCGTAGGCTGGTTACGGCATCCATTCCATCTGGGGATGCCAGGCCTCGGCGCGGCGCTGCGCCTCGGCGACCTCGGCCTTGGTCATCAGCGGCACGATGGACTGCATCTCGGTCGTGGCGGCGATCGCATCGCCGCTGCCGGAGAGCTCGAACCACTTATAGGCCTCGACCTTGTCCGTCACGGTGCCGACGCCATGCGCCAGCATCAGGCCGAGATTGTGCTGCGCCTTGGCATTGCCCTGCTCGGCGGCGCGCTTGTACCAGTCCAGGGCCTTGGCGTAGCTCTGGGCGGCGGTGTCGCCGTCGTAATACATCACCGCGAGGTTGAACTGCGCGTTCATCTCGCCGGCATTGGCCGCGCGCCTGAAGTAGTCGAAGGCGCGGTAGCGGTCGGCATCGACGCCGAGCCCGTTCAGGTAGATCAGGCCCATGATCCGCATCGCCCAGGCGTCGCCCTGCGAGGCCGCCTTGCTGGCCCAGGAGCGCGCGCTGAAATAGTCCTGCGCAAGGCCGGTGCCCTGGCCATAGCGGATCCCGAGCTCGCGCTGCGCGTCGGCGCGGCCGGCATCCGCCAATTGCTGGATCTCCCCCAAGGGCTCGTCGCGCAGGTCCTCGGCCTTGCCTTGGCCGGCTGCGGACAACAGGACGGCCCCCACCATGGCGGCGCCGAGCAGCGCTTGTTTTTTCATGTCGTCTCCCGCCAAGCCGGTCTTCCGACTCAGCCTCCCCAGGGATGAACGCTTGACCATCATCGCCAGCAAGCCTTTGCTGTTGCAACCAAAATTCGGTGACAGTTTGAAACAGCGAGTGATTTCAAAAGGTTAACGCTGTCCCCTGCGGCGATCGGACGCCCGGCCCGACTCCGGCAACGCGGAATACCGGCTAAGGCTTTCATCTGAATGACGAATCTGTCGCAATGCGGCACGTTGACTCGGGACCGCCGAACCCCTAGGTTCCGCCCGCTTAACCACCTTTGTTAGGCCGCTGGCCCCGAGGGGCTCCGTCCGTCCACGAGTGTCGTGCGCGGGCGCGTTTGTGTTTTGAGAATTTGGGACCCGGATCGACCACGGCATGTTCGAGAAACTCTCCGAACGTCTGAGCGGTGTCTTCGACAAGCTGACGCGGCGCGGTGCGCTGAGCGAAGGCGATGTCGACGAGGCGCTGCGCGAGGTCCGCATCGCTTTGCTCGAGGCCGACGTCGCGCTGCCGGTGGTGAAGGATTTCATCGAGCGCGTGCGCGAAGGCGCGGTCGGCGAGAAGGTGGTGAAGTCGGTCACGCCGGGCCAGATGGTGGTGAAGCTGGTGCACGACGAGCTCGTGCGCACGCTCTCCGCCGGCGAGAAGCAGGAACCCGGCATCGACCTCAATGCGCCGGCGCCGGTCGCGGTGCTGATGCTCGGCCTGCAGGGCTCGGGCAAGACCACGACCACGGCGAAGATCGCCAAGCGCCTGACCGAGAAGCAGAACAAGAAGGTGCTGATGGCGTCGCTCGACGTGCGGCGTCCGGCGGCCCAGCAGCAGCTCGCCGTGCTCGGCGAGCAGACCATGGTCCGCACCCTGAACATCGTCCCCGGCGAGCCGCCGGTCGCGATCGCCAGGCGGGCGATGCAGACCGGGCGCCTTGAGGGCTTCGACGTCGTGATGCTCGACACCGCCGGCCGCCTTGCGATCGACGAGGAGCTGATGGCGGAGGTCGCCGCCGTGCGCGACGCCGTCCATCCGCATGAGAGCCTGCTGGTCGCCGATGCGATGACCGGCCAGGACGCGGTCACCGTCGCCAAGTCCTTCAAGGAGAAGGTCGGCGTCACCGGCATCGTGCTGACCCGGATCGACGGCGACGCGCGCGGCGGTGCGGCGCTCTCCATGCGCGCCATCGCCGGCGCGCCGATCAAGCTCCTGGGCACCGGCGAGAAGCTCGACGCGCTCGAGGACTTCCACGCCGACCGCCTGGCCGGGCGCATCCTCGGCATGGGCGACATCGTCAGCCTGGTCGAGAAGGCGATCGAGACCACCGAGGCCGAGGAGGCCGAGCGTCTCGCCAAGAAGATGCAGAAGGGCCAGTTCGATCTCGACGACATGGCCTCGCAGCTGAAGCAGCTGCAGAAGATGGGCGGCCTGGCCGGCGTCATGGGCATGCTGCCCGGCATCGGCAAGATGCAGAAGCAGCTCGAAGGCAAGGTCGACGAGAAGCACGTCAAGCGCTCGCTCGCCATCATCTCCTCGATGACGCCGAAGGAACGCCGCAACCCGGATCTCATCAAGGCGTCCCGCAAGAACCGCATCGCCGCCGGCTCCGGCGTGCAGGTGCAGGACATCAACAAGCTCCTGAAGCAGCACCAGGAGATGCAGCGCATGCTGAAGCAGGTCTCCAAGCTCGGCCAGAAGGGCCTGATGCGCCACGGCCTCTCGGCGCTGATGAAGGGCGGCCCCGGTGGGTTGGGCGGCGGCGGCTTCGGGGGGATGCGATGATCGACCACCTCTCGATCGGCGTCTCCGACCTCGCCCGCGCCAAGCGGTTCTACGACGCGGTGCTGGAGCCCCTGGGCTGCACCTGCATCTTCACCGTCGATGTGCCCGGCCAGGGCGTCGTCGCCCACGGCTACGGCCTGGTCGGCAGCGACCATCCGCGCTTCTGGATCGGTGTGCCGGAGCGGTGCGATTCGGGCGCCAATGCCAAGGGCGGCGCGCATGTCTGCTTCGAGGCCAGGCGCCGCAAGGACATCGATGCTTTCCACGCCGCCGCGCTCAGCCACGGCGGCAAGGACAACGGCGCGCCGGGCCTGCGTCCGCACTATCACCCGAACTACTACGGTGCCTTCGCCTTCGATCCCGACGGCAACAAGATCGAAGCCTGCAGTCACCATCCCGAATGATCACGCTTTCGCTTTCAAAGGAGAACTGAAGACCATGTCGTTGAAGATTCGTCTGGCCCGCGGCGGCGCGAAGAAGCGCCCCTTCTATCGCATCGTGGTGGCGGAGAGCCGCTTCGCCCGCGACGGCAAGTTCGTCGAGCGCATCGGCTCCTACAACCCGATGCTGGCGAAGGACCATGCCGACCGCGTGGTGCTCGACACCGAGCGCGCCAAGTACTGGCTCTCGAAGGGCGCGCTGCCCTCCGAGCGCGTGCAGCACTTCTTCCACAAGGCCGGCCTGATGGAGGCGCCGAAGCGCCACGAGTCGACCAAGCAGCACCTGCCGAAGGCCAAGGCGCAGGAGCGCGCCAAGGCCGCCGCCGATGCGGCTGCCGCGGCCGCGCCGGCTCCCGCCGAAGCGCCCGCGAGCTGACGTCGCCTTGTGACGAAGGGCGGTCGCATGATCCTGATGGGCGCCATCGCCGGCGTGCACGGCATCCGGGGCGAGGTGAAGGTGAAATCCTTCACCGAGGACCCGATGTCGATCGCCGCCTATGGCCCGCTCTACGACGACCAGGGCCGCGCCTTCGCGCTGAAGCTCACCAGCAAGGCGGCCAAGGACTCGATCGTGATCGCGCGGATCGACGGCGTCGCCGACCGCAACGCGGCGGAAGCCTTGAAGGGCCGGCGGCTCTACGCGCCGCGCGAGGCCCTGCCGGCGATCGAGGCGGCGGACGAGTTCTATGCCGGCGATCTCATCGGCCTCACGGTCGAGGATGCGCAGGGCCGGAACTACGGCAAGGTCGCCGACGTACAGGATTACGGCGCCGGGCCGATGCTGGCGATCGACGGAGCGCGTCCGTTCGACCTGCCCTTCGCCGACGCCTTTGTGCCGTCGGTCGATGTGCAGGCGGGCCGGATCGTGATCGCGCTGCCGGACGATTTCTTCACTTCCCCCTCCCCCGATACGGGGGAGGGCAGGGGTGGGGGTGAGTCTGTTGAGGTAGAGGGAGGTGACTGAGACCAGGCCTGTGTGGACGGCGCGTGTCCTGACGCTCTTCCCGGAGATGTTCCCGGGGCCGCTGGGCCACAGCCTCGCGGGCAAGGCGTTGAACGACGGTCTGTGGCGGCTGGAGGCTTCGGACATCCGGAGCTTCGCCCAGGACAGGCACAAGACCGTCGATGACACGCCGTTCGGCGGCGGGCCGGGGATGGTGATGCGGCCGGACGTGGTCGATGCGGCGCTGGAAGCGGCGACGAGCGACGGGCTGAAACCGGCGATCTACCTCACCCCGCGCGGCCGTCGCGTGGAGCAGGCGCTGATCAGGGATTGGGCCGCGGGGCCGGGCATGGTCCTGCTCTGCGGCCGCTACGAGGGGCTCGACGAGCGCGTCATCGAATCGCGCGGGCTTCTCGAGGTCAGCCTCGGCGACATCGTCCTTTCGGGCGGCGAGCCGGCGGCGATCGCGGTGATCGATGCCTGCGTCCGACTGCTGCCCGGGGTCATGGGTGCGGCGGAGACGCTGGAGGAGGAGAGTTTCGAGCGCGGGCTGCTGGAATATCCGCATTACACGCGGCCCGCGGAGTGGAAGGGAATGAAGGTGCCGGAGGTGCTGCTGTCCGGCCACCACGAGAAGATCAGGGCCTGGCGCCTGCGCGAGGCCGAGGCGGCGACGAAATCGCGGCGGCCCGATCTCTGGGACGCCTATGAACAGACGAGACACAAGAGTTCGAGACGAAAGGAAGACTGAGATGAGCACGTTGAAGAAGATCGAAGAAGCGCAGGTCGCGAAGCTCCGCGAAACCGCCAAGCTGCCGGAGTTCCGTCCCGGCGACACCGTGAAGGTGAACGTGAAGGTGGTCGAAGGCGACCGCGAGCGCGTGCAGGCCTTCGAGGGCGTCTGCATCGCCCGCAAGAATGCCGGGCTCAACTCGTCCTTCACCGTGCGGAAGATCTCCTACGGCGAGGGCGTCGAGCGCGTGTTCCCGCTGTTCTCGCCGCGCCTGACCTCGGTCGAGCTGGTGCGCTCGGGCGACGTGCGCCGCGCGAAGCTCTATTACCTGCGCGGCCGCCGCGGCAAGGCCGCCCGCATCTCCGAGCGCGAGACCGGCGAGAGCGGCACCCAGGCCGCGACCGCGAGCGAGTAAGTCAGCGCTGACTGGGTGAGGCCGAGCGACCCCTCACCCAACTCCGCGTAAGCTCGCTTCGCTCGCCAACGCTCCGTAACCCTCTCCCTCAAGGGGAGAGGGAAGGTTGTGCGGAGGCAAGGCGGCAGCCTTCGACGCTTTCAGCATCCGCAGCCAATAGATCCCCCTCTCCCCCGCGGACGAATGTCCGCATTCCCCCGCGGACGAATGTCCGCATTCGCGGACGGGGAGGGAGAGGGCAGGGGTGAGGGGTCGACGGGTCTATCCCTGAAATCTCCGGCGCAGCGGCACATCCGGCACGACAAGACCTAAGCCGCGTCGCTCTCCGCGACCGGCGGACAGGTGCGCAACGCGGCGCGGTTGCGCTGCTTGAACTCGCCGGGCGACAGGCCGACGCGCTCGGAGAACGCCGCGGTGAACGAGCTCAGGCTGCTGAAGCCGACCGAGCGCGCGACCGTCTCCACCGAGATGTCGCCTTTCACCAGCAGCTCCATGGCGCGCATCATGCGGATCTCGCTGATCAGCGTCCGCAATCCGTGGCCGAACTCCTCCTGGGCGATGCGCTGCATGGTCCGCTGCGGCAGGTTGCAGGCGCGGCAGGCCTCGGCGACGGTGACGCTGGACAGGCGGTCCCGCACATAGGTGATGAAGGTGCGCGTCGCCTCCGATTTCGCCTGCGGCAGCCACAGGATGCGCGGATTGGCGAACCAGTCGCGGCAGAGCAGCGACAGGGTGCGGAACAGCTGCCGCACCGTCTCCGAGTCCGGGCTCTCGCCGTAGAGCTTCAGCAGATAGCCGAACATCTCGTGGGCGAGGCCGTTGGCCCGGGTCGCCCAGCAGCCGTGATGCTGCCATTCCGCGTCCGTCGGATCGAGATAGGCGACGATCACCGTGGTGTGGCTGGCGATCCGCAGGTTGTATGCGCGGTCGGCGGGAATGAAGATGATGTGGTTGGGGATGATCAGCCAGCCGCCCTGGCCGCCCTCGACATCGACCTGGCCGCCCAGCACCAGGATCATCTTGTGCATCGAATCGCCGGCCGAGGATTCCTGCCAGGCGCCGCTGTGCACCAGGTGGATCGAGGGCTTCCCCGATGCGTCGGGCGCGAAGCGCCGCCGGTCGCAGGAGACCAGCTTGAACGGCCGCACCAGCCGCTCCAGCCGCGCTGTGGTGGTGACGCCCCGCAGATTCGCCTCCCTTCCCCCGTTGGCCGAGCGGATTAGCCGACAGCCCGACCGCGCGTCAATCGCGCCGGGTTCACATCGGCGTTCCCGTACCGGTCGGATAATGAACCGGTTCTGGCCAGAATGAAATAGTATTTGCATCTTCTCCGGATTTCGGCCACCGTATCGATAACGGCCTCGCCCGAAGGCCGGATTTGGGAGGAAGTGGATGGAGCCCGTCACCGCGGCGGCGCCGGCCGAGCACGCCGCTCTCACGATCCGCGGCCTCTCGAAATCGTTCGGCGCGACGCAGGCCTTGCGCGACGTCGACCTCGATCTGCCGCGCGGCGAGATCCTGGCCCTGCTCGGCCAGAACGGCGCGGGCAAGTCGACCCTGGTGAAGATCCTGGCCGGCGTGGTGAAGCCGGACAGCGGCGAGATCCGCATCGACGGCCAGCTGCACGATTTCGACCAGGGCCGCCCCTCCATCGCCTTCATCCACCAGGATCTCGGCCTCATCGAATGGATGACGGTGGCCGAGAACATCGCCATGGCCCAGGGCTACAAGCGCAGATGGGGCATGATCGATTGGCCGGCGATCACCCGGATGGCGCGGGAATCGCTCGAGCGCGTGGCGCCCGGCATCGATCCCAGGAAGCGCGTTTCCGACCTCACGCGCACCGAGAAGTCGCTGGTCGCGATCGCCCGCGCGGTCGGCATCCACGCGCGCATCCTGGTGCTCGACGAGCCGACCGCCAGCCTGCCGCAGGACGACGTCGCCGTCCTCTTCGACGTGCTGCGCGAGCTGAAGCGCCAGCATGTCAGCATGATCTACGTCTCGCACCGCCTCGACGAGATCTTCGCGATCTCCGACCGGCTGCTGGTCCTGCGCGACGGCCGCGCCGTCGATGCGCGGCGCACCGCGGAGGCCGATCCCGAGAGCCTGGTGCGCTCGATCATCGGCCGCCCGCCGGAGAAGGTGTTCGTGCGTCCCCCGGCGCCGACCACCGCGGAATCGGTGCTGGTCTGCGATGCGCTGGTGACCGGCGCGGTCGGCCCGGTCTCCTTCGCGCTGAAGCGGGGCGAGGTGCTGGGCCTGGTCGGCCTGCGCGGCGCGGGGCACGAGCTCATCAGCCGCACGCTGATCGGCGCCGAGAGGCACACCGCGGGCAACGTCGCCGTCAAGGGCGCGACCATCGACAATTCCAGCATCCACAAGGCCGTCCGGGGCGGCCTGGGCTTCGTCGCCGCCGACCGCATCGCCGAATCGATCGCGCCGGGCCTGTCGATCCGCGAGAACATGTTCATCAACCCGATGGCGAGCGGCGCCCGGCTCCTGACCTGGCGGCATCCGGCCAAGGAGGCCTCGACCACGCTGGAATCCGGGCGGCGCATCGGCCTCGTGCCCAACACGCCCGACGAGTTCATCGAGTCGCTGTCCGGCGGCAACCAGCAGAAGGTGGTGATGGCGCGCTGGATGCACGTCGCCCCCGACGTGCTGATCCTCGAGGACCCGACCGCCGGCGTCGATGTCGGCGCCAAGGCCGAGATCTACCGGCTGCTGGCGGCCGAGCTCGGCCGCGGCCAGGGCATCCTCCTGGTCTCGACCGACTTCGAGGAGGTCGCGGCGATCTGCCATCGCGCGCTGGTGTTCCGCGACGGCGCCATCGTCGATGAGATCGTCGCCGACGACCTCTCGACCGAATCCATCACGCTCGCCGCCTCGCTGGCCCCCGCGGCCGGCCAGTCCGCGCAGCCCGCAGTTCTCCAGTAGGGAGCGGTTTCATGCAGTCGATCAAGTCCACCGCTCTCGAGCCGACCGCCGTCGAGCTGGAAAGCATGAGCCTGTCGCAGAAGATCGGCCGGCTGCTGCCGGTCTACGGCCTGCCGCTCTGCACCCTGCTGCTGATCGTCATCTTCTCGGTCGCGCTGCCCAACACCTTCCCGACCATGCTCAACCTGCGCTCGATCCTGGGCGACAAGGCGATCATCGCCATCCTGTCGCTGGCGGCGATGATCCCGATGATGGCGGGGCGCATCGACCTGACGGTCGGCTACGGCATCGTGCTCTGGCACATCCTGGCGATCGCGCTGCAGACCCAGCTCGGCATCGACTGGCGCATCGTGGTCGTCATCGTGCTCCTGGCGGGCGCCTTCCTCGGCCTGCTGAACGGGCTGCTGGTGGAGATCGCGCGGATCGATTCCTTCATCGCCACCCTGGGCACCGGGACGATCCTCTACGCGCTCGCGCTCTGGTACACCCAGGGCCGGCAGATCGTCGGCTCGCTGCCCCACGGCTTCACCCAGATCTATGCCCTGCAGGTCTTCGGCATCCCGGTGGCCGCCTTCTACGTGCTGGTCCTGGCCATTATCCTGTGGATCGCCGGCGAATTTCTTCCGATCGGCCGCAGCCTCTATGCGATCGGCGCCAATCCCCGCGCCGCGGAGCTGAACGGCATCCCCAGCCGCCGCTTCATCATCGGCGCCTTCGTGGTGGCCGGCCTGCTCGGCGGCTTCGCCGGCCTGCTGCTGGCGGCGCGCCTGCGGATCGGCCAGGCCAGCGTCGGCCTCGAATACCTGCTGCCGGCCCTGGTCGGCGCCTTCCTCGGCTCGACCACGATCAAGCCGGGGCGGGTCAATGTCTGGGGCACCATCGTCGGCGTCGCGATCCTCGCCGTCGGCATCTCCGGCATCCAGCAGATCGGCGGCGCCTTCTTCATCGAGCCGCTGTTCAACGGCGTCACCCTGCTGATCGCGATCGGCCTGGCGGGCTATTCGCAGAAGCGCCGCGGCCGCAGCGCGCGGATCCTGCGGGTGCTGGCCCGCAACGCGCCCGCCGCGTCCGAGGGCGCGCCCACGGTTTCGACGGACGGGAAGCCATAACGGCTCCCTCCGGATCTTCCACGGCAACGACAACAAGGGATTGGGAGGAGTTCGACAATGAGAGTCTCGATGCGCAGCATCCAACTCGCCGGCGTGCTGGCGATCCTGACCATGGCTTCGTCGGCGGCCCCCGTGGCTGCATGGGCGGACGCGGTCTCCGACGCCAAGGCGGTGGTCGAGGAATACAGCAAGCCGAACGCGCCCTGGACCGGCCCGACCACGGGTCCCAAGGCCGAAGCCGGCAAGAGCATCGTCTACGTCTCGACCGACCAGCGCAACGGCGGCGCGCTCGGCGCCGGCGAGGGCGTCAAGGAAGCGGCCGAGAAGATCGGCTGGAAGTTCACCCTGATCGACGGCCAGGGCACGGTCGCCGGCCGCACCACGGCGCTGGGCCAGGCGGTCGCCTCCAAGCCCGACGTGATCGTGCTGGGCGGCATCGACGCCACCGAGCAGGCGACCGCGATCCAGGACGCGGCCAAGCAGGGCATCGTCATCGTCGGCTGGCACGCCTATGCCAAGTCCGGCCCGCATGACACGCTGCCGATCTTCACCAACATCACCACCGACCCGCTGGTGGTGGCGAAGGCGGCGGCCTCCTATCCCTGCGCCATGCTCGACGGCAAGGTCGGCGCCATCATCTTCACCGACAGCACCTACGAGATCGCGCTGAAGAAGGCGCATGCCATGGAGGACGTGATCAAGGCCTGCGGCGACAGCAAGGTGCTGGAATTCGTCGATACGCCGCTGGCCGACGCCTCCAACCGCATGCCGCAGCTCACCACCTCGCTGCTGCAGCGCTACGGTGCGGCCTGGACCACCTCGCTCAGCATCAACGACCTGACCTTCGACTTCATGCCGCCCTCGCTCGCGGCGGCCGGCCTCACCGGCAAGGACAACCCGCAGAACATCTCGGCGGGCGACGGCTCCGAGGCCGCGTTCCAGCGCATCCGCAACGGCGACTTCCAGGCGGCGACCGTCGCCGAGCCGCTGCACCTGCAGGGCTGGCAGATCGTCGATGAGGCGAACCGGGCGCTGCACAAGGAGAAGGACAGCGGCTTCGTGGCGCCGCCGCACCTCTTCCTGCCGACCAACATCGACCATGACGGCGGCCCGAACAACACCTACGACCCGGAGAACGGGTACCAGGACGCCTATCTGAAGATCTGGAAGTAGCTCGATCCGACCGGGCGGCGGCGCCCATCGCTTTTCCTGGGTCCGCCGCCCGTCTTTTACCGAATATGGGAGGACGCACGGTGAGTCTACCGAAGCCCGACTATGCCAAGGGCATGAAGCTGATCGGCCATTCCGACCAGGGCGGCCGCCCCGACGGCGTGCAGCTCATGATCAACAAGGGCTATGCCTATGTCGGCCACATGTTCTCCAAGGGCTTCAGCGTGGTCGATGTGCGCGACCCCAGGAATCCCAAGCCCGCGGCCTATGTCGCGGCGCCGCCCAACACCTGGAACATCCATCTGCAGACCCACGGGGACCTGCTGCTGGTGATCAACGCCAAGGACATGTTCGCCGCGGCGGAGTTCCAGGACGAGAAGCAGTATTACACCGGCAAGATCGGCCAGAAGGTCGGGACCTCGTCGGGTCCCACCAAGCGCGACTGGACCGCGGGCATGGCGGTCTACGACATCTCGAAGGCCGGCCAGCCCAGGCAGATCGGCTTCATGCCGGTCGCGGGCGGCGGCATCCATCGCATCTGGTACACCGGCGGCAAGGTCGCCTATGCCTCGGCGCTGCTCGACGGCTTCACCGACTACATCTTCATCACCATCGACATGTCGGACCCGACCAAGCCCCGCGAGCTCGGCCGCTACTGGCTGCCCGGCATGAACCAGGCCGCCGGCGAGAAGCCCGACGAGAACGCGCGCCGCGCCGGCCTGCACCACGCGACGGTCAGCGGCACCACGGCCTACGGCGCCTGGCGCGATGCCGGCATGGTGCTGATCGACGTCGCCGATCCGAAGCAGCCCGGCCTCAAGGTGCATCGCAACTGGTCGCCGCCCTTCGGCGGCGGCACCCACAACGTGCTGGCCCTGCCCAACCGCCAGCTCATGGTGGTGCTGGACGAGGCGGTGCTCGACCACCAGGAGGACGGGCTGAAGCTGATCTGGCTGTTCGACATCCGCGAGCCCTCGAACCCGATCAGCATCTCCACCTTCCCGACCCCGGCCGAGGCGGATTATGTGGGCAAGGGCGGCCATTTCGGCCCGCACAACATCTACGAGAACCGGCCCGACGGCCTGGTCAGCGAGGAGCGGATCTTCGCCACCTACCAGAATGCCGGCATCCGCGTGTTCGACATCCGCAACCAGTACCGGCCGGAGGAGATCGCCGCCTTCGTGCCGCCGACGCCCGAGCGCCTGGTCGATCCCCGGCCCAACCGCACCAAGGTGATCCAGAACTGCGACGTCTACGTGGACCGCCAAGGCCTGGTCTACGCCAACGACTACAATGGCGGCCTCTACATTCTGGAGTTTGAGGGATGACGAAGAGGGAGTAGCCTTCTCCCTCTTCGTCATGGTCGGCCCCCGCGGACGGGCCGACCATGACGAGTTTTATTTGGAAGTATCCTGCAAGTGTCGCAACCGCCCAGCATCGCCTCCTTCCTAGACGCGGCCCGCGCGGCCATCGGCGCGGCGCAGGTGCTGACCGCGGACGGCGACCGGGACCGCTTCGAGCGCGATTTCTGGAACCAGAATCGCGGCCGCGCCGCGGCGGTGCTGCGGCCGGGCTCGACCGCGGACGTGGCGCGCATCGCCCGGCTGGCGGCCGAGCACCAGGTCGCGATCGTGCCGCAATCGGGCAATACCGGCCTGGTCCGCGGCGGCATCCCCGACGAGAGCGGCACCGAGGTCGTGCTCTCCTTCGAGCGCATGGACAAGGTCCGCGCCATCGATCCCGCCGGCGACTACATGGTGGTCGAGGCGGGCTGCGTGCTGCAGGCGGTGCAGCAGGCCGCCGCCGAGGTCGGGCGGTTCTTCCCGCTCGCCATGGGCTCCGGCGGCTCCTGCCGGATCGGCGGCAACCTCTCGACCAATGCCGGCGGCATCAACGTGCTGCGCTACGGCATGGCGCGCGACCTGGTGCTGGGCCTCGAGGTGGTGCTGGCCGACGGGTCGGTGCTCGATCTCATGCGCCCGCTGCGCAAGGACAATACCGGCTACGACCTGAAGCAGCTCTTCATCGGCGCCGAGGGCACGCTCGGCATCATCACCGCCGCGGCCCTGCGCCTTGCCGCCTTGCCGCGCGAGCGGGTGACGGTCTGGCTCGCGATCCGCACCCCGGAGGACGCGATCGCGGTCTTCAAGCGCTGCCGCGACGCCTTCGGCGAGCTGATCAGCGCCTTCGAGCTGCTGTGCTCCGACGGGATCGAGATCGCGGTCGAGCACCTGCCCAACGCCCAGCGGCCGATCGCCGGGCCGCAGCCCTGGCACCTGCTGATCGACGTCGCCTGGATGTTCAGCGACGGCTTGCGCGACCGGGTCGAGGCCGTGCTCGGCGAGCTGCTGGAAAGCGGCATCTGCCTCGACGGCGCGATCGCCGAGACCGAGGCGCAGCGCACCAACATGTGGCGCCTGCGCGAGGAGCAGAGCCTCGCCGCCTCCAAGCTCGGCTACATCATCCGCAGCGACGTGACCGTGCCGATCGCGGAGATCCCGAGCCTGCTCGCCGCCATCGCCGGCTGGCGCGGCCAGATCCCCGACGACGTCACCGTGCTGCCCTTCGGCCATCTCGGCGACGGCAACCTGCATGTGAACTTCCTGGTGCCGGCGGCGCGCGCCAAGGAGCTCTACGACCCGCTGCTGGAGCGGCTCTACGACACGGTCGACCGGCTGCGCGGCTCGATCAGCGCCGAGCACGGCATCGGCCGCGCCAAGCGCAAGGCGGTCTGGGCCAGGAAGCCCGCCGCCGCGCTCGACCTCTCCGCCCGCATCAAGCGGGCGCTCGACCCCGACAACCGCCTCAACCCGGGCGTCGTCCTGGACCCATCGGAGCTTTGACCGTGAATCCCCGATCTCCGGCGGCGGCGCAGCCGACCGCCAATGGCCGCCTGCCGATCCAGATCTACGCGCTGACCGTCGCCGCCTTCGCCATCGGCACGACCGAGTTCGTCATCATGGGCCTCTTGCCCGACATCGCCCGCGACCTCGCGGTCACCATCCCGGCCGCCGGCATGCTGGTGACCGGATACGCGCTCGGCGTGGTGATCGGGGCGCCGATCTTCACGCTCGGCACCAGCGCGGTGCCGCGCAAGGTGCTGCTGATCGGGCTCATGAGCCTGTTCATCGCCGGCAATTTCATCGCCGCGATCGCGCCCAGCTACACGATCCTGCTGATCGCGCGCGTGGTCTCGGCGCTCTGCCACGGCACCTTCTTCGGCGTCGGCGCCGTGGTGGCGGCGGGCCTGGTGCCGGCCAACCGCCAGGCCGGCGCCATCGCGCTGATGTTCATGGGCCTCGCCATCGCCAACATCATGGGCGTCCCCGCCGGCACGGCGATCGGCCATGCCTGGGGCTGGCGCGCCACCTTCTGGTGCGTGACCGGGCTCGGCCTCGTCACGGTGATCGCGATCGCCGTGCTGGTGCACCCGGTCAGGGAGGGCGGGCCGTCGCATTTCCGCACCGAGCTGCGCTCGATCGCCCGGCTCGACGTCTGGATCGCGCTCGCGACCACCGTCGCCTATTCGGCCTCGCTCTTCGCGGTCGTGACCTATATCGCGCCGATCCTGCTGGACGTGACCGGCTTCACCCCGCGGCAGGTCACCATCGGCCTGTTCGTGTTCGGCGCCGGCCTGGTGGTCGGCAGCAATCTCGGCGGCCGTCTCGCCGACATCGCGCTGATGCCGGCGCAGATCTCGATCCTGGCGGCGCTGACCCTGGTGACGCTGGTCTTCACCTGGACCATGGGCGCGGCGATGCCGGCCTATGCGACGCTGTTCGTCTGGGGCGCCGTCAGCTTCGCCAACATCTCGCCGCTGCAGACCCGCGTGGTCACCACCGCCAAGGGCGCGCCGACGCTCGCCTCGTCGCTCAACATCGCCGCCTTCAACCTCGGCAATGCGGGCGGCGCCGCGCTCGGCGGATTGTTGATCCATGACGGTTTCGGCTACCCTGCCTTGACCATTGCCGGTGCCGCCGTGGCGGGCGCGGGCATGCTGCTCGCGATCTGGGGCGCGGCCCGGGACAAGAACGCCGTGGCGGTAGGGACGGCGTGAGTCGGAAGCCCTGACCCGGTCGCCATGGCCGGCGAAGGCCGGCCATCCGCGGCCTTGCATCCGCCGCACGAGATCAAGAGCAAGACCAACAGGACCTAGGGGAGGATTGGATGTTCTACGGACAGATCGAGGGGACCGGGTTCGAGACCATCGATGACCGGTTCGAGGCCTGCTATGTCGGCCATGCCCGGGTCGAGCGGCTGTGGACCGGCGCCCGCTGGTCGGAGGGCCCGGCCTGGTTCGCCGCCGGCCGCTACCTGGTCTGGTCCGACATCCCGAACAACCGCATGCTGCGCTATGACGAGACCGACGGCTCGGTCTCGGTGTTCCGCCAGCCCTCGGGCAATTCCAACGGCAACACGGTCGACAACCAGGGCCGCCTCGTCACCTGCGAGCATTCCGGCCGCCGCGTCAGCCGCACCGAATTCGACGGCCGCGTCGTCACCATCGCCGACAAATACGACGGCAAGAAGCTGAACTCGCCGAACGACGTGGTGGTGAAGTCCGACGGCTCGATCTGGTTCACCGATCCGCCCTACGGCATCCTGATCGACTACGAGGGCGCGACCTTCCCCAGCGAGCAGAAGGGCGGCGCCTGCCGCGTCTACCGCGTCGATCCCGGGAACGGCAAGGTCGAGGTGGTGGCCGACGATTTCGACAAGCCCAACGGCCTTGCCTTCTCGCCGGACGAGAAGGAGCTCTACATCGTCGATACCGGCGCCTCGCACAAGAAGGACGGCAACCGCCACATCCGCAAGTTCAAGGTCGGCGCCGACGGCAAGAAGCTCTCCGGCGGCAAGGTCTTCGCGACCAGCACCGCCGGCCTGTTCGACGGCTTCCGCTTCGACCGCGACGGGCGGATCTGGACCAGCGCGGCCGACGGCGTGCATTGCTACGACCCCGACGGCACCCTGATCGGCAAGATCCGGATCCCCGAGCTGGTGGCCAATGTCTGCTTCGGCGGCCCGAAGCTGAACCGGTTGTTCATCTGCGGCACCACCTCGCTCTATTCCGCCTACCTGGCCGTCAACGGCGTCGGCCCGAAGTGGGCGAAGTAGGGGTCGCATAGGTGACTCGCTCTCCAGTCCCCTCCCCCAAGATTGGGGGAGGGGACTATCTTCCAGGCCGGTCCAAGGCCGTTCAGAGGCATCTCGGGCGTCTTTCCTCGCGTTTCCGGACATACCAGGGCACCCCCCAGCGGGGCCCAGCCCTGCGCCGGACGCATTGTAAAACCTCAAAAACCTGGGCTAGTGTCGCCCGCTTCGGGGCCTAAGACCCCCCGTGGAAGCGCCTGCCAGCAGAGAGAAAAACGATGCCGAAAACGCTCTTCGACAAGATCTGGGAAAGCCATCTGGTGCACCGTTCCGACGACGGCACCTGCCTCCTCTACATCGACCGCCACCTGGTCCATGAGGTGACCTCGCCCCAGGCCTTCGAAGGGCTCCGCGCATCGGGCCGCAAGGTGCACCGGCCGACCGCGACGCTCGCGGTGGCCGACCACAACGTGCCCACCACCGACCGCTCCAAGGGCATCGCCGAGGAGGAGAGCCGGATCCAGGTCGAGACCCTGGAGCGGAACTGCCGCGATTTCGGCGTGCCCTATTTCTCGATGGACGACATCCGCCAGGGCATCGTGCACATCATCGGCCCGGAGCAGGGCCTGACCCAGCCCGGCATGACCATCGTGTGCGGCGATTCGCATACCGCGACCCATGGCGCGTTCGGATCGCTGGCCTTCGGCATCGGCACGTCGGAGGTCGAGCACGTGCTCGCGACCCAGACCCTGATCCAGCGCCCGGCCAAGAACATGCGCATCACCGTCGAGGGCAAGCTCGGCACCGGCGTGACCGCGAAGGACATCGTGCTCGCCGTGATCGGCCGGATCGGCACCGCGGGCGGCACGGGCTACGTGATCGAATACGCGGGCGACGCGATCCGCGGCCTCTCGATGGAGGGCCGCATGACGGTCTGCAACATGTCGATCGAGGGCGGCGCCCGCGCCGGCCTGATCGCGCCGGACGAGACCACCTTCGCCTACCTGAAGGGCCGCCCGATGTCGCCCAAGGGCGGCGCCTGGGAGCAGGCGGTCGCCTATTGGAGGACGCTGCCGAGCGATGCCGGCGCCCGGTACGACGCCGACGTGAAGCTCTCGACCGCGGACATCGCGCCGCAGGTCACCTGGGGCACCAGCCCGCAGGACGTGCTGCCGATCACCGGCGTCGTGCCGAATCCCTCCGACATCGCCGACGAGGACCGGCGCCGCGCCACCGAGCGCGCGCTGGACTACATGGGCCTGAAGCCCGGCAC
>DASZSL010000022.1:0-3190 GCA_035548715.1 Dongiaceae bacterium
CGGCCGACGCCGCCGAGTAAGCCATTCCGCGCCGCGGCGGCCGCCCCGCCGCCGCGGCGGACCCAAGCATTCGAGGTATCGAGATGAGCAATATTTCCGCCCAGCTGGTGAAGGAACTGCGCGAGCGGTCCGGCGCCGGCATGATGGAGTGCAAGAAGGCGCTGGTCGAGAACAACGGCGACATCGAGGCCGCGATGGAGTGGCTGCGCAAGTCGGGCCTGGCCAAGGCCGACAAGAAGGCCGGCCGCGTCGCCGCCGAGGGCCGCATCGTGGCCGCCCAGGCCGCCGGCAAGGCGGTGCTGGTGGAGGTCAACTGCGAGACCGACTTCGTCACCAAGAACCCCGACTTCGTGAAGTTCAGCGACGCCGTCGCCGACGTCGCGCTGAAGTCCGGCGCCGCCGACGTCAACGCGCTGAAGGCCGCCGCCTACCCGGCCGGCGGCACCGTCGAGGAAGCCGCCAAGGCGCTGGTCGCCACCATCGGCGAGAACATCCAGGTGCGCCGCCTGGCGCGCGTGGAGAACGACGGCGTGATCGGCAGCTACGTCCACGGCGGCCGCATCGGCGTGCTGGTCGCCCTCAAGGGCGGCAGCGAGGAGCTGGCCAAGGGCGTGGCGATGCACGTGGCGGCGATGAGCCCGCAGTACGTGAAGGCCGAGGACGTGCCGGCCGAGTTCCTCGCCAAGGAGAAGGAGATCGCCCTGGCCGCGATGTCGGACAAGGAGAAGAACAAGCCCGCCGACATCCTGGAGAAGATCGTCTCCGGCAAGGTCAACAAGATCGTCTCCGAGGTCACCCTGGTCGGCCAGCCCTACGTGCTGGACACCAACGTCACCGTGGGCGATGCGCTGAAGAAGGAAGGCGCGGACGTGGCCGCGGTGGTGCGCCTGGCCGTCGGCGAAGGCATCGAGAAGGTGGAGGAGGACTTCGCCGCCGAGGTGATGAAGCAGGCGGGCCTGGCGTAAGGCTGGCCCCGACGGGGAGACCGGCCATCCACGGCCGGCCTCCTCGCAAGGGCGCGCTGTCGGTTCGGGATCGCGCGAAAGCAACAAGAAAAAGGCCGCGGGAAACCGCGGCCTTTTTCTTGCCTCGTGCCCGCGAAAATCCCCACCGTCATTCCCGCGAAAGCGGGAATCCAGTGGCTTCGGCCACGAAAAGCAAAGGCGCTGCATTCCCGCTTCCGCGGGAATGACGAACGAGGGGCGACGAAGCGAGGGGCTAGGCGCCCGGCACGCCTCTCGCCTTCGGCTGCAGCAGGTCCCAGCGGTTGCCGTAGAGGTCCTCGAACACGGCCACGGTGCCGTAGGGCTCCTCGCGCGGCTGCTCCAGGAAGCGCACGCCCTGCGCCAGCATCGCCGCGTGGCGGGCGCGGAAGTCGTCCACGTGCAGGAGCAGGAACACGCGGCCGCCGGCCTGGTCGCCCACGCGGGCCGACTGCTCCGGCCCGCACGCCCTGGCGAGCAGCAGGCGCGCGCCGGACGACCCCGGCGGCGACAGCAGCACCCAGCGCTTGCCGCCGCCGAGCGGCGTGTCCTCGACCACCTCGAAGGCGAGGCGGCGCACGTACCAGGCGATCGCCTCGTCGTAGTCGCGCACCATCAGGGCGACGGCGCCGATCGCATGCCGCATGGTCTTCTCCGCAGGCCGAGGGAACCTTGCAGCATACCGCCGCGGCGCCTGACGAAGCACGGCCGCTCGGCTACAATGCGCCGGTTTGCACGCCACAATCCGGAGACCTCATGAGCGACCAGCCCAAGTACCGCCGCATCCTGCTCAAGCTCTCCGGCGAAGCCCTGATGGGCGACGGCGACTACGGCATCGACCCGAAGGTGATCGGCCGCCTGGCCGACGAGATCATCGAGGTGCAGAAGGCCGGCGTGCAGGTCGGCGTGGTGATCGGCGGCGGCAACATCTTCCGCGGCGCGGGCCTGGCCGCCGCCGGCATGGACCGCGTCACCGGCGACCACATGGGCATGCTGGCCACCGTGATGAACGCGCTGGCGATGCAGGACGCGATCGAGAAGCGCGGCGGCTACGCGCGCGTGATGAGCGCGATCCCGATCCACGACGTGGCCGAGGACTACATCCGCCGCCGCGCCATCCGCCACATCGAGAAGGGCCGCATCGTGCTGTTCGCGGCCGGCATCGGCAACCCGTTCTTCACCACCGACTCGGCCGCCGCGCTGCGCGCGGTGGAGATCGGCGCGGACCTGCTGCTGAAGGCCACCAAGGTGGACGGCGTGTACACCGCCGACCCGGCCAAGCACGCCGACGCCAGGCGTTTCGAGCACCTGACCTACGACGAGGTGATCGAGCGCAAGCTGGCGGTGATGGACACCGCCGCGATCGCGCTGTGCCGCGACGACCGCATGCCGATGCGCATCTACGACATGACCGTGCCCGGCAACCTCATGCGCATCATGCGCGGCGAGCCGGTCGGCACCCTGGTCGACGCCGGCTGACCGCGCGGCCCGGCCGGGCCGCGCTGCTATACTCGCCCGCTTGCCAGATCCACCGGGAAACGCCCCATGATCAACGACATCAAGAACGATGCCCAGACGCGCATGGGCAAGAGCATCGACGCGCTCAAGCACGAACTGACCCGCCTGCGCACCGGCCGCGCCAGCACCGCGCTGGTGGAAGGCATCCGGGTGCCCTACTACGGGGCGGAGATGCCGCTGAACCAGGTCGCCTCGGTGTCGCTGGGCGACTCCCGCTCGATCCTGATCACGCCGTTCGAGAAGAACATGGTCGGCCCGATCGAGAAGGCCATCCTCGCCTCGGACATCGGCATCACCCCGAACACCGCCGGCACCACCATCCGCCTGAACATGCCGCCGCTCACCGAGGAGCGCCGCCGCGAGCTGGCCAAGCACGTCGCCCACGAGGGCGAGAACGCCAAGATCGCCATCCGCAACGTGCGCCGCGACGCCATGCAGAAGGTGAAGGACCTGCTCAAGGACAAGCAGATCACCGAGGACGAGGAGCGCCGCGCCGACGACGAGATTCAGAAGCTCACCGACCGCTTCGTCAAGGACGTCGACGCCGTGGTGAAGGCCAAGGAAGAGGAGCTGATGGCCCTGTAGGGACGGGCGCCATCGAGCCTCGCCATGCACCTCCCGGCGCCGCCCGCCCGCGCGATCCCGCGCGGCCCTTCCGCCGCCCTTCCCCGCCGGGGCGGGGAGGCCTG
>DASZSL010000023.1:0-19065 GCA_035548715.1 Dongiaceae bacterium
GACCTCGACCGGCATGTTCGCAACCGCCTATCTGACGCCGGCGCTGGCCGTGCTGCGCAAGGCGCAGCCGCTGATCGACGTCGAGCTGATCGTCGATGAGCGCAGCCTCAGCCTCGCCCGCCGCGAGGCCGACATCGCGCTGCGGCTGGCGCGGCCGAAGAGCAGCGAGCTGGTGGCGCGCCGGGTGGCGACGCTCGGCTACGGCCTCTATGCATCACCCGCCTATCTGCGCCGGCTGCGCGGCAGCGCCGCCTTCGTCGGCTTCGAGGAGAGCCATCCGGACCTGCCGGAAGTCGCCTGGCTGCGGCAGGTAGCGGGTTCGCAGCCCGTCCCGTTCCGCTCCAACTACCGGATGGCGCAGGTCGAGGCGGTGCGCGCCGGGCTCGGCATCGGCGTGCTGCCGCATTATGTCGCCAAGGGCCTGGCGGCCGTGCCGGCTTCGGTCGCGCAGGCGCCGGGCAAGATGACCCGCGAGCTCTGGCTCCTGGTCCACCGCGATCTCAAGGATGCGCCACGCTTCCGCGCCGTGATCGACTTCCTGGTCGACCGGCTGGCGCGGGACCGCGATGTCCTGGAAGGCTAGACGTTCGAATCCGGCGCCGCGGCCTTGCGCTTGGCGACGTAGGCCTGGAGCGCCTCGTCGATCGCGGGATCGAGGGCCGGGGCCTCGTAATCCTGCAGCATGCGCTTCCAGATCTTGTTGGCGCGTTGCGCGGCATCCTGCTCGCCTTCGGCCAGCCATTGCTCGAAGCTGTTATTGTCGGCGATCGACGACCGGTAGAACGCCGTCTCGAAATTGGCCTGGGTATGCGCGCAGCCGAGGAAATGGCTGCCCGGGCCGACCTCGCGGATCGCGTCCAGGGCCTGGCCGTTCTCCGAGAGGTCGATGCCCTTGGCCAGGACCTGCATCATGCCGAGCTGGTCGGCATCCATGATGAACTTCTCATAGCCCGAGGCGAGGCCGCCTTCGAGCCAGCCGGCGCCGTGCAGCACGAAATTGGTGCCGGCCTGCAAGGTCGGCAGCAGGGTCTGGGCGCTTTCGTAGGCGGCCTGGGCGTCCGCCACCTTCGAGGCGCAGAGCGAGCCGCCGGTGCGGAACGGGATGCCCAGGCGGCGGGCGATCTGCGCCGCCGCGAGGCTCACCAGGGTCGGCTCCGGCGTGCCGAAGGTCGGGGCGCCGGACTGCATGGAGATCGAGCTCGCGAACACGCCGAAGATCACCGGCGCGCCGGGCTTGTAGAGCTGCGCGGTCGCGGCGCCGGAGAGCACCTCGGCCAGGACCTGCGCCAGCGTGCCGGCGGCGGTCACCGGGCTCATGGCGCCCGCCAGGATGAACGGCGTGGTGATCGAGGCCTGGTTGGCCCGCGCATAGACCTTCATGGCGCCGAGCATGGTGCCGTCCCAGACCATCGGCGAGTTGGCGTTGATCAGCGAGGTGATGACCGTGTTGGTCTCCAGGAACTTCTCGCCGAACACGATCTTCGCCATCTCGACCGTGTCGGCGGCGCGCTCCGGCGCCGTCACCGACCCCATGAACGGCTTATCCGAGAGCTTGATGTGGCTGTAGACCATGTCGAGATGCCGCTTGTTGACCGGCAGATCGACCGGCTCGCAGACCGTGCCGCCCGAATGATGGATGGCGGGCGACATGTAGGCGAGCTTCACGAAGTTGCGGAAGTCCTCGATGGTGGCGTAGCGGCGGCCCTCGTCGAGGTTGCGGATGAAGGGCGGGCCGTAGACCGGCGCGAAGACCGTGGCGTCGCCGCCGATCCGGACCGAGCGCTCCGGGTTGCGCGCGTGCTGGATGTATTCCGTCGGCGCCGACTTCTGGATGATCGAGCGCGGCAGGCCCTTGGGGAAGCGGATGCGGGTGCCCTTCACGTCGGCGCCCGCGTTCTTCCAGAGCTCGAGTGCCTCGGGCTCGTCGCGGAACTCGATGCCGACCTCTTGCAGGATGATGTCGGCGTTGCGTTCGATGGTCTGCAGCCCCTCCTCGTCGAGGATGGTCACCAGCGGAATCTTCCGCACGATATAGGGGTTCTGGACCAGCTTCGGGCGCTGGCGGGCGGCGCGGCGCGCATCGGCGCCGCCGCGGGCGCGACGACCACCTTCGGATTGGCCGGTTTCGGCGACGGACATGGACTGCCTCACTCGAATGCGATGACGGGGACCGATACTGTCGCCATATCGACACCGGGGCGGGTTTCGCTCTAGCGGGTGAGCGACAGACGCTGACCTTTTCGCGCCCCCGCCGCCCGGCCGCGAATCGGCGTAGTTTCCGAGGGTTATACAGCTTCCCGCCGAGGCCGCCCGGGTGTCGCGCGGCCTTTGGCACTTGTCGCAAACAGGCGGCAATCGGACCACCGGCGCTTTATAGTCGCCCGAAATTCCAAATCGGAGCACCGGGGAATGGCTGAGTTTCCGCAAAAGGCCAAGGTCGTCATCATCGGCCTGGGCGGCATCGTGGGCGCATCGGTCGCCCATCACCTGATCGAGCGCGGCTGGACCGACATCGTCGGCATCGACAAATCCGGCATCCCGACCGATATCGGCTCGACCGCCCATGCCTCGGACTTCTGCTACATGACCAGCCACGATTTCCTGTCGTGCTGGACCTCGCTCTACTCGATCGCCTTCTACGACAAGCTCGGCCATTACGCCCGGGTCGGCGGCCTGGAAGTCGCCCGGGTGGGCGACGACGGCCGGATGGACGAGATCAAGCGCAAGGTCGCCTCCGCCAAGGCCTTCGGCACCCGCGCGCGCCTGATCGAACCCGCCGAGATCAAGCAGAAGTTCCCGCTGCTGGAAGAGGACAAGGTCCAGGGCGGTCTCTGGGATCCCGATGCCGGCCTGGTCATCCCGCGCTCGCAGACGGTCGCCTTCAAGCTGGTCAGCCAGGCGGAGGCTTCCGGCAAGCTCAAGTCCTTCGCCAACACGCCGGCCAAGTCGCTGGTCATCGAGAACAGCCGCATCAAGGGCGTCGTCACCGACCGCGGCACCATCATGGCCGAGCATGTCGTGGTGACCGCCGGCCTCTGGGGGCGCCTGATCGCCGCCATGGCGGGCGAGGACCTGCCGGTGATGCCGGTCGATCACCCCCTCACCTTCTTCGGGCCCTACAACGAGTTCGCCGGCACCGGCAAGGAGATCGGCTGGCCGCTGCTCCGGGACCAGGGCAATTCCGCCTATATGCGCGACACCGGCGACCCGACCACCGCCGAGGGCGGCATGATCGAATGGGGCTATTACGAGGAGAAGCATCCCCGCCTCTGCCATCCGCGCGACATCCTGGAAAAGCACCAGGCACGCCTCTCGCCCTCGCAGCGCGACCTCGAGATGGAGCAGATCCTGGAGCCGCTGGAGCGGGCGATCGAGCTGACGCCGATCCTGGGCGAGCTCGGCTATGACGAGAAGCGCTCGTTCAACGGCCTGCTGCAGGTCACGACCGATGGCGGCCCGTCGATCGGCGAGAGCCAGAAGGTGCGCGGCCTGTGGTACTCGGTCGGCATCTGGGTGAAGGACGCGCCAGGCATGGGCAAGCTGGTCGCCGACTGGATGACCGACGGCCGCACGCCGATCGATCACAACAAGATCGACTATTCCCGGTTCTACCCGCACATGTTCAAGGAGGACTTCATCGCCGGCCGCTGCGGCGAGGCGGCGCAGAAGATCTACAATCCGGCGGTCCATCCGCGCGAACCCTATGCCACCGGCCGCAATATCCGCCGCTCGCCGTTCTACGAGCGCGAGAAGGAGCTCGGCGGGTATTTCATGGAGCTCGGCGGCTGGGAACGCGCGCACGGCTATGCCGCCAACGAGCATCTGCTGAAGAAGTACGGCAACCGCGTACCGGTGCGCGAGAACGAGTGGGACAACCGCCATTTCTGGCGCGTCTCCAACGCCGAGCATCTCGCCATGAGCGAGGATTGCGGCATCGTCAACCTCTCGCATTTCGCCATGTTCGACGTCGAAGGGCCGGACCATGTGGAATGCATGGAATGGCTGTGCGCCGCGAAGGTCGGCGGCGACGCCAATATCGGCAAGGGCATCTACACCCACTTCCTCGACGACGAGGGCATGGTGCGCGCGGACTTCACGATCTTCCGCATGCCCGACCGCATCCGCCTGGTGGACGGCGCCGATGCCGGCATGCGCGATTTGCACTATGTCCGCCGGACCGCCCAGGACAAGGGCTGGACCGTGACGGTCACCGACGTGACGGAGAAATACGTCACCATCGGCATCTGGGGCCCCAATGCCCGCGCCACCTTGCAGAAGGTGGTCGAGGATCCCAACGGCCTCACCCACGAGAACTTCCCGTTCGCGGCGATCAAGCCGATCAAGATCGCCGGCAAGAACGTGACCGCCTTCCGCATCTCCTATGTCGGCGAGCAAGGCTGGGAACTCCACATGAAATACGAGGACGGCCTCGCGGTCTGGGACGCTTTGCGCTCGACCGGCGTGATGCCGTTCGGCGTCGAGACCTATGCCAACAGCCGCCGGATGGAGAAGAGCCTGCGGTTGCAGAACGCCGATCTCCTGACCGAGTACAACCTGATCGAAGCCGATCTCGCCCGTCCGAAGGTCAAGGAGGCCGACTTCCGCGGCAAGGCGAAGCATCTCGAATACAAGGCGCGCCCGCACCAGCCGGCGATGCTTTGCACCCTGGTCATGACCGAGAACACCGACGCCAAGGGCGTCGCGCGCTATCCGGTCGGCATCATGCCGGTTATGGATCCGAAGACCGGCGAGACCCTGGTGGACTCGCTCGGCCGTCGGTCGTTCACCACCTCGGTCGCCTATGGCCCGACCATCGGCAAGAACATCGCGCTGGCCTATCTCCCCTGGGAGTACTGCCAGGAAGGCCGGAAGCTGCAGGTCGAGTATTTCGGCGAGACCTATCCCGTCGAGGTCGCCGGCGTCGGCTACAAGCCGCTCTACGATCCGGAGAACCTGAAGCCGCGGACCTAGAACCTTTACGGACCAGGGTGCTTCAAGGGTCGGGTAAGGGAGCTAACGGTCTGGCCCGACGCGTTTTATTGGCATTGGCTGGGGCCCCCTGGATTCTCGATTCCGTAAAGGCCCGGTAAAGGTTTGATCGAGGCAGAAATCTAAATATAGTTCACTTTGCGTTCTGTTGCAACCAGCAAGCGAGAATTCTGGGGACACGGTCCATGGGCTTCCGTCTTCCGATGCTCGGCGTGGCAATGGTGCTGGGTCTGACGGCGACAAACGGACTGCACGCCGACACGACCAACGGCGCGGTCATCGGCGGCTTCGCCGAGGTGGCGAACCGGGTCAGCGGCGCCATGCCGGGCGAGACGCCGGCACCCAAAGAGGTGAAGTCGCCGGCACATTTCGGCGAGCACGTCGTGACCGATGCCGGCAGCCGGGCGACGATCATGTTCATCGACAAGTCGCACCTGCTGATCGGCGAGAAGGCGGAGGTGACGATCGACGACTTCGTCTTCGACCCGAAGTCCGGCGCCGAGCAGGCAACCTACAATCTTGCCTCCGGCGCGCTCCGGCTGGTCTCGGGCGCCATCAAGGACGACAAGCTGAAGATCGTGACGCCGACCGCCATCGTCGCGGTGCGCGGTACCAACCTGAAGATCCGGGTGCTCGAGAACGGCAATACGCTCGTCTCGGTCAATCGCGGGCGGGTCGATATCACGGCGCGGCGGAACGGCGAGAGCGCGTCGCTCGGCGCCGGCCAGAGCGTGGAGGCGGACCCATCGGGTCTCGGCGACGTCCAATCCGGCGAGGCGGAGGTGGGCGACACCTTCGTCGACGACGCGGCGCTCGACGGCGCGCCGGACCTGGCCGATGTCGGCCTCACCGATCTCGGCTTCTCGGCGGAAGAGGCCTCCGACATCGAATCCGCCGTCGATCAGGCGGAATCCGAGGATGGGGCGGACAATGCCGGGGACAGCGGCGACGGCACCGAGGGTGGCGATTCAGACGGCGGTGATTCCGGTGGCGATTCCGGCGGCGGCGACAGCGGCGGCGATCACGATAGCGGCGGTGGAGATGGCGGCGGTCGAGATGGCGGCGGCGACCACGGCGGCGGAGACTAGCCGGCCGGCGGCGCGAACGGATCGTCCGCGCTGTCCTCGCGCCACGTGTATTCCGCCCATTGGGCAACCTGAAGCGCGCGCTCCCGGTCCCAGAGGCGCGCGATCAGGGCCAGCGCCATGTCCATGCCGGCCGAAACCCCGGACGAGGTGAAGAACCTGCCGTCCTCGACCCAGCGGGCGCGGCGCTGCCAATCGACCTTCGGCCCCTGACTCCGAACCCAATCGAAGGCCAGCTTGTTCGAGGTCGCGCGGCGGCCATCCAAGACCCCTGCCCGCGCCAGCAGCGCGCTGCCGGTGCATACCGAGGCGACGATCTCCGCCCGAGCGGCGGCCTCGACCAGCCAATCCAGGAGTTCCCGGTTCTGGACTTCACGCCGCGTGCCCATGCCGCCCGGCACGAGCAGCATGTCGTACTTGCGGCGGTCGCCGATAAGATCGTCGATCCGGGACCGTGGCCCTTGCTTGCTGGCCACGTCCGGGCCGTGTTCGGCGACGAGGCGGATCTCGAATTCCTGGTCCAGCAGGCCGAACATCTCCAGCGGCCCGAAGACGTCGAGCAGCTCGAAATCCGGAAACAGCAGCACGCCGAGCACGCGGCTCATTCGGCGAGAAACCGCGCCGCGGCCTCCTTGCCGACACCCGCCGCCTTCATGATCCGGCGGGCGAGCTCGGCGGCAGCGGGGCGCAGCTTGCCCTCCGGCCGGTCGAGCCAATAGGCAACCGGGTTGAGCACCGTCCGCTTATCGACGGCGACCACCCTGCCCTGCGCCAGGATGTCCTCGGTCAGCGGCGGCCGCGCGAGGGCAATGCCGAGCCCGTGCGCGGCGGCATCGAGCACCAGGTTGTAATCCTCGAAGCGGCGGTCCTGCACGCGCGGCCGGTAGTCGAGGCCGTGGGCGGCGAACCAGGCGCGCCAGCCCGACGCATCGGAATCGTGGATCACGGGATGATCCAGCAGGCGCGCCGGGCCGCCCTTGCCGATCGATTTCGCCAGATCGGGCGCAGCAATCGGGAAGCAATGCTCCTCGAACAGGCGTACCGAGATGCGCCGCGGTATCCCGCCGCGGCCGCAACGCAAGGCGAGATCGAGTCCGTCCTCCGCGAGGTCGCTTTCCCGATGATCGATGATGAGCTCGATGCGGAGCCGCGGCTCCCCCGCTTCCAGCCCGCGCAGCCGCGGCATCAGCCAGAGACCGCTGACCGAGGGCAAAGAGGCCAGGCGCACCACCGCACTGCCGCGCGCCTCGGTCCAGCGGTCGGCGCTGTCGGCGATCAAGGCCAGCGCCTCGGTCGTCCGGAGGTAGAGGCGCCGGCCCTCCGGCGTCAGCCCGACGCCGCGGGCCTGGCGCTCGAACAGGCGCTGCCCGAGCCAGCGCTCCAGCTTGCCGATCTGCCGGCTGACCGCGCCATGGGTCACCGAGAGCGCCTCCGCCGCGGCGGAGAAACTGCCGGTCCGGGCGGCGGCCTCGAAGGCACGCAACGTGTCGAGCGGGAGGAGGTCCGAGCTGTGAGCCATGATCACAGCTCGCCATTGATCCTCGCGATTGTCAAGCAGCTGGGGATCGCCGATCTTGCCGGCCGAGGAGAGGAAGCCCGATGTCCGTGACCACCATTCCCACGCGGTCAGCGCGCAGGTTCGACCCCGTCACCGCGCTCGCGCTCGGCGCCACCATCCTCGGCTGGGCTTCGGCCTTCGCCGCCATCCGCGTCGGGCTGACTGCGTTCGGCCCGCTCGAGCTGGGCGCGCTGCGCTTCGCCATCGCCGCCTTGCCCTGCGCCGTCCTGCTGCTCGCGCTGCGGCCGGCGATGCCGACCCGGCGCGAGTTCGTCCGCATCGCGCTGCGCGGCTTCATCTGCGTGTCGCTCTATACCGTGCTGCTCAACATCGCCGAGCAGACGATCTCCAGCGGCCCCGCCAGCTTCATCGTCAACGTGGCGCCGATCCTGACGGCACTCTGGGCCATCGCGTTGCTCGGCGAGCGCTTCGGGCCGGCCGCCTGGCTCGGGACCGCGCTCTCCTTTGCCGGCGTCGGGCTGGTGGCGGTCAGCGACGATCACGGCTTCACCTTCAACATCGGGGCCGTCTTCGCGGTCGGCGCCGCCTTCTGCACCTCGGTCGATGCGGTGATCCAGAAGCCGCTCTTTCAGCGGCATCGCGCCCTGGCGGTCTCCGCCTGGTCGATGATCTTCGCCGCGCTGTTCCTGACGCCGGGGCTGCCGCACGCGGTCGCGCAATTCGCCGCCGCACCGGCCGACGCGCGCATCGCCGTGGTCTATCTCGGGATCGTGCCGAGCTTCATCGCCTATGGCGCCTGGTCGGTGACGGTCTCGCGCTTCCCGGCGAGCCGGGCCGCGAACTTCCTCTATTGCATCCCGCCGACGGCGACGCTGATGGGGTTCCTGTGGCTCGGCGAAGCGCCGGCCTGGCTCGGCATCGCCGGCGGCGCCATGGCGCTCGCCGGCGTGGCCGTCGTCAATCTCGCCCGGCGCCGCGGCTGATCGCGGGTCGCGGGGGAGCCAGGTTCAGGCCTCGACCTCGCCGTTGGCCAGCGCCTGCAGCGCCGCCAGGCCGGTCAGCCGGAACTGATGGGCGCTGACCGCGCTGATGTAGTGCCGGCGCTTGAACTCGCTGACGCCGCGGGAGACGGTCTCGATCGTGAGGCCGAGATAGTCGGCGATGTCCATGCGGCTCATCGGCACGTCGATCTCGCTGCCGCCGCCGCTGCGCTCCTTGACCCGGAGCAGGAACCAGGCCAGCCGCTCGTGCGCGGTCTGCCGGCCGAGCATGACGACATGCTCCTGGGTCGCGGCGAGGCCCTTGCAGAGCATCGACATCAGCAGGCGCTGGATCGCCGGCGTGCGCTCGGCCAGCGCTTCGAGCTGCCGGCGCGGATAGCTGATCACGACGGTATCGGCCAGCGCCTCGGCGGTGAAGCCGTGCGTCGCCTGCCAGTCGAGCCCGAAGAAGTCGCCGGGCAGGAAGAAATCCGCGATCTGGCGCCGGCCGTCCATCAGCATGCGGCAGGTGCGAATGGCGCCGCTGATCACCTTGTAGACGTGCTGCGAGGGCTCACCCTCCTGGAACAGCGACGCGTTCTTGGCGACGCGGACAGTGGCTCCGATCGCCTGGAGCGCGGCGAGGTCACCCTCCTCCGACCGCCCGCGGCTACCCTCGATGACGGCAAGCACGGCGCGGGACGAGGCGTGGCTGGCGGGGCTGATGGAACTGCGCAGTAAGGCCGACATGGGGCTCTCCTCAGTGATCGCGGTGCTTTGACGACGATCAATGATCCACCAGTGGGCACCCGGGCGATATTTAGGAAATCCCCGTAAGGGATAATACCTAAGCCGAGGCCAGGGCGCGGCCGATCGTCTCGATCAGCGTGTCGTCGACCGGCTTCTCCAGCACGGCAAAGGCGCCGGCGCGCCGGGCCCGGTCGAGCACGCCCGGGTCGTTCTGCGCCGTGACGACGATGACGGGAATCGTATCGCCGCGGCCGCGCAACAGCTCCAGAAGCTCGATTCCGCCCATTTCCGGCATGTTCAGGTCGAGCAGCATGCAGCCCTCGGCCAGCTCGTCGAAGCGGGCGAGGATGTCCCGGGCGGAGGCGAAATCCTCGACGACGTGGTCATAGGCCTCGAGCAGCGCACGTGCGGAATCGCGAACGCTCTCATCGTCATCGACGATGTAGATCGTGCCCTTCGTGGTCCGTGCCGGACGAATCTGCGACGTGCTATCACAGGCCATAGTCGCACCGTAGGACGCGGGTAGCCGAGTCAGATATAAGGGATAGTCCGTAAACCGCCGGAACGGCGCGATTGATCGCTGTCGATCGGCGAACGCAGGTGGGAGTTTGGGAACCCGGGCCTATCCTAGGCGGGTCCGGAGATCCCCGCTGCCAGCGCGGCACGGACCACGTCGGACAGGCTCCGCGCCCCCATCTTCTCCATGACATGGGCGCGGTGGATCTCGACGGTCCGCGGCGAAATGTCCAACTCGTAGGCGATGACCTTGTTGGAGCGGCCGGCGACCAGGAGCTCCAGGACCTGCCGTTCCCGGGCCGACAGCGTCGCGATCAGGGAGCCCGCCTTCTGCGCCGCCGAGGCCTGCTCGCGGGCGCTCACCGCCTGGGCCAGCGCGCGCTTGACGCTGGCGATCAGGACCTCGTCGTCGAACGGCTTCTCGATGAAATCGACCGCCCCCTGCTTCATGGCGCGCACGGCCAGCGGCACGTCGGCATGGCCGGTCACGACGATGACCGGCAGTCCCGCGCCGCGCTTGCCGAGCTCCTCCTGCAAGGTCATGCCGTCCATGTCCGGCATCCGCACGTCGGCGATCACGCAGCCATGGCGGCCGGATTGATACGCCGCCAGGAAGGCGAGCGCCGACTCATAGGCTTCGCTGGCCAGGCCCGCGCTGTCGAGCAGCGCGCAGACCGAGTCGCGCACATCGGCATCGTCATCGACGACAAAGACGGTTCCGTCACTGGACATAGGCTTCCGTAGGTTCCGAGGACAAAGGCAGCAGGAAGTGGAACGACACGCCGCCGCCCGGATTGGGCTCGAACCAGATCCGCCCGCCATGCGCCTCGATGATCGCCTGGCAGATGGTCAGTCCGATGCCCATGCCGTTCTCCTTGGTGGTGAGGAACGGCTGGAACAGGCGCTCGGCCACTTCCTTGGGCAGGCCGGGCCCGGTATCGGCGACGGTCACCCGGGCGAAATCGGCATCGATCGCCACCGACCGGACGCTGAGCAGCCGCGTCGGCACGGCCTGCATCGCTTCGATGCCGTTGCGGATCAGGTTGAGCAGCACCTGCTGGATCTGCACCTTGTCCACCAGGACGCCGGCCATGGCGGGATCGAGATCGACCTTCACCTTGATGTCGGCATCGGCGCTGCCGACCAGACCCAGCGCGATCGCCTCCTCGATGATCTTCGGCAGGTTCTCGTGCTTGCGGCTCGCCTCGCGCTTCTCGACGAAGCCGCGCAGGTTGCGGATGATCTTGCCGGCGCGGGTGGTCTGCTCCACCGCCTTGGTGATCAGCGGCAGCACCTTGGCGGTCTTGGGATCGTCGATCTGCTCCAGCGTCCTGATCGCCGCGCGGCCGTAGTTCATGATCGCGGTCAGCGGCTGGTTGAGCTCGTGGGCGAGGGCCGAGGCCATCTGCCCCATCGCGCTCAGCCGCGAGACGTGCAGCAGCTCGGCCTGCAGCTCCTGCAGCCGGCGCTCGGCTCCCTGGCGGTCGGTGATGTCGCGGATGAAGCCGGTGAAGACCCGGCGGTCGCCGAACCTGGTCTCGCCGACCGACAGCTCCATCGGGAAGGTGGTGCCGTCGGCGCGCTGCCCGACGACGATGCGCGTGATGCCGATGATGTGCTTCTCGTGGGTGGTGCGATAACGCTGTATGTAGGCGTCGTGCTGGGCGCGATAGCTGTCGGGCATCAGGACGGCGACGTTCCTGCCGATGACGTCGTCGGGCGCGTAGCCGAACAGCCTGGAAGCGGCCGGGCTGAATGACTCGATGATGCCGCGCTCGTCGATGGTGACGATGCCGTCGGGCACCGTGTCCAGGATCGAGGCCAGGCGCGCCTCGCGCTCCACCCGGTCGCTCAGGTCGCGGATGATGCCGACATAGATGTCGGCATCGTCCACCGTCCCCTGCCCCACCGACAGGTACATCGGGAAGGTCGAGCCGTCCTTGCGCTGTCCCATCACCTCGCGGCCGATGCCGATGATGCGGCGCTCGCCGGTCTCGCGGTAGTGCCGCAGGTATCCGTCATGCTGCTCGCGATAGGGCGAGGGCATCAGCATGTTGACGTTCCGGCCGATGACCTCGTCCGGCCGATAGCCGAACAGCTTCTCGCAAGCCTGGTTGATGACCTGGATGCGCCCCTGCGCATCGATCAGGATGATCCCGTCCACGGCTGCCGAAAGCAGAGCTTGAAACATGGCACTTTATGACTGACTGCCGGCGCCGGCACAGATCCGGACACCCCGACTTTTTATCGCGAGTCGCTTGCAAGTCCAACCGGGCACCATGGGCGGCCGGAACCGGGGCAAGCGGCGGCGACCCAGGATAAAGTATTGAGCTGCCATGACAATTCTGCAGTTCTTGGCAGAAATGTTACCTTGCTTCGCTGCTGCGGAACGCCTAATTTCCTCGGTCGGCACCCCTCACCCCATGGCGCATAGAATGGCGAACCGGTTCCTGAAGCTGCTGTCCGAGCGACCTTTCCTGATGGCCGATGGCGCCACCGGCACCAACCTGTTCGGCATGGGCCTGATGACCGGGGATTCGCCGGAGCTCTGGAACTTCGAGCATCCCGAGCGGATCGAGGCACTGCACCAGAGCTTCGTCGATGCCGGCGCGGACCTCTTCCTGACCAACAGCTTCGGCGGCACGCGGCATCGGCTGAAGCTGCACCACGCGCAGGACCGGGTGCGGGAGATCAACAAGCGCGCCGCCGAGATCGGCCGCAAGGTGGCGGACGCCGCCATGCAGGCGCAGCCCGGCCGCGAGATCGCGGTCGCGGGCTCCATGGGCCCGACCGGCGAGCTCTTCCAGCCGCTGGGCGCCCTGACCGAGGAGGACGGCATCGCCGCCTTTGCCGAGCAGGCGCAGGCGCTGAAGGAAGGCGGCGTCGACGTGCTGTGGATCGAGACCATGTCGTCGCGCGAAGAAGTGGCCGCGGCGGTGATGGGCGCCGCGACGACCGGCCTGCCGATCGTGACCACGATGAGCTTCGACACCAACGGCAAGACCATGATGGGCATCTCGCCCAAGGACTTCGTCGACTTCGTGCACGGCCTCAACCCGCGCCCGGTCGCCTATGGCGCCAATTGCGGCGTCGGCGCGGCCGACCTGGTCGCCACCATCGTGAAACTGGCCGAGGCGGCGTCGCCGGGCGACGTCATCGTGGCCAAGGGCAATTGCGGCATCCCCTATTACGAAGAGGGGAAGATCAAGTACAACGGCACGCCGATGCTGATGGCCGACTATGCCCGCATCGTCCGCGATGCCGGGGCCAGGATCGTCGGCGGCTGCTGCGGCACGTCGCCGGAGCACCTGAAGGCGATCCGCGGCGCGCTCGACACGCATCAGCCCGGCGAGAAGCCGACGCTGGAGCAGATCGTCGCCCGCCTCGGCCCGCTGACCGAAGGCGCACGGGCGCAGCTCGCCGGCGAGAGCCCGTCGGCCGCGCCGCGCCGCGGCCGACGACGCGACCGCTCCGCGCCGGAAGAAGCGGCGTTCTGATCCAGGTCACGGCCCGTCGCGACGCGAGCGGGCCATTCCGCCCGTTCTCATAGAGTCTCCGCATGCCTTCGCTTTCCAGCCTCCTCTCCGAGATCGCCGGCCGCGCCTTCGCGGCGGAGGGCCTCGATCCCGCCTTCGGCAAGGTCACGGTCTCCAACCGGCCGGATCTCGCGCAATTCCAGTGCAACGGCGCCATGGCCGCCGCCAAGGCGGCGAAGCAGCCGCCGCGCGCCATCGCCGAGAAGGTCGCCGCGCGCCTGAAAGGCAACCCGGCCTTCCGCGACGTCTCGCTGGCCGGGCCGGGCTTCATCAATCTGGCCGTCACCGACGCCTTTCTCGGCGAGCAGATGAACCGGCTCCGCGACGATGCGCGCCTCGGCCTGCCGCCGACCGCCAAGCCGCGGACCGTGGTGCTGGACTACGGCGGGCCGAACATCGCCAAGCCGATGCATGTCGGGCACCTGCGGGCCGGCATCATCGGCGACTCGCTGCGGCGCATCTACAAGTTCGTCGGCGACGAGACGATCGGCGACGTGCATATGGGCGACTGGGGCCTGCAGATGGGCATGCTGATCTCCGAGCTGGAGATCCGCCGGCCCGACCTGCCCTATTTCGACAAGGGCTTCGCCGGCCCCTATCCCAAGGAAAGCCCGGTCACGCTGGAAGAGCTCGACGCCATGTATCCCAAGGCGTCGGCCGACAGCAAAGCCGATCCCGCGCGGATGGAGCGCTCGCGCCAGGCCACGGCCGAACTGCAGGACGGGCGCCCCGGCTACCGCGCGCTCTGGCAGCATTTCTTCGACATCTCGGTCGCGGCGATGAAGCGCGACTACGGCAATCTCGGCGTCTATTTCGACCTCTGGAAGGGCGAGGCGATCGTCCACGACCTGATCGCGCCGATGATCGAGGGCATGAAGAAGAAGGGCATCGTCGAGGAGAGCGACGGCGCCCAGGTGATCCGGGTCGCCGAGGAGACCGACAAGCGCGAGATCCCGCCGCTGATCCTGGTGAAGTCCGACGGCGCGTTCATGTATGCGACCACCGACCTCGCCACCATCGTCGACCGGGTGAACTGCCAGAACCCCGATCTCAGCATCTACGTCGTGGACCACCGGCAGGAGCTGCATTTCGTCCAGGTGTTCCGCGCCGCCAGGAAGGCCGGCATCACCGGCAAGGGGGAGCTCGTCCATCTCGGCTACGGCACCATGAACGGCACCGACGGCAAGCCGTTCAAGACCCGGGCCGGCAACGTGATGCGGCTCGACGACCTGTTCCAGATGGTGACCGACGAGGCGCTGAAGAAGCTCGGCGAGCACGGCCTCGGGGCGGATTACGACGAGGCGGAGAAGATCGACATCGCCCGCAAGGTCGGCGTCTCGGCGCTGAAATTCGCCGATCTCTCCAACAACCCGATCGCGGACTATGTCTTCGATCTCGACCGGTTCTCCCGATTCGAGGGCAAGACCGGGCCCTACCTGCTCTACGCGGCCGTCCGGGTGAAGTCGCTGCTGCGCAAGGCGCGGGAGCAGAACGACGTGCCCGCCGCGATCCTGGCGCCGGAGCCCGGCGAGCGCGACCTGATGCTGGCGCTCGGCCAGATGCCGGAGGCGATCCAGGCCGCCTATGACGACCTGGCACCCAACAAGATCGCCGATTTCGCCTTCGGCCTGGCGCAGACCTTCAGCGCCTACTACGCCAATTTCCACATCCTGAGCGAGACCAACGCCGCCTTGCGCCACTCGCGCCTGGCCATGGCCGAGCTGGTGCTGAAGGAGATCGAGCTCTGCCTCGAGCTGCTCGGCATCGCGACGCCGGAGCGGATGTAGCCTCGGCTCAGCCGGCGGCGAGCGGTCCGGTCGGCGGCAGGCCGCCGGCGTCCAGGGCGGCCGCCTCGGCGTCGGTGAACAGCCGCGAACGGATGATGAAGCGCACCCCGTCCGGCGCCTCCAGCGAGAAACTGTCCCCGCCGTCCTCGGTGACGTCCACGGTCAGCTCGCAATAGCGCCAGTACTTGAACGCCTCCGGGCCGACGTAGAACGGGGTGCCGTCGACCGTCCCGAGCAACACGTCCCGCGGCCCCACGCGGAAGTCGCTGCGGCGCAGGCACATCGGCGCGCTGCCTTCGCAGCAGCCCGCCGAGAGGTGGAAGATCAGCGGCCCATGCTCCGTGCGCAGCCTGCGCATGAGCACGAGCGCACGGTCGGTGAAGACCACACGATCGGGCATGGCGCGCCTCCCTCGTTCCGCCGATGGAAAAGACGGCCGCCGCGGCGCAGATGCCGCGGCGGCCGCAGGCTCAGAACAGCCCGAGGGCGTTCGGGCTGTAGCTGACCAGCAGGTTCTTGGTCTGCTGGTAGTGCTCCAGGATCATCTTGTGGGTCTCGCGGCCGAAACCGGATTCCTTGTAACCGCCGAAGGCGGCATGGGCCGGATAGACGTGGTAGCAGTTGGTCCAGACCCGGCCGGCCTCGATCTCGCGCCCGACCCGGTAGAGGTTGTTGACGTTGCGCGACCACACGCCGGCGCCGAGGCCGTAGACCGTGTCGTTGCCGATCGCGATCGCCTCCTCGAGGGTCTTGAACTTGGTCACCGAAAGGACCGGGCCGAAGATCTCCTCCTGGAAGATCCGCATCTTGTTGTTGCCGACGAAGACGGTCGGCTTCACGTAGAACCCGTCCTTCAGCTTGCCGCCGAGCTCGGCCCGGGCGCCGCCGGTCATGCACTTGGCGCCTTCCTGCTTGCCGATGTCGATGTAGTTCAGGATCTTCTCGAGCTGGCCCTTGGAGCATTGCGCGCCCATCTGGGTCGTGGGATCGAGCGGATCGCCGACCTTGATCTTCGCGACCCGGGCCACCGCCTTCTCCACGAACTCGTCGAAGATCGACTCCTGGACCAGCGCGCGGGACGGGCAGGTGCAGACCTCGCCCTTGTTGAAGGCGAACAGCGCGAAGCCCTCCAGCGCCTTGTCGAGGAAGGCGTCGTCCTGGTCCATCACGTCGGCGAAGAAGATGTTGGGCGACTTGCCGCCGAGCTCCATGGTCTGCGGAATGATGGTCTCCGCCGCGTACTGCATGATCTGCCGGCCGGTCGTCGTCTCGCCGGTGAAGGCGATCTTGGCGATCCGCGGGCTGCGGGCGAGCGGCGTGCCGACCTCGGCGCCATGGCCGAACACGACGTTCAGCACGCCCGGCGGCAGCACGTCGCCGATCAGGTCCATCAGCACCGCGAGGCTCATCGGCGTGTCGGAAGCCGGCTTGATCACCACGCAGTTGCCGGCCGCCAGCGCCGGCGCGAGCTTCCAGGCCGCCATCAGCAGCGGGAAGTTCCAGGGGATGATCTGGCCGACCACGCCCATCGGCTCCTTGAAGTGATAGGCGACGGTGTCGTTGTCGATCTCGCCGATCGAGCCTTCCTCGGCGCGGATGCAGCCCGCGAAGTAGCGGAAGTGGTCGGCCGCGAGCGGCACGTCGGCATTCATGGTCTCGCGGATCGGCTTGCCGTTGTCGCGGGTCTCGACATGGGCGATCAGCGACAGGTTCGACTCGATCCGGTCGGCGATCTTGTTGAGCAGCTGCGCCCGGACCGTCGGCGAGGTGCGCCGCCAGCCCGGCAGGGCCGCATGCGCCGCATCGAGCGCACGCTCCACGTCGTCCGCGTCGGAGCGCGCGATCTCGCAGAGCGTGCTGCCGTCGATCGGGCTCTTGTCGGTGAAGTATCGTCCCTTGGCGGGGGCCTTCCACTGGCCGCCGATGAAGTTGTCGTAACGCGTCCGCAGACGGCTGATGTCGATGGTCGAACGTTCCACTTGGTCGGGCATCTTTTCGCTCCCTAGGCTGGGGTTTCGCGCACGGAGCATTGCGATGCCAGAGGTCGCAGCGGAATGCTCCGGGACCGCGCAACCGTATGCGCCTCGTGGACCCGAACTTTGATCCATCGCAATCCGCGCGTTCACATCCGCTGCGGCAAAGTGGGCCGCGCCGCCCGACCTCGCCCGCGATCGAGACCCCGCCGGACGGAGCCGCACTTTGCCGCGCGCTTCTTGGAACCGCGGGAAGTGTTCCCGACGGATTGACAATTCGCCGCACCGCCGTCTAGCTCACTCCATTGTTTCAGAAATGAGGCTGTCGATGACGATGCTGCCGGATTTCCGCCTGGAGACCTATCTCTCGAAATGGGAGTTCGCGGCGCGCTATCACATGACCGCCTCGGACATGGAGAGCCTGACCGTCGCCGAGCTGCTGGCCATGGGGACGCCCGAAGACCGGGCGGCCTTCGAGCAGATGCGCCTCGCCTATATCGAGACGTTCGGCACCCCGGCGCTGCGGGCCGCGGTCGCCGCGACCTATCGCGGCCCGCCGGGCGAGGCCGTGGCGCCGGAGGACGTGATCGCCTTCGCCGGCGCGGAGGAAGGCATCTTCTGCGCCATGCACGCCTTGCTCGACCGGGATTCCCATGCGGTCATCGTCACGCCGAACTACCAGTCGAGCGAGACCCTGCCGCTCTCGATCTGCGCCACGACCGGCATCGCCTTGCGTGAGCGGGAGAACTGGGCGCTCGACCTCGACGAGGTGCGGGCGGCGCTGCGGCCGAACACCAGGCTGGTGCTGGTCAACTTTCCGCACAACCCGACCGGCAAGGTGATCGATCGCGCCACTTTCGACGGCTTGGTGGCGCTCTGCGCCGGGCGCGGCATCCACCTCTTCTCCGACGAGGTCTATCGCGGCCTGGAACGCCGGCCCGAGATCCGCCTGCCCCAGGCGGCGGAGGTCTATGAACGCGGCATATCGCTCAACGTGATGTCGAAGGCCTATGGCCTGCCGGGCCTCCGGGTCGGCTGGATCGCGTGCCGGGACCGCGACCTGCTGTCCCGCATGGAGCGGATCAAGCACTACCTCTCGATCTGCAATGCCGGGCCGAGCGAGCATCTCGCCGTCATCGCCCTCAAGGCGCATGAGCGGATCCTCGCGCGCAACCTGGCCTTGATCGAGACCAATCTCGGCGCGATGAACGCCTTCTTCGCGGAGTTCCCGGAGCTCTTCGACTGGCGGGTTCCCGACGGCGGCTGCATCGGCTTCCCCCGCTACAAGGGCCAGGACGGCGTCGAGACCTTCTGCCGCCGTCTCGCCGAGGAGATCGGCGTCGTCCTGCTGCCGGCCGGCATCTACCAGTCGGCGCTCACGCCGACGCCGACCGACCGGTTCCGCATCGGCTTTGGCCGCAGCTATGTGCCGGAGGGCCTGGCGGCGATGCGGGCCTGGCTGCGCAGCAACCGCCGCGCGGCTTAGGCCAGAGCCTCGTCCGAGGCTTCTACAGCGCCGCCTCGAGATCGGCGATGCTCTCGAGCACCACGTGTGCGCCGGCCTCGACCAGGGCGGCGCTGGAGCTGACGCCGGTCAGCACGCCGACCGCCCGCCCCGCCCCGCCCGCCCGGGCCATGTGCATGTCGTGCGGGCTGTCGCCGACCACGGCGACCGCCGAGGCCGGCAGGGCGAGATGCCGCGCGAAGGCCTCCACCATGCCCCCGCCGGGCTTGGTGCCATGGCCGGTGTCGAAGCCGCAGATGAAGTCGAGGGCGGCGCGGACGCCGAACTTGTCCATCGCCTGGCGCGCGGCGATCTCGCTGTCCATGGTGGCGATGCCGAGCCTGTAGCCGTGCCCGCGCAGCCGCGCGAAGAAGCTGGCAAAGTCGACAACCGGCTGCATGACATGCGCCTGCCGCGCCAGGAAAT
>DASZSL010000024.1:0-99464 GCA_035548715.1 Dongiaceae bacterium
CGGCAATTCCTGCCAAGATCGGCAAAAAGTGCCGGGTATCGCCTTCCGGTCCAGGCAGAACTTGCCGATGGGCCCTGACGCCTTTTCGGTGCGGAATCAAAGGGGTTAGGCTTAATTTTCTGTTAAGGCCCAGCCGCTAGAGTGCCCATGATTGGGTGGCCCGGGCCTTGCTATCCGGGCCGAGGAGCGAGAAGCGGTGCATATGGTGAAGGACAGCCCGGAAGAAGACCTCGCCGTTTCGCTGGATGAGCTCCTCGCGCTGGCGCCCGCCCACCAGACCCCGCGGCAGGCCGCCGGGCAGGTCGAAGGCGACCTCACCCTGCAGGGCCAGCAGCACCGCAAGCAGCAGCTCGAGATCGAGGTCGGGGTGCACTACAAGGCAGGGCGCTTCGCCGAGGCCGAGCGCCTGCTCAACGAAATCCTGGCGATCGATCCCAAGGACGCCAAGGCCCTCTACGATCTCGGCCAGCTGTCGCGCGATGCCGGCGAAATCGCCCGGGCCGAGCGCTACATGCGCCGCGCTCTCGACAGCGATCCGCACTACATCGACGTCTACCAGGCCTTCGGCGACATGCATTTCGGGGCCAAGCATGTCCTTTCCGCGATCGAGGTGTATGAGCGCGGCCTGACATACGCGCCCAACCGTCTGCCGATGCTGGCCGCCTTGATGCAGGCGCGCCTCGTGCAGCGGACCCCGCATCTGGTCGCCGAGGTGGCCGAGCGCATCCTGCGCATCGACGACGGCCATATCGAGGCGATCTGTCATCTGGCCTGGGCCGACCTGATGCGCGGCGCCGATCTCGAAGCCTCGCGCGCCAACCTCGCAGCGCTCATCGCGCGGCACGGCGATTTGCCCGCCGCCATGACCATCGCCTTCGAGATCGCCCGGCGCACCGGACGCCGCGAGGAGGCGGAGAATTTCCGCGCGCGCCTGGAGGCCATCATCGCCGCCGACTGGACGGCGGCACGGCTCGCTGCCGACATGCTCGTGGCGCTCAATCAGTTCGACCGCGCCGCCGATCTGGTGAGGCAGTTCCTCGACCGCAATCCGGACAACGAGTCCGCGCTGAAATACCTCGCGACCGTGCTGTTCCAGGAGGGCGAGTTCCGCGCCGGCCATCGGATCCTCGAGCAGGTCCTGGCCATGGGCCACACCTTCCCGACGCTCTCCATGGTCTACGGGCTCAACGCCTTCCGATTGGGCGACCTCGAGACCTTCTTCCGCGAGCATCACACGCGCTGGCATCGCGAGGGCTCGGAAAAGAAGTGGGACCTGCCGGCCCCCGACTGGGAGGGCGGCGCGGTCGCGTCCGGCAAGCTGCTGGTCTATTCGGAGCAGGGCGTCGGCGACCACGTGATGTACGCCACCTGCTTCGCCGATCTCGCCAAGCATGCCCGCGACGTGATCATCGAGACCTTGCCCAGGATCGCGCCGCTGTTCCAGCGCAGCTTCCCGCAGTACCAGGTCGTGACGCGCTCGGCGCTGCCGCGCGACTGGTCGGTCGAGACCATCGGCGCGAAAGCCGCCGCCGCGGATCTGCCGATGCTGATCGGCGGCGACATCGAGCATCTGCCTGGAAAGGGCGGCTTCCTGATTCCCGATGCCGACCTGATGACGCGCTTGCGCGAGAGATACCGCGCCCTGTTCCCCGGCAAGCGGGTGATCGGCATCTCCTGGCGCAGCGGCAACCGCGACAGTGCGGCGATCCGTTCGCTCGATCTCCCCTATTGGAAGCTGCTGCTGGACCAGCCCGACTGCGCCTTCGTCAGCCTGCAATACGGCGACATCGCCCGAGATCTCGAGGAGCTCAAGGAGCAGATCGGTGACCGCGTCTACTGGGACCGCGAGATCAATCCGCTCGGCAATCTCGATCCGTTCGCCGCGCAGATCGCCGCCGTCGACCTGGTGATCTCGGTCGATAACAGCACCGTGCATTTCGCGGGCGGCCTCGGCAAGCCGTGCTGGGTGATGGTTCCGATCAACTCGGACTGGCGCTGGCAGCTCGACCGTACCGACACCGCCTGGTACGAGAGCCTCGAGCTCTTCCGCCAGGACAAGGCGAGCGGCTGGGACGGCGTCATCGAGCGCCTGGTCGAGCGCCTCGCGCGTCTCGACGACGAGACGCTGAAGGCTGCCGACCGCGGGCACTATTACCGTTCGGCCACCATGCTGGCGAAAGCGCAGCGCTACGGCGAGGCCGAGGGCTATTGGCGCCTGCTGCTCGCGTCCGGCCATCACAAGCCGGAGGCGCTGCAAGGCATCGGCCTGTCGGCGCTGGCCGTGGGTCAGGCGTCGGACGCCGTCGCGATCCTGTTCCGCGCCATGGAGCTTGCACCCGACGACGTCTCGATCAAGGCCGATCTCGCCTGGGCGCTGGCCAATGCCGGCGAGGGCGAGCGCGGCTTCGCCTTGGCGCGGCAGCTCACCCGCGATCATCCCGAGAGCACCGCGGCGCAGACCGCCGGCGGCCGGATCCTCTGGAAGCTGGGGCGCGCCGACGAGGCCTCCAACCATTTCGCCCGCGTGCTGCGCAAGGAGCCGTCCGACGTGCCGAGCCGCATGGCGCTGGCGGCCCTGCAGGCGGCCGAGGGCGAATGGGACCTCGCGCGCGGCAACTACAGGCGCGTCGTCGAGCTGCAGCCAGGCAACGCGCTGGCGCACACGGCCGCCGCCGAGATCGGCCTCCGGCAGGAGAGCTGGGCTTCGGCCTGGCCGGAATTCGGCTGGCGGTTCGGCACCTGGCCCGGCACGCTGCCTCATCATTTCAGCGGCATTGATGCCGACCGCCTGCCCGAGCGCTGGAGCGGCGGCAGCCTGAAGAAGTCGCGGGTCTTCCTGCGCGCCGAGCGGAGCGTGCTGGAACAGCTTCTGTTCGCCGACCTGCTGCCCCAGATCGAGAAGGAGAGCCGGCACCTTCTTGTCGAATGCGATCCCCGGGTCGCCGACCTTCTTGCCGCGAGCTTCCCCGGCGTCGTCGTCAAGCCGGCCGGGACGACGACCGAGGCGGACCTCGCCGACCATGGGATCGAGGTCGCCTCCAGTCTCGGCGATCTCGCCGCGCGCTATCGGGGCCGGACCGCCGATTTTCCGACGCGTGCGCGGGCCTGGCTCGCGCCCGACCAGGAGCGCGTCGCGGCGCTCCGCGAGGAATACCGTGCCTGCTTCCCGGGCCGGCCGTTGGTCGGCCTTTCCTGGCGCCATGCCGGAAACGAGGCGCCGGGCAGCACCGCGCTCGCGAACTGGCTGCCGCTGATCGATCGCAGCGAGCTCGGCATCGTCGCCCTGCATCCCGCCGCCGCCGAGACCGAGCTCTCGCATTTCGCCGCCGAGACCGGGCGCGACCTGATCTACGACCGGCGGATCGATCTCAGCCGTGACCTGGCGCCGTTCTGTGCCCAGGTCGCCGCCTGCGATCTGGTCGTCGCGGTCGACGACCTGACCGCCTGCGTCGCCCAGACGCTGGGGAAACCCCTGGTCAAGCTCGCGCGGCCGGTCGATCATTGGTGGTGGGGCGACCGGCTCGAGGCCGCCGTCTGGTTCCCCGGCGCCCGGCTGGTCCGCGCCCGAGAGCCGGTCTCGGCGATCGCCGCGATTGCCGATATGATCCTCGCCGGCGCGATCGGGCAATGGAGCGGGCAGCGCTGAACCTCGCCGCCCGGCGTGAGGCAATCGGAAACCGGCATGAACAGGAAAGAACGGCGCAGCGCCGAGAAGAAGAACCGGACCGGCGGCAAGCGCAGCGGCGCCGTCGAGCAGTCGGTCGCGCGCGCGATCGCCGCGATCCAAGGCGGCAACCTCGAGGAGGGCGAGGCGATCCTCAGCGAGGTGCGCCGCAAGGAGCCGGGCAATGTGGAGGCCAAGCATCATCTCGGCATGATCCTGGCGCGCACCGGCCGGGCCGATGCCGGCATCGCCCTGCTGCGCGAGGCCGTCGAGGCCAATCCCCGCGAGGCGCTCTACTGGAACAACCTCGCGGCTTCCTGCCTTGCCGTGCAACGCAGCGCCGAGGCCGCCGAGGCGGCGAAGAAGGCGACCGAGCTCGACCCGCACTACGTGATGGCGTGGGAGAATCTCGGCTTCGCCAGGCGTGACCTGCGGCAGCCGGACTCAGCGGTCGCCGCCTTCGCCGAGGCGGCGCGCCTGCGGATCCTGGATGCCTCGACGCTGCGGAGCTGGGCGGCCTGCCTGCTCGAGCTCGGGCGCTACCAGGCGGCGGCGGAGAAGGCACGCGAGGCGCTTGCCGCCGACCCCAAGGCGGCGGATGCACTCAGCACCCTCGGCCTCGCTCTCATGCAGCAGGCCAGGGACGACGAGGCGCGCGCCGCATTGATGCAGTCCCTGGAAATCAATCCGGAGAATCCGGCGGCGGCGATCAGTTACGGCCGTCTGCTGCTGCGCCAGCCCGACGGCCGGGACAGCGGCCTGCGCTGGCTGCGCCGGGCCACCTCGATCGTGCCCCGTTCCGCGCCGGCCTGGCGCATTCTGGCCGAAGCGCTGTTCCGCGCGGATCTCAAGGAAGAAGCGGCCGCGGCGATCGATCGCGCCGCCAAGCTCGCGCCGGCGGATTCCGCTATCGCCGCGCTGCAGGGCAAGATCGGCGGCAGTACCGCCGCGGCGCCGGAGCCCACGGCCATGCCGGCGCCCGGGCTGGACGACCTTGTGGTCAGCATCTCGACGGCCATGCCTGCGCCTCAGGTCGCGCCGGCACCGGCAAAGCCGGCCGGCGAGGGCGCCGATCCGGTCTTCGATCTTTCCGTCTTGAAGATCGGCGAGTGACGCCGTCGCATCCGTAAAAAGGCCATCGGGCCCGTCCGGCGGGGGGCGATCCGCCGGACGGGACCCGGAGCGACCACGCGCCCGAGAGAGCGCGGTCAGAACAGGCGCAGGATGGCCTGCTGCGCCTGATTGGCGAGGCTGAGGCTGATCGTGCCGAGCTGCTGCCTGGTCTGCAGCTGCAGCATGTTCGCGCCTTCCTCGTTCTGGTCGGCCTGGATCAGCTTGTTGGCGCCTTCCGAGAGCACGTCGGCGAAGGCCTTCGTGTAATCCAGCCGTGTCGTGATGATGTCGAGGTTGTTGTTGAGCGCCGAGGCCGAGCCCTGCAGCTTGATCTTGGCCGCGTCGAGCATCGCCAGCGAGTTGTCGATGTCGGCGCGGTCGAGCCAGGCGTTCTGGGCGAAGTCGATCTGCAGGCCCTGACCATCGGTCTGCAGGTTCTGGCTGACGACGGTGATCTGCGTGGTGTTGGTCTCGTTGAGCTGCACCGTCAGGTTGTTCGCGTCGGTGCCGTCGGTCACCTGGATCGTGTTGAGCGTCGAGGTGAAGCCGGCCTGCGCCGCGCGCACGTCGAAGCGCAGCTCATCCGGCGCGGTGAACTGGCCGATCGCGTTGAGCGTCAGCGTGCCCGAGGCGTCCGCGGTCAGCGAGGTGGCGCCGGTGCTCAGCACCAGCACCGCGCCGCTGTTGACGCCGCCGGTGATGGTGAATGTCAGGGTCTGCGAGGTGGCCTGCGTGCCGGTCACCGTCGCCTGGCCGCCATAGCCGTCGCTCAGCGTGAAGGTGGAGGAGACCGAGTCGGTCTTCATCTGGATCGTCAGGTGATGGCCGAGATTGCCGGCCAGGCCCGAGATCGACGAGACGCTGACGTCGCTCGCCGAGGCGACGCCGCCGAGCAGCACCTTGGTCGCTTCCACGTCGGTCGCGTCCGATGCCGAGGCGACGGTGATGCCGTTCAGCCCGGAGCGCAGGAAGTTGATGCTGACGTCCTGGCTGTTGTCGGCGATGCTGTTGAAGGTGAACGTACCGTCGGCGTTGACGTTGACGGTCTGCGCGGTGTTCGGGCCCTGCACCGTGGTGGCGTAGGTCGTGAAGTGGCCCGACGTGAAGTCGAAGTTGGCCGGCGAGGCGGTCGCCGTCACGGTATAGGTGAAGTCGTTCTGGATGCCGGCGATGGGCACGTCCGGCGTGCCGGAGATGGCGCCCGCAGCGCGGCCGTAGGCCGGACCGACGGTCGCGTCGTAGGCGGCCGACTGCAGGATGGTGTTCTCGTTGACGTCCATCCGCACCGTGCCGGTGTCGAACGACCAGGCGTTCTCGCCGTCCGCCAGCTTCTGCTGGCCGAGCAGGTTGGAGCCCGAGCGCACGATGTTCTGGCCGACGCCGTTGAAGTTCGCGACGCCCATGTTGATGTCGACCAGCTTCTCGATGGTCGAGGTTCCGACGCCGTCGGTATCGGGCACGTCGTCGATCTGGTCGAAGTTGATGTCGAAATTGATGTGCGTGCCGCTGGCGAACTGGGTGTCGAAGTTGAGCACCTGGTTGGTCGACTTCGCGGCGTTCCACTGGGCGACCGTGAAGGTCTTGGTGACCGTGACGTCGCCCTCGGTGACGGTGAAGGTCTTGTCCTTGCCGATGCCGCCGGCGTAGCGGATCGTGATCGGGTCGAAATTGCCGGCAGTCTTGCTCTGAAAACCGGTGATCGAGAGGTTGCTGATGCCGCGGTCGCGCTCGGCATTGGCGACGTCGCTGGCATTGGCGGAGATCTCCCCGTTGCCGCTGGCGGTCACCACGTAGGAGTCGGTCTTGGTGACGTTGGTGACGGTCGATCCGCTGATGCCGGGCAGCGCGTTGGTGGCGCTCTTCGACGAAGAGGTGGCGTCGAGCCGGATGCCCGAGCCGATCAGCAGGTTCTTGCCCTGATAGGTCGAGTCCTGCGCCAGCTTGTCGATCTGGCGGAGGATCGTGTTGAACTGGTCGGAGAGCGACTTCCGGAGCGCCACCGAATTCGCATCGGATCCGAGGTTCTGATAGGCGGTCGTGGTCAGCGCCTTCGCCTGCTCGACGAGATCGTCGATCTTCGTGGCTGCCGTGTCCGCGGCCTGGATGGTGCTGATCGACTGGCCGATGGAGTCCTTGAGCGCGGAGAGATCGTCGGCGCGCTGGTTGAGGCCCTTCGCCGCGAAATACGCGACCGGGCCGTCGAGCGCGGTGTTGATCTTGTTGCCGGTCGCCAGGCGCGTCTGGGTCCGGTCCATCAGACTCGTGGTCGTCTGCAGCAACAGCAGATTGCTGCGGATGCCCGCGGTCAATTGAATGTCGTTCGTCGCCATAAGGGTTCTCCCGCAATCATGCGAGACCGGCGGTCTTTACTGCCGATCCGACCGGTGACGCCGGCCGCGGACCCTTCAATGCAATGCCAATGCCAATTGATAATTGTTTGATTCTAAATACGAATTGTCTATTTTCCCGCTGCGCAGACTTTGCCCTGCCTGCAACTCTGGCCGGGCGCTCCGATCAGAAATTGCCGCCTTGTGACAGGGCGCGGGCGGGTTTGGATGAGGTTGTTGCCGGGTGAATCGGCCCGATCTTCTTAACCTTATGCTAACCAGGACACACATAGATTGGTGCAGAATCAGCCGTTGACAGGCTTGAATTCCCTGGGCCTGAGGCATACGCTCTTAGATTGAGGTGGTGTAGTCCGCTGAGTTTGCGGGCATTTGACAGAGATCACCGTTGGCCCGCGATGGCCGCACCGGAACGTGGTGCAAGGGCGGGTGTTGAGAAACGACGATGGTGGGTGCGATTGGCAACGCTGCTGTGAGTGCGACGACCCCGCTGAGTGTGCGGGCGTCGGCGGCTGCCAGCATCTTGTCGTCGGAAGCCGTCCAGCCGGCGGCACAGCCTTCCACCCAGATCTCCGACATCATCAGCAGCGATACCGATTCGAAGCTGCCGCTCTATAACAGCGTCGAATTCATCTACAAGCAGGACTACGGCCGCATCGTGCTGCTCGAGCAGCAGCCGGACACCGGCCAGGAGATCACCCAGGTCCCGTCGACCTACCGGCTGCAGCAATACGCCGCGAGCATCCGCGCCCAGCGTCTCAGCCAGCTGCGCAAGCTGCTCGGCGGCGACGAAGGCCAGTTGCCCCAGAAGGGCGTCGCCGGCCGGTCCGCCGCAGCGACCGGAACGACTGCCGGTGTGAAGCCGAGCGGCAGCACCACCCCGGCCCCTGCGCCGCAGGCCGCCCCGGCACCGCAGGCCGCGCCGCAAGTCGCCGCCGCCGCGACCCCGGCCCACGTCGATATCCGGGTCTGATCGCTCCCATCCGCTCTTAAGACCGTCGGCGGCGCTCAGGCGCGCTGCTGCACGCTTGCCGGCTCGGCGCCGGCGGCGCGCCGGTTCTTGCGCAGCGAGCCGCGCGCATCGTAGCCGGTGACGGCGGCGCGCTTGTCCTCCAGCGCCGCCACGATCGCCCGCATCACCCGCTCGTTGACGTCGCGCATCGCACGCAGGGCCCGCAGGTTGTCCTGCACCGCGGCCTGGAATCGCTCGGTCGCCTCGATCAGCTCGTCGCGCAGCGCGCCGCTGACGGCCCCGAGATCCTCGCCGGGTTCCTTGAGTGCCATGGTGAAGGCGCGATAGGTGTCGGCGAGCGCAATCTTGTCGCTCTGTATCGCCTTCAGGTCCTGCGGCCGCATCGCCCGCAGCAGCTCGATCTCCCGCTCCATGCAGTGGATGAGATGCGAGGTGATGGCCAGCAGCTCGGACACGCGCGCGCTCTTGCTCATTTCATCGTCTCCTGTTGTGCCTCTTGGAGGCGGAGCAGCTGGCTCTTCACGATGTCGGCGATGCCGAGCTTGTGCTGCCGGGCGACCGCCTTGCCGTATTCCTGCAGCATCAGCGAGCGGAACATCTCCTCGCCCTCGCCGCCGCCGGTCACCGGATCGGGCTGAATGCCGGAGAACATCTGCTCGAAATAGGTGCCGGCGAAGAACGCCTCGAAATCCTCGGCCACCTTCTCGATGCCGGCCTCGTTCAGCTTCATGCCGCCGCGCCCGCCCGGCTGAGCCTGGTTGAGCGCCTGCGCCGCGCGGTACTGCGCAAGCGCGCGCGGATCGGCGGCGGTTTGTGCGATGCCGTTCATTGCGTCACGATGTCCGCCTGCAGGGCGCCTGCGGCCTTGATCGACTGCAGGATCGAGATCAGGTCGCGCGGGCCGACGCCCAGCGAGTTGATGCCGGTCACGAGCTGCTCGAGGGTGACGCTGGCGGGCAGCACCGCGAGCTTGCGGCTCTGATCCTCCTGCACCTGGATGTCGGTGCGCGGCACGACCACGGTCACGCCGGTCGAGGAGAAGGGCGAAGGCTGCGAGACCTGCGGCGTCTCGGTGACGCGGATGGTCAGATTGCCCTGGGCGATCGCGACCTTGCTGATGCGCACGTTCTCGCCCATCACGATGACGCCGGTATTCTCGTCGATCACCACCCGGGCCTGCTGGTCGGGCTCGACCGGAAGCTGCTCGATATTGGTGATGAGCGCCGCGGCGCCCCCGGGATATTGCCCGGCATTGAGATCGACCGTGCCGGAATCGAGGACCCGGGCCATGCCGGCGCCGACCGCGGCGTTGATCGCGTCGGAGATGCGCTGCGCCGTGGTGAAGTCCGGGTTGCGCAGCGCGAGCTTCAGGCCGGTGATGGAGTTGAGCTCGAACGGGATCTCGCGCTCGACGATGGCGCCGCGCACGATCCGGCCGCTGGTCGGCACGCCGCGCACGACGGTTTCCGCCGCCCCGGTCGCCTTGAAGCCGCCGATCGTGATCTGGCCCTGGCCGACCGCGTAGACCTCGCCGTCGGCGCCGACCAGCGGCGTCGCCAGCAATGTGCCGCCCTGCAGGCTGGTGGCGTCGCCCAGCGAGGCGACGGTCACGTCGATCTCGCTGCCCTGGCGGGCAAAGGCGGGCAGGGTGGCGGTCACCATGACCGCCGCCAGGTTCTTGGTCTCGAGATCGTCGTTCGAGCGGTTCACCTTGACGCCGAGGCGCTCCAGCATGCCGATCAGGCTCTCGCGGGTGAACGGCGACTTCTTCTTGATGTCGTCGCCGGTGCCGTCGAGACCGACCACCAGGCCGTAGCCGACGAGCTGGTTCTCGCGCACGCCCTCGAAATCGGCGATGTCCTTGATGCGCGAGGTCGCGGCCGCCGGCCCGGCGACGAGCAGGGTCAGCAGGGCCAAGGCGGTCCAAAGCGCCCCAAATCGCGGGACGAATCGCGTGAGGGGGGCGTGCCGCTGTGCGTTTGATCCGGTCCGGGCCATCGGGAGATCTGTCCTTGTCAGCTCGGCCCGATAGGAAGCGAAAGCCGTGCCATTCGGCGCGTCGAAAAAATCCGATATGGATCAGCGGGATAAGGGATGCAGTCCGGGGCCGCCGCCGTTGCCGGCGAGTCGGCGAACGACGACGGAACCGACTTTGGCGGCAGATTTTGCCCGCGGCGCCGCGCCGCGTCAGGTACCAGCCGGCAAGCCTTTGGATTTCTTTATAGAATGTTAACATTGCCGGCGCTAAAAGGGCCGAGCCGGGGACGCCCGGCACATGGAGACGATTCGCGCCCCGATGAAAGTCGAACCCGCTGCCCCAAGGCCGGCTACGACCGTGCGGAAAACCGCCGGCGGCAGCGCATCGGCCACCGGCTCCGGCGGCTTTGCCAAGGCGCTCAACGACACCCAGTCGGGCCATGGGCCGCAGATGCCGGTCAGCGTGGGCCTGGCCGATCTCAACGCCGTGCTGGCGCTCCAGGAAGCCCCCGACGCCACCACCCGCAACCGCGCCCGCCAGCGGGCCAAGGAGCGGGGCAACCTGATGCTCGACCATCTGGAGGAGCTCCGGATGGGCCTGCTGCTTGGCACCGTGCCGCTCGCCAAGCTCGAGACGCTCGCCCAACTGGTGCGGGCAAAACGCGAGCAGATCGACGATCCGAAGCTCCTTGCCATCCTCGACGAGATCGAGCTCCGCGCCGCCGTCGAACTGGCCAAGTTCAGCCGCCCAGCGCCCTGAACCCGGCGCAAAGAATCCAATTATTACAATAAGTTGATCGCTGCCGTTCAGGTTAAAACGGACTTGCGGCGGGATTCCAATTGCCTATACTCCGCGCGCCCGAAGAGGGGGCAACTGGTCGAGAATCGCCTTCGGATCATCCAATCGAGCACCGCATGAAACCGCTGCTTTCGCCCGACTATCATCCCTCCGAGAAAGAGCCCTTCATGAATCCGATGCAGCTGGAATACTTCCGGCAGAAGCTGCTCGGCTGGAAGGGCGAGCTGCTGAAGGAATCCAACGAGACCTTGAGTCACCTCCAGGAAGAGAGCCTGTCCGAACCCGACATCGCCGACCGGGCCTCCCTGGAAACCGATCGCGCCCTCGAGCTCCGCACCCGCGACCGCGAGCGCAAGCTGATCCAGAAGATCGACGAGGCGCTGCTCCGGATCGAGGACGGCTCCTATGGCTATTGCGAGGAGACCGGCGAGCCGATTTCGCTGAAACGTCTCGAGGCCCGGCCGATCGCCACCCTTTCGATCGAGGCGCAGGAGCGCCACGAGCGCATGGAGCGGACCCACCGCGACGACTGAGCGTCGCCGCCTTTCCGCTCAGGCGGCGACCGTCGAGCGCCGCCGCGCCGCCACGAGCGCAATCAGCGACCCGGCATAGAGCGCGAGCGCGACCAACGCCATGAAGCGGATGCCGGTCGCCATCGTCGCGTATTCCGACCAGCCGCCGAGCACCGCCCCCAGGATGTTGGCGCCCAGGGCCATGCCGGCGCTCCGCGATCGCGCGAACGAGGTCGCGAAGACGATACCGGCGCAGAAGACCGGGCTCAGCAGGAACAGCGCATAGAGCAGCCCGGTCCCCAGGCCCTTGCCGAGCGCGACGTCCGGGCCGACGAACCATCCGGCCACCAGCAGGATGCCGAGCGCTCCGTAGGCGTAGGGGCGCAGATCGATCCGCAGCGCGCCCACCACCAGGTTGGCGGCCACGATCTCGACCAGCATCGCGGCGATCGACACGGCGGAGACCAGCCAGGTCGTGCCGAACAGCAGCGCCAGCCGGTTGATGGCATAGACCTCCATCAGCAGGAAGGCGGCGCCCAGGAAGAACATGTGCGCGTTGATCGGCGTCACATCGACCCTGCCGATCCCGTTGTGCCGGAGCCAGGCGACCGAGGCGATCACCAGCATGCCGATCACGATGACGTAGGAAAGCGGGATGCCGCGCGCCGGCAGGTAGGGGAACGGCCAGTCGTCGACCGGCGCGCCGATCGCAAGTCCGGTCGCGGTCGGATCGGGATCGGCCGTCGTCGCCTGGCAGACATAGACGGTGCGGAGCTCGAAGGGCATCGCGGTCACCGCGGCCCCGCAGGCATGTTCCAGCATGCGGTGGTAGCGCTCGCGGAACCAGTCGGTGGTCGTGACCGCCGAGAGGATGATGTAGCCGCCCGGCTTCAGCAGGCGCGCCGCCGAGGAGAAGCTCTCCTGGGTGAAGACGTAGTTGTCGAGCCGCACGCTCGACGTGCCGAGCTGGGTGTGTGAATCGAGCAGGCCGAAGACGACGGCGTCGTAGGTCTGCGGCGGCAGCGTCTTGAAGGCGTTGCGCGCGTCGTCGATGATCACCGTCACCCGGGGATCGTCATAGGGGTGCTCGGGATGGTGCATGCGCCCCATATCGACGATCGCGGAATCGATATCGACCGCATCGACCTGCTTGGCGCCGGCGCGCAGTGCCGCGGCGACGTCGTTGCCGCTGCCGGCACCCACGACGAGCACGCGGTTCAGCCCCTGCCGCCCCTCGAACTCGGCGTCGTAATAGGGCAGGGGGTTGCGTCCCATCGACTGGATGTTCTGCGGGCTGAGATCGAAGGCGTATTGATAGAACGCGTCGGAGATGTCGATGCGATAGCCGTGCGGGATCTCGCGCCCGACCAGCTTCTGATAGGCCGACCAGACCGTGGTGTGGAGATGCGGCGTCACGGCGACCGCGGCCAGCACGGTCGCCGCCAGGCCGACCCGCGCCGCCGGGCCGCGCGGCAGCCAGTAGAGCATCGGCAACAGCCCCACCAGGAACCAGACCCAGGGCGGCATGTAGAGCCGCGACAGGCCGACGAAGACCACCAGCCCCGCCAGGCTGCCGAGGATGTTGACGGTATAGGCCGTGAGGCGCGGCAGGCCGTCGAAATTCACCGCGAGGATGCGGCCGAGCTGCGCGAACAGCCAGGCCAGGCCCAGGAACACGGCGACGCAATAGAGGCCGACATGCAGGTTGGCCATCACCTTGGTCAGCAGCGCGGGCGCGCCCTCGCCGTTATAGTCGCCGAACACCTGCTCGGAGCTCGCGTTCGAGGCCGAGATGCCGAGCACTGCGCCCAGCGACTGCGCCGCCGCCGCGAAGAACAGGCCGACCAGGGCCGTGCCGACCAGGAAGTAGAGCGCCTCCTTGCGGCCGCCCTTGCCCTGGAAGCAGCCGATGCCGAGGCCGAGGAAGGCGCCGATCAGCGGGATGTTCTTGTAGAAGGCGAAGATCCGGGTCTGCGAGCCGATGTAGCGGATCAGCATCGTCTCCACGAACAGCACGACGAAGCTGATGATGAAGAGATCGAGCAGCCGTCCGCCTTCCGCCCGCGCGCCATCCGCCTCGGCGATGCGCGTGAGGTGCTCGAAGGCGGTCTTGATCCGCTGCCGCTGCGTGTAGGCGAGGAGCGGGAAGCACCAGTAGACGGCGAGCCCGGTCAGGATATAGGCGTTGACCCCGCGCGGCGTCGAGACGTCGGCGAGATCGACCATGACGTTGATCGCCACCAGCGCGCCGACGAAGAGCGCCAGGATGACGAGCAGGCGCGTCTCGCTTCGGCCGAACGACGCGGGATTGGCCATCACTCTCCCCCGCTCATGGCGTGCTGCGGCGACACCGCGGCGCCTTCGCCGCGCCGGCGCGCCAGGATCAGCGCGACCAGGGACGCCGCGTAGAGACCGAGCGCCACCAGCGCCATGAAGCGAATCCCGGTCACCATGGTGCCGTATTCCGCCCAGCCGCCCAGCACCGCGCCCAGGATGTTGGCGCCGAGCGCCGAACCCGCGTTCCCCGCCCGCTCGAACGAGGTCGCGAAGACGATGCCGGCGCAGAGCACCGGGCTCAGCAGGAACAGGGCATAACCGAGCTCGGCGGCCAGGCCCTGGCCGAGCACCGCGTCGGGCCCGATCGCATATCCGGCGATCAGCAGCGCCGCCAGCGCGACATAGGCGACGGGCCGGAGATCGACCCGCACCAGGCTGACGATCAGGTTGGCGGCGAGGATCTCCACCAGCATCGCCGCGATCGAGACTGCCGAGACCAGCCAGGTCGTGCCGAACAGCAGGGCGAGCCGGTTGATCGCGTAGACCTCCATCAGCAGGAAGGCCGCACCCAGGAAGAACATATGGGCATGCGCCGGCGTGACATCGACCTGTCCGATCCCGCTTCGCCGCAGCCAGATGACCGAGGCGACGACCAGCATGCCGAGCACCAGGACATAGGCGAACGGGACGCCGCGCGCCGGGAGGTAGGGGAAGGGCCAGTCGTCGACCGGCACCCCGAGCGAAAGCCCGGTGGCGGCGGGATCGGGATCGTCGACGGTCGGCGTGCAGACGTAGAGGCTGTAGGCCTGGAAGTCCTGGACCTTCACCGGCGCGCCGCAGGCATGCTCCAGCATCACCTTGAAGCGCTCGCGCAGCCATTCGACGCCGGTCAGCGCCGAGACCGTGATGGTCCCGCCGGGCTTCACCAGCCGGGCGGCGGAGGAAAAGCTCTCCTGGGTGAAGACGTAGTTGTCCAGCCTGACGCTCGAGGCGCCGAGCTGGGTATGCGAGTCCAGCAGGCCGAACACGATCGCGTCATAGCTCCGGGGCGGCAGCACCCGGAAGGCATGGCGCGCGTCGTCGATGATCACCCGCACCCGGGGATCGCTGTAGGGCTGCTCCGGATGATGCGCCCGGCCCATGCCGACGATCACCGGGTCGATGTCGACCGCATCGACATGCCCGGCCCCGTGCCGCAAGGCGGAGGCGACGTCGTTGCCGCTGCCGGCGCCGACCACCAGCACGTTGTCGAGGTCGCTGCGCCCGGCAAATTCCGCGTTGTAGTTCGGCGTCGGGTCCATGCCCATCCGCGCGATCGCCTCGGGCCGCAGGTCCATGGCGTATTGATAGATCGTGTCGGAGATGTCGATCAGATAGCCCCATTGCGTCGTGCGGCCGACCAGCTTCTGGTAGCTCGACCAGACCGTGTCGTGGAATTGCGGCATCACGATCAGGATCGCCGCCGCCGCGAAGGCGGCGCCGAGCTTCAGCACGCGGCCACCGCCCAGCCACGGCAGGAGCGGCAGCAGCCCGACGATGAACCAGACGAAAGGCGGGGTATGCAGCCGCGACAGCGCGACGAAGGCGCCGAGCCCGGCGAGGCTGCCGAGGATGTTGACCGTATAGGCGGGGATCCGCGGCTTGTCCCGGAACTCGGCGGCGAGGATGCGCCCCAACTGCCCGAACAGCCAGGCGACGGCCAGGAACACGCTGACGCAATAGATGCCGATCTGGACGTAGGAGACGAGTTTCACCGCCCAGGAGGAGGTCTCGAAATAGCCGTAGTAGCCGAACACCCGCTCCGAGCTGGCGAGCGACGCCGAGGCGCCGATCACCGCGCCCAGGGCCTGCGCGGCGACGGCGAAGAACAATGCGATGACGGGCATGCCGGCGAGGAAGAACAGCGCCTCCTTGCGGCCGCCTTTGCCCTGGAAGCAGCCGATGCCGAGGCCGAGGAAGGCGCCGATCAGGGCGATGTTCTTGTAGAAGGCGAAGATCCGGGTCTGCGAGCCGATATAGCGGATCAGCATCGTCTCCACGAACAGCACGACGAAGCTGATGACGAAGAGGCTCGCGAGGCTGCCGCGCCGTGCCGGCGCCGCGTCCGCCGTGGCGGCCGCCTCCAGGCGCCCGGCCATGCGCCGGATGCGTGCCCGCTGCGAATAGGCGGCCAGCGGGAAGGACCAGAACAGCAGCCCGCCGATGATGATGAAGAGCGGCCCGTGCCAGGAGACGTCCATCAGCACGTCGATCGCGATCGAGGCGGCCACCAGCGCGAGCACGATGCCCGCCAGGTGCAGGCCGTCGGCGCGCAGCGAAGCGGAGCTGTCCATCAGCGGCCGGCGCTTGCTGGGGCCGCCGCCAGCCGCCGCCGCGACGCGATGAGCGCGATCAGGGAAGCGGCGTAGAGCGCCAGCGCCACCAGCGCCATGAAGCGGATGCCGGTGACCATGGTGCCGTATTCCGCCCAGCCGCCCAGCACCGCGCCGAGGATATTGGCGCCCAGCGCGGCGCCGGCACTCGGCACGCGGGAGAACGAAGTCGCGAAGATGATGCCGGCGCAGAGCACCGGGCTCAGCAGGAAGAGCGCGTAGGCGAGCTCCACTGCCATGCCCTTGCCCAGCACGGTTTCGGGCCCGATCGCATAGCCGGCGATGAGCAGCGCGCCCAACGCCGCATAGGCATAGGGCCGCAGATCGAACCGGACCAGGCTCACGATCAGGTTCGCGGCCAGGATCTCGATCAGCATCGCCGCGATCGAGACCGCCGAGACCAGCCAGGTCGTGCCGAACAGCAGCGCCAGCCGGTTGATCGCATAGACCTCCATCAGCAGGAAGGCCGCACCCAGGAAGAACATGTGGGCGTTGGCGGCGTCGGCCTCGACCCGGCCGATGCCGTGCCGCCTGAGCCACAGCACCGAGGCGACCACCAGGAAGCCGATGACGACGATATAGCTCTCCGGAATCGCGCGGTCGGGGAGATAGGGGAACGGCCAGTCATCGACCGGCGCGCCGAGCGCGCGGCCGGAAGCGCCGGGATCGGGATCGGCGGCGGCCGGCTGGCAGGTATACATGGTCGAGGGCGGGAACTGCCGGACCTGCACCGCGCTGCCGCAGGCCCTCTCCAGCATCTGCGCGAAGCGCTGGCTCAGCCAGTCGGTCGCGGTCACGACCGAGAGGATCAGCGTGCCGCCGGGCTTCAGCAGCCGCGCCGCCGAGGAGAAGCCCTCCTGGGTGAAGACGTAGTTGTCGAGCCGCACGCTCGACGTGCCGAGCTGGGTGTGCGAGTCCAGCAGGCCGAAGACGAGCACGTCATAGCTCTGCAGCGGCAGCGTCTTGAACGCGTTTCTCGCGTCGTCGAGGATCACGTTGACCCGGGGATCGGCATAGGGGCGCTCGGGATGATGCTCGCGCCCGAGCTCCACGATCGCGCCGTCGATATCGACCGCGTCCACATGCCTGGCGCCGGAGCGCAGGGCCGCCGCGACGTCGTTGCCGCTGCCGGCGCCGACGATCAGCACGCGGTCGGCATTGCCGCGGCCCTCGAACTCCCATTCGTAATGCGGCAGCGGGTTGTAGCCGAGCTCCTGGATGCTCTTGGGGCTGAGATCGAAGGCCGCCTGGTAGAAGGCGTCGGAGATGTCGATGCGATAGCCGTGCGGCATGTCGCGCCCGACCAGCTTCTGATAGGCCGACCAGACGGTGTAATGCAGGCCGAAGGCGCCGAACAGCGCCGTCGCGACGACGAAGGCGCCGCCGATCCGCCGCGCCCGCCGGTCGCGCAGCCAGTAGAGCAGCGGCGCGAAGCCGATGAGGAACCAGAGCCAGGGCGAAAGATGCAGGCTGGAGAGCAGCACGAAGCCCGCGAGCCCCGCGAGGCTGCCCAGGATGTTGACCGAATAGGCCGGGATCTTCGGCAGGCCTTCGAACTGCTCGCCCAGGATCCGGCCGAGCTGGTGGAAGAGATAGGCGAGGCCGAGGAACACCGCCGCGCAATAGAGTCCGAGATGCAGGTCGGAGACGAGGCGCACCAGCAGCGTCGGCGCGGTCCAGTTGACGATGCCGTAGCCGAAGACGCGCTCGGTGCTGGCCAGCGCCGCGGTCGCCCCCAGGATCGCGCCCAGCGATTGCGCGGCCACGGCGAAGAACAGCACGATCCCCGACGCCGCGGCCAGCGCCAGCAGGGCCTCGCGCCCGCCGCCCTTGCCGCGGAAGCAGCCGCTGCCGAGCCCGAGGAAGGCGCCGATCAGCGGGATGTTCTTGTAGAAGGCGAAGATGCGGGTCTGCGAGCCGACATAGCGGATCAGCGCCATCTCGACGAACAGGACGACGAAGCTGATGGCGAACAGGCTGACGAGGCCGCGCCGTGCGGCGACGGCGCTGCCGGCCGCGTCGGCGACCGCGCTCAGGTGGTCCCACAGGCCGCGCAGCTTCGCCCGCTGCGTCCAGGCCAGGATGGGGAAGGTCCAGAAGATCACGAAGCCGCAGAAGATGAAGGCCGCCACCGGCCGCCCCGACTGGTCGATGCAGACATCGACGACGAGGATCGCGGCCAGGAAGACGCCGGAGACGGTCAGAAGCGGGACGTAGTCCCTCCAGGCGAGCGGCTGCAAGATGGCCCCAGTTCCGTGCGCGTTGTTGCGACCCCGACCGTTTGCAATCTAGGCGATGTACCCGCCGATCAGAAGCCGTTTTGCGGGCGGCCTCGTGTGAGTCGGGCGGGCGAATCTGTGATGGCGCCCACCATGAACCTTTGCGCCGATTGCGCTACAAAAACTCTGCAAATTGTCGATGTCCCGGGGCCATCATGCAGCGACTCGCTTTCACGTTTCTTTCCCTCCTGATCAGCGTGCCGGCTTTCGCCGCCGATATCACGCCCGGGCAGCAGGCGGCGATCTGCGGTGCGCGGTCGAGCTGCAAGCTCGCGGCGACCGATGCCGGCCAGGGCGCGCAGCACGAGGCCCTGACGGTGGTCGAGGCGAGCTTCGCCCTGGCCGACAAGCCGCAGGACGCGCCCGAGGAGGGCTGCATCAACGACAGCGGCGATGCCGACGCGCCGGACCATGACGGCGGCCGCGAATACTGGCTGATCGCCGGCGACGCCGCGCCCAAGCGCGTGCTGGCGCTCTGCAACGACGGCTACGGCGCCTCGGGCGTCGGCGCCGACGACGTGAAGATCGGCCCGAACACGCTCACCCATCAGCAATACGGCGGCTCGGCCTGGCGCTGGGACTCCACCAAGGAAATCCGCCTCTCGCCGCTCGAGGTGGTGCACGAGCTCGACTGCAGCTTCAACGACGGCATTCCCGGCACCGCGCAGGTGATCGAGATCGACCGCCTGCACCTGCACGCCCGGGCGGTCGGCTTCGTCGCCGGCCAGAGGTTCTCCGACGATGACGGCGTCGATTGCCCCGACTGGCCGACCGGCCCGGATTCGACCCTGCCGACCGGCCCGAAGCTCGCCGGCGCCTATGCCGTGCCGATGCCGAACGGCGGCAACAGCGGCGACCAGCAGGACGCCGCCTATCCCGACGGCACCGCGCTCGGCGATTGCGCCTTGCAGCTTTCGACCGACGGGCTGCGCGGCTTCATGGTCTTCGGCAAGCCGGCTGCCGCGGCCGAGGCCGCGACGCTGCGGGTGATCCAGGAGAACGACATGTCGCTGCTGATCCAGGTCTATGACCCGACCGCCGCGGCCGAGCTCAAGTCCGGCAAGGCCAGGTCATGGATCGGCCAGCCCCATGTCGAGATCTGGACCTCGGAGATGGAGAATCCCGAGGACAATGACGGCGCGAACGGCCAGCTCTACTCGTTCCACCAGTTCGCCTTCGGCCTCGACGACAAGGTCTATCCCGGCGCCAAGGCCTTCTCGCCGCTCCCGACGGTGACGCATTGGGCGGCCAGGGACGAGGCGGGCCGCGACGTCACGGTCTACCGCGTCGCCTTCGACGAGGCGCATATGCCGGCCTTCGGCCTCGGCGTCGTCTATTCCCAGGCCGCGAACGGCAAGCAGGCCCGCCTGGTCGCGACCGCCCAGATCGTGAAGAACAAGCCGCTCTACCTCCCCGATACCTGGCGGAACATGGTGGAAGACAGTGGCATCCCCGGGGGCACCTGCGCGCTCGGCCCCGACAAGGTGCTGAAGCTCGCGACGCCGGAGTAGCGGGGTGGAGGTTTGACGCCCTCGCGCCCTTCGCGACCCGGTCGGCGGTGGTCAAGCCTTTGACAAGGAATGACAATAGACGTCGAGCCCCGTCCGCCCGTGGGCCGGCGAATCTTGATTCTGTCTACGTCGGGTAAACGTCCGCCAAGCGGACCGCGGGCGCCAAAGGCGTCTTAGGATCGAGCCCCATTGTATCCGATCTGTTCCCGAAGAGCAATCATCCGCCCGGGTTCTGCTTCGGCCGGCCCTTGCTGTGCTTTTCCAGATGCGGCAGCCCGGCTTTGGCAGCCTCGCCCTCGGCCCGGTCGCGCTGGTGCCTGGCCGCCGCTCCCGGCCTGGTCTCGAGCCGGTTCTGCTTGTCGAGCGACTGCTTGAACCTGTCGCCGTCCCGGGGCTTCGCGTGACCTGCCATGGCTGGCTCCCATCCGGTGTCCAAGACCAATCCCGGCGCGCAACCCGCGTTCCCGCGAAGCAGCACGAGACCCGCCCGGCGCCGTCACCCCAGTCCGGCGAAGGCGACCGCGATCTCGGCGGCGAGGCGCGTGTTGTTCTTCACCAGCGCGATATTGGCCTTCAGGCTGGCGCCGCCGGTCGCTTCGTTCACCCGCTGCAGCAGGAACGGCGTGACCTTCTTGCCGGCGATGCCCTTGCGCGCGGCCTCGTCGAGCGCCGCCTGGATCGTGCCCTCGATCGTCTTGGCCGGAATCTCCTCGGCCGGCGGGATCGGGTTGGCGATGCTGAGGCCGCCTTTCGCGCCGAGCTCCCAGCGCGCCTTCATGAAGCCGGCAATCTCCTCCACCGTGTTCAGCCGCATGGGCGCGAGGTATCCGCTCTCGCGCGAATAGAAGGCGGGGAAGGCGTCGCTCTTGTAGGCGATGACCGGCACGCTCAGCGTCTCCAGCATCTCCAGGGTGCGGCCGATGTCGAGGATCGACTTCGCGCCCGCGGAGACCACCGCCACCGGCGTCTCGGCCAGCTCGGTCAGGTCGGCGGAGATGTCGAAGCTGCTCTCCGCGCCGCGATGCACGCCGCCGATCCCGCCGGTCGCGAAGACGCGGATTCCCGCCAGCGACGCCAGGCGCATCGTCGCCGCGACCGTGGTCGCGCCATGGACGCGCTTCACCGCCGCGAGCGGCAGGTCGCGGGCGCTGAGCTTCATCACGTCGCGGTCGGTGGCGAGCGTGTAGAGCTCGGCGGCGGTCAGGCCGACCTTGTAGTCGCCGCCGATCACCGCGATGGTCGCCGGCACGGCGCCGTGATGGCGCACGATCTGCTCCAGCGCCTGCGCCGTCTCCAGGTTCTGCGGATGCGGCATGCCGTGGGCGATGATGGTGGATTCCAGCGCCACCACCGCGCGCTTGGCGGCCAGCGCTTCCTTGACCTCCGCCGCGATGTCCAGTGCCACGTCCGGCTCCCTCTACAGGCGCCGCGCCAGCTCGGCTGCGGCGCGCATCACGCGTTTCGGATCGATCTTTGCACTGACCGTGCTGACGGTTGCAACCGCGAGCCCGGCAGCGGCCTGGCCGAACACCGCGGCCCCGATCGGCGGCGTCCCGCCCACGATCGCGGCGACGTAGCCGGCGACCAGGGCGTCGCCGCCGCCGGTCACGTCCTGCGCCGCCTGCATCGCCGCCGGAATGCGCTGGAACAGCGTCGCCTCGCCGCGCCGGGAGGAGAGCGCCGCGCCGTTCGGACCCAGGCCGACCAGGATGTTCTCGACGCCGCGGTCGTGCAGCGCCAGCGCCGCGTGGCGCAGCCGTCCCGCGCTGCGCAGCGCGCCGCCGGCCAGGGCCTCGAGCTGCTTCAGGTTGGGCGTCATGGTGTGCAGCTTGAGGCCGCTCCGCAGCAGCGGCGCGAGCTTGGCGGCCTTGGGCACCGAGACCGGCTCCAGCAGGATCGGGATGCCGCGGCGCCTGGCGCGCGCCAGCAGCCATTTCAGGCAGTCCGGCCGGAGGTTGCAATCGGCGACCACGAAACCGGCGCGATCGATCGTCGGCGCGCGCCGCTCGAGATCGGCGGGGGTCAGCTCGTCGAGCACCGCCATCGCGGAGACGCCGATCACCAGCTCGCCGGTACGGTCGAGCACCGCGCTGTAGAGCCCGGTCGGCGCCTTGCCGCGCTTCACGCCCGAGACGTCGACGCCGGCTCGCGCCGTCTCCGCGAGCAGGCGGTCGCCTTCGGCGTCACGGCCGACGATGCTGATGAGCCGCGTCGGGATGCCGAGCCGTGCCAGGTTGTGCGCGATGTTGCGGCCGACGCCGCCGGGCGAGAGCGTGGCCGACGTTCCGGGGTTGGAAGTCGCCGGCACGGTCGCGCCGGCGATCCGCGCCTTCACGTCGATATTGGCGCCGCCGATGACGACGACGCCGCCCTGGAAGTCGCGACGGCTGTCGTGCCTGCGGGCCACGGCGCCGTCGCGCGGTTCAGTTCTTGGTGGGGAAGAAGGCGCCGTAATCGATGTTGCGGCCCGGCCGGTCGGCATCGGGCTCGCCGGGCTCCGGCTCGATCGGCTCGGCGCCCGGCAGCGGGTCGAGGGTCGCCGGCTTGCCGGCGGCCTTGCGCGCTTTCAGGATCGCGTTGTTGAGGTCGGTCTGGGTGCAGAGGCCGAGCAGCACCGGATCGCGGGGCCGCAGGTTCTGCGAGTTCCAGTGCGTGCGGTCCCGGACCGCCGCGATGGTCTGCTTGGTGGTGCCGATCAGGCGCGAGATCTGCGCGTCGGTCAGCTCCGGATGGTGGCGCACCAGCCAGGCGACGGCATCCGGCTTGTCCTGGCGCTTGGAGACCGGCGTGTAGCGCGGACCCTTGCTGCGGGTCAGCGGCAGCGGGATCGAGACCTTGGCCATCTTCAGGCGCTGGGTCGTGTCCTTCTCGCAGCGCTCGATCTCTTCCTTGGTGAGCTGGCCGTTGGTGGTCGGGTCGAGGCCGACGATGCCGATCGCGACCTCGCCGTCGGCGATGCCCTGGACTTCCAGCGGATGCAGGTGGCAGAAGTCGCCGATCTGGTCGAAGGTCAGCGTGGTGTTCTCCACCAGCCACACGGCGGTCGCCTTCGGCATCAAAAGTTGCGGTGCAGCCATAATTCCTCCTCCTCGGCCGCCGGGATTTTGCCGGCGGGCGGCCAAGTCACGTGCTTGACCATTTGGGGTTCATTGCGGGCGCGCCAAGGACCATGTCGAGGCTGCGTCACCTAATCCGAGCGGCGAAATAGCACCGCCAGGCCCTTTTTGCCAAGGGCAAACTGGTCCAGGGCGGCCGGATTCGTGCAAGCGGCACGGCCGCGGTGATGGCTATATGGCGTTGATATAGTTATATTTTTTACGCCCGTGGCAGGTTTATGATCGTTCCGCTTCTCCGTCGTCATCCCGGGGCCGGGTCCCGGGGATGACGGCGGATCGGGTGGGCGCCTAGACGGTAAGAACGATCTTGCCGATATGGGCGCTGGATTCGATCAGGCGGTGGCCCTCGGCGGCCTCGGCGAGCGGCAGGGTCCGGTAGATGACCGGCCTCACCTTCCCGGCATCGAGCAGGGGAAGGACGTGCCGGCGCAGCGCCTGGGCGATCTCGCCCTTCTGCGCCACCGAGCGGGGGCGCAAGGTCGAGCCGGTGATGGTCTGGCGCTTCATCATCACCTGGGCGAGGTTGATCTCGGCCTTGGCGCCTTCGAGGAAGGCGATCTGCACCAGCCGGCCATCGACCGCCAGGCAGGCGAGGTTGCGGTTGATATAGCCGCCGCCGACCATGTCGAGGATGAGGTCGGCGCCCTTGTCGCCGGTCGCCTGCATCACCTCCTTCACGAAGTCCTGCTCGCGATAGTTCACCGCGAGGTCGGCGCCGAGCTTGCGGCAGGCCGCCGCCTTGTCGGCCCCGCCGACCGTGGCGATGACCTGTGCGCCGAAGGCATGGGCGAGCTGGATCGCCGTCGTGCCGATGCCGCTCGATCCGCCATGCACCAGGAAGGTCTCGCCGGCTTTCAGGCGCCCGCGGTCGAACACGTTGGTCCAGACGGTGAAGAAGGTCTCCGGCACCGCCGCCGCTTCGACCATGCTGAAGCCCTTGGGCACCGGCAGGCATTGCGGCACCGGCGCCGCGCAATACTCCGCATAGCCGCCGCCCGCGACCAGCGCCATGGCGGCGTCGCCGACCTTCCAGTCCTTCACGCCGCTGCCGATGGCGACGATCGTGCCCGCGACCTCCAGGCCGGGCAGGTCCGAGGCGCCGGGCGGCGGCGTGTAGTTGCCCTGGCGCTGCAGTACGTCGGGCCGGTTGATGCCGGCGGCCGCGACCTTGATCAGGACCTCCCCGGCGCCGGGCGACGGCACGGGCCGGCGTCCGGGCTTCAGGACTTCCGGGCCGCCGAAACCGTCGAGCAGGACGCAGTTCATCTCCTTGGGCAAGTCCTTGGGCAAGGCTTCGGCCATGGCGTTCCTCTTGGGGGTTTCTCCGATCATTAGCGGAGATCGTCGCGCTTGGAAACCGCGCGCCGCCGCCGCATCATGGGCGCCCTATCCGACGAGGCATCGCGATGGACACCGACGATCTCGAACCGCGCAAGACGAAGCCGCAGCCGAAAAACCTGGACCCGATGTCGGTCGAGGAACTGGCCGCCTATATCGAGGACTTGAAGGCCGAGATCCGCCGCGTCGAGGAGAACATGGCCCGCAAGAAGGCCCATCTCGCGGCCGCGGCCGGCCTGTTCAAGTCGTAGCGCGGTGCCGTCGCCCGGAGGCTTGCTCGGCGGCATCGGGACCGCGCTCGCGGACCGCAATTTCCGCTTCTATTCGATCGGCGCGATCGTTTCCTGGCTCAGCTTCTTCGTGCAGGACGTGGCGATCGGCTGGATCGCCTGGGACCTCACGCATTCGACCACCTGGCTCGCCGTCATCGCGGTGCTCGACATCGCGCCCAATCTCGTCTTTCTTCCTTTGGGCGGCGTGCTGGCGGATCGCTACGACCGCTACCGCATCGTCGTCGCCACGCATCTCCTCGCCTTGCTGCAGGCGGCGGCGCTCGCCGGGCTCGCCTATGCGGGCCATCTCACCATCGCGCCGCTGGCGGTCCTCGCCTTCCTGCACGGCCTGATCCACAGCTTCAGCGTCCCCGGCCTGTTCGGCATGCTGCCGCGCTTCGTCGCCCGCGACCGCCTGGCCTCGGCGATCGCGGTCAACGCCGCCTACACCCAGTTCGCGGTCTTCGCCGGCCCGGCGCTCGCGGGCTGGATCATGCTGCGCTATGGCGCCGCCGCGGCCTTCGCGACCAATGTCGCGGGCTACGCCGTCTATCTCGGCTCGATCGCCTTCCTGCGCACGCCGCCGGACTTCAGCCGGCCGGCGCCGAGCGGCCGTTCGATCGCCGGCGATCTCGTGGACGGGATGCGCTACATCGCCGCGCATCGCGGCATCCGGGCGCTGCTCTTCCTGATGCTGATGGGCGATGCGCTTTCCAACGGTCTCTACAAGATGCTCCCCGCCTATGCCGACCGGGTGCTCGGCATGGGCGTGGACGGCATGTCGACTCTGCTGGCGACCGCCGGTATCGGCGCCACGCTCTCGGCGCTCTGGCTGGCGCAAGGCGGGGCCGCGCGGGCGACGCCGGAACGCGTGCTGTGGTCCTTCCTGATCCTGGTGGTCTCGATTGGGGCGCTCGGGCTGGTCGGGACCCTGGCGCCGGCCATGATCCTGATGTTGCTCTTCGGTTTCGCCGGCCAGATCCGCCGCACCGGGACGGTCGCACTGCTGCAGATCTCGATCGACGACGCCCAGCGCGGCAGGGTGATGAGCACGCAATTCCTGCTGCAGCGCGCCGCGGCTGGGATCGGCACGGTCGCAATCGGCGCTGCAGCGGATCACGGCGGCTTGCGACTGCCGCTGGCGATCGCCGCGTGCCTCTCGATCGTCGCCTGGGGCGTCGCCTTCCGCGGACGCGCCCGGATCGCCGCTGCCTTCGAACCTTTGGCTTAGCGGCCGCTGAGGGCCTCCGCTCGGTATCCGGCGCAACCAAGCAGCCCGGTGTTGAATTCAGCACACCGGAAAGCCAAACCGCATGGCGATGCCCGTGCGGCCCCTGGATTCAGGGCGGCCGCATCGATGATCTGCTATGATGGCTTGCGTTGCCGTTCGACGCGATGAACGGGCGCGAAGGGCTTGCGACTTTGACAGGGCTTTGACGAGATGAAAATCGCGTTTCACCCCTGCGAACGTGACTTAGGCCTTCTCCTTCAACGCCATAGCCTGCTTTTACCGGACCTGAAACCGGTCGGGGTCGTCAAAGTCCGAGGCAAGGCAAAGGCCCGCCACGCTGCCGCAGCGGGCCTCTTCAAGTCTTCAGAGAACTCCGATCAGCGGCCGCGGCCGCTGGTGCCGTCGACCAGGGTCGGCAAGCCGAACTTCAGCGGCAGCGCGTTCGCCTGCTCGACGATGTCGACCCCGGCATTGCGCTCGTTGCGGACCCAGGGCTCGAGCGCCTGGCCGCTCTCCGGGTTGACGAAATACATCATCGAATAGCGCGGTTCCTTGAGGAAGCTGTTCTTGACCTGGTGATAGAGCGCCGGGATCATCCCGCCGGTCATCAGTTCCAGCAGGCTGCCCGGCATCAGCAGCATCTCGTCGGCGCCGAGCTTCACCGGCCGGTAGCCGTCACCCGTGTCGATCTCGAGGCCGGGGCCGGTGGCGGTGACGACCGTGATCAGATGGCCGTCCTCGTGGCCGTCCTGCAGCATCTCGCGCTTGTGCTGGGCGGGCTCGTAATAGTTCACCTGCAGGTACGACGCGCGCTTGACCAGCGGCGCGGAGGTGCCGGGCGCCCAGCGGTCGGCCATCGACTGGAAGAGGCCGGAAACCAGCGGCGTCAGCATGTCGATCGTCTGGCGCATCTCCGTGTGCAGCGGACAGGTCGCGGGCCATCCGGCCTCTTCCGTCCGCGCGCGGTTGCGGTTCCAGAGCGAGAAGGATTCCGTGAGATCCGGGCGATCCGGCTGCTGCGAATATTCCAGGCCGATATCGCGATAGCCTTCGACGAAGGCGGGCAGGGCGAAATTGCGTTTCTCGGAAAGGGGGCGGGCGTAGAAGCCGCGGGCGGTATCGAAAGTGCGTTCGATCTGGTCCTGGATGTCGCGGCCGATGCGAAGCTTGGCATGGCCGAGCGTGATCAGTTCATCGACGATGCTGAGGCCGACCGGATTATCGACGGGGTTCGCGTCCCGGACGCGCTCGACGGGGTTGGCGTGCATGGGTTCCTCACTTGGCTGGTCCCAGCCGGGCGGCTGGGCTCGGGGTCGCATTGGTCGAATCGAGAATACCAGAAGACTTAACCAAACCGCGCTAACCAAAAGCTGACGGGCTGGGGCCGGCGGCCGATACTACCACAAGGTGGTTCCTGCCCGACGATCAACCATCGATAGCGGTACGGACCGTAGCGATATGGCGCCGATTTCCGCCCTGTTTGCGTTAACATTTTGTTCACCCATTGCTCGTATTGTGCCAATTGGAAAGGCGAGTTTTTCCGCCTTTTCTCCTGGATCTTTCCGACGATCCAGTTTCATGCCTCCCTGTCTAACTTGCCGCCGGCGCAAAGCACCGGCGGCTTTTTGTTTTGTGCAAATTGCAAGCGAGGAATTAGGGCCCCCTGTTACAGTTTGTCGCGTTTCCGGCTTGACGGTGGAAAACGTCACTCGTAACGTTCCCACCGCTGCAAGTTAGACAGGTTGAGGCTTACGAAAAACGAGGGCCGCCGCTGGGATACCAGCAGAGCGGCCCTCAGCTTTTCTGATGAAACTCTCGCCCGATACCTCGCCATGGCCGATCCCAAATTCCTGAGCTTCGACTCCCTTGCCTTGCATGCAGGGCAGCAACCTGACCCGGTGACCGGCGCGCGCGCCGTGCCGATCTACCAGACCACGTCCTACGTGTTCGACGATTCCGATCACGCGGCGGCGCTGTTCAATCTCGAGAGTCCCGGCCACATCTATTCGCGCATCAGCAACCCGACCGTCGGCGTGCTGGAAGAGCGCGTCGCAGCGCTCGAAGGCGGCGTGGGCGCCGTCGCGACCGCCAGCGGCCATGCGGCGCTCTTCCTCGCAATCGCGACGTTGATGGGGCAGGGCGGGCATATCGTTTCCTCCGCGGCGCTTTACGGCGGCAGCCTCAATCTCTTCCGCTTGACGCTCCCGCGCTTCGGCATCACCACGAGCTTCGTCAAGCCGCGCGACATCGCCGGCTTTGAGAAGGCGATCACGCCGCAGACGCGCCTGGTCTTCGCCGAGACCATCGGCAATCCGGGCCTGGAAGTGCTCGACGTGCCGGCGCTGGCCGAGGTCGCGCACAAGGCCGGACTGCCGCTGCTGGTCGATGCGACCTTCACCACGCCCTATCTCAGCCGGCCGATCGAGCAGGGCGCCGATCTGGTGCTGCATTCGGCGACCAAGTGGCTGGGCGGCCACGGCCTCGCGATCGGCGGCATCCTGGTCGATGGCGGCAAGTTCGACTGGGAGCAGGGCGGCAAGTTCCCGACCCTGACCGAGCCCTATGCCGGCTATCACGGCATCGACTTCGCCGAGGATTTCGGCCCCGCCGCCTTCATCATGCGCGCGCGCCTCGAAGGCTTGCGCGACTTCGGCGCCTGCATGTCGCCGGCCAATGCGTTCTACATCCTGCAGGGCGTGGAGACGCTGCCGCTGCGCATGGCGCGCCATGTGGAGAACGCGAGGAAGGTCGCCGCGGCGCTGAAGACCAATCCCGCCGTGCAATGGGTCAACTACCCCGGCGATCCCGACAGTCCCGACCGCGCGCTGGTCGAGCGGCTGCTGCCCAGGGGTGCCGGCTCGATGATCAGCTTCGGCGTGAAGGGCGGCCGCGCCGCCGGCCGCAAGTTCATCGACGCGCTGAAGCTCGCCTCGCATCTCGCCAATGTCGGCGACGCGAAGACCCTGGTCATCCATCCCGCCAGCACCACGCACCGCCAGCTCGACGAGGCGGCCTTGAAGGCCGCCGGCATCGGCGAGGAGCTGATCCGCCTCTCGGTCGGCCTGGAGGACGCGAACGACATCCTCGACGATCTCGGGCAGGCGCTCCGCGCGTCGCAGAAGGCGTAGGCGATGCAGGTCGAGGTGGATGGCCGCGCCGTCTTCGTCGCGACCGGCGGCCAGCCGGTCCGCACCGATCGCCCGGCGGCGCTCTTCCTGCACGGCGCCGGCATGGACCACAGCGCGTGGACCTTGCCCGCGCGCTATGTCGCCCATCATGGCGGCTCGGCTTTGGCGCCCGACCTTCCCGGTCATTACAAGTCCGCCGGCCCCGCGCTCGGCAGCATCGCCGAGATGGCGCACTGGGCCCTGCGCCTGCTCGACGCGCAGAAGCTGGAGCGCGCGGCGATCGTGGGCCATTCCATGGGCGCGCTGGTCGGCCTGGAGATCGCGCGGGCTGCGCCCGATCGCGTGCGCGCGCTGGTGCTGATCGGCTTTGCGCCGAAGATGCCGGTTCATCCCGACCTGCTCGACGCCGCCAAGCGCAACGACCCCCGGGCGGCGGCGCTCATCGCGAGCTGGGGCTTCGGCGCCGCCGGCGAGATCGGCGGCAACCGCGTGCCGGGCCTTGCCATGCTGCCGCTGGGCCTGCGCCTGCTGCAGCGCGCGCCGGCCGGCACGCTCCACGCCGACCTCGCCGCCTGCAACGCCTATGGCGACGCCGAAGCGGCGGCCGGCGCGATCCGCTGCCCGGTCCTGATCCTGCAAGGCGAAGCCGACCGGATGACGCCGGCGAAAGCCGCGATCGGCTTCGCGCCGAAGCTCGGGGCCGAGATGCGGCTGCTGCCGAACGTCGGCCACATGGTGATGTCCGAAGCGCCCGACGCCGTCACCGCCGCGATGCGCGATCTTGTACTGCCCAAATAGAAGCGCCCGCCGGTGTGACCCGGCGGGCGCGCGAGATCGGTGAGAGATCTCGGGTTACGCGGCGGCCCTGTTCTCGACCTTCGGCTGCTCGGCCTGAGCGGCGCCGTTGATCTTGATGCTCCGGGGCTTCACCGCCTCGGGCACCTCGCGGACCAGCTCGACATGGAGCAGGCCGTTCTCGAGGCTGGCGCCGCCGACGCGGATGTACTCCGCGAGCTCGAAGCGCCGCTCGAACGGCCGCGCGGCGATGCCGCGATAGAGGAAGTTCTTCGGGGTCTCTTCCTTCGCCTGCTTGCCGGTGACCGTCAGCGCGTTCTCCTGCTGGACGATCTCGATCTCGGACTCGCTGAAGCCGGCCACCGCCATGGTGATGCGGTAGGTGTTCTCGCCGGTTCGTTCGATGTTGTAGGGCGGGTAGCTGGGGGCGTTGTCCTCGGCGCGGAGCGCGGTGTCCATCAGACGCGCCAGCCGGTCAAATCCAACGGAAGAGCGGAAAAGTGGAGACAAATCGTAGGTACGCATGGCCATATCCTCCTGGTGAGCAACATGGAAAATCCGAGCCACCCGACAGGGTCGGCTCCTTGCAGCGGCCGCGGCCCGTCATGGCGCCGGCGGCACGGTCGGGATGTGGGAATGGTGTGAGATTCCGTCAAGTCCCGCGGTTTGCCGACAGCGGCTCTTTGCCCTGCCGGAAAGCTTTGTTAATCCTTGTCATGCAACCTAGGTTGACTGGGTGGGGTTTGACCGAGCGGCGCTTTCCGGGAGCGCCGGGTCCGGCCCGAAGACTGAAAAAGGCGCCTGGAATCGGATGGCCAATATCGAGTTTTTCGACCGGACCATGCTTGAGGCGATGAGCCTCCTGGCCGAATCCCGCCGCTATCTGACGGACCGGGCCGAAGCCGAAAGCCAGAAAATGGACGTGGAGCAGGGGCTGACCAACAGCATGGAGACCATGCGTCTGGTCGCGCGGCTGACGCAGGTCCTGGCCTGGCTGCTGACCCATCGCGCGGTGCATGCCGGCGAGATGTCGCTGAGCGAGGCGACCGAGCCCGAGCGCCGCCTCGGCGGCCGCGACCTCTGCGCCAAGGACAGTTCCGAGGCGGCGAAGCGCCTGCCCGACGAGCTGCAGAGCCTGCTCGCCCGCAGCCATTCGCTCTATCTGCGGATCGCGCGCCTGGACGACCAGGCGACCGCCCGCGCCGAAAGCAACGTGACGGCGATCTCGCCGCTCCGCCCGCAATAGCCCAATAGAAAGGGGCCGCGAATGCGGCCCCGCTTCGGCGCCCGGCGAGGGGAGCTTACTTCTTCGCCAGGCCGATGCCGGAGAAGCGCTTGTTGAACTTGGCGAGCTGGCCGCCGCTGTCGATCAGGCGGTGCACGCCGGTCCAGGCCGGGTGCGACTTGGGGTCGATTTCCAGCGTCATGGTGTCGCCGGCCTTGCCCCAGGTCGAGCGGGTCTTGAACTGACTGCCATCGGTCGAGATCACGGTGATCTCATGGTAGTCGGGATGGATCTTCTCTTTCATGGCGAACTCCGATCGGAATTGGCGGGGTTTATAGCCACCCGGCCGCCCGGGCGCAACCCCGGGGCTGGGCCAAAGGTTAACGGCCCCATCCCCCCGCGTCCTGCGACTTTCCCGGGATTGCGGAGCCGCCGCCAAGGCACTAAATCAAGGCCGCCGCCTCCCCGCTGAACGGGTCCTAAATCCATGGATGAGCGCGATTTCGACCGACTGGCCGACCGGGTCATCCAGGGGCTCATGGACGCCCTGGAGGAGCAGCTCGCCGATGCCGAGATCGACCTCGAAGGCGGCATCCTGACCGTCTCCCTGCCGGATCTGGGCAGCTACCTGATCAACAAGCACCGCCCGAACCGGGAAATCTGGCTCTCCTCGCCCAGGAGCGGCGCCTGGCATTTCGCCCACGACCCGGAGGACGGCTGGATCTCCACCCGCGTGGTGGAGAACGCGCGGCCCAACCTGCACCGCCTGCTGGCCGACGAACTGGCCGACGCCACCGGCGCGCCGGTCCTGCTGGCCGGGTAGAGCCGTGGCCAATCCCATCCCCGGCACGGCGGGCGACCGCCCCAAATCCCGAGACTTCGGCCGTCTGGTCGACATCCTGCGATTCATGGGGCCTTATCGCGGCAAGCTGATCGGCGCGACCATCGCGCTGCTGGTCGCGGCCGGCACCGTGCTGGCGCTCGGACCCGGCCTCAAATTCCTCATCGACCAGGGCTTCGGCGAGGGCGATCCCGCCGTCCTCAACAAGGCGGTGTTCGTCCTGTTCGGCGTCGCGATCCTCCTGGCCGGCGGCACGGCCGCGCGCTTCTATCTCGTCTCCTGGATCGGCGAGCGGGTGGTCGCGGACATGCGCCGCGCCGTGTTCGACCACATCATCGGCCTCTCGCCCGGCTTCTTCGAGGTGACGCGCACCGGCGAGGTGGTGTCGCGCCTCACCACCGACACCACGCTGATCCAGCAGGTGATCGGCTCCTCCGTTTCGGTCGCCCTGCGCAACACGATCCTGACGGTCGGCGGCATCGTCGGCCTGATCGCCACCAGCCCGAAACTGTCGCTGCTGCTCCTGCTCGTTGTGCCGATCGTGGTGCTGCCGATCGTCACCTACGGCCGGCGCGTCCGCTATCTCTCGCGCCTGACCCAGGACAAGCTCGGCGAGGTCTCGGCCGACGCGGCGGAATCGCTCTACGGCATCCGCGCCGTCCAGGCCTATTCCCACGAGGCGCTCGACCGCAGGCTGTTCGCGGACCGCGTCGAGCAGGCCTTCTCGACCAGCATGCGCCGCATCCGCGCGCGCTCGATCCTGACCGCGGTGGTGATCGTCCTGGTCCTGGGCTCGATCAGCACCATCCTCTGGATCGGCGGCCACGACGTCGTCGGCGCGCGCCTGACCGGCGGCGCGCTCACCCAGTTCGTGTTCTACGCGATCGTGGTCGCAAGCTCCTTGGGGGCGGTCAGCGAGGTGATGGCGGACCTGCAGCGCGCCGCGGGCGCCATGGAGCGCATCCGCGAGCTGCTGAACACCGAGCCCACCGTCGTCGCACCGGCAGCGCCCAAGCCGCTGGCGCAGCCGATCCGCGGCGCCGCGGCCTTCGACAACGTGACGTTCCGCTATCCTTCGCGCCCGGAGACCAGCGCCCTCGACGGCTTCAGCCTGGCGGTCAGGCCCGGGGAGAAGGTCGCCATCGTCGGCCCGTCCGGCGCCGGCAAGACCACGGTGTTCCAGCTCCTGCTGCGCTTCTACGATCCCGATCAGGGCCGCGTGACTTTCGACGGCGTCGATCTCAAGGACCTGGCGCCGGAGGAATTGCGGCGCCATATCGGCCTGGTCGCCCAGGACCCGGTGATCTTCTCGACCAGCGCGCTGGAGAACATCCGCTACGGCCGTCCCGAGGCGACGATCGACGAGATCAAGGCCGCCGCCCGCGCCGCCCATGCCGACGAGTTCCTGGACCGCCTGCCCCAGGGCTACGACACCTTCCTCGGCGAGCGCGGCGTGCGGCTCTCCGGCGGCCAGCGCCAGCGCATCGCCATCGCCCGCGCCATCCTCCGGAACCCCGCGCTGCTGCTGCTCGACGAGGCGACCAGCGCGCTCGACGCCGAGAGCGAGCGCGTGGTGCAGAAGGCCCTGGACGAGGTGATGCAGGGCCGCACGACCATCGTGATCGCCCATCGCCTGTCGACGGTCCTCAAATGCGACCGCATCCTGGTCATGGACCGCGGCCGGGTCGACGCGATCGGCACCCATGCCGAGCTCACACGCCAGGGCGGATTGTACGCGCGGCTGGCCGCGCTGCAGTTCGACCGCGCCGCGGAATAGGAATCCGGCGCGGCGCCTGAAACGGATGCGGCCGGCGATTCCTCGAACCGCCGGCCGCATCCGGTCTCGAAGAAAGAGCGCTTAGATCGCGATGATCCCGCGCTGGCTCTGCGCCGTCGTCGGCGCCGGGGCGACGCTGCCGTCGCACATCTGCGTCGCCTGGCGCAGCACGGCGATGATGCCGCCGGTCACCTGGCCCAGCTCGGCATCGGAAAGCTCGGTGGTCTCGACCTTGCGGTCCTGCTGCTTGGAAGCGGTCATGACGGTCTCCATTGCATCGGTTTGCCGGGCATCCGGCCCGGATACCGAGACAGTCGATCCTCCCGCCGCAGCCGTTCAGGCGCCGGACCGCTTCTGTGACGGGCGTCACCGGCTCGCCGGTTCCCGCCGCCCGTAGAACAGCATGTAGAGCCCCGCCGCCACGATCAGCGCCGCCCCGGCGGCCATGTAGAGGTCGGGCACCTCGCCGAAGATCAGGAAGCCCCAGCCGGCGGCCCAGATCATGCCGGTGTACTCGAACGAGGCGACGAAATTCGCCTCGGTCATGCGGTAGGCCTGGCTGAGCAGCACCGTGCCGACCGCCGAGATCGGACCGCAGGCGGCGAGGATCAGAATGTCGGTCCAGCGATGGACCCCCCAGTCGCGCATCAGAAAGGCGAGGCTGGGATGCAGACCCGTCTGGTCGAAATGCCCGAGCGAGAAGAGGAGCGCGAGGCCGAGCGACACCGCCAGATACATCACGCTCTGGTAGAAGCCCATCACCGTGGCCGAGGCGGCGGTGGCCATCCGGCGCGCCATCAATTGCGGAACCGCATAAGCGAACGCCGCGATCACCGGCAGCAGCATCGCCCAGTCGAAGCCGCCGGCCAGTCCGCCGGGATGGGGGCCGGCCTCGCTGCCGAACAGCTTCGGCCAGTAGGTGACCACCACCCCGAGGAAGCCGGCGAGCACCGCGATCCAGCTTCGCAGCCTCACGCGCTCGCCGAGGACGGGGTGGGCGAGCGCGGTGATGAAGATCGGCGCCATGAAGAACAGGGTCACGACCTCGGCGAGCTTCATGGCCGGGAACGCCATGTAATAGCCGCCATAGGCCACCATCATGACGGCCCCGCGCAGCAGGAACAGGCCGGCATGCCGCGGCAGCAGGCTGCGCAGCCCCTCGCGGCGACAGATCTGGATCAGCAGGATGACGATCGCCGTCACCGCGCGCACCGCCACGGCTTCGGTCAGCGGGTAGGTGGTGCTGTAATCCTTCAGGATCACGTCCTGCACCGAGAAGACGAAGATGCCGGTGACGAGCGCGGCCGCCGCCAGCAGCCGGGTCCGGCCGGACTTCGCCGGCTTCACCGCTTCGCTCGACATGATGCCCCGCCGCCCCGCGCCCCCCGGCGCTTTTCGTCAGTTGCGGCGAGGATAGTCGGCGTGGTGGCAGGCGACAAGGTGCCCGGGCTTGGCCGTGACCAGGTCCGGCATGGTTTGCGCGCAGACCTCGGTGGCGCGCGGGCAGCGCGTGCGGAAGGGACAGCCCGACGGCGGATTGAGCGGCGAGGGGAGGTCGCCCCTGAGCACGATCCGCGAGCGGTTGCGCTCCTCGTCCGGATCCGGGATCGGCACCGCCGAGTTCAAGGCGATCGTGTAGGGATGCAGCGGCTCGCGGTAGATCGAGTTCCGGTCGGCGATCTCCATGATCTTGCCGAGATAGAGCACCATGATGCGGTGGCTGATATGCCGGACCACGGCGAGGTTGTGGGAGATGAAGATCAGCGACATCCCCATCTCGCGCTGCAGGTCCATCAGCAGGTTGACGATCTGCGCCTGGATCGAGACGTCGAGCGCCGAGACCGGCTCGTCGCAGACGATCAGCTTGGGCTCGTTGATCATCGCGCGGGCGATGCCGATGCGCTGGCACTGGCCGCCGGAGAATTCGTGCGGATAGCGGTTGATCTGGTTCGGCAGCAGGCCGACCTTGGCCATCATCGCCTTCACCCGCTCGCGGATCTGCGCCCGGCCGAGGTTGGGCTGGAAGGTCTGCAGCGGCTCGGCGACGATCTCGCCCACCGTCATGCGCGGATTGAGGCTGGCCAGCGGGTCCTGGAAGATGATCTGCATGTCGCGCCGGACCGCCCGCATCTCGCCGCTCTCGAGCCTGGCGAGATCCTTGCCCAGCCACACGACCCGGCCGGCATGGATCGGCAGCAGGCGCAGCACGGCGCGGCCCAGCGTGGACTTGCCGCAGCCGCTCTCGCCCACGAGGCCGAGCGTCTCGCCGGCGCGGAGCTCGAAGGAGACGCCGTCCACCGCCTTGACGATGCCCGGCGGCTTGCCGAGCAGCTTGTTGCCGCCGATCTCGAAATAGACCTTGAGGTCCTGGACCGTCAGCAGCGGCGCGCCCCGCGCGGGCGCTTCCCGCGCGGCGGTCAGAGGTGCGGCAGGTGGCACGCCTTGCTCCTTCCTGCCGCGAATTCATGGAGCAGCGGCCGCTCGGTGACGCAGCGCTCGAAGGCATAGCGGCAGCGGTCGCGGAACGCGCAGCCGCTGGGCAGGTTCTGCAGGTTGGGCGGCTGGCCGCCGATCGTCTGCAGCCGCGTCGCCTCGCTCTCGTCGAGCCGCGGCATCGATTCCAGCAGCCCCTCGGTATAGGGATGCTGCGGGTCCTTGAACAGGTCGCGCACCGGCCCGGTCTCGACGATATTGCCGGCATACATGACCATGACCCGGTCGGCCGCGCGGGCGATCACCCCGAGATCGTGGGTGATGAGCGCGATCGCCATGCCGACGTCGCGCTGCAGCCCGACCAGCAGCTCCAGGATCTGCGCCTGCACGGTGACGTCCAGCGCGGTGGTCGGCTCGTCGGCGATCAGCAGCTCCGGCCCGCAGAGCAGGGCCATGGCGATCATCACCCGCTGGCGCATGCCGCCGGAGAATTCGTGCGGATACATGTTGAGCCGGTGCTTGGCGCTGGGGATCTGCACCCGCTCCAGGAGCTCGACGGCGTGTGCGGCGGCCTCGCTCTCAGACATGCCCTTGTGCTGGACCAGCACCTCGGTCATCTGCCGGCGCACCGAGAGGTACGGATTGAGCGAGGTCATCGGGTCCTGGAAGATCATCGACATCTTCACGCCGCGGACCTGGTTCAGCGTCTCGACCGGGAGATTGAGGATCTCCTGCCCGTGGAACTTGACGCTGCCCTGCGCGCGGCCGTTGCGCGCCAGCAGGCCCATGACGGACATGAAGATCTGGCTCTTGCCCGAGCCGGATTCGCCCACCACGCCCAGCGTCTCGCCGCGGCCGATCGAGAAGCTGACGCCGCTGACCGCCTTCACCGCGCCTTCCGGCGTGGAGAATGTCGTGCGCAGATCGGTGACATCGAGGACGGCGGCCATTCTTCCGGTCACCGGTCCTTCGGATCGAGGGCGTCGCGCAGGCCGTCGCCGACGAAGTTGAGCGCGAGCAGCGTGATCGCCAGCACCGAGCCGGGTCCGTAGACCTGCCACGGCGCGATCTCCAGGTTGCCGGAGCCTTCGGCGACCAGCGTGCCCCAGGAGGATTGCGGCTCCTGCACGCCCATGCCGAGGAAGCTGATGAAGCTCTCGGTCAGGATGACGACCGGTACGGTCAGCGTCATGTAGACGACGACCGGCCCCAGGCAGTTGGGGATGATGTGGCGGGTGATGATGCGCCAGCTCGAGACGCCGCTGGCATGCGCCGCCTCGATGTATTCCTTGCGCTTGATGCTGAGCGTCTGGCCGCGCACGATCCGCGCCATGTCCAGCCAGTTCACCGCGCCGATCGCGACATACATGTAGACGATCTCGCGGCCGAAATAGACGGTCAGCAGGATCACGAAGAAGATGAACGGGATCGAATAGAGCATGTCGACGAAGCGCATCATCGCGCCGTCGACCCGGCCGCCGATGAAGCCCGCGGTCGCGCCGTAGAGCGTGCCGATCACCAGGCTGACCAGGGTCGACACGATCCCGACGGTCAGGCTCACCTGTCCGCCGTAGAGCGTCCGCACGAACACGTCGCGGCCGTTGGAATCGGTGCCGAAGTAGTAGCCCTGGGCGAAATCCGGCGGCGCCTGGATCATGTCCCAGTTGATGTCGTCCTGGCTCCGGAGCCCGAAATAGGGCGCGCCGAAGCAGGCGATGGCGATCAGCACCAGGACGACCAGGCCGACCACGGCGGCCTTGTTCTTCAGGAAGCGGTGGCGGGCATCGGCCCAGAGGCTGCGGCCCTTGACCTCGACGACGCCGGCGGCGCCGGGCGGGAGCGTGACGTCGGCCATCAGTCGTACCGCACCTTGGGATCGAGCACGCCGTAGAGCAGGTCGGCGATCAGGTTGCAGAAGATGACCAGCGCGCCGTAGAAGATCGTGACGCCCATGACCATCGTGTAGTCCCGGTTGAGCGAGGATTGCACGAAGTACCGCCCGATGCCGGGGATGCCGAAGATCTGCTCGACCACGACCGAGCCGGTGATGATCTGCGCGATCGCCGGGCCGAGGTAGGAGACGACCGGCAGCAGCGCCGCGCGGATGGCGTGGCGCGTGATGGTGATCCGCTCCGGCATGCCCTTGGCGCGCGCGGTGCGGACGAAGTTGCTGCCCAGGACCTCGATCATGCTTGCGCGGGTCAGCCGCGAGATCGCCGCGATCTGCGGCAGGCACAGCGCCACGACCGGCAGCACGTAGTTCGTCGGATGTCCCCAGCCGCCGACCGGCAGCCAGCCCAGGATCAGGCCGAACACCAGGGTCAGCATCGGCGCGATGACGAAATTGGGGATCGCGATCCCCAGCATGGAGGTGCCCATGGCGGTGTAATCGACGGCGCTGTTCTGGCGCAAGGCGGCCCAGACGCCGAGGGTGAGGCCGATCGACAGAGCGGCGATCATCGCGATCGTGCCGAGGGTGAGCGAGGTCGGGAAGCCCTGCGCGATCAGCTGCGCGACGGTGAAGTCCTTGTACTTGAACGACGGGCCGAGATCGCCATGCGCCAGCCCTTCGAGATAGCGCACGAACTGCTGCCACAGCGGCTCATCCAGGTGATAGGCCTTGAGCAGGTTCTTCATGATGTCGGGCGGGACCACGCGTTCCCGGTCGAACGGGCCGCCCGGCGCCAGCCGGATCATGAAGAAGGATCCGGTGATGATGATGAACAGCGTCGGGATCGCGCCGCCCAGACGCTTCAGGAAGTAATGGAGCACCGATTTGGCCCGGCCCGCAAAGCGCCATCCGCTCCCCCGGGACGAAGCCGGGAGAGCGGATGCACTCGAGCGGAGCCTACTCTTTGAACGACATGTCGCGGGCGAGGTGGTAGTCGAGAACGTTCGGTTCCCAACCGACCAGCTTCGGCGAGATCATGTGCTTGGTCGTGTAGTGGTAGATCGGGATGATCGGCAGGTCCTTCAGGAAGATGTCCTCGGCCTGCTCCAGCATCTTCATCCGCTTGGCCGGATCGGTTTCCTTGGCGGAGTCCTTCACCAGCTTGTCGTAGTCCGGGTTGTTATAGCCGGCATCGTTCTGGTCGCCCGCATCGGACAGGAACATGGTGAGGAAGGTCGTCGGATCCTCGTAGTCGCCGATCCAGGCGGCGCGCGCCACCTGGTACTGCTTGTCGTGGCGGGTGCCGAGATAGACCTTCCATTCCTGGTTGGTGATCGTCGCCTGCACGCCGATCGCCTTCCACATGCTTTGGATCGCGACCGCGATCTTCTTATGGTTCTCGCTGGTGTTGTAGAGGATGTCCACCTTGAGCGGGTTGAGCGGCGTGTAGCCGTTCTTCAGCAGCAGCGCCGCCGCCTTGGCGAGGCGCGCCTTCTTGTCGAGGCTCTTGAAGTCGACGAACTGCTGGTCGTAGCCGTGCAGCCCCGGCGGGACCCAGGAATAGGCCGGCAGCTCGCCCGCCTGCGTGATCTTGTCGACCAGGGTCTCGCGATCGATGGCGAGAGCGAGCGCCTCGCGCAGATCACGCTGCTTGCCGAGCGGCTCCTTGGTCAGGTTGATCACGTAGTAGTACGTGCCGAGATAGGGGGAGTTCTGGAACTGGTCCTTGAGGTTCGCCTCGACGTACTTCATCTGGTCCGACGGCGTGTCGTAGGTCACGTCGAGCTCGCCGGCGCGGAACCGCTTGAACTCCTCGCTGAGGTCCTCGGTCGGATAGTAGATCAGCTTGTCGATCTTGACCTTGTCGGCTCCGTAGTAGTTCGGGTTCTTCGCCATGGTCAGGGAAGCCTGCGGCGTCCATTCGGTCAGCGTATAGGCGCCGTTGCTGACCAGGTTGCCCGGCTTGGTCCAGTCGTCGGGATGCGCCTTGATCGACTTCTCGTTGACCGGCAGCACGCTCGCGTGGCGCAGCAGGCCCAGGAAGTAGGGCGTCGGGTGCGCCAGCGTGATCTTCAGCGTGTGGTCGTCCACCGCTTCGGCGCCGAGCTTGGTCAGGTCCTTCTGGGTGCCGTTGCGGATGTCATAGGCGCCGGCGATGTCGTCGATGATGTAGGCGTAGTCCGAGGCCGTGGCGGGATCGACCAGGCGGCGCAGCGTGTAGACGAAGTCGCCCGCGGTCACCGGATCGCCATTCGACCACTTGGAATCGCGGAGATGGAACGTGTAGGTCAGGCCGTCATCGGAGACTTCCCATTTCTCAGCGACGCCCGGCACGACCTTGCCGTCGGGCGAGTAGGTGGTCAGGCCTTCGAACAGCTCGTACTGGATATTGGCTTCCGGCACGCCGGTCGACTTCTGCGGATCGAGCGTCTCCGGCTCGGCGCCGTTGCCGCGATGGAGCACGGTCTCGGCTTGCGCGGTGAACGCGCCGGCAATCAAGCCAGCCGCCGCCACCGCCGGAAGCAACAGCTTCCGAATGGCTTCTTTCATTGGAAAAACCTCCCAAAGTTCCGGATCGATCGGCCCCTCCCGATCGATCCCGAGAGCGGTGCGATGCACCGCAGGATCCCAGGCATGCAACTGCAGCCCAGTTGTTGCGATCTTGTTGCATAGCTTGCGGAGAATTCAACCCAATTCGGGTCGGGAAGCGGCAAAACGGCCACTGCACGCAGCGTGCACCCGTTTTGTTCCGGCCGCGAATTTCACGCCCGCGGCACAGCGCAAGGCCTCGGCTGGCGTTCCGCCGGAAGTCCGGCAATGCGTCGGACGGACTCGGAGCGACCGCGATTATTGCGCCGCCTTGCTCTGCGGCTTGGCGTCCTTGAAAGTCTGGAGCAGTTCCGCCTGCCGCTTGCGCGCGGCCTCGATCGACGCAGCCTTCACGTGGCCGAAGCCGCGGATCGCTTCGGGCAGCGCGGCCAGGGCGACCGCCGCTGCGTGATTGGCGGCGTTGAGCTCGGCCGCCAGCCGCGCGATCAGCGCCTCGTAGTCGGCGATCAGTGTCCGTTCCTCGACGCGCTCCACCTGGCGGCCGAACGGATCGAGCGCCGTCCCGCGCAGGAATTTCAGGCGCGCCAGCCCGCGGAACGCCGCCAGCACCCAGCCGCCATAGGCGCGCTTCTTCAGATGCCCGGTCTGGGAATCGCGCTGCGCCCAGAGCGGCGGCGCCAGATGCACCTTGAGCTTCGGATCGCCCTCGAACTGCGCCGCGAGCCTCTCGGCGAAAGCACCGTTGGCGTAGAGCCGCGCGACCTCGTACTCGTCCTTGTAGGCGAGCAGCTTGGCGTAGTTCTTCGCGACCGCGAGGGCGAAGCCGCTCATGCTCGGCGCGCGCTCGCGCTCAGCCGCCGCCGCGCGATCGACCAGCCGCTGATAGCGGTCGGCATAGGCGGCGTTCTGGTAGCCGGTGAGATGGGCGCGGCGATGCGCGACGATCTCGTCCAGCGTCTCGGGGATCTTCCGCGTGCGCGCCGGCGCCGCGGCGCGCTCGACGCCGGCGGGATCGACCGCCGCGCGGCGGCCCCAGTGGAAGGCGCGCTTGTTGAACTCGATCGCGACGTTGTTGAGCTCGATCGCCCGGAGGATGGCCTCGCCGGAGACCGGCAGCAGCCCGCGCTGATAGGCGAAGCCCAGCATGAAGGGATTGGTCGCGATCGCATCGCCCATCAGCGCCGTCGCGAGGCGCGTCGCATCGGGGAAGCTGGCCTCCCGCGCCGCATCCTGGATCATCGACTGCAGCTTGGCCGCCGGAAACTGCCAGTCCGGATCGCGGGTGAAGTCGCCGGTGATGGTCTCCTGCGCGTTGACGATCGCCGTGGTGCGGTCCCTGGCGACGCGGCTCAACCCGTCGAAGCTCGCCGAGACCACGAGATCGCAGCCGAGCAGCAGGTCCGCCGCACCGGTCCCGATCCGGACCGCATGCAACCGCTCCGGCCTGTCGGCGATCCGCACATGGGAGAGGACCGCGCCGCCCTTCTGCGCCAGCCCGGTCATGTCCATGACCGACGCGGCCTTGCCTTCCAGATGCGCCGCCATGCCGAGAAGCTGCCCGATGGTCACCACACCGGTGCCGCCGATCCCGGTCACCAGGACGCCGTACGGCCGGTCGAGCTTCACCGGCACCGGCTCCGGCAGCACCACGCCCAGGGCCTCGACCGGCTTCGGTTTCTTCAGCTTGCCGCCCTCGACGGTGACGAAGCTCGGGCAGAAGCCCTTCAGGCAGGAGAAATCCTTGTTGCAGCTCGACTGATCGATGGCGCGCTTGCGGCCGAACTCGGTCTCAACCGGCGTCACGGAGAGGCAGTTCGACTGCGTGCCGCAATCGCCGCAGCCCTCGCAGACCGCCTCGTTGATGAAGACCCGCTGCTGCGGGTCGGGCATGGTGCCGCGCTTGCGCCGCCGGCGCTTCTCGGCGGCACAGGTCTGGTCGAACACGATCGCCGTGACGCCGTCGACCTCGCGCAATTCGCGCTGCACGACGTCGAGCTCGTCGCGGTGCAGCAGCCGGGCGCCCGCCGGCAGGTCGGATTCCGAATGCCGCTCCGGCTCCTCGGAGAGCAGCACGACGCGCTTCACGCCTTCCGCGGCGAGCTGCCGCGCGATGATGGTGGGCGAGAGCGGCCCATCCATGTGCTGGCCGCCGGTCATGGCGACCGCGTCGTTGTACAGGATCTTGAAGGTGATCGGCGTCCCGGCGGCGACCGCGGCGCGGATCGCCAGGCTCCCCGAGTGGTAATAGGTGCCGTCGCCCATGTTCTGGAAGACGTGCCGGGTCTTGGAGAAGGGAGCGCGGCCGATCCAGGTGCCGCCTTCGCCGCCCATCTGGGTGAAGGTCGCGGTGTTGCGGTCCATCCACAGCGCCATGTAATGGCAACCGATCCCCGCCAGCGCCATCGAGCCCTCCGGCACCTTGGTCGATGTGTTGTGCGGACAGCCCGAGCAGAAATAGGCGATGCGCCGGACCGGCGGCTGCAGGCTCTTCAGCCCCGCCTCGCGCTCTTCCATCCGCCGCACGCGCGCTTCAAGCTCCGGCACGGGCATCAGCTTCGCCAGGCGCTTGACGAGCGCGCGGGCGATCATGGTCGGCGAGAGCTCGTCGTTCGACGGCAGGATCCATTCGCCGGCGTCGTCGAACTTGCCGATGATGCGCGGCCGCTTGCCGTCGGGCAGGTCGTAGAGCATCTGCTTCAGCTGGTTCTCGACCAGCGCGCGCTTCTCCTCGACCACCAGGACTTCTTCCAGGCCCTCGGCGAAGCGCCGGGCGCCCTGCGGCTCCATCGGCCAGGTGAGCCCGACCTTATATAGGGCGACGCCGAGCCGTCGCAGCTCCGCCTCGTCGAGGCCGAGATCCTCCAGCGCCTGGCGCATGTCGAGATAGGACTTGCCGCAGGTGACGATGCCGAAGCGCCGCCCCGGCCCGTCGCTCACCACCCGGTCGAGCTGGTTGGCGCGCGCATAGGCGACCGCCGCCGCCAGCTTGTACTTGTGGAGCCGCAGCTCCTGCTCCAGCGCCTGCGGCCCGGCCAGCGGCGAGGCGGGGAGGCGGATCGAGAGGCCGCCGGCCGGCATCTCGAAATCCGCCGGGATCCGCACCTGCACGCGCTCGGGGTCGAGATCGACCGAGGCGGCGACGTCGGTGGTCTCCGCCGTCACCTTCAGCGCGACCCAGGCGCCGGAATAGCGCGACATCGCCCAGCCGTGCAGGCCGAAATCCAGGATCTCCTGCACGCCCGAGGGATTGAGCACCGGGATGTTCACGTCCATCAGCGCGTATTCGCTCTGATGCGCCGTGGTCGAGGACTTGCAGGTATGGTCGTCGCCGGCCAGCACCAGCACGCCGCCATGCTTCGACGTGCCGGCGAGGTTGCCGTGGCGCAGCGCGTCGCCGCTGCGATCGACGCCCGGGCCCTTGCCGTACCACATGGCGAAGACGCCGTCATAGACCGCATCGCCGAACAGGTCGTTCTGCTGCGTGCCCCAGACCTGGGTCGCGGCCAGGTCCTCGTTCACCCCGGCCTGGAAGTGGACGTGATGGGCTTTCAGGAATCGCTTGGCCTGGCCCATGGCGGTGTCGAGCCCGCCCAGCGGCGAGCCGCGATAACCCGAGCAATAGCCGGCGGTGTTCAGCCCGGCCGCGAGGTCGCGCCGCCGCTGCATCATCGGCAGCCTGACCAGCGCCTGGGTGCCCGTCAGGTAGACCCGTCCGCGTTCCGCCTCGTATTTGTCGTCCAGCGTCACCGTCGCCAGCGACATCGATGCCTCCACAGCCATAACCACGGGTCGGAAAACCGTTGCTTTCCCGCACGATGGGGCGAAAGCCTCATCTTGTCCAGCGTCCCCCGCACGCGTAACCTTCGGTCATGACGGTCCTGGTCACCGGCGCGGCCGGATTCCTCGGCATGCATGTGGCGCGACGGCTGTTGCAGCGCGGCGACCGGGTGATCGGCGTCGACAACATGGACGCCTATTATTCCCTGGAATTGAAGGAGGCCCGCCTCGCCGAGCTCGAGGAGGACCCGAACTTCACCTTCCACTATCTCGATATCGGCGATCCGATGGCCGCCGCTGCGGTCTTTGCGCTTTATCCCGGCCTGGAAGGCATCGTCCATCTCGCCGCCCAGGTCGGCGTCGGCCACAGCCTCGCCAACCCGCAGGCCTTCCTCAGCACGAATATCTCCGGCATGTTCGTGCTGCTGGAGGAATGCCGCAAGCTGCCGCGGCTGAAGAACCTGGTCTATGGCAGCTCCTCGGCGGTCTATGGCGGCAACCGCAAGGTGCCGTTCGCCGAATCCGATCCCGCCGACCAGCCGCGCTCGGTCTACGCCGCCTCGAAGCGCGCCGACGAGCTCTTCGCCGCCGCCTATGCGCATTTGACCGGCGTCTCGATGATCGGGCTCCGCCTGTTCGCGATCTACGGCCCCTGGGGCCGGCCGGACATGTTCTATTACGCCTTCACCCGGGCGATCGCCGAGAGGAAGCCGATCCGGGTCTACAACAAGGGCGACTTCCGCCGCGATTTCACCTATGTCGACGACGCGGTGCACGCGATCGTCGCGGCGCTGGACCAGCCGCTGCGCCGGCCCGAGGGGGCGGCGGGCGACGCCTTCATCCCGCACCGCATCTTCAACATCGGCAACGACCGCAGCACCTCGCTCGGCGAGTTCATCGCCGAGATCGAAAAGGCCCTGGGTATGACCGCCGTCATGGAAAACGAGCCGATGAAGAAGGACGATCTCCGGGAGACCTACGCCGACATCGCGCTCGCGCGGGCTGAATTCGGCTTCGCGCCGGATACGCCGATCGCGGAAGGCGTGCCGCGCTTCGTCCACTGGTTCCGGCAGTTCCACCGCCTCTGACCGCGCATCATGCATCTGCCCTTGAAGTTCCTGCCGCGCAAGAGCCAGCAGCTCGCCGAGCTGGTCGGCGCGCTGATCATGATCGGTTTCGGCATCGTCTTCTTCTCGCAATACGCCTCGCCGGAGGACCTGCAGCGCTATGGCGGCTTCGGCGCCTGGCTGCGGGCCAATACCGTCGAGATCCCGTTCCTGCTGGGCAGTATCGCGCTCCTGCTCGCGGCACTGGGCTGGCTCGCCGTCGCGGTGATCAACCTGGCCGGCGGCTCGCCCTTCGACTATCTGATCGTCGATCGCACCGGCATCACCTATCGGACTTTCTGGCGCGAGAGCCGCTTCGCCTGGGACGAGCTCGGCCCGTTCCAGGCGGTGCGCGTCTCGGCCTGGCAGGGGCGGGGCAGCCAGCGCCGGCACTGGATCGTCGCCGACGGCGCCGAAGGGGCGTTGCGCATCCCGTCCTCGACCTATCTCCGCGGCGCCTATCTCGCCGGCAGCCTGGACCTTTCCTCCGGCGACGCCGCCGGCTGGCTGGAGGAGCTGCGCCAGCTCGCGCGGATCGGCCGGCTCGAGACCGAGGATCTGCCGCCGCCGCCCGCCGTGTTCCGTCCGCCGATCGCCATCGACACCACCGCCCAAACCGCACAAGCTGCGCCGGCGGAGACCGCGCCGCGCGGCACGCCGACCATCGAGCGCTGACCTCAGACCGGGGAGATCGAACGTGAACAAGCCGACGGCCGTCCCGCGATCCGAGGCAGCGCGTTTCCTCGACACCCCGCTCGACGATCTGCTTCGCCCCGGCGAAAGCGGCGACGGTGTCGCCCAGGCGCTCGACCTGCTGCGCCGGGTCGCCGACGGGGTTCCCGCCTATCGCGCGCTGCTCGCCGAGCAGGGCCTCGACCCGGCGGCGATCAAGACGGCGACGGCGTTCGCCCGGCTGCCGCTGCTCGACAAGAAGAATTACGTCAAGCGCTTCCCGCTCGACGACCTGGTGCTGGGCGGCAAGCTGACCCGCGCGGATTTCTTCGCCGTCTCCTCGGGCTCGACCGGCGAGCCGACCTTCTGGCCCCGCGCCCAGGACGACGAATTCCCCGTCGCCCAGCGCTTCGAGCAGGTGTTCCGCGATGCCTTCCGCGCGCACGAGAAGCGGACGCTTGCCGTCATCTGCTTCGCGCTCGGCACCTGGGTGGGCGGCATGTTCACCGCCGCCTGCATGCGGCATCTCTCGGCCAAGGGCTATCCGGTCGTGACCGCGACCCCCGGCAACAAGATCGACGAGATCCTGCGCACCGTCTCGCGTCTCGCCCCGCAATTCGAGCAGACCGTGCTGCTGGGCTATCCGCCCTTCCTGAAGGAAGTCATCGACGCCGGCCGGCGCCAGAATGTCGACTGGCCGTCCTTCGATGTGAAGCTGGTGATGGCCGGCGAGGTCTTCAGCGAGACCTGGCGCGATCTCGTGGCGGAACGCGTGGGCGCCAGGGATCCGCTGCGGTTCTCTGCATCGCTCTATGGCACCGCCGATGCCGGCGTGCTGGGGCAGGAGACTCCCGTCTCGATCGCGGTCCGCCGCGTCCTCGCCGAGCGCCCGGAAGCCGCGAAGGCGCTGTTCGGCGACACGCGCCTGCCGACGCTCTGCCAATACGATCCCACCGCGCGCTATTTCGAGAGCCTCGACGGCTCCTTGTGCTTCTCCGGGTGGAACGGCGTGCCGCTGGTCCGGTACCACATCGCCGACCGCGGCGGCGTCACGTCGTTCGACCGGATGATGCAGGCGATGAAGGAGCTCGGCGCCGATCCCGTCGCCGCGGTCCAGCGCAGCGGCGGCCCGGAGCCGCGCCGTCAGCCCTTCGTCTGGGTGTTCGGCCGCACCGATTTCACCGTCTCCTTCTTCGGTGCCAACGTCTTCCCCGAGACCATCTCGCTCGGCCTCGAGCAGCCGGAAGTGCGGGCCCACGTCACCAGCAAGTTCGTGATGGAAGTGAAGGAGGGGCTCGCCGACAAGCCGCGCCTCGCCATCGCCGTCGAGCTCGCCGCCGGAGAGGCGGGGACCAACGAGTTGGGCGATGCGATCGCCGCCGCGATCCTGGCCCAGCTCCGCCGCCTCAACAGCGAGTTCGCCAACTACGTGCCGGCGGAATTCCAGACGCCGCTGGTCACGCTCTATCCGCAAGGTCACCCCGATTATTTCCCGGTCGGCGTCAAGCACCGATATAGTCGGAAATAGAGGATGACGCCGCCCCCATGATGAGACGCGCCACCGAGACCATCCGCATCGTCCCGCCGCGGCTCGCCGCATTCGCCGGCCTCGGCATCGCGCTCTGGTCGCTCGCCCTCATCGGCTGGCTGGGGCTTCAATTTGGTGGCGCGCTTCCGTGGCCCTTCGTTCTGTTTGCCGTGGTCCTGTTGACGCTCGCCGTCGTATGCATTGCGCAGTCTCTTCCCGGCAGTCCGATCGATTTCCTGGAGCTCGGCCCATCCGGCCTGACGGTGGGCGGGCTGTTCGGGCGTCGCCACCGGCGCTGGCAGGACATCGAACGCTTCTCCGTCTTCCTGCTCCCGATGCGGAGTGTGCCCCTGGTCCGGGTCAAAGCCATTTGCCGGAGTGATAGCGTTGCCGATATGGGATTCTCCATGGGCGGCTATGTGAAGCTTGGCTGGTTCGACGATATCCAGGACCGGCAGCGAGACCTGAGCGACTGGTTCGAGCACGTCAAGGCGGCGTATACCGGCGGCAATCACAGCGGTACGCTGCCCGAGACGCCGGGCTGGTTCGTCGGCCGCATGACGAAACCGCCGCTTTCGCGCCGCCGAATTGCGGCTTAGTGGATGGGGCCACGCCATGGATGAAGCGTCGATGCGATTGCCGATCCGTCTGCTGCCCCGGCGCGGCAGCCAGGTGTTCCGGATTCTGTTCTTTGCCTTCTTCTTCGGCTTCTCGATCTTCTGGACCGTCACGGCGGTGACTTTGCTCGCGCAAGCACCGACGGGCAACGAACCGTGGCCGGGCTTTCACTATATCTTCCCGCTGTTCGGCCTGCCCTTCATGGCCGTCGGCGCGGTCGGTCTCTTCTCGGCGGGGCTGAAGCTGTTGCCGGGCAGTCCCTATTACCATGTCGAGATTGCGCCGGACGGCATCGCCGTGCGCAAGGCGTGGAAGATCCGGCGCTTCGGCTGGCCGGAGCTATCGCCCTTCGACGTTGCGGTGAAGGTGCGGCGGACCAAAGGCGGCAAGATCACCACCTACTGGGTCGTCGCCTCCCGTCCCGGCGACGCGGCCGGCGCCGCAACCGACAGCGAGCGGTACAACCGCTCGATCCTGCAGATCGATGCGGGCGAGTACGGCGCGGGTGCGGCGGATATGGCCGCCGCCGTGCTGGTCGATTGGCTGAACACGCTGCAGGCGGATGCTGTCGGGCATCCCGGCCGTCTGCCGGGCGAGACTGCGGTGCCGCCGGATTTCCGCGGCCGCGCGATCGAGGTCGGGGCGGCGATGCCGGACAGATCCGCGATCGCCGTGTCGGCGCCGCGGCGCTCCAGCGTCATCGAGCGCTAGATGCCCGAGCATCCGGTTGGCTCCCCGACGACGGCGCCCAGCTTCTTCGCGCCGCGCGCGCGGCTCTACCTCGCGCCGGCTGCCGGCATTGTGGTCTATGCCGTCCTGCACGTCGCGCCCCTCGCAGCCTGGCTCCCCGGCGAGGCGTTGAAGCCGGCGCTGGCCTGGATCGCGACCACCATCGCCTATCTCATTCCGACCATCTGGATGATGCAGCGCCACGGCGACCAGGAGCGCATGCGCGCCCGCGCCGCGGCGGTCGATATCGGCCTCGGCGAGAACATCATCATCGCCACCCTCGCCGGCGCGTTCAGCCTGTTCGCGGTGGGGATCGTGCTGGAGGGCGCGAAGAACCTGGCCGGCACCGAGCGCATCCTCGACCTCGCGATGGGCGTGCTCACCGTGTTCCTTTCCTGGACCACGCTCCACGTCATCTACGCCGTGCATTACGCGCATATCTATTACGACCCCACCGAGCAGAAGGGTGGCAAGGAACGCGGCGGCCTCGCATTCCCCGGCACCAAGGAGCCCGACTATTGGGACTTCGTCTATTTTTCCTTCGTCATCGGCATGACCTGCCAGGTCTCCGACGTGCAGATCACCGCCCGTCACTTGCGCCATCTGGCGACGGCGCAGGGCATCATCGCGTTCTTCTACAACACCGTCGTGGTCGCGCTGGCGGTCAACATCGTGGCGGGGACGGGAGGATGAGGGTGCCGCGATGGTTGACGCGCGCCCTGATCGGCAGCGTTTTTGTCCTCCTCGTCGCCCCGGCCCGGGCTGACTCGGCGCCCACGACAGACATGTCGGGCGGCGGCGATCTTGCACGCTGCCAGGATGCGGCGCGGCGTCAGGATGGCGATGGCGTGATGACGCTGTGCGGCGCCGTCATCGCATCCGGCACGGCGTCCGACGATGACAAGGCGCATGCCTATTCGGCGCGCGGCATGACCCATCTTGCGCAAAGCGAATTCGACGCCGCTCTGGACGATCTCACCCAGGCGCTGAAGCTGAAGCCGGATACGGCGGCGCTCTACAAGCTGCGCAGCCAGGTCTACATGGCGCAAGGCGACTTCAGTCACGCCGTGGATGATCTCTCCAGCGCCATCGATCGCGCGCGGTATATCCCGCTGCTCTACAGCGCGCGCGGCGATGCCTATGAAGGCCTGGGCGATGTTCCGCATGCGGTCGCCGACCACATTCAGGCGATCCGCATCGCCAAGTGCGGCGAGCCCGACGTGTTCGCGAGTGCCGCTCCCGCGTGCTATCGCCTTAATCCTGGCGTCGCCGCCTATCTTTCCGGCGACAATGCGACGGCGATCGACCTGCTGGAGCAAGCCTGGGAGCAGGACGGCAAGGACCTCCATCTCCTGCTCTGGCTGACCCTCGCGCGGCAGCGCGACCGCCAGGACGCGACCACGCCGCTCAACGCCGCGATCGCTAACATCGATCTGACGCCATGGCCCGGCCCGCTGGTGCGCTACTATCTCGGCCGCGTCCCGGCGGATCAGGTCCAGCAAGCCGCGCAGGATCCCGACCCCGCGACCGCGCTGCAGCAGGCATGCGATCTCGACTTCTTCGTTGCGTCGCGCGCCCTGATCGACGGCCGCGCCTCGGCCGCGGCGGCGGGTTTCCAGGCGGCGAGCCAGGCCTGCCCGCCGAGCCGGGTCGAATTCGAGGCCGCGAAGGTCGGCCGCCTGATCGCCGCCCAGCCGATCTCGGCGCAGATGGCGCAGGACATGAGCGCCTGCGCCGCGGTCAGCGACGCCGGGACCGATCCCGCGAGCATCGTCGAGTTCTGCGATTCCGCCCTGAAGAACCCGGACCTGCCGGATGCCTGGCAGTTCAACGCGCTCATCATGAGTGCCGCCGCCAGCCATCGCCTGGGCGACGACGCCAAGGCCACCAAGGACCTCGACGCCGCCATCGCGCTCCGTCCCGGTTCGCCCGATGCCTATCGCCGCCGCGGCATCTATCGCATGGCGACCGGCGACAAGGGCGGCCTCGGCGATTTCGACCACGCGATCGCGCTCAATCCCGAGCTGATGGAGGCGCGGATGAGTCGCGGCTGGGCGATGGCCGACCGCGAGGACTGGACCGGCGCCACAGCGGATTTCAACGATGCGATCCAGATCGATCCCTATAACCCGCGCCTCTACGTCGCCCGCGGCGTGGTCGCGTTCCTTTCCGGCGACGATGCCCATGCGGTCGAAAGCTTCGGCCGCGCCATCGACGTTGCCCCGCAAGGCGCGCCTTATGCGCTGCTCTGGATGAAGCTGGCCGTGCTGCGCAGCCATCGCGACGACGGCGGCCGGCTGGAGAAGGGGACCGCGGCGCTGGACCTCGCCCTATGGCCGGGCCCGATCCTGCGCTTCCTGAACGGCGACCTCTCCGCCGCCGACCTCGCGACCGCGGCCGGCGACGCGGCGCTGAACCCGAACCAGGCCTGCGAGGCCGCGTTCTATCCCGCAATGGCGTCGATGATCGCCGGCAAGACGGGCGAGGCGAAAGCCGGTCTATCGCAGGCCAGGTCGACCTGCGCCGACGCCTCGATCGAATCCGCCGCCGCCGACATCCTGCTCGGGACGATGTGACGGTACCGCGGAAAGCCGAAGCCAGACGGGCTATGCTGAACCGCCCGCGGCCAACCGGCGACAAACCGCAATGGCCCTCAAGACGCAGGCGCTGATCGCCGCCATCCTCGCTGCCGCCGCCGGCGCTGCCCAGGCCGATGGGTCATCGGAGCTCTATGCCTGCTACGATGCGCTGAACAGCGGCGACAACGCCGCGGCCATCGTCGCCTGCGACCGCGCGATCGAGTCCGGCGATCTCTCCGACGACGCGCTTGCCGTCGCCTTCACCCGGCGCTCGATCGCCGACCGCAACCTGCAGCGCTATGACGACGCGCTCGCCGACTGCACCCGGGCCGTCGCGCACCGGGCCGACGATCGGGCGGCCCAATTCGCCTGCGGCAACGCGCATGGCAGCAAGGGCGACTACGCCGCGGCGCTGCAGAGCTTCGGCCGCGCCATTGCCCTCGGCCCGGACCAGCCGGACGCCTATAACGGCCGCGGCAACATCTACAACCAGACGGGGGACTTCACGCGGGCGCTGGCCGATGTCGATGCCGCTCTGCATCTTTCCCCGCACTATGTCTGGGCGCAGATCAACCGCGGTATCGCGCTGTTCGGCCTATCGCGCTTCGCCGAGGCGGCGGATGAGTTCGACGCGGCGGCTTCATCCGATCCGCAGAACGCCTATGCCGTGCTCTGGTCGGTCATCGCGCATTCCCGCGCCGGCGAGGACGCCCACATGAATCTCGTCGCCTCGGTGCTCGTGCTCGATCTCGACGTCTGGCCGGGCCCGATCGTGAAGGACTACCAGCTCGAGCTGGCGCCCCTGGCCCCGGTCATTTCGCCGGAGCGGCCCGCCGTCGCCCTGGAGCCGCGTCCCGGCGAGCAATGCGAGACGGTTTTCTACGACGCCGAGCTCGACCTCCTGAAAGGCAAGCCCGATATCGCTAAGCCGAAACTGCAAGAAGCCGCCGACACCTGCCCCAAGACCTACATCGAGCACGCCGCCGCCCTGGCCGAGCTGCGCCGGCTGTCGGGGCCGGAGTAGAAATGACGAAGGTCCGCCGCTGAACTCGTCGGACACGACGCCGACCGACCGCCTACCGCTCGTACATCTTCGCCAGCACGTCGCCGTACTTCTCGCGGATCACGTGGCGCCGGATCTTCAGCGAGGGCGTCAGCATCGCGTTGTCGATCGTGAACGGCTCCGGCGTCAGCGCGAACTTCCGCACCTTCTCCAGCGCCGACAGGGTGCCGTTGACCCGATCGACCGCCGTTCCGATCGCCTTCACGAAAGCCGGGTTCTCGCACAGCTTCGCCATGTCGCGCTCGGCGCCGTTCGCCCGCGCCCAGTCGTGGGCGAATTCCTGGTCGGGCACCAGCAGCGCCACCACATGCGGATGCTTGTCGCCGTGGACCATCGCCTGGGCGATCTCCGGCTGCAGGATCAGGAAGCCCTCGACCCGCGCCGGCGAGACATTGTCGCCGCCCGAGAGCACGATGATGTCCTTCTTGCGGTCGGTGATCTTCAGGTAGCCGTCGGCGTCGAACTGGCCGATATCGCCGGTATGCAGCCAGCCGTCCTGGATCGCCCGCGCCGTCGCTTCTGGGTCGTTCCAGTAACCCTTCATCACCGCCTCGCCCTTGACCAGGATCTCGCCGTCCTCGGCGATCCTGGCCTCGATGCCGTCGAAGATCGGCCCAACCGTGTCGATCTTGATCCGCTTGGGGCGGTTGGCGCTGATCACCGGCGAGGCCTCGGTCTGGCCGTAGCCCTGCAGCAGCGGCACGCCCAGAGCCAGGAAGAACACCCCGATCTCGTAGTTGAGCGCCGCGCCGCCGGAGACGAAGGCCTTCAGCCGCCCGCCGAAGCGCTGCCGCACCTTGCGCCGCACCAGGAATTCGACGGCGAGGTTCTGCACCTTCTCGATGAGGGTCAGCGAGCCCGGGTGCTCGTAGTTCTTTCGTCCGAGGCGATAGGCGAGATCGAAGAGCTTCTTGCGGAAGGGCGATGCTTTTTCCAGGCCGCGCTCGATCCGACGGTGCATCGCCTCGTAGAGCCGCGGCACTGCGGTCATGATGGTGGGCCTGGCCTCGGCCATGTTGTCCACCAGCTTCTCGACGCTCTCGGCGTAATAGATCTCCGCGCCGATGCTGATCGGCAGGAACTGGCCGGCGGTGTGCTCGTAGGCGTGGGAAAGCGGCAGGAAAGACAGGAACACGTCGCCGCCGAGCCCGACCTCCTGCACCAGCTTGAACGCGCCCTTGATGTTGCAGAGGATCGAGCCGTGGGTCAGCATCACGCCTTTCGGCACGCCGCCGGTCCCCGACGTGTAGATGATGCAGCAGGTGTCGCCCCGCTGCTGCTTGGCGATGCGGGCCTCGACCTCGGCGTCGTGCTCCGCCGAGGGGCCGGTCGGGATGCTCGGCTGCTCGGCGAGATCCTTCCAGTCGATCAGGCGGAAGCGCGGGCTCTGCTGCAGCTCGATCCCGTCGATGGCGATGACGAACTCGAGATTGGGGGCCTGCACCGCCGCGGGCAGCAGGCGCTTGGCGATGTTGCCCCCGGCGACGATGGCGCCACGGGCGCCGCTATGTGTTAGAATGTGCCGGTGATCGTCGGGCGTGTTGGTGGCGAAATGCGGTACCGTGATCCCGCCCGCCGCCATGATCGCCAGATCCGCGATCAGCCATTCCGGGCGGTTCTCCGAGATCAGGGCGATGCGGTCGCCGGGCGCGATGCCGAGGCCGACCAGGCCGCGGGCCATGGCGCGGATCCGCGCCGCCGCCTCGCCATAGGTCATCGGCACCCAGGCGCCGTTCACCTTGGACCGCAGCAGCGGCCGGCGCGGCAGCTTCGCCGCCTGGTCGAAGAACAGCCGGGTGAGGCTGGGAACGGCGTCGTAGTTCATGCTGTTTTCTGGTCGCCCCTGGTTCCCGGTCATGCGCCGCGGGCTTTGCAATCCGCCGCGGACTTGGCCTCAACGCCCGACCTCCCATATAAGGGAGGCAAGATTTCTGCAAGGAGCAAGCCGTTTCATGGCCCGTTCGACGAACGCTGTCACATTCCCCGAAATCGTCCTGGCGCCGCAAAGCCCAGGTGCCAATTCCGCGCCGGCCGTTTCCGCGCCGGCCGAGGCCGCCGATCTCGGCCCGCTGCCGAACTGGAACCTTGCCGACCTCTATGCGAGCCCCTCGGCGCCCGAGATCGAGCAGGACCTGAAGCGCGCCGCGAGCCAGGCCGGGGAGTTCAAGCGGACCCATGAGGGCAAGCTGGCGGGCCTCGGCGGCGCCGAGTTCCTGGCGGCGGTGCAGCAATACGAATCCCTGCAGGAGCTGATCGGCAAGCTGATGAGCTATGCCCAGCTCGCCTATGCCGGCAACATGGCCGATCCCGAGCTCGCCCGCTTCCAGCAGAACATCAGCGAGCGGGTGAATGCGATCTCGGTCGAGGTGCTGTTCTTCACCCTGGAGATCAACAAGCTCGAGGACGCCGATCTCTACGCCAAGCTGGGGCACGCCGGCCTCAAGCGCTACAAGCCCTGGCTCGACGCCGTGCGCCTGTTCCGCAAGCACCAGCTCTCCGACGAGGTCGAGCGCCTGCTGCACGAGAAGCATGTCGCGGGCAGCGCCGCCTGGCAGCGCCTGTTCGACGAGACCATGGCCGACATGCGCTTCGAGGTGCAGGGCAAGTCGCTGACCTCCAACGAGGCGCTCAATCTCTTGACCGACCGCGATCCCGCCAAGCGCAAGGCGGCCGGCGAGGGGCTGGCCAAGGGCCTCGCCGCGCAGAAGCGGCTCTTCGCCTTGGTCACCAACACCCTCGCCAAGGACAAGGACATCGAGGACAAGTGGCGCTCCTTCGCGCGCCCGGTCTCCTCGCGCAACCTCGCCAACCAGGTCGAGGACGAAGTGGTCGATGCGCTCGTCTCGGCGGTCAAGGCGAGCTATCCCCAGCTTTCGCACCGCTACTATCGCCTCAAGGCGAAGTGGATGGGGCAGGAGGCGCTGGAATATTGGGACCGCAACGCGCCGCTCCCCAGCGATGACGATCGCCTGGTGCCCTGGCCCGAGGCGCGGAAGCTCGTTCTCGACGCCTATCGCGCCTTCTCGCCGGACCTTGCCGACGTCGGACGGCACTTCTTCGAGCAGAACTGGATCGACGCGCCGCCGCGTCCCGGCAAGGCGCCGGGCGCCTTCGCGCACCCGACCGTGCCGAGCGCCCATCCCTACCTCCTGCTGAACTATCACGGCCGCACCCGCGACGTGATGACCCTGGCCCATGAGCTCGGGCATGGCGTGCATCAGGTGCTGGCCGGGCCGCAGGGCCAGTTGCTGGCCGACACGCCGCTGACCCTGGCCGAGACCGCCTCGGTCTTCGGCGAGATGCTGACCTTCCAGGCCTTGCTGAAGCGCGAGACCGATCCCGCCAAGCGCAAGATCCTCCTCGCGGGCAAGGTCGAGGACATGCTGAACACCGTCGTGCGCCAGATCGCGATGCACGAATACGAGCGACGCCTGCATGATGCGCGGAAGCAGGGCGAGCTCTCGCCCGACGAGATCTCCGCCATCTGGCTCGACACCCAGCGCGAGGCCCTGGGCAGCGGCATCAAGCTCCCCGACGGGACCGACTATGCGATCTTCTGGAGCTACATCCCGCACTTCATCCACGTGCCGTTCTATGTCTACGCCTATGCCTTCGGCGACTGCCTGGTGAACTCGCTCTACGCCGTGTACCAGAACGCCGAGGCGGGCTTCGCCGCGAAGTATCTCGACATGCTGAAGGCCGGCGGCACCAAGCGGCACAAGGAGCTGCTGGCGCCCTTCGGCCTCGACGCCTCCGACCCCGGCTTCTGGTCCAAGGGGCTGGGTGTCGTGAAGGGCTTCATCGACGAGCTGGAGAGGCTCTGATTGGCCCGGGGGAGAGATTTAGCAAAAGCCGATTCTGCGAACGTTTCGCACCCGGTGGGCCTGATTGGTCTCCAGCGATTCCAAGGACTTGCAAATTCGCGAGAGTGCCGGCGCGATTTTCGAGATTTAGGTTTTCTAAATATGAAAGCCGATGGCCGATAAGGAAGGGAACTCGCTGACCGGCCGCGTCCGGCGCTACGCCAGGGTCGGGCGCGCCATGAGCGGCGTCGCCGCGCGCATGGCCGGCAGCCGCTATCTCGGCATGAAGTTCGATCGCGCCTCGAATGCCGCCGAGCTCAAGGCGGCGCTCGGCGGCCTGAAGGGACCGCTGATGAAGGTGGCGCAGATCATGGCCACCATCCCCGACGCCCTGCCGCGCGAATACGTGCAGGAGCTGCAGCAGCTCCAGTCGAACGCCCCGGCGATGGGCTGGCCCTTCGTCAGGCGCCGCATGGGCGCCGAGCTCGGCGAGGGCTGGCAGTCGCGCTTCAGGAGCTTCGATCACGAAGCCAGCGCCGCCGCCTCATTGGGCCAGGTGCACCAGGCGCATGCGAGGGACGGCAGGCTGCTCGCCTGCAAGCTGCAATATCCCGACATGAGGTCGGCGGTCGAGGCCGACCTCCGGCAGTTGAAGCTGATCTTCCGCCTCTACGAGCGCGCCGACCGGGCGATCGAGACCAACGAGATCCATGCCGAGATCGCCGACCGCCTGCGCGAGGAGCTGGACTACGAGCTGGAGGCGCGCCACATGGCGCTCTACCGGCTGATGCTTTCGAAGGAGCACCACGTCCACCTGCCGGAGCCCCTGCTGGACCTGACGACCAAGCGCCTGCTCACCATGACCTGGATCTCCGGCGAGCCGCTCATGCGCTTCCTGGAGAAGAAGCCGCCGATCGAGCTCCGCAACAAGGTCGCCTACAACATGTTCCGCGCCTGGTACGTGCCGTTCTACGAGTACGGCGTGATCCATGGCGATCCGCATCTCGGCAACTACACGGTCCGCCCCGCCAATGCGAAGGATGCCGGCGACGTCAACCTGCTCGACTTCGGCTGCATCCGCGTCTTCGAGGCGAAGTTCGTGAAGGGCGTCATCGATCTCTACTTCGCGCTGCTGAACGACGACCGCGCGCTCGCGGTGCATGCCTACGAGAGCTGGGGCTTCAAGGGCCTCTCCAAGGAGGTGATCGACGTCCTCAACCGCTGGGCCCACTTCGTCTACGGGCCGCTGCTCGAGGACAAGGAGCGCAAGATCCAGGACGCCGAGACCGGCGTCTACGGCCGCGAGGTGGCGGAGGGCGTGCACGCCGACCTAAGGCGCCTGGGCCCGGTGACGCCGCCCAAGGAGTTCGTCTTCATGGACCGCGCCGCGATCGGCCTGGGCTCGGTCTTCATGCATCTCAAGGCCGAGATCAACTGGTACCGCCTGTTCCACGACCTGATCGAGGACTTCGACGTCAAGGCCCTGGAGAGGCGCCAGAAGGCGGCGCTGAAGAAGTCCGGCGTCTCTGACTAGAGGCTCGGGCGGGCGAGATGCGCGGGTCGAGTCGGCGCATGACGGCTTGTTTCTTCTACTGGCCGTCCCAGCTCTGCAGCGCGCCGCGCTTGGCGGCCCGCATCTCTTCGGGTGCCGCCTGGTAGTGGAACTGGTACGGCACCGCCTCGAACGAGCCGTAGCTCGGGTTGGGCAGCACGATCCACTCGCGGCCCCAGTGCTTGAGGTTCTGGTCGTAGACCTTCTGCCGGTCGGCCTCGGTGCCCTTGTAGGCGTCGGTGAAGTCGCCGAAATTGTCGCCGATCAGCAGCAGCACGCGGTAGTTCTTGGCAACGTACGAAAAGCGGCTGCTCTTGCGTGAGGTCCACTCGTCCTTCTCGCCGAGCATCAGGAAGGTGTCGACATTGCCGGCGCCCATCGGGAAGCCGAGCTTCTGCATGTTCTCGCGGGTCGCCGCCTCGCCCTCTTCGAGCCGGTTGGAGACGTAGAACACCTTCACGTTCTTGGAGACCGCGTATTTGGTGAAGTCGATGGCGCCCGGCACGGCCTTGGAGGTCTTCGACGCCACGAACTTGCCCCAGGTGTCGTTGCTGAAGGGCGTGCCGGCCGTGATGTTCCAGGCCTGGTAGGCCGAGTTGTCGAGCAGCGTCTCGTCGATGTCGCAGATCACCGCCGGCGGCAGCTTGCCGAAATTGCCCTTCTGCGCGTCGGGGACGGCGGTCCACTTCTTGTCCTTGAGCGCCTGGTCGAGCCGGAGCTTGGCGAGCGCGAAGGCGGTGGTCGTGGCGCCTTCATACTCCACCGAATGCTGCATCCAGAGCACGGCATCGAGCATGTCGTCGGCCGGAGCTGCCGCCGGGGCGGTGGCGGCCGGAGCGGGCGCCGCTTCGGCGGGTGCCGTCTCCGCGGGAGCCGGTGTCGGTTCGGCGGGCGCGGTCGTCGCCGGCTCTGCTGCCGGCGCGGCGGGCGCCTGCGCATCCTGCGCGGCGGCGGCGAGCGGGAACAGCAGGGCGACCAGGAGCGGAAGGAGCGGGCGAAGCTGGGTCATGATCCGTCTCGGCTGGGGACTCGGGGGCGCGGGATGGGACGGTAGCATGACCGTATTCCGCTTCAATGCCGGGCTTGCTGTCAGCTTACCTGCGCTGGCCCTTGTTCGCATGCGCGAAAGCGGGCAAATTAGCCGCCCGGCCGCGTGGCTCAACGCGCGGCGGATGCGTCAAACCAGAGGCCAGGCCATCGCATGAAAATCGGCATTGTCAAGGAACGGCGCGAGCACGAGCGCCGCTGCGCCGCGTCGCCGGACACCGTGAAGAAGTACATAGGCCTCGGCGCCAAGGTGGCGATCGAGGCCGGCGCCGGTCTCTCGGCCGCCATCACCGACGACGCCTTCCGCAATGCCGGCGCCGAGATCGTCGGCGATGCCGGCGCGGCGCTCGCCGATGCCGACCTGGTCCTCAAGGTCCGCCGGCCGATGACCGGCGCCGAGGGCAACGACGAACTGGCCGCGATCAAGCGCGGCGCGGTCCTGGTCTCGATCCTGGAGCCCTACAACAACAGGGACGCCATAGCCGACTATGCCGGCCGGGGCATCGACGCCATGGCGATGGAGCTCATTCCGCGGATCACCCGTGCCCAGGCGATGGACGTGCTGTCCTCTCAGGCGAACCTCGCCGGCTACCGCGCGGTGATCGACGCGGCGGCCGAGTTCGGCCGCGCCTTTCCGATGATGATGACCGCCGCCGGCACCGTGGCCCCCGCCCGCGTCCTGGTGATGGGCGCCGGCGTCGCCGGCCTCCAGGCGATCGCGACCGCCCGAAGACTGGGCGCCATCGTCAGCGCGACCGACGTGCGCCCGGCGGCCAAGGAGCAGGTGAACAGCCTCGGCGCCACTTTCGTCGCGGTCGAGGACGAGGAGTTCAAGCAGGCGGAGACGACCGCGGGCTATGCGAAGCCGATGAGCGCCGAATACCAGGCCAAGCAGGCGGCGCTGATCGGCGAAACCATCAAGAAGCAGGACGTGGTCATCACCACCGCGCTCATTCCGGGCCGCAAGGCGCCCGAGCTGGTCTCCGAGGCGATGGTGCAGTCGATGAAGCCGGGCTCGGTGATCGTCGATCTGGCGGTCGAGCAGGGCGGCAACTGCCCGCTCTCGGAGCTGAACAAGGTGGTCGAGAAGCACGGCGTGAAGATCATCGGCCACGGCAACGTGCCGAGCCGGATCGCGGTCGATTCGACCACGCTCTACGCCAAGAACCTGCTGAATTTCGTGCAGCTCCTGATCGACAAGGAGACCAAGGAGCTGAAGATCAACTGGGAGGATGAGATCGTCAAAGGCGTCGCGCTGACCCGCGACGGCCAGGTGATCCATCCGAACTTCAAGAGCTGAGGGAACCCAGCGATGAACCCCGATCAACTCTCGCAACAGGCGATCGACATCGCCAACGGCGCGCAGGCGCTGGCCGGCCAGGCCGGCAAGCTCTCGCAGGACCTGGCCTCGATGGTGGCGCAGCAGGCGGCCGAGCAGGCGGGCCACACGCCGTTCGTGCAATTGCTCACCGTCTTCGTGCTGGCCTGCTTCGTCGGCTACTACGTGGTCTGGCGCGTGACCCCGGCGCTGCACTCGCCGCTGATGGCGGTCACCAACGGCATCTCCTCGGTCATCATCGTCGGCGCGCTGATCGCCGCCGGGCCGATCGACTTCGACTTCTCGAAGATCATGGGTCTCGTTGCGGTGGCGCTGGCCGCCGTGAACATCTGCGGCGGCTTCCTGGTGACGCATCGGATGCTGTCGATGTTCAAGAAGAAAGAGCCGGCGAAGGGAGCGAAGTGACGTGAGCCAGGAACTCGCCACCTTTCTCTATCTGATCGCCGCGATCTGCTTCATCATGTCCTTGCGGGGCCTGTCGAGCCCCGAGACCTCGCGCACCGGCCTGCGCTACGGCGTCGGCGGCATGGTCATCGCGATCGTGACGACGCTCCTGCTGCCGAGCGTCCACTCCTACGTCTCGATCCTGGTAGCGCTGGCGATCGGCGGCGCGGTCGGCCTGGTGATCGCCCAGCGCATCCAGATGACGGCGCTGCCGCAGCTCGTCGCCGCGTTCCACAGCCTGGTCGGCCTCGCGGCGGTCGCGGTGGCGGCCGCGGCCTTCTACGATCCGCACGCCTTCGGCATCGGCGAGGCCGGGAAGATCGAGACCCGCAGCATCATCGAGATGGGGATCGGCGTCGCCGTCGGCGCCGTGACCTTCACGGGGTCGATCGTCGCCTTCTCGAAGCTCCAGGGCCTGGTCTCCGGCGCGCCGCTGGTGTTCAAGGGCCAGCACATCCTCAACGCGGCGCTCGGCATCGCCATCGTCGCGCTGATCGTGCTGCTGATCCTCGGCCAGTCGCCCGAGCTGTTCTGGGGCCTCGTCATCATCTCCCTGCTGGTCGGCTTCCTGCTGATCCTGCCGATCGGCGGCGCCGACATGCCGGTCGTGGTCTCGATGCTGAACTCCTATTCCGGCTGGGCGGCCTGCGGCATCGGCTTCACCCTTTCCAATCCCTTGCTGATCGTGACCGGGGCGCTGGTGGGCTCCTCGGGCGCGATCCTCAGCTACATCATGTGCAAGGGCATGAACCGCTCGATCTTCAACGTGATCCTGGGCGGCTTCGGCACCGATTCCGGCGCCTCGCCGGCGGGCGGTGCCAAGGCCGCGGACCGCCCGGTGAAGGCGGGCAGCGCGGAGGACGCGGCCTTCATCATGAAGAATGCGAGCTCGGTCATCGTGGTGCCGGGCTACGGCATGGCGGTGGCGCAGGCGCAGCACGCCCTGCGCGAGATGGCCGACATCCTGAAGAAGGACGGCGTCAAGATCTCCTACGCCATCCATCCGGTCGCGGGGCGCATGCCGGGGCACATGAACGTGCTGCTGGCCGAGGCGAACGTGCCCTATGACGAGGTGTTCGAGCTCGAGGACATCAACCGCGAGTTCGCGCAGACCGACGTCGCCTTCGTGATCGGCGCCAACGACGTGACCAATCCGGCGGCCAAGACCGACCCGAAGAGCCCGATCTACGGCATGCCGATCCTGGAGGTCGAGCAGGCCAAGACGGTGCTGTTCGTGAAGCGCTCGATGGCCTCGGGCTATGCCGGCGTCGATAACGAGCTGTTCTTCCGCGACAACACGATGATGCTGTTCGGTGACGCCAAGAAGGTCTGCGAGGAGATCGTGAAGGCGCTGGGGTAGCCGGCAGGCAACGGTCGGCTCGGACGAAGGTTCACTCTCAGTCGTCACCCCGGGACGCCCCGGGATGGCGGGTCTAAGATGCGATTGCCGACAGGATCGGCGACAGAGAGGGCGTGAAATGCACAAGAGCCGGCTGAGCGGAATGATCATCGACTGCCATACCCAGAACCTGCGGGCGGCGGCGGATTTCTGGTCCCAGGCGCTGGGCATGGAGCAGATCGAGAAGCCCGACGACGAGCCGGCGCCGGAGAAGTACGTCCACCTCCGGAACAAGGACAGCCACATGGACATCGAGGTGCAGAAGGTCGGCCATCCGAGCCGCGTGCATCTCGACATCGAGACCGACGACGTGCCGGCCGAGACGGCACGCCTGGAGAAGCTCGGCGCCAAGGTGGTGGAGAAGATCGAGAGCTGGGTGGTGATGGAAGCCCCGACCGGCCAGCGCTTCTGCGTGGTCAGGAACAGCCGCCCCAACTTCGCCGAGCGCGCGAACGTCTGGGAGTAGACGAACTACTCGACGGTAATAGTCGGCTTCTCGGCGCGCTTCTCGACATAGCCGCTGGCGAATGGGACGAGTTTTTGTCCGTTCCACTCCCACAGAGCGAAGGCATTATCCGACCATTTGCGCCATCCAAGCTCCGGCTGGCCGAATCCCAGAATGAAGCGGCGGTGCCGTATCTCAAGGGCGTAGTGCGTCATGTTGCGGGCATAGCTGTATGCTTGCACGTTCTCTGCAAACGGCATGTCGTTCAGCGCAACATCTGGATCGAGTCTCTCCAACGCCTCGTCTCGACGGTTGCCATCGCTGCGAAGAAACTCATCAAACGGTGAGGTGCCATTGGGCGCTGGTTTGAATGTCGCGAGCGCCCTGCTTACATCGGTCGGTTGCGTGAAGATTGGCTCAAGCGCTTGCCGGAGATCACTGACCAGCGGATCGCTGCCCGATCCAGTGTACCATCGCTTGATGATCAGCTGCGGCCTATAGTCGACAATTACACGGCAGAAGCCCGCGCCATCGCCGATCGGACCTTCCGGATGATGGAGCGAGATCCGATACTGCAGCTGGCTGGGTCCTGCATCGACAGTTCGGGTTGCGAGGAAAGCCTGTCGACCGACGCGAATGACAAGAAGCGCCGAAGTCCAGCAAATCTCGCCCTTCTGGGTTACTTCAATGGGCGTTACCCGGTCCTTTTCGACCCGCAGCACCGCCGCGTAGTGGCAGTTTGCGGTGCCCTCAATTTCCGAGAGCAGGACGTGATTGCTGTAAGGGCGAAGATCACGAACAACCGGTGCGCCTTCATCGAACCAGACATCGCTCGCCTGTGCACCGGGAATCGAATCAATGGCCGCCTGGAGCGTGTCGAAATGCCGGACTGGAACCGCCGACACGAACGCGTTCGGATCAGACTTCTCGTCGGCGAGATGTGCGGCAGCATTGAGAAACTCAAACCAGCCGGTGTCGGTGATGGGACGGGCCTGAGCGAATTGGCGCAGGTACTTTGCCATCGCCTCGCATGGCCTTTTGGAGCTCGAGTCCGACTCCGCTGGAGCGGCAGTTACTGCGCAGATCAACGCGACAAGAAGGATAGAACGGACCAGCATGGGCGACGGCCGTAATGCTACGACAGACCGCCAGATTGGCACGCGAACGTGGCGGCTTAAAGGCGTCCGCCCCAAAACACATCGGCCCGCCGACAGGGTCGGCAGGCCGTTGCATTTCCGGAACGCTGAAACCGGCCGCGTCTTGCGAGCAGCCGGCGAATTCTTTGAGGACTAGTAGCCCTCGCGGTCCATGCGCTTGCGGAGAAGCTTGCGATGGCGGCGGACCGCCTCGGCCTTCTCCCGCGCCTTGCGCTCGGAGGGCTTCTCGTAATTGCGGCGCATCTTCATCTCGCGGAAGATACCCTCGCGCTGCATCTTCTTCTTCAGCGCGCGGAGGGCCTGATCGACATTGTTGTCACGGACGAGCACTTGCACTTTTGGCCTGACTCCTTTCCAGCGTTTGCGGAAAAAACCAACGGGTGGACCCGGAGTCCACCCGAACGGAGGCGGTAGGTAGCACACCGTTCCAGGTTTGTGAAGGCGTCCCGGGAGCTTTCAGCCCAGGAAACCGCTTTCTAAGTTGCTGATTTGCACCCATATTCCGGGGTAAGCCCAGAGCAAAGACCCATGGCCATTCTGAAAATCGCCCGCATGGGCCATCCCGTGCTGAAACGCCGCGCCGATCCGGTCGAAGACCCGACCTCGCCGGAAATTGCGAGACTTATCAACGACATGATGGACACGCTGGCGGATGTCGGCGGGGTGGGACTGGCCGCCCCCCAGATCCATGTCCCGCTCCGGGTGGTCATTTTCCACGTGCCCAAGGCCCGGATGGAGGCCGAGGACGGGGAGGGGCCGGCAATCGGCATCCCCCTCACCGTCCTGATCAACCCCGAGATCGAACCGATCGGCGAGGACATGGAGGAGGGAGTCGAGGCCTGCCTCTCGGTCCCCGGCCTCGCCGGAGTCGTTCCGCGCTACAACCATATCCGGTACCGCGCCCAGACCCCGGCGGGCGAGCCTCTGGACCGGGTGGCCAAGGGCTTCCACGCGCGGGTCGTGCAGCATGAATGCGACCATCTCGACGGCGTGCTCTACCCGATGCGGATGATCGATCTTTCCAAACTCTCCTTCGTCGAGGAGCTGAAGCGCTATGCCGGACAAGAGGCCGAGGACTGAGCGATGAGCGACGCTGATACGAACTATGGGACTACCGGGGCCTACGACCGCGACGCCGACCGCGCCCAGCTCCTGGAAGCCGTGCTGGTGCATGTCGCCTTCGACGGCTGGAGCGAGGCGGCCCTGACCGCCGCGGCGAAGGATCTGGGCATTCCGCTGGCGCGCGCGCTCAACGCCTTTCCCGGCGGCCCCGCGGAACTGGTTGCGTTCCACAGCGAGAGCGCCGATCGCGCGATGATCGACGCGCTGCTGCGCGAGCCCCTGGGCGAGCTGCCGATCCGCGAGAAGGTGGGGCGCGCCATCCGGCTGCGCCTCGAGGCCAATCTGCCGCATCGCGAGGCGATCCGCTCGGCCGCGACTTTCCTGATGATGCCGCTCAACGGCCCGCTGGCGGCGCGGCTGCTCTACAAGACGGTCGATGCGATCTGGTATGCGATCGGCGATCGTTCGACCGATTTCAGCTTCTACACCAAGCGCGGACTGCTGGCGGCGGTCTACTCTGCCACCTTGTTCTTCTGGCTGAACGACAAGAGCGAAGACGCGTCGGCGACCTGGTCCTTCCTCGACCGCCGCATCGCCGAGGTGATGCGCATCCCCGCGGCGATGAGCCGCCTGACGAAGATCACCGAGCGGATTCCGATGCCGCGCCGGCCGTTCCGCCGCCCGTTCCGCGCCGGCGGCGCGCGCGGCTGATTCCGATGAAGATTTCGTGCGGGCGGGGCTGAGACGATAATCCGCTCGGCGGACCGATCGAAAATTCGCCTGACCGTGCAAACGGAATCCTTGCGCCGGTTTCGAAGGGTCCGGGCATCGGTTCCAACGCCAACCCGACATGCGACATACCAGTGTAACGCCGCGCCCCTAACTTTCGTCTGCAGCCGGTTCCGGCGCTGCTTCAGGACAATAGGGTGGGGACAGATGGACAACCGATCGACTTCACGCGCCGTGAGACTGCTCGGCGCCAGCTTCCTGGTCATGGCCACGGTCGCCGGTCTCTCGCTCTTCGCGCCGTCGGCCGTGATCGGCGCGGAGGCGCAGTCGGTGAGCTTCGACGGCGCCACCTTCGTCAACAAGGGCCTGGTCGGCGTCGGCCGCGTGCCGTCGGATGCGAAGGACAAGCTCGGCGATACCTTGGGCGGCATCGGCTCGGGCATGGTGGCCGACCTCAACAGCTGGAAGAAGGACGGCGACACCTATAGCGGCACGCTCTACATGCTGCCGGACCGCGGCTGGAACACCGAGGGCTCGGTCGACTTTCCCGGCCGGCTGCAGAAGTTCGCCATCGCGCTGAAGCCGGTCGATACCGGCGCGGCGGTGCCGGCCGGCGCGGATCAGCAGGCGCAGCTCCGGTTGACCTACGACGATTCCATCATGATGCACGAGGCGAACGGCACGCCGACCACCGGTCTCGACCCGACCGACGTGCGCCCTGCCGCCGGGGGCCTCCCGGACCTGCCGGTCGCCGACGGCCATATCAGCGTCGATGACGAAGGCGTCGTCATGACGGCGGACGGCAGCTTCTGGGTCAGCGACGAATACGGCCCGTATGTCTATCACTACGCCGCGGACGGCACGCTGCTCGGCGCGATCCAGCCGCCGCAGGCCCTCATCCCGATGCGCGACGGCAAGGAGAACTTCTCCTCCAACAATCCGCCGGCCGGCGGCAAGGGGCCGAAGGACAAGGACCCGTCCATCGGACGGCAGAACAACCAGGGTTTCGAAGGCCTGGCGATGAGCGGAGACGGCAAGCAGCTCTTCGTGCTGCTGCAGAGCGCCGCCATCCAGGACGGCGGCAAGGCCGGCGGCGGCAGCCCGAAGCGGTTCGACACCCGCTTCCTCGCCTATGACATTTCCGACGCGAAGGCGCCGAAGCTCAGCGCCGAATACGTGGTGCAGCTGCCGCGCTTCAAGGATGCCAAGGGCAAGGAGCTGGTCGCCGCGCAGAGCGAGATCCACGCGCTCGACGATCATCGCTTCCTGGTGATCGCCCGGGACAGCGGCCATGGCTTCGGGTTGAAGGACTCGACCTCGGTCTACCGCAGCATCGATCTCTTCGACACGACCGGTGCGACGAACATCGCCGGGACCAAATTCGACGGCACCACGCCGGTCGCGCCCGACGGTGTGCTCGATCCCTCCGTGACGCCGGTCAAGTACGCCAGGTTCATCGACATGAACGACAACAGCCAGCTCAACCGCTTCGGCCTGCACAACGGCGAGCCGAACGACACTGACGCGCTCTACGAGAAGTGGGAGAGCATGGCGCTGCTGCCGGTGCTCGACCAGAGCGCGCCCAACGACTATTTCCTGGTGGTGGGCTCGGACAACGACTTCATCACCACCAAGGGCGCGATGCAGGGCAAGCCCTACAGCGACGAGCTCGGCAAGGACATCGACACCGTCGTGCTGGTCTACCGCATCACCCTGCCGGATGGGATGAAGCCGCTCTGAGGTTCTGAGGAAGTCTCAATCCCTACCGCCGGTCGTCGCCGTTGCGCGGGAAGCTCTTCGGGGAGAGGCGGGTGTAGTGGCCCATCTTGCGGCCGGGCCGCGCCTCGGTCTTGCCGTAGAGATGCAGCTTCACGCCGGGATCGGCCAGCAGCTCGCGCCAGCCGTTCACCTCGTCGCCGATCAGGTTCTTCATCACGGCGTCGGAATGCCGCTCCGTCGAGCCGAGCGGCAGGCCGCAGACCGCGCGGACGAACTGCTCGAACTGGCTGGTGATCGCGCCGTCGATGGTCCAGTGGCCGGAATTGTGCGGCCGCGGCGCCAGCTCGTTCACCAGCACGTCGTTCTCCGGCGTGACGAACATCTCGACCGCCAGCAGGCCGACGAGGTCGATCGCCTGGGCGATGTGGCGCGCGATCGCCTCGGCGCGGCTCGCCACCATCTCGGAGACGCGGGCCGGGACGATCGTGGTGTCGAGGATGTGGTTCTTGTGCTGGTTCTCGACCGGCTGGTAGATCGCGGTGGCACCGTCCGGGCCGCGGGCGACGATCACCGAGATCTCGCGGGTGAAGTCGACGAAGGCCTCCAGGATCCCGACCTCGCCGCCCATCTTCACCCAGGCCTCGAACAGGTCCATGTCGCCGTCGATCCGCACCTGGCCCTTGCCGTCATAGCCGAACTCGGCGGATTTCAGGATCGCCGGGCGGCCCAACGCCTTTACCGCGGCTTCCAGCGCCTCCTGCCGGCCGACGTCGAGGAAGCGCGTGGTCGGCACGTTGATCGATGCGAGGAAACGCTTCTCGCGCAGGCGCTCCTGGGTGAGGTAGAGGACCTGGGGCTTCGGCCGCGTGGGCCTCAGGGCCGCGAGATAGTCGGTGGTCGCCGAGGGGATGTTCTCGAACTCGAAGGTGACGACGTCCACGCTCTCGGCGAAGGCCTTCAGCGCCGTCCGGTTGTCATAGGCGGCCACCGTGTTGTGCCAGGAGACGTGCGAGGCGGGGGAGTCGCGATCCGGGCAGTAGGTGTGCACGCGATAGCCGAGGCGCGCCGCCGCCACCGCCGTCATGCGGCCGAGCTGGCCGCCGCCGAGCACGCCGATGACGCTGCCCGGGGGAATGACCTCGCCGCGATCGGCGGATTTCGTCTCAGCCATTCGTCAGCGCTCCGGCACGTGGGGCGCCGGGTGGTCGGCCACCGAGGCGGTCTGCCTGTGGCGATAGGCGTCCAACCGGGCGGCCAGGGCGGGATCGCCCAGGGCCAGGATCGAGGCGGCGAGCAGGGCGGCGTTGACCGCGCCGGCGCGGCCGATCGCCAGCGTCCCGACCGGGACACCGGCCGGCATCTGCACGATGGAGAGCAGGCTGTCTTGGCCTTTCAGCGCCGCGGACTCGACGGGCACGCCCAGCACCGGCAGGCTGGTCAGCGAAGCGGTCATGCCGGGGAGATGCGCGGCGCCTCCGGCGCCGGCGATGATCACCCGGATGCCGCGGCCCCGGGCGCTCTCGGCGTATTCGACCATGCGCTTCGGGGTGCGGTGGGCAGAGACGATGCGGGTCTCGTGGGGGACGCCCAGCGCCTCCAGCAGCTCGGCGGCATGGTGCATGGTTGACCAGTCGGACTGGCTGCCCATGATGATGCCGACCAGCGGGCCGCGGCGCGATGCACGCGCCGCCTTCGGCTGCGGCTTTTTAGCGGCCTTGCGAGCGGCCATAGGTGAAATCCCCGGGGTCCCGACGGCGAAGCGCCGGATTATAGGGTCCGAAGTCCGGAAAACAAGCCAAGCGATTGAGCACACAGGATTATTGATGCGATGGCGCGCCGCCCGCGAATCGCGCATCATTGTCGGCAAAAGCACCGGCGGGGTCTGGGTTAAGCGGCTGTTAACCGCGATGGCATAGGATTTCAGTGCTCGGGGGGCCCGTCGGAAGCGGGGGCGCCGGGCGCAAGGGGCCGCTGGGGTGCAACGCAGCCGGCCCCGACGACAGGCACCGGCAGCACCGCGCGAGGCGGCGAGATGAGAGTTCGTGAGAGGGTGACACCCGGCGTCGGGACCGTGGTCTCGACACGACCGGTTGCCAAGGCCGCAAAAGCCGGTGCCGCCACTCCCGTCGACGCGACCACGGAAACCAGCCATGCCGAGCCGGTCGATCATGCCTCGTTCCTGGGCCTGACCGAGACCGAGCTCTCGCCGCAGGTCAAGGCCGCACTCCAGACCCTGCTCGACGAGGTGGCGCGGCTCCGCGACGAGCTGCACCGCACGCGCAAGCGCATCGCGCATCTGGAACGCCTCGCCGACGAGGATGCGATGCTGCCGATCGCCAACCGGCGCGCCTTCGTCCGCGAGCTCACCAGGGTCATGTCCTATTCCGAGCGCTACGGCTCGCCGGGCTCGGTGCTCTATTTCGACCTGAACGGGATGAAGGGCATCAACGACAGTTTCGGGCACGCCGCGGGCGACGCGGTGCTGCAGCACTTCGCCACCATCCTGGTGAACAATGTCCGGGATTCCGACGTCGTCGGCCGCCTTGGCGGCGACGAGTTCGGCGTGATCCTGGCCCAGGCCGACCGGCCCCAGGCCGAGGAGAAGGCCGGCCAGCTCATGGACGTCATCAAGGCGACGCCGATGGACTGGGAGGGCAACACGATCGTGCTCTCATGCGCGGTCGGCATCCACCAGTTCTCCGGCGAGCAGTCGGCCGACGACGCGCTCTCGCAGGCCGATGCCTCGATGTATCGCGAGAAGAAGAAGCACTACGACAGCAAGCCGCCGCGCTGAGAGGGGCGGCTCACGCCAGGTAGGCGGCGACGATGCCGGAAAGCACGATGCCGTCGAAGGTGCCCGCCCCGCCGATGCTGAGGATGCCGGCGGCGGCTTTCTCCACGTCGCGCAGATGCAGCAGGTCGGCACCGATCAGCGGTCCGACGACGCCGGCGATGAAGGCGACCGGCGGCGCGGCGCCAGGCACCATGATCAGAGCGGCCATCGCCGCCACCAGGGCCGGTGCCAAGGCCGGGATGGCGATGCCGAGGCCGGGAATCGGCTGGGCCAGGCGATAGCAGGCGAAGACATTCAGCGCGACGGCCACGCCCAAGGCCGGCAGCAGCCCCGGTGTTTCCCGCAGCAGCACCAGGAACTCGTAGACGGCGAGCCCGGTCGGTATGAGGCAGCCGCCGAGATTGACCGCGATCACGGTCTCGCGGACCCGGCGGCCGAGCTGCGGCATCGCCTGAGGCAGGCCGAACACCGCGAAAGGGGCGACCGTGAGCTCGTCCTCGCGCGCGATCCGCCTCACCGGGATGTTGATCATGCTGCCGAAGATGATCCCGAGCACGATCAGCAGTGCCGCGCCGCCGCCGAGATGGAGCTTCTCCAGGCCGGCGATCATCAGGCTGCCGAACAGCAGCGGCAGCGCCGCCGCCAGGATCAGGAACAGCAGGATCCAGAGTGGGGCCAGCCGGTGCATCACGCGAACCGGTCGATCACGGTGATGCCGACCCCGGCATAGCGGTTCATCGCCGCCAAGGCGTCGCTTGCCTCGGCGAGGGCGATCGTCTTGGTCACCAGCTTTGCCGGGTCGATCCGGCCGGCCGCGATCATGGCAAAGAGCGCCGGAAAGCGGCTCGCCGGAATGCCGCGCGTGCCCATGATCGAAATCTGGCGGGAATAGACCAGCTCCAGGAGCGGTATCGTCGGCTCGGCATGGCGTCCGAGCGGCATGCCGACCTGCACATGGCGGCCGAGCTTCCGCAGCCCGCGGATCGAGTTGTGGAAGGTCGCCGTGATGCCGAGCGCATCCAGCGACACATGCGCGCCGCCGTCGGTCGCCTCCCTTACCGCGCCGCCGACATCGTCGAGGCCCGAGACGTTGAGCGTCCTGGTCGCGCCGAAACGGCGCGCGAGATCGAGCGCCTGGTCGTTGACGTCGATGGCGAGAGTCGAGGCGCCGATCGCATCGGCGATCATCAGCGCCGAGAGGCCGACGCCGCCCGCGCCATGGATCGCGATCCATTCTCCAGGCATGAGATGCGCGCGATCGACCACGGCGCGAAACGCCGTGGTCAGCCGGCAGCCCATGCCGGCCGCTGCAACGAACGGGATCGTCTCCGGCAGCTTCACCAGGTTGAAATCGGCGCGCGGCACGGCGATGCGCTCGGCGAAGGCGCCCCAGGAGGAGAAGCCGACCACATGCTGGTTGTTGCAGACCGTAGGATCGCCGCCGAGGCAGTCCGGGCACTGGCCGCAGGCGAGGATGAACGGTGCGGTCACCCGGTCGCCGCGTTTCAGCCGGCGGCAGTCGCGACCGACCTCCTCGACGACGCCGGCGAACTCGTGGCCCGGCACGTGCGGCGGCGTCACGTCGGAATCCGCTCCGGTCCAGGCATGCCAGTCGGAGCGGCAGACGCCGCAGGCCTCGACGCGCACGATCGCACCGCCGATGGGGCATTCCGGATCGGCGACATTCTTGACGGTCAGCGGGGCATTGAAGGCTTCGAAGACGGCGGCTTTCACGTCGTGTTCCTTCTTTCGTCATCCTCCGCCTTCGCCGACCATGACGACTGCTTCTCGGAAAGCCATCGTCACTTGGGGCGGATCATCCAGGCGCCGAACAGTACCATGACCGCGATCAGCGCGGGGCCGATCGCATACCAGGAGGGGCTGGCGGCGACCGCGGTGGCGCCGGCCCAGGCGACCGAGGAGAAGGCCTCGGCGAAGGTGGCGATGCGGCTGGATGTCTGGCGGCGGCGGAAATAGCGGCGCTTGGCCTGGCTGCGGAACCAGACCTGGATCAGGGTCGAGGAGGCGGCGGCGAGACCGATCCCGACCAGCACCACGCCGGCGATCATCAGCGAGCGGCCGGCCAGCGCGATCAGGAAGGGCGCGAACACGACCAGGATCGCCAGCAGCACGGCGGCGATCTTGGCCAGGATCACGCGGCGCTCGCCGATCGGCGCGGTCGCGATCAGGTCCGGCGCGTCCTCGCCGGAAACCGCGAGCCAGGCGAGGCCGCCGCCGAGCTGGCCCGCCGCCATGGTGAGCACGGGTGCCAGCACGACCAGCGCACCCTGCTCGCTGCCATACGAGCGCCAGAGGAAGATCGCCGGCGGGATCAGGTAGAGGAGCTGCATCAGGCTTTGCGATGCGAGCCAGGGATCGCGCAGCAGCAGCACCCACTCCTTGCGCCGAAGCAGCGGGCCGGCGCCGACGGCGCGGAAGCGGCCGAGAAAGATCGCGGTCGGTCCGGCATTGCCCTTGGCGCCCGGAGCCGCGTCGGCGGTCGCCGCGGCGAGCGCATATTCGCCGAGCCGCGCCGAGAGCAGCAGCATGGGCGCGACCAGCAGCGCCGCGCCGAGCACGAGCACGATCGCGAGCGCCAGCCAGTCGCCGAGGATCGCCCGGGCGGGAAGCCAGACCAGGCTGTCGGCGGGCGGCGCGTGCTCGATCGCGAAATCCGACCGGAAGAACGTCGATTGCGACATGGTGCCGATCGAGGTGATGGCCAGCACCTGGATCGCGATGATGAAGGCCGAGCCGATGATCGCCGCCACGATCTGCGCGGCGAGCCGCGTGCGCTTGGCGCCCATCAGGTCGAACAGCGCCGCCGTGACCGCCAGGGCGACCCCGGTGGTCGCGAAGCCCGACGCGGCGGCGACACCGTAGCCGGAGAGCCAATGCCATCCGCCGCGATAGACCAGCACGTCGATGAAGGGGGCCGCGATGAACAGGGTCATCGTCGTGGTGGTGACGGCGACCGACAGCACGCGCAGGCCCAGCACCCGGCGCAGCGAGACCGGCGCGGATTTCAGGAGATCGAGGTCGCCGCGGCCATAGAAGAGGCGCGTCACCTGCTCCAGCGACTGCGAGAGCATCAGGAAGAAGCCGAGCCCGATGCTGCCGGTGAGCGCGGTAAGCTCGGTCGGGGCCGCATCGAGGGTCATCCCGGCATAGCGCCGCACCATGCCCCAGGCGACCAGGTGCATGACGACGACGACGATGACGATCCAGATCACGACGGAGCGCATGCGCCAGCGGCCGCCGGCGGTCATGAGATAGGCGAGGTCGCGCCAGGAGATCCGCCCCTCCTGGCGCGCCAGCCAGAGCAGCGAGCGCGGACTAGCCGGCGCGATGATCGTCATGACGGCGCTGGATGTTGCCGACCAGGGTGAGGAAGACCTCCTCGAGGCTGGTGCCGCCGGATCCGGCCTGTCCCCGCAATTCGTCGAGCGTGCCTTCGGCGATCAGCCTGCCCTCGGAGATGACGCCGATCCGCTCGGCCATGCGCTCGGCGACTTCCAGGATGTGCGTGGTCATGATCACGGTGCAACCTTCGCGCACGCGTTCGAGCAGCACGTCCTTCACCAGCCGCGCGGCATGGGCGTCGAGCCCGGTCAGCGGCTCGTCGAGGATGATGAGCCTGGGATCGTGCACCAGCGCGCCGGCCAGCGCCACCTTCTGCCGCATGCCCTTGGAGAAGCCCTCGCAGCGCTCGTCGGCGTGGGGCGTCAGCTCCAGCCAGCGCAGCAGCTCGCGCGCCGTGCGCTCGGCGAGACCGGGCGCCACGCCCCAGAGGCCGGCGACGAAGGCGAGGTATTCGAGCGGCGTCAGCTTGTCGTAGATCATCGGCTCGTCGCTGACCCAGGCGGTGATCTGCTTGGCGGCGGTGGGATGCTTCAGCGCATCGACGCCGAAGATCGCGATCGATCCGGCATCGGGGCGCAGCAGCCCGGAGACCATGCGCAGGGTCGTGGTCTTGCCGGCGCCGTTCGGGCCGAGCAGGGCGTAGAACTCGCCGGCGCGGACGGTGAGGTCGAGGCCGTCCACGGCCGGGCGCTGATAGACCTTGCGCAGGCCGCGGACCGCGAGCGCATCCGTGCCGGTCTCGACCTGGGCGAGGGGCGTACCCCGGTTCGAGCTCTTGTCACGCGCCAGCATGATCTTCCCGTTCCCAATCCGACTCGCAGAATGCCCCGGCCATGGGCCCCTGTCACTATTGCTAAGCCATTAACAGGATTTGCAATTGTGGTGTTCCCCACGGCCGAAGTAACTTCTCGCACGCCCGAAACGTTGTTTCGCCGACGCGGCGCGGGGCAGGGGAAGATGGAGCGGCTGGAACTCTGGGCGTACACGCACTTCCTGAGCGGCCCGGGCGCCGCCCTGGGGACGCTGCTGCATCTCGGCCTCGCCGTCGCGGTCACGGTGCATGTGCTGCTGCACAAGCGCGACGTCGCCGCGGCGATCGGGTGGATCGGGCTGGCCTGGCTCTCGCCCATCCTGGGGCCGGCGCTCTACTGGGCGTTCGGGATCAACCGGGTCCGGCGCCGCGCCTATCGGATCAGCCGTCGTTACATCGCCCGGCGCGGTTCGCCGCCGCCGATGGGGGCGATCCGCAGCGAGAAATACGCGGCGCTGGAGCGCGCCGTCGGCGTGCTGACCCGGCGCCCGACCTTGGCCAACAATGCGATCACGCCGATGCGGAGCGGCGACGAGGCCTATCCGGTGATGCTGCAGGCGATCGCCGAAGCCAAGGTCAGCATCGGACTCACCAGCTACATCTTCCTCGCCGACGAGGCGGGGCGGCCGTTCATCGACGCTTTGGTCGCCGCCAAGAACCGGGGCGTCGAGGTCCGGGTGATCATCGACGGGATCGGCAGCGGCTATTTCTTCTCGATGGCGGGCTTCCTGCTGGCGCGCGGCGGGGTCCGGGTCGCGCGCTTCATGCATTCCTGGCTGCCCTGGCGGACGGCGTTCCTCAACCTCAGGAACCACAAGAAGATCCTGGTGGTGGACGGCAGGCGCGGCTTCATCGGTGGACTCAACATCAGCGCCCATAATCTGAAGACCGCCGGGCCCAGGGTCGCCGTCCGCGACATGCATTTCGAAGTGACCGGGCCGGTCGTGGCGCAGATCGCCGAGGCCTTCGTCGTGGACTGGGAGTTCGCCACCGGCGAGGAGCTCCAGGGCGAGACCTGGTTCCCCGCGCCGGTCGAGAGCGGACCGGCCTTGGCGCGGGTCATCACGTCGGGCCCGGACCAGGACATCGAGAAGATCGAGTTCATGTTCCTGCAGGCGATCGGCACTGCCCAGCACTCGGTCAAGATCATCACGCCCTATTTCCTGCCGGACGAGCGGCTGGTGGCGGCGCTGGAGCTGGCGGCGATGCGGGGCGTCGATGTCGATATCGTGATCCCGGAGAACAGCGATCACCTGGTGATGGACTGGGCGGTGATGGCGCATATCGCGCCGCTGCTGATCGCCGGCGTCAGAATCTGGCGCGCGCCGCAGCCCTTCGAGCATTCCAAGCTGATGACCATCGACGGCGGCTGGTCGCTGGTCGGCAGCGCCAACTGGGACCAGCGCAGCCTGCGGCTCAATTTCGAGCTCAACATGGAGGTCTACGACCCGGACTTCACCGCGCTGCTCTCCGAGAAGATCGCCTCGCGGCAGGGGACGGAGATCACCCTGAAAGGACTCTATTCGAGTTCCTTCTGGGTGCGCCTGCGCAACCGCGCGGTGCGGCTGCTGCTGCCCTATCTCTAAGTCGTCGCCACCAACAGCGCTTCGGCGCTGCCGGGCCTGAGGCCGTCGGACCGGCCGGAGAAGTAGCGGCGCGCGAGATCGGCGCCCGAGACGTATCGGGCTTCCTTGAAACCGGCCTCGCGGGCCATGGCCAGCATCTCGTCGGGGGTGAAGAAGCTCACGAAAGGCGTGCCGCTGGCCATCGCGCCCTTGATCGCTGCTTCGAAGCCGATGCGCTCGTCCGGTTCCGCCATCTCGATCGGGAGGATGAAGGTCATGGCGAAGGTCGAGCCCGGCGCCAGCGCCGCGACCTGCCGCAACGTGGCCGCGTTCGCCTCCCTGGTGAGATAGAGGCTGACGCCGGTCGAGGCGACGACGGCGGGACGCCGGGCGTCGAAGCCGGCAGCCTTGATCTCGTTCCACCACGAGCCACCCGCCTCGAAATCGACCGGCACCAGGCGCAGCCGGTCGGGCACGCCGAAGCCTAGGGCTTCCAGGCGCTGGCGCTTCCAGGCCTGCGGGCCGGGCTGATCGACCTCGAAGATCGTCAGCTTGGACGCGATCTCCGGCCGGCGCTGGGCGAGGCTGTCGAGGCCGGCGCCGAGGATGACGTATTGACCGACGCCGCGCGCCGCCTGTTCGGCCACCAGGTCCTCGATGCAGCGGGCGCGGGCGACGATGGAGGCGCGAAACGGCCGGGTGAAGAGCGGATTCATGTCCGGCCGGTCGCGCCAGCCGTCATCGGGTGCCGCGAGCTTCAGGCCGATCGCGTCCTTCAGCACATGCGGCGGCGCATCGACCGCCAGATGGAGCGCGCGCCACAAGGCGACGCGGATCGCGGTGCTGTCGGGGGTCGGCATCGGGTCTTTCATGAGCGCCCTCTAGTCCAGGGGGATGAACTCCATCCGGATCGGATGATGGTCGGAGGGGCCGCGATCGAGCACGGTCGCCGTCTTGCACTCGATCTGGCGGATCAGGCAGCGGTCGAGGCGGGTGCGGTACTTGTGCGTGCGCTGACGCGGGCCAGCATCGTGGAAGCCGGTGAGGCGGATCTGGCCGACGGCATTGTAGTCGCCGATGATGGCGGCGGGGCCGTCGAGCCTTTCCGCGGCGGCACGGACCTGGCGGCGGTTGAGGAGCTGGCCGTGGGAGAGGTGGACGTTGGCGAAGCCGATGCCCCGGACCTGCAGCAGCTGCGCCAGGCGCGGCGGCACGCGACCGGGCAGTTTCGAGCTCGGCAGCTCCACCCATTCCGGCTTCGGTACGTCGTGCGGGGTCCAGGCGCCGAGGCCGTAGACCCGCTTCGGCAGCGGCAGGAAATGGAAATGGCCGCCGACCACGTCGGTCAATTCGGCGAGATTGGATTTCGCTTCCTGCATCAGCAGCAGGTCCGGCCGCTCGGCCTCGATCAGCGCCGCCAGATGCGCCAGCACCGCGCCGCCCCGGTGCCAGAGGTTCCAACTGATGACTTTCACGCCATGCTCCGTCGGGGACGTAACCCGCCGGGGGAGAGTAGCGTTCCGCGGCGATCGACGTAACCCACCGTCCGAGGCTCTCGCCAGACTCAGCGCTTGCCTCAGGCGGGGCGGACCACGACGTGGCGCTTCTTGCCGAAGGAGAGCTTGATGACGCCGTCGGCATTGAGATCGGCAATGGAAATCTTCCGGTTCTCGTCGCTGATGGTAGCGTCGTTCAGCTTGGCGCCCGCGCCCTTGATCAGCCGGCGTGCCTCGCCGTTCGAGGCGGCGAGGCCGGCGCGGCGGAAGAGATCGAAGGCGGCGATGCCGGCATCGAGCTCCGCCTTGGGCACCTCGATGCTGGGCAGGTCCTCGCCGAGCTTGCCTTCGACGAAGGTCTTCTGCGCCGTCTCGTGCGCGGCCTTCGCGGCCTCCCCGCCGCGGCACATCGTGGTCGCCGCGTCGGCGAGCACGATCTTCGCGGCGTTGATCTCGGCGCCTTCGAGCTTCTCCAGGCGCGCGATCTCGTCGAGCGGAATGTCGGTGAAGAGGCGCAGGAAACGGCCGACATCGGCGTCGTCGACGTTGCGCCAGAACTGCCAGTAGTCGTAGCTGGAGAGCTTCTCCTCGTTGAGCCAGACGGCGCCGGCCGCCGTCTTGCCCATCTTGGCGCCGGAGGCGAGGGTGATCAGCGGCGTGGTCAGGCCGAACAGCTCCCGGTCATCGACGCGGCGGCCGAGCTCGACCCCGTTGACGATGTTGCCCCACTGGTCCGAACCGCCGATCTGCAGCCGGCAGTTCATGCGCCGCGCCAGCTCCAGGAAGTCATAGCCCTGGAGGATCATGTAGTTGAACTCGAGGAAGGTCAGCGGCTGCTCGCGCTCGAGCCGGAGCTTCACGGAATCGAAGGCCAGCATGCGGTTGACCGAGAAGTGCCGCCCGTAGTCGCGCAGGAAGTCGATGTAGTTGAGCTTGTCCAGCCAGTCGGCGTTGTTGACCATGACCGCATCGGTCGGGCCGTCGCCGAACGTCAGGAACTGGGCGAAGATCCTCTGGATGCCGGCGATGTTGCGGTTGATGTCCTCGACCGAGAGCATCTTGCGGCTCTCGTCCTTGCCGGTCGGGTCGCCGACCTTGGTGGTGCCGCCGCCCATCAGCACGATCGGCTTGCCGCCGGACCTCTGCAGCAGGCGCAGCATCATGATTTGCACCAGCGAGCCGACATGCAGCGAATCCGCGGTCGCGTCGAAGCCGATATAGGCGGTCAGGCCCTTCCCGGCGACGCCGTCCAGCGCCGCCAGATCGGTGCACTGGTGCATGTAGCCTCGGCTGATGAATTGCCGCAGGAATTCCGACTTCGGTTCAGACATGGTAAGGCCTAGGTTCAACGACGGCCGTGGTTGTACACGGCGCCGGAACGGGATTCCAGGGGGCAGCCGGAGGGGGCGGGATTGGCGGAGAGCATCTGGGCGATCGGGCTGATGAGCGGCACCAGCGGCGACGGCATCGATGCCGCGCTGATCCGGACCGACGGCGAGGCCCTCCACGAGGTCGGCCCGGCGCTGGGCGAGGCCTACGACGCGGATTTCCGCGCCCGAATCAAGGCCGCCTACGGAAGCTGGGACCCGCCGGCCGGCCTCGAGCGGGAATTGACCGAGCGGCATGCCGCCGCGGTCCGACGCCTGCTGGCGAAGGCGGGCAAGCCGGCGGCGGAGATCGGCGTCATCGGCTTCCACGGCCAGACTATCCTGCACGAGCCGGAGAAGCACCGCACCCGGCAGATCGGCGACGGCGCGCTGCTGGCGGCGCTGACCGGCATCGACGTGGTCAACGATTTCCGCTCCGCCGACATGGCGGCGGGCGGCGAGGGCGCGCCCTTGGCGCCGGTCTTCCACCGCGCCATCGCCGCGAAGCTGGAGAAGCCGGTGGCGGTGCTGAATCTCGGCGGCGTCGGCAACGTCACCTGGATCGGTGCGGATGGCGCCTTGATCGCCTTCGATACGGGGCCGGCGAACGCGCTGATCGACGACTGGATGCTGAAGCGGACCGGCGAGCCGGTCGATCGCGACGGAGCCTTGGCGCGCAGCGGCAAGGTCGATGAAGCGGCGGTCGTACGCTTCCTGGAAAATCCCTATTTCGCGCGGCGGGCGCCGAAATCGCTCGACCGCGATGCATTCGGCGGATTCTCGATCGAGGGCCTGAGCATCGCCGACGGCGCCGCGACGCTGACCGCGATCACCGCCGCGACGGTCGCGGCAGGGCTGGGCCACCTGCCTTCGAAGCCATTGCGCTGGCTGGTCTGCGGCGGCGGCCGGCACAATCCGGCGCTGATGCAGGCGCTGCGCGCGCGCCTCGCCGCGCCGGTCTCGCCGATCGAGGCGATCGGCTGGGACGGCGACTTCGTCGAGGCCCAGGCGTTCGCCTACATGGCGGTGCGCTCGCTGCGCGGGCTGCCGATCAGCTTCCCGGGAACCACGGGCGTTAAGGCGCCGCAGACCGGCGGCCGCTTGAGCACGGCGCCGGGCAGAGCCAAAGCCTCATGATCTCGTCATCCGCCGCCGTGGCGGACCATGGCGAAGATGACGCGCGAGATCGGCGGGTCTAGCGTCCCCCGCGCGCCTTGGCGGCGGCTTCGGGAATCGCGGTCACGAGGTACTGGTCCACCGTCTCGGCCAGCTGGTCGAGATGCTCGTTGAAGAAGTGGCTGGCGCCGGGGATCACCTTGTAGTCGATCTTGATGCCGCGCTGGTGGCTGAGCTTCTGCACCAGCTTGGCGACCGCTTCCTGCGGCACCACCGTGTCCTGGTCGCCCTGGATCATCAGGCCGGAGGACGGGCAGGGGGCGAGGAAGCTGAAGTCGTAGACGTTGGCCGGCGGCGCCACCGAGATGAAGCCGCTGATCTCTGGACGGCGCATCAGGAGCTGCATGCCGATCCAGGCGCCGAAGGAGAAGCCGGCGATCCAGCACTGGCTGGCGTTCTGGTTCCAGCTCTGCAGCCAATCGAGCGCCGCCGCCGCGTCCGAGAGCTCGCCCTCGCCCCGGTCGAACTTGCCCTGGGAGCGCCCGACTCCGCGGAAATTGAACCGGAGCACGGAAAAGCCCTGGCGCTGGAAGGACTGATAGAGGGAATAGACCACCTTGTTGTTCATGGTCCCGCCATGCTGAGGATGCGGGTGCAGCATCAGCGCGATCGGGGCATTCGGAGTCGCGCTCTGCTGGTAGCGCCCCTCGAGGCGGCCTTCAGGCCCGTTCAGGATGATTTCCGGCATTTGGTGTGCAGATTTTCTTTTTCTGGCAATGCGTTAGCGTTGAGGTCGCGGTCCGGGTCGAGGTCGCTCAAACCTTAGTCGCGCGTGGGGATTTCCTGCCCTTTCAATGGCTCTAAAAGCGCGTTAATTCTTGACCGCGTTAGTCGGGGATACTATATGTCCACCGGGTCCGCCCCCCGGCTCACTCTGGTCCTTTCGCGGTCAGAAACCCGAGCGGCAACCTCAGCTTTAGGGGCATCCCCTGCCCGGACAGCCCCACCGGATCCCTTGGGGCGCGACAGTAAACACGATGGCGATCAAGATTTTCAAGCGGATTGCGGAAGAAGTTGACGCCACCATGGCGCGGGACCCGGCCGCCCGATCGCGGGCGATGGTGATCCTGACCTATCCCAGCTTCTACGCGATCCTGTTCCATCGGCTGGCGCACCGGATCTATCAGGCCGGGTTCTACACCCCGGCGCGGATGATCTCCCAGCTCTCCCGGTTCCTGACCGGCATCGAGATCAACCCCGGCGCCCAGGTCGGCCGCCGCCTGTTCATCGACCACGGCATGGGAGTCGTGATCGGCGAGACCGCCATCGTCGGCGACGACGTGACGCTCTATCACGATGTGACGCTGGGCGGCATCTCGCCCTCGATCAACTCCTCGACCCAGGTGAACGTGAAGCGCCACCCGACCCTCGAGGACGGCGTCATCGTCGGCGCCGGCGCCCAGATCCTGGGCGACATCGTGGTCGGCAGGAACGCGCGGGTCGGTGCCAATGCTGTCGTCGTGAAGGACGTGCCGCCGGGCGTCGCCGTGGTCGGCATCCCGGCGCGCGTGGTGAAGCCGAAGGATACCAGCACCGATTTCGACGCCTACGGCATTCCCGGCCGCGAGCTGCCCGACCCGGTGTCGCGCGCGCTCGACGGATTGCTGGATCAGATTTCCCGCCTGCAGGCGCGCGTCAGCACGCTGGAGGCCGAGCTACAGGCGCGGGACTCGCATCACTTGAACGGGGCGTCGAACGGGAACGGAGTCTTGTCCGAGGACGACGCTGCCTCAGCCGTCTACGAGCTGAGGAATCACATCTAAGGAGGACCTGCCGTGAGATTGAGCACGAAGGGACGTTACGCCGTCATGGCGCTGGTGGATCTGGCCGGGCACAGCAACGGCAGGCCGGTGGCCTTGGCCGACATCTCCGGCCGCCAGGAGATCTCGCTCTCGTATCTGGAGCAGCTCTTCGCCAAGCTGCGCCGTGCCGGGCTGGTGAAGTCGGTGCGCGGCCCGGGCGGCGGCTATCTGCTCGCCCGCAGCGCCGACGACACGCGGATCTCCGACGCCATCATGGCGGTCGATGAGCCGATCCGCGCCACCCGCTGCAAGCCGAATTCCGCCACCGGCTGCCACACCGACAAGAGCCGCTGCCTCACCCACGACCTCTGGGAAGAGCTCTCGCATCAGATCCATCTGTTCCTCAGCTCGGTCTCGCTGGCCGATGTCTGCGAGAAGCGCGTGCTTGGCCGCTCCGGCTCGGTCGCCAAGACCGAGACCGTGGAGACCAACGGCGCCACACCGCCGACCAACGGCGCCGCCAACGGCTCCGGCGCGCCGCTGGACGGCCCCGCCGCTCCGGCCGCGGCGGCGGAGTAGCCGCGGCCGTCATGCAGCCCACGGTCTACATGGACTGGAACGCGACGGCGCCGGTGCTTCCGGCGGCGCGAGCCGCCATGCTCGCGGCGCTGGAGGATTGCGGCAATCCGTCCTCGGTCCATGGCTTCGGCCGGCGCGCGCGCAAGCGCGTCGAGGATGCGCGCTCGGCGCTGGCGGCGCTGGTCGGCGCCAAGGTCGAGAACGTCGTCTTCACGGCGAGCGGCACCGAGGCCAATGCGCTGATGCTCGCCAATCGCGGCGAGCGGCGGCTGATCGTCTCGGCGATCGAGCATGATTCGGTCCTGAAGCCGGCTCTGGCGGCCGGCGCCGGGACGATCGATGTCGGTCGCGACGGCGTGGCCGATCTCGATCATCTCAAGTCGCTGTTGGCGGCAGATGCGCGGCCGGCCCTGGTGTCGCTGATGCTGGCGAACAACGAGACCGGCGTGATCCAGCCGGTCGCGGAGGCCGCCGGGATCGCGCATGCCCATGGCGCGCTGCTGCATGTCGATGCGGCCCAGGCGGTCGGTCGCGTGCCGGTCGCGCTGGATGCGCTCGGCGCGGATTTCGTCACCGTGTCGGGTCACAAGTTCGGCGCGCCGCAAGGCGTCGGCGCCTTGATCGCCGCGGGCGCGGCGCCGCAGATCGTGCCGCTGTTGCAGGGCGGCGGACAGGAGCGCAGCCGCCGGGCCGGCACCGAGAACGTTCCGGCGATCGCCGGGCTCGGCGCGGCCGTCGCCGCGCTGGAACCGATGGAAGCCGGTGAGATTGGCACTTTGCGGGACGCGCTGGAGCGGCGGCTGGTCGCGTCCGATCCGTCGGCCACCGTATTCGGCGGCTCGGCGCGCCGCCTGCCGAACACCTCGTGCTTCGCGGCCGGGGAGAAGTCGGCCGAGACGCTGGTGATGGCGCTCGATCTCGCGGGCATCGCGGTCAGCGCCGGCTCGGCCTGCTCTTCGGGCAAGGTGAAGCCGAGCCATGTAGTGTCCGCGATGGGCTTCGACCGCGAGACGGCGTCGCGCGCGATCCGCGTCAGCCTCGGCCGCGGCAGCACGGCGGAGGATATCGACGCATTCTTCCTCGCTTGGCAGCGTATCCAGGCGCCGCGCCAAATGACGGCCGCCGCTTGATCAGGGATTGAGACAGGCACAGATGAATACCATGAACACCAGCACCACCATGAACGGCAACGGCGAGAACCGGCCAAGGCTGCCGATCTACCTCGACTACCAGGCGACGACGCCCTGCGATCCGCGCGTGGTCGAAGCGATGCTGCCCTATTTCACGCAGCATTTCGGCAACCCGCATTCCCGCAACCACTCCTATGGCTGGGAAGCCGAGGAAGCGGTCGAGAAGGCCAGGAAGCAGATCGCCGACCTGATCGGCGCCGACGAGAAGGAGATCATCTTCACCTCGGGCGCCACGGAATCGAACAACCTGGCGCTGAAGGGCGTTGCGCATTTCCACAAGGACCGCAAGGATCACATCATCACGGTCGCGACCGAGCACAAGTGCGTGCTCGATTCCTGCCGCCACCTGGAGCTCGAGGGCTTCAAGGTCACCTATCTGCCGGTGCAGCAGAACGGCTTGATCGATCTGGAGCAGCTCAAGGCGGCGATCACGGACAAGACGGCGATCGTCTCGGTGATGGCGGTCAACAACGAGATCGGCGTCATCCAGCCGCTGGCGGAGATCGGCGCGATCTGCCGCGCGCGCGGCGTCTATTTCCATACCGACGCGGCGCAGGCGGCAGGCAAGATTCCGCTCGACGTCAACGCCATGAAGATCGACCTGATGTCGATCTCCGGCCACAAGATCTACGGGCCCAAGGGCGTCGGCGCGCTCTACGTGCGGCGCAAGCCGCGGGTGCGCCTCGAGGCGCTGATCCATGGCGGCGGTCAGGAGCGCGGCTTCCGCTCGGGCACGCTGCCGACGCCGCTCTGCGTCGGCCTGGGCGAGGCCTGCGCCATCGCGCAGAAGGAGATGGGCACGGAAGCCGAGCGGCTGAAGGCGCTGCGCGACCGCATGTACAAGGCGCTGAAGGAGAAGTTGCCGGACATCTACCTGAACGGCGATCTCAACCAGCGCATCCCCGGCAACCTCAACGTCTCCTTTGCCTATGTCGAGGGCGAGGGGTTGATGATGGGGATCAAGGAGCTGGCGGTCTCGTCCGGCTCGGCCTGCACCTCGGCCTCGCTGGAGCCGTCTTATGTGCTGCGCGCTCTCGGCGTCGAGGAGGAACTGGCGCATACCTCGCTGCGGATCGGCCTCGGCCGCTTCACCACCGAGGCGGAGGTCGATTTCGCGGTGGAGCACATCGTGCAGGCGGTGAACCGCCTGCGCGAGATGAGCCCGCTTTGGGAAATGGCGCAGGAAGGGATCGACATCAAGTCGATCCAGTGGGCCGAACACTGACCGCCCCGGCTCGACGCATCCTGCTGAAGATTTGAGGGAGTATGACGATGGCCTATAGCGACAAGCTGCTCGATCACTACGACAACCCGCGCAACATCGGCTCGTTCGGCAAGAACGACGCGGATGTCGGCACCGGCCTGGTCGGCGCGCCGGCCTGCGGCGACGTGATGAAGCTGCAGATCAAGGTCGGCGCCGACGGCCGCATCGCCGATGCGAAGTTCAAGACCTTCGGCTGCGGCTCGGCGATCGCCTCGAGCTCGCTCGCGACGGAATGGGTCAAGGGCAAGACGCTGGAAGAGGCCGAGAAGATCAAGAACACCGAGATCGCGCAGCACCTCTCGCTGCCGCCGGTGAAGATCCATTGCTCGGTCCTGGCCGAGGATGCGATCAAGGCGGCGATCAAGGATTTCCGCGAGAAGCAGGCCCAGGACACCAAGGCCGGGGACAAGGCGGCGGAATGAACGATCAGACCATGAATACCGCCGTGCCCGCCGAGGGCGCTGCGAGCCCTGCGGCGGCGGCGAAGCCGCGCCGTGCCGCGCGTCCGCGCCCGGCGGCCATGACGCTGACCGCGCCCGCGGTCGAGCGCGTGAAGGCGCTGCTCGGGAAGCGCGGCAAGCCTTCCGCCGGGATCCGCATCGGCGTCAGGACCAAGGGCTGCTCGGGTCTTTCCTACACCTTGGAATATGCCGACGAAAAGGGACCGATGGACGAGGTCGTCGAGCAGGACGGCGTCACCATCCTGATCGACCCCAAGGCGTCGATGTTCATCTTCGGCACCGAGATGGACTACGTCGAAGAGAAGCTGCAGACCGGCTTCGTCTTTCGCAATCCGAACGAAAAAGGCCGTTGCGGCTGCGGCGAGTCCTTCCACGTCTGAGCGCTTCCAGGGTTTCTCCGCATGTCGCAGATCGAGCAGGACGAGCGATTCCGAAAATCGCCCGCGGCGGGTGACTTGACCCCGTGCTGGTCCTGCAAGGAGCCGGTCGCGGCGCGGGCCTTGTTCTGCCATGCCTGCGGCGCCATCCAGCCCGGAGGCAATGTCGATCATTTCACGCGCCTCGGCATCGCGCGGGCGTTCGACGTCGACGTCGATAAGGTCGAGAAGCAGTATCTTGGCTTCCAGCGCGTGCTGCACCCGGACCGCTTCGTGGCGAAGTCGGCCAAGGAGCGCGCCATCGCCGAGGCGCAGGCGGCGGACATGAACCTCGCCTATGAAGTGCTGAAGGATCCGCTGCGACGCGCCGCCTATCTGCTGAAGCTCGCCGGTCGCGACGCCGCGGTGTCCCAGGACCAGACCGTCCGGGATCCTGCGTTGCTGATGGAGGCCATGGAGGCGCGCGAGGAGCTTGCCGAGGCGCAGAGCGTCGACGAGGTGGAGAAGCTTCAGGTCGAGGCCGGCGCCAAGGCGATCGATCTCATCGCGCAGTTGTCCCGCGCTTTCGCCGCCGAGGATTACGATCTCGCCGACAGGCTGGCGACCCGGTTCAAGTACCTGCGCAAGTATCTGGAAGAGACGCGGGCCCGGCGCATCGCGCTGGAGGATGCCGAGTGATCACCCTGCTGCAGATCCACGAGCCGGGCGAGACGCCGGAACCGCATCAGGCGGAGACCGGCATTGCGATCGGGATCGATCTCGGCACCACCAATTCCGTCGCCGCGATCGCCACCGACGGCAAGCCGGAGATCCTGCGCGACAAGGAAGGCGACGGCCTCGTCCCGTCGGTCGTCTCCTATGCCGGCGCCGAGCCCGTGGTCGGGCGCGATGCGGTGATCCAGCAGATGCGCCGGCCCGATCAGGTCGTCTCCTCGGTCAAGCGGCTGATGGGCCGCGGCGCCGCGGACATCAAGTCGCTCTCCGGCACCGTGCCCTACGAGATTCACGGCGACCAGCAGGTCGGCATGGTGCGGCTGAAAGTGGCCGGTCGCGTGCTGAGCCCGGTCGAGGTCTCGGCCGACATCCTGCGCGCCATCAAGGTCCGGGCCGAGGCGGCGCTCGGCCATGAGGTCAGTCGGGCGGTCATCACCGTGCCGGCCTATTTCGACGATGCCGCGCGCACCGCGACCAAGGATGCGGCGAAGCTCGCCGGCCTCGATGTGCTGCGCCTGGTGAACGAGCCGACGGCGGCGGCGCTGGCCTACGGCCTCGATCGCGGCGTCGAGGGGCTCTACGCGGTCTACGATCTCGGCGGCGGCACCTTTGACATCTCGCTGCTGCGGCTGCAGCAAGGGGTCTTCCAGGTGCTGGCGACCGGCGGCGACGCAGCGCTGGGCGGCGACGATTTCGACCATGCCCTGGCCGAAGCGGCGCTCAAGGCGGCCGAGCAGAGGACCCCGACCCTGGTCGAGGCGAAGAACCTGCTGCTGGCGGCCCGGCGCGCGAAGGAGATTCTGACCGAGCGAGAGAGCACCGAGCTGTTCGGCTCGATCCGCGGCGCCGAATTCCGCCAGATGATCGATCGCGCGGCCTTCGAGAAGCTGATCGAGCCGATGGTGGCGAAGACGCTCAAGGCCTGCCGGCAGGTGCTGGAGGACGCGAACGTCCAAGCCTCGGAGGTTAAGGGCGTCGTGCTGGTCGGCGGCTCGACCCGGGTCCCGTTGGTCCGCCGCATGGTGGCGAAGTTCTTCGGTCGCGAACCCTTGGCCGACATCAACCCCGACGAGGTCGTGGCGGCCGGCGCCGCCTTGCAGGCCGAGGCGCTGACCCGCGGCGGCGACACGCTGCTGCTCGACGTGATCCCGCTCTCGCTCGGCATCGAAACCGTGGGCGGCATCGTCGAGAAGGTGATCGAGCGCAACACCCCAATCCCGGTCGCCAAGGCCCAGGAGTTCACCACCTATCAGGACGGCCAGACCGGCATGCTGATCCATGTCGTGCAGGGCGAGCGCGAGACCGTCGATGCCTGCCGGTCGCTCGGCCGCTTCGAGTTGACCGGCATTCCGCCGATGGTGGCCGGCGCCGCGCGCATCCGCATCACTTTCGCGGTCGATGCCGACGGCCTGCTCACGGTCTCCGCCGAGGAGAAGACGACCGGCGTCAAGGCCCAGATCGAGGTGAAGCCGAGCTACGGGCTCGGCGACGACGCGATGGCCGAGATGCTGCGCGACAGCCTGACCCATGCCCGCGAGGACATGGAGCGCCGGCTGCTGATCGAATCCCGGGTCGAGGCGGAGCGGATGCTGCTGGCGCTCGACGCCGCCACCAAGTCCGACGGCGATCTGATCCAGGCCGAGGAGCGCCAGGCGATCGACCGCGCCGTCGCCCGGCTGCGCGAGGCCGTGGCCGGCGACGACCGGGACCGTATTGCCGCCGCGGTGGAAGGCTTGGAGAAGGCGAGCCATCCCTTTGCGCAGAAACGGATGGATCGCGCCATGGAAGTGGCGCTGAAAGGCCAGCGCCTTGACGAGGTCGAGGCCAGTATGGCAACTGACCGCGCCCAATAGCCGGATTTGCCTTGTTTAACCGGGGTTAACCCCCTGATCTGACGTCTGGAGAGCCGCCGAATGCCCAAGATGACCTTCATTAAGCCGGGTGGCGAGCGCGTCGAAGTCGATGCGCCGCTGGGGCTTTCGGTGCTCGAGATCGCGCATCGCAACAACATCGACCTCGAGGGCGCCTGCGAGGGTTCGCTCGCCTGCTCGACCTGCCACGTCATCGTCGATCCGGAATGGTACGACGTGCTGGAAGCGGCGAGCGAGGACGAGGAGGACATGCTCGATCTCGCCTTCGGCCTCACCCATACCTCGCGGCTCGGCTGCCAGATCAAGATCACGGAAGAGCTCGACGGTCTGACCGTGACGCTGCCTTCGGCGACCCGCAACATGATGGTCGAGAAGTAGCGCGCCGATGCCGAGGAAGCTGAAGTGGACCGACGTGAACGACATCGCGATTGAGCTGGACGAAGCTCATCCGGATGCGGACGTCGTCAACCTCCGCTTCACCGATCTTTGGAAGTGGGTGCAGGCCCTACCGGGCTTCGAGGACGATCCCAACAAATCCAACGAGAAGATCCTCGAAGCCATCCAGGCGGCATGGCTCGAGGAGCGCAGTTGAAGTCCAACCCCTTCCTGAGGCTGATCGCGCGGCCCTGGGTGGATCCGGTCTGCCTCTGGGGATTGAAGCGCATCTTCCCGGCTTCGCGGGCCTGGGCGGCGGCGGGAGTCTCCGAAGGCGATCCCAGGCGCTTTGCGGCCGAGCTGCAGCTCGATCGCGCCCCGGCCGGGATCGGCGGCCGCCTGAAGAAGACGGTCAGCCTGCAGGCCGCGTCCGATGCGGCGTTCCGGCGATGGACCCAGACGGTCTTCGGCGGCAACGGCGACGTGGCCGAAGCCGAGGAGAGCCGCCGGAACTCGGCGAATGCCTGGTTCGCCCATCGGTTCGCCTATCTGCTGCTGGCGCGACGCCGCGGCCTGCCGGCGGTGCAGCTCGACGTGCCGACGCCGGCCGAGGTGATGGCGGAATTCGGCCCGGCGATCGTCAATCCGGACGAGCTCTTTCGGCTTCCCGCGATTCTGCCCGCAGTCGAGCGCAGCCGCGAGGCCGATCTCGGCAAGGTGCGCGAGTACTGGCTGCGTTTCCCGAGCCCGGGGGGCGATACGGTCTATGCCCATGTCTACGAGCCGAAGGAGATTCCGGCGGGCGGCGTGCCGACCCTGATCTTCGGTCATGGCCTCGCGATCGAGACCGAGATGATGAAGGGCGATCTCCGCGGCTATGCCTCGGTCGCCGAGCGAGGCATCCGGTTCATCCTGCCGGATGCGCCGGGTCACAACCGGCGCGTATCGCCGGGCCTCTACGGCGGCGAGAGCTTCATCAACGCCCCGCCGAGCTCCGGCTTGCGGCATCTCGCGATTGCCGCGAAGGAATTCGGCATCATCGCCGCCTGGGCGCGCGCCAACGGCTCGAAGTATGTCGGCTTCAGCGGCATGAGCCTCGGCGCCCTGACCTCGCAGGTCGCGGCCGGGCGCATGGGAAGCTGGCCGGAAGAGGCGAAGCCCGACGCACTGATGCTGCTGACGACCACCGACCGGGTGAGCAGCCTGGCATTGGATTCCGCCCTGGCGGTCATTGCCGGCCTGGATGTCGCGGCCGAGGCGAAGGGCTGGCGGGCGCAGAGCTTCATGCCCTTGGCCGGCATCGTCGATGCCAATGGCGCGCCGCCGGTCGATCCCGAGCGGATCGTGCTGCTGATCGGCGAGCGTGACACCGTGACCCCGATCGATGGCGGCCGGCGCCTCGCAACCAAATGGCAAGTGCCGGAGCGGAACCTGTTCCGCCGCGACCAAGGGCATTTCTCCGCCGCCTTCGGGCTCGGGGTCGATCCGTCGCCTTTCGATCGCGTGGTGGAAATCCTGGCCGCCTGACGCCGCCGGATCCGTGGTAGACTGCCGCCCATGCCCGCTGAATTGAACTCCCTGGGATTTGCCAAGCCGCCCGCGGCGACCCGCGTCGTGGTCGCGATGTCGGGCGGCGTCGACAGCTCGGTGGTCGCTGCGCTGCTGAAGGAGCAGGGTTATGACGTGATCGGCGTCACCCTGCAGCTCTACGACCATGGCCTCGCGCTTCAGAGGAAGGGCGCCTGCTGTGCCGGCCAGGACATCTATGACGCGCGCCAGGTGGCGGACCGCATCGGCATCCCGCATTACGTGCTGGATTACGAGAACCGCTTCTCCGATGCGGTGATGCAGGATTTCGCCGACTCCTATATTGCCGGCGAAACGCCGATTCCCTGTGTCCGCTGCAACCAGCGGGTCAAGTTCCGCGATCTCCTGGACCAGGCGCAGGCTCTGGGCGGCGACTGCCTCGCGACCGGCCATTACGTGCAGCGGGTGATGGGCAGGGATGGGGCGGAGCTCCATGCCGGTGCCGATCCGAAGCGCGACCAGAGCTATTTTCTCTTCGCCACGACCCAGGCGCAGCTCGATTACCTCCGCTTTCCGCTCGGCAGTCTTTCGAAGCCCGAGACGCGGGCTCTGGCCGAGCGCTTCGACCTGCCGGTCGCGGCCAAGCCGGACAGCCAGGATATCTGTTTCGTGCCCAACGGAGACTATGCCGGCGTGGTCGAGCGGCTGCGCCCCGGGTCCGTCGACCCCGGCGAGATCCGCCATGTCGATGGCCGGGTGCTCGGGCGCCATGCCGGCATTATCCATTTCACCGTCGGCCAACGCCGCGGCATCGCGGTCAACGACCAGGCGGTGAGCAACGAGCCGCTCTACGTGGTGCGCGTCGATCCGGCGCGCCGCGAGGTCATCGTGGGACCGAAGGCGGCGCTCGCCTGCGGCCAGATCCGCCTGCGCGAGGTCAACTGGCTGGGTGCCAGGCCCGAGGGCGAGATCGCGGTCACAGTCACAGTGAAGATCCGCTCGATGAGCGCCCCGACCGCGGCACGCATCGGCTTCGACGGCGACGGGGCCACGGTCGCGTTCGATACACCGCAATTCGGCGTGGCGCCGGGCCAGGCCTGCGTCGTCTACCGGGGAGGCCGCGTGCTGGGCGGCGGCTGGATCCGGCGCCCGGCGGAGCAGAGCGCGAGGCGGGCCAGCGCCGCCTGATTCCATTCCGGGGGGAATGATGGAGATCAGCGAGCTCACCGAGGAACTGCGCAAGCAGGCCGGCCGCAACATGCGGCTCGGCTACAAGGTCAAGTTCGTGCTCGACGACGGAATCATATTCTGGGACGGCACGGGCGATACGCCGGAGATCGGCAACGAGGATCGCGACGGTGCCGATACGACCATCACCATGACCGCCGAGAACCTGCAGAAGCTGATGCAGGGTTTGCTCGACCCAACGCTCGCCTACATGACCGGCAAGCTGAAGGTCGAGGGAAAGATGGGGGTCGCGCTGAAGCTGACCTCGATGTTCGCCGACTGATCAGTCGGTCGCCGCGGCGATGATCTCGCCGCCATAGGCGGATTGCACCAGGACCGCGGTCTTCAGGCCGTGCGCGGCGGGCGTGAGCTCGAAATGCTTGGCGCCGCCGCCCCAGCCGCCGAGACGGGTCAGCTCATGCACGACGTTCTTGTGCGGCAAGGTGCGGCCGCCGTTCTCGCCCCGCGCCACCGGGACCTCGACCGTGTCGGGGTCGTAGCGGACGAGCCAGATGTCGGCACTGTCCTCGGGCGCCTGCGCGGCACCGATATCGACGCCGCCCGGCGTGAGGGCGATCGTGGGCATCGCCGCGGCCGGCCGCTTGGCCATCGCGGCACGCTCAGCGTCGATCGATCGCGTCAGTTCGTCGAGATCGTTGCCCACCAGGTCGCTCTCGCCGTTCAGCACCATCTGCGGCGTGTAGGCGGTCGCGCGATGCAGGGTGCGCTCGTAGTTGTACTGCCGGGTGGTGAATTCCGGCTTGGCGAAGCTGTCCTTCCAGCCGAGATAGTCCCAGTAGGTGACGCCGAAGCTGAGCGCCAGCACGCCCGGCCGGTCGCTGACGGCGGCCAGGCTGGCATTGGCCGGCGGGCAGGAGGAGCAGCCCTGGCTGGTGAAGAGCTCGACCACGACCGGGCTCTGGGCCGCGGGTGCCGCGGCGGCGATGCCGGGGGCAGCCAGGAGCAGGACCGCAACGCTGCCGAGGATCAGCCCTTTCCGATCCGCCATGTTCGCCTCCTATGCCGGTTGTCTGCGAACGGTTCGTCCGAGGCGGCTCGGCGGTTACCCAGCTTCGGAAAGCCGTGCCGAGGACGGAAGAAAACCCAGCAAACAGAAGATGTTGCTGATTTCTTGACAGCCTGGGGTCGGGGTTCTATATCGCAGGCGTCAACGCCCGTCCGGGCTGGTACGGCACCGTAGCTCAGCGGTAGAGCAGGGGAATCATAATCCCTTGGTCGGCGGTTCAAATCCGTCCGGTGCTACCAACAATTCCAACGGTTTTTTAACGAAGCCCGCTTGCAGCGGCAGGGAACCGGCCATCAAGGCCGCCATCGTTTCGAAACGGCCGTGCAGTTCGAGGCGGGCCTCGCCGGCGAGATCGCCACCCGGAGCCGATGGTCCGCACCAAAGGATGAGCCGCCGGGACTGGGATCAGTGTCCATTCTCCTCGGTGTAGGCGGGGTCGGCGAGCAGGACGTCATAGACCGCTTCCGCCGTGGGTGTGAGACCCTCGGAGTCCACGTGCGGCTCCTCGCGTCCTCCGCCGACCCATTTCAAGGCCTGCTCGATCTCGGCATAGGTCGCGCCGGTGGCGAGGATGGCCGCAATGCTGGAATCCTCCAGATCACCGACCAGCTGAATGACGTCCTTGCGCTCAAGATGCTGGGGCCGTGGCTGCGGTTGGAATGTCTCGGACATGTTTGCCTCCTTAGGTCTTGCGTCCGCGGGCCAGCAGTGGCAGCAGGCGCGACAGCGGCCGGGTGTTAAGCACGTCCTGCTTGCCGAGCCAGCCCCGGCGCGCCTGGCCCACACCGAAGCGCATGTTGGCGTAGTCGTCGATCGAGTGCGCGTCGGTGTTGATGCTGACCAGCACGCCCAGGTCCCTGGCCATGCGGCACTGGCTGTCGAGCAGGTCGAGCCGGTCCGGATGGGCATTCAACTCCATGAACCGGCCGCGATCCTTCGCCTTCTTCAGGATCGAAGCCATGTCCACGTCATAGGGTTCGCGTTCGCCGATCAGGCGGCCGCTGGGATGGGCGAGGATCGTGACATAAGGATGGTCGAGGGCGCGCAGGATGCGCTCGGTCTGCCTGGCACGGCTCAGGTTGAACTTGCTGTGGACCGCGGCGACGACCAGGTCGAGCCGGACGAGGATCGAGTCCGGCAGATCGAGGCTGCCATCCTCCAGGATGTCGACCTCGATGCCCTTCAACACGTGGATGCCGGGCCTCTGCCGGTTGATGGCGTCGATCTGGGCGATCTGCTTCGCCAGGCGCGCCGGATCGAGGCCGTGGGCGACGGTCAGGTGCCGGGAATGCTCGGTGATCGCGACATATTCATAGCCCATGGCCTTGGCGCCGAGCACCATGTCGCGCAGGCTGTCATGCCCGTCGGTCGCGGTCGTGTGGGCGTGGAGGTCGCCCCGCAAGTCCCTCACCTCGACCAGATCGGGCAACGTCTTGGTGCGGGCTGCCTCGATCTCGCCCCGGTCCTCGCGCAGCTCCGGCGCGATCCAGGGCAGGCCGATGGCCCGATAGACGGATTCCTCGGTCTCGCCGGAAACCCGTCGCTTGCCGCGGAACACGCCGTATTCGTTGATCTTCAGCCCGCGCCTCAGGCCGATGAGCCGGATGGCGATGTTGTGCGCCTTGCTGCCGGTGAAATAGACCAGCGCCGCGCCGTAGCTTTCGGCGGCGACCACGCGCAGGTCGACCTGCAGGCCGGAGCGCAGCAGGATGGTGCTGCGGGTCGGACCGCGGCTCACCACCCGCGCCGTCTCGGGAAAGGCGATGAAGCGCTCCATGACCGGTGCGGCGTCTTCGGCGGCCGCCACGATGTCGATGTCTCCCACGGTCTCCCGGCCGCGCCGGTAGCTGCCGGCAATGGCGACCGCGCCGATGCCGGGACACTTGCGCAGATAGTCCGCCAGGGGTTCCGCATATTGGGCGGCGACTGCCAGCTTCATGCGGCCGCTCGATGCCGGCTTGGTTTCCAGCGCCTGGAGCAGGCGCTTCTCGGTCTGCTCGCCGAATCCCGCGAGGTCGGCGACGCGGCCGTCCTTCAGGGCGCGGTGCAGCTGGGCAACCGTCTCGACATGGAGCTGGTCGTGCAGCGCCCGGACCTTCTTCGGCCCAAGGCCCGGAAGCCGCAGCAGCTCGACAAGGCCCTGCGGCGTGTGCCTGTGGAGGTCCTGGAGGACCGCGGTGTCACCCGTCTTCACCAGCTCGGCGATCTTGCCTGCAAGGTCCTTGCCGATTCCGGGAAGCTCGGCGAGGTCCTCGCCGCCGGCCAGCATTGCCGCGGCTTCCCGCGGCAGGCCGCCGACCACCCGCGCCGCATTGCGATAGGCACGCACGCGGAATGGATTGGCGTTCTCTATCTCCAGCAGGTCCGCGATCTCCTCGAACGCGGCAGCGATGTCGGCATTGTGCGCAGCGCCGAGCGGGAAGGTGCCGGAGCCGGTTCTTGCGGCCGGCGCGGACGGGGCCGCGGGAGCAGCCTGATGTCGCACCTTTGTCTTAATCCGCAGGGACATGGTGCCGCCTCGAGAGTGTCGCCCGGCGATGAAACGGCGGTTCGGCGCCTGCCGCTTTGACTTCGATCAATCTCCGGGCGGCGGCGACATCACAGGAACGCCTCCATTGCACGTGATCGGACGGTTGAACAAGATCAAAGCGGTGGACGCGTCACACCGATTTTGCGGCGAGGTATGCGACGGCGCCGCCGATGGTCAGCAGCTTGGGGTAGTCGGCCTCCGGGATGTCGACATGGAGATCCCGGTGCAGGGCGGTCACGAAGTTGAGGAAGTCCATGGAATCGATGTCCAAGGCGTCGCGGACATCGGCGTCCTCCTTGAGAGCGGCGGGATCGGTCTCTGGCGCGATGTCGCCGAGTTTCTCGATGACGGCCTTGCGGATGTCGTCTCTGGTCATAGCGCTTCCGGTTGTTGCAGGCGGCGTTCGATCTCCAGCAGGAACAGGGCGCCGCGATGGCCGTCGCTCACCCGATGGTCGGCGGCGAGCGTCGCAGTCGCGACCAGGCGCGGTTCGACCCTGCCCTCGACCACGCGGGGTTGCGGCGCCGGCGTGCCGAAGCCGACGATCGCCACCTGGGGCGGATAGATGATCGCGTAGAGCCGATCGACGCCGCGTTCGCCAAGGCTGGAAACGGTGATGGTGGGATCTGAAATCTCCGAGGCGCGCAGCCGCCCGGCCCGCGTGCGCGCCACCAGGTCGCGCATGGCCGCCATCAGCTGGTCGAGCGTCAGCGTGTCGGCATTGCGGATCGCCGGCGCCACCAGGCCGCCGCCACGGATGGCGATGGCCGTGCCGAGATGGATCGCGGCGCTCGGCTGAAACACCCCGTCCTTGTGGAAGCCGTTCATCTCCGGGAAATCGTGCAGCGCCAAGGCAACGGCCTTCGACAGCAGGGCGGCCATCAGGATCCGCTCGGTCGGGTCGCGCGTGGTGTTAGTTCCGGTCAGCCATTGCTGGGCCGCGGTGAGGTCGATCGGCTGGCTGAGATAATAGTGCGGGATCTCGCGCTTGGACCGTGCCATGGCGGCGGCGATCGCTTTGCGCATCTCGGCGAGGTCGAGGCCGGGCCGCTTGGCCGCCGGTGCCGCGGCCGGGTGCGTCGCCTTCTCGATATCGCTGTAGACGATGGCGCCGCCCGGTCCGGTACCGGCCAGACCTTCGACGCCGATGCCGCGTTCGGCAGCGAGCTTGCGGGCGGCCGGCGAGATATGCCGGCCGAGTGCCGCCGGCGGTGCGGGTGCGATGGTCGGTGCGGGGGACGGAACGGCAGGGCCGGGTAGCGGCAGCTTGATCTCCGAGGTCACCGGCGCCGGCGCCGCTTCGCCCGCGCCGCGGATGAAGGCCAGCGGGGTGCCGACCGGGACCTTCGTGCCGATCTCGACCAGGGGACGGTCGAAGGTTCCGTCCTCGAAAGCTTCGATCTCCATCGCGCCCTTCTGGGTCTCCACCACCGCGACGATGTCGCCGTGCCTGACCTGGTCACCCGGGCGCTTCAACCACTCGACCAGGGTGCCGGCATCCATGTCGGCGCCCAACGACGGCATGACGAACTCGCCCATGGGTCAGCGTACCCCCGTCCTCATCGCCCGATCGTGGCGCGAGCCGCCGCGACGATCGCTTCCGGCTGGGGCAGAGCCGCCTGCTCGAGGTGACGCGGATAGGGGATCGGCACCTCGGCGGAGCAGACGCGCGCAACCGGCGCATCCAGGTTCCAGAAGGCCTGCTCCATGATGACTGCGGTCACCTCGGCGGAGAGGCCGCCGGTCTTCCAGCCTTCGTCGATCACGACGGCACGGCGGGTGCGCGCGACCGACCCGACGATGGTCGCGGTATCGAGCGGGCGCAGGCTGCGGAGGTCGATCACCTCGGCCTCGATCCCGTCCTTGGCCAGGGTCTCGGCGGCGGCCAGCGTCTTGAACAGCGTGCCGCCATAGGCGATCAGCGTGACGTCGCGGCCCGGCCGGCGGATCGCCGCCTTCCCGATCTCGACCGCGCCCGCATCGGCAGCGATCTCGCCTTCCATGTTGTAGAGCATGACGTGCTCGAAGATCAGCACCGGGTTGGGGTCCCCGAGCGCACCGAGCAGCATGCCGCGCGCGTCCTCGAGCGTCGCCGGTGCCAGCACCTTGATTCCGGGAATATGGGCGTACCAGCCTTCCAGGCTGTGCGAGTGCTGGGCCGCAAGCTGGCGCCCAGCGCCGGTTGCCATGCGGATCACCAGCGGGACATTGAACTGCCCGCCGGACATGTGGAGCAGGGTGGCGGCGTTGTTGACGATCTGGTCGAGCGCCAGCAAGCTGAAATTGACGGTCATCACCTCGACGATCGGTCGCATGCCGTTGAGGGCGGCGCCGATGCCGGCACCGACGAAGGCGGACTCCGAAAGCGGCGTGTCCCGGATCCGTTCCGGCCCGAACTCGGCCAGCAGTCCCTTGCTGACGGCGTAGCAGCCGCCGTAGCGGCCGACATCCTCGCCCATGAGAAAGGCCCTGGGGTCGGCGTTGAGTGCGTCCCGGATCGCGGCGCGCACCGCCTCGCGATAGGTGGTCTTGATCCTGACCGGCGCTGCAATCTCGTTCATGACGCGCGCTCCAGGGTGACGTAGGTGCTCAGCTTCTCGACCGGCTCCCAGGTCCCGGCTTCGGCAAAGGCGACGGCCGCTTCGACCTCGGCGGCGACCTCGGTCTCGATCGCCTGCAGATCGGCCGCGTGCAGGATGTCGTTCTCGCGGAGCCAGGCGCCGAAGCGCTCGATCGGCCCCTTCTTCTTCCATTGCTCGACCTCGCCCTTGTCGCGGTAGAGCTCGGCATCGAACATCGAATGCGGCCGGAAGCGATAGGTACGGCACTCGAGGAATTGCGGGCCCTCACCGGCGCGGATCGCCGCCGCGACCTTGCGGGCTGCGGCCTCGACCGCCACGACGTCCATGCCGTCGACGACCTCGGCATGCATGCGGTAGCTCTCGGCCTTCTTGTGGATGTCGGTCTCGGATTCCGAAAGGCCGAGCGCCGTGCCCATGGCGTAGAGATTGTTCTCGCAGACGAACAGCACCGGGAGTTTCCACAACGCCGCGAGATTCATGCTCTCGTGGAACTCGCCTTCGGCCACCGCGCCTTCGCCGAAGAAGCAGGCGGTCACCCGGGCCCGCTTTTGCATCGCATCGGCGAGGGCGGTGCCGACGGCGAGGGGCAGGCCGCCGCCGACAATGGCATTGCCGCCGTAGAAGCGGGTCTTTGCATCGAACACATGCATCGAGCCGCCGCGACCCCGGCTGCAACCCTCCTGCTTGCCATACATCTCGGCCATCAGCGTGGTCATCGGGATGCCGCGGGCGATGGCGTGCCCGTGCTCGCGGTAGGTGGCGATCACCGTGTCCTCCGGCTCGAGCGCCTGCATGATGCCCGCCGCGATCGCTTCCTCGCCGATATAGACATGAAGGAAGCCGCGGATCTTTTCCCGCTGATAGAGCTCGACGCATTTCTCCTCGAAGCGGCGCATGCGCACCATTTGGCGCATCAGATCCGAGACATGGGCGCGCGTGAGATGCGGCTTCACGGCATGTTCGATCATCGTTCGTCGCTTTCGAGAGTGGAAAGATCGCCTTCGGGCAGGCCCAGCTCGCGCGCCTTCAACAGGCGGCGCATGATCTTGCCGCTGCGGGTCTTCGGCAGGTTGGCCCGGAAGTCGATTTCCTTCGGCGCGACCGCGGGTCCGAGCTTCTTGCGCGCATGTCCCAGCAGCTCCTTGCGCAGCGCCTCGCTCGGCTCGTAGCCGGTCTTGAGCGCCACGAACGCCTTGACGATTTCGCCGGCCATCGGATCGGGCTTGCCGATCACGCCGGCTTCGGCGACCGCGGGATGCTCCATCAGCGCGCTCTCGACCTCGAACGGGCCGATCAGATGTCCGGAGGACTTGATCACGTCGTCGGCACGGCCGACGAACCAGAAGTAGCCGTCGGCATCGCGCATCGCCAGGTCGCCGGTGATGTACCATCCGCCGACGAAGCACTTCTTGTAGCGCTCCTCCTCGTGCAGATAGCCGCGGAACATCGACGGCCAGCCGGGCTTCAGCGCCAGGTCACCGATGGTCATCGGCTGCTCGGCCACGGCGACGCCGTCGGCGGTGCGCTGGACGATTGCCGCCTCGATGCCCGGGATCGGCCGCCCCATGGAACCCGGCTTGATGTCCATGGAGGCGAAATTGGCGATCATGATTCCGCCGGTCTCGGTCTGCCACCAATTGTCATGGAACGGCCGGCCGAAGGCTTCCTGGCTCCACACCACGGCTTCGGGATTCAAGGGCTCGCCGACGCTGGCGAGAAAGCGCAGGCGGCTGAGGTCGTACTTGCGGATGATGTCGGCTCCGAGCTTCATCATCATCCGGATCGCGGTCGGCGCGGTATACCAGACGGTGATCCGCTCGTCCTGCAGCGTGCCATACCAGCGCTCGGCGTCGAACTCGGCCTCGTCGACGATCAGGGTCGCGCCGTTGGTCAGCGGCGCGATGATTCCGTAGGACATCCCGGTGACCCAGCCCGGATCGGCGGTACACCAGACGCGATCTTCCGGGTGGATGTCGAGCGCGAGCCGGCCCGTCACGTGGTGGGCGATGACGGCCTCATGGACATGGACGGCACCCTTGGGCCTGCCGGTCGTGCCGCTGGTGAAATGCAGCAGCGCCATATCGTCCGGTCGCGTCGGCTCCGTGGTGAACTGGTCGGAGGCCGAAGCCATGGCCTTGGCCAGCGAGAGCGTGCCCTCCGGCAGGGCGGCCTCGTCGCATTCGGCGAGCAGCACATGGGTCAGCTTCGGCAGCTCGTGGCGCCAAGTCATCACCTTCTT
>DASZSL010000025.1:0-123014 GCA_035548715.1 Dongiaceae bacterium
CTGGTCTTGGTGGTCTGCACCGGGTCGAACTGGTAGTGGATCGGCGAGGCGGGGCAGGCGAGGTTGTAGATCTCGTCGACCTCGACATAGAGCGGGAAGGTCACGTCGTGGCGCATCAGCTCGAACAGCGGGTTGTCGAGCAGATGCGCGACGTTCGAGCGCCGGCCGGTGAAGAAGTTGTCGAGACAGAGCACCTCGCAGCCCTGCTCGAGCAGCCGCTCGCACAGATGCGAGCCGAGGAAGCCGGCGCCGCCGGTCACCAGCACGCGCTTGTTTTCGATGCTCATGCAGCTTTCCCTTTCGCTCCGCAGCGGCAGAACCGGCATTGCGCTCCCGGCCAATGCCCGCATTTGGCCGATCTGGCCTGCTGGGCATCAGATGGGACATCCGGCTCTGCATTCGTATTCGGCGATGGCGGCCGACCCATCGCGCTCATGGTCGAGGCCGGGCTGCCAGCGTCAGGCTGCTCCGACGGCGGCACCCAGCGCGAGTCGTTGATCGCCGTCAAGAGAAGCTCGCCACACTCCTCTACATCTTTTAGGGAAATATTCGAGGAACCTTAGAGGCGCGGCTTCGAGCGATCAATCGAAAAGGGCTGCACGGGTCCGGAGCGATCCGCGCATCCCGCATCGACGTGGTCGGACTCCAGCGGAAACGGATCCGGAGCCACGGTGATGGACAGGTGGCGTTGCCGCCGGGTGATCGGAATGCGGGAGAGACCGGGGCGCGTCACGATCCATCGCGCCGATGGCGACGTCGCCCGGGCATCTTGCGGTCGAGACCGCCATGCTGTACTTGCGCGAGGGCCGGCGGCGGAGCCTGGTCAGCGGCCCGCGCCGAGCGTCGAGCAGAGGGTGGCGTGAGCAGAACGGCATCGGCCGAGCCGCAATTCGACTTCATCATCGTGGGCGCGGGGTCGGCGGGCTGCACGCTGGCCAACCGGCTGACGGCGTCCGGCCGGCACTCGGTCCTGCTGCTGGAGGCCGGCGGGCGCGACAACTGGATCTGGTTCCACATCCCGGTCGGCTATCTCTATGCGATGGGCAATCCCCGCGCCGACTGGTGTTACAAGACCGAGCCGGAAGCGGGTCTCAACGGACGGAGCCTCAACTATCCCCGGGGGCGGGTGATCGGCGGCTGCTCGGCCATCAACGGCATGATCTACATGCGCGGCCAGGCGGCGGATTACGACCACTGGCGGCAGCTCGGCAATCCCGGCTGGGGCTGGGACGACGTGCTGCCGTATTTCATCAAGAGCGAGCATCGCGAGGGGCCGGCCGATCCGCTGCATGGCAGCGGCGGCGAATGGCGCGTCGAGCGCCCGCGCATCACCTGGAAGGTGCTGGACGTCTTCTGCGCGGCGGCCGGCGAGTTCGGCATCGAGCCGACCGACGACTTCAACCGCGGCGACAACGAGGGCGTCGGCTATTTCGAGGTCAACCAGCGCCGCGGCGTGCGCTGGTCCACCGCCCGAGCCTTCCTGAAGCCGGCGCTCTCTCGCGGCAATCTCACGCTGTGGACCGGGGCGCAGGCCCTCCGGCTGCTGGTCGAGGGCAGTCGGGTAGCCGGGCTCGAGGTCCGCTATGCCGGCGAGACCCGGAAGCTGCGCGCCGGGCGCGAGGTGATCCTCGCCGCGGGCGCGGTGAACTCGCCGCATCTCCTGCAGCTCTCCGGCATCGGCGATCCCGATCTGCTGCAGCGCCACGGCGTGACGCCGGTCCATGCATTGCCGGGTGTGGGCGAGAACCTGCAGGACCACCTGCAGCTTCGCATGATCTTCGGCATCGAGGGCCTGCCGACCTTGAACGTCACCGCCAACAGCCTGCGCGGCCGGGCCGGGATGGCGCTCAACTATGCGGCGTTCCGGCGCGGGCCCATGACCATGGCGCCGTCGCAGCTCGGCGCCTTCGCCAGGACCGGGCCGGAATACCGGACGGCGAATGTCGAATATCATGTCCAGCCGCTGAGCCTCGACCGGTTCGGCGAGCCGCTGCACCGGCATCCCGCCTTCACAGCGTCGGTCTGCAACCTGCGGCCGGAAAGCCGGGGCCATATCCGCCTGAAGAGCGCCGACCCGCTGCAGCCGCCGGCGATCCAGCCGCGCTATCTCACGACCGAGGCGGATCGCCGGGTCGCGGTCGACTCCATCAAGCTCACCCGACGGATCGTGCTGGAAAGCCGGGCCTTTGCGCCGCATCGGCCCAGGGAGCTGCTGCCCGGCGCGGCACTCACGACCGATGCCGATCTGGTGCGCGCGGCCGGCGATATCGGCACGACCATCTTCCATCCGGTCGGCACCTGCCGCATGGGCGACGATCCCGCCTCGGTGGTCGATCCGCGTCTGAGGCTGCGCGGTCTTGCGGGGATCCGCGTCGCCGATGCCTCGATCATGCCCAGCATCACCTCGGGCAACACCAATTCTCCGACCATCATGATCGCCGAGAAAGCGGCCGACATGATTCTCGGCGATCATTCGAACTGAAACGCCGGCGCGAGCGACGCAGCTTGTGCGGGTGCCATTTTTTTGACACCTTTCACGGGTAGAGATTTCATTCGATCGGTTCGCGTGGGACCGGTCGAGCGGGAAGGCGTCAGTCGATGGCGTGGCGGGGTGGGGTGTTGGCGTTGGCGGCGCTGTGTGCGTTGTCGATGCCGGGGCGTGCGACGGCTCAGGCCGCGGCGCCGAGTTTCGATTGTTCCGCCGCCAAGGCGCCCATCGAACTCCTGATATGCAGCAATGATGCGCTGGCCCGGGCGGATGCCGACCTGGCGGCGCTGTACGGCCGCGTGCAAGCCGGCCTGGACGATGCGGGGCGCAATGCGCTGCGCACCGAGCAGCGCACCTGGCTGCAGGCGCGGTTCCAGTCCTGCGGCGTGCCGCAATCCATGGCGGGCAAGACGGCCGATCCCAAGAAAGCCGCCGCCTGCCTGATCGCGCTCTACCAGGACCGCATCGCGGCGCTCAGCGCCCAGGCTGCGAATACGGCGCCTTCCGGCGAAGAAGCCGCGGCCCCTGCGCCCATGCCGAAGCCGGAGAGCCTGCCGACCACGCTCGGCCTGGAACACGACACGCTGCCGGCCAAGGGCGAGCAGTTCACCATCCTCTCGATCGCGCAGTTCGGCCGCTATTCGGTTTCGGCCAAGAGCGGCCAGGGCGTCGCGCTGCAGCTGGTCGACCGCATGACCGGCCCCGGCGAGACCATGGGCGCCGCGGGCGAAAGCGACGGCCGCATCGACGCCTTCCTCGACCGCGGACACTATAAGATTCTGATGCATGCCAGCGACCAGGGCTCCGGCGATGCGGCGCTCTCGGTCCATCCCTTCGCCGAGCTGAATGCGCCGGAGATTCCGCGCCTCCCCGAGATCAAGCGGATCGACGCCGATCTCGGCGACTACCAGCAGCGTTCCTATTGGCTGGAGATCACCGGGCGCCGCACCGTCGCGATCGAGGCGGCCGGCCGCAACCTTGCCGACCTTCGGCTCTGGCGCGACGGCAACTGGCTGGTCGATGCAACGCCGACGACGGACGAGGTCGAGCCGCTGCCCGGCAAGCCGCTGTCGGTGCGCCGGATCGTGACCGTGCTGGAGCCCGGGCTCTACCTGGTCTCGGCCTATGGCGGTCCGGCGAAGCCCTGGGCCAAGACCTCCGACGAGCATCCGCTCCATCTGCGCATGGGCATCCCGACGCTCGACGACGCGCTGCGGCAGACTTTCGTCGCCAGCCCGTTCGGCATCGACCGCTTCCTCGTGCCGGCGACGGCGAGCTTCTTCCGCCTGGAGCTGCCCGAAGCCGAGGATGCGCGGCTCTCTGTCGATCACTACGACGAGGGGCGGCCTTACAGCGGCGGCGGAGGCGGCGAGATCTCGAAGAAGACCAATCCCCCCGTCACCGAGCTCGACCTCGGCAGCGATAGCAGCGGCTACAAGCTGGTCACCATCACCCGCGAGGCCGGCAAGCCTTACATCCTGCAATACTTCCGGTCGACCAGCCGCTACGGCTTCGAGGAGACCGGCGACTACTGGATCCAGACCCTGCATTCCGGTTATGGCGAGGACAATGTCGACGCCACCGGCCTGCTGACCAGGTCGGCGACCAACTATCCGGAGCGCGTGATCGCCTCGAACGCGCCGGAGCTGCGGCCGGGGGCCGTCTGGTCGCGCCGCTTCAACCTGCTCGGCACTTTCACGGCCTACTTCAACGTGACCCAGCCCGGCACCTATTCGGTGCAGCAGAGCGGCGCCGACGGCGAGTACCGCTTCGAGCCGATGGTGCAGTTCCCGGAGAACTACAAGACTCCGCAATTTGCCGATGCCGGCACGCCCTGGAAGCTCGAGCGCGGCTATTACGTGCTGACCGGCCGGCCGAAGCCGGATGGCAAGGGCATCCTCGACATCAAGGTCTCGGGCGACGGGCCCGTGATCGCCAATGCCGACCAGGCGAAGGAGACGGCGATCTCCTTTCCCCGCACCACCCTGGAGAAAGGGTTCTACTACACGCTCTATCTGAACCAGCAGCCGGGTGTCGCGGCCGGCGTCGTGCTGCGGTCGCTGCCGATCGATCTCGCGCGCGGCCTGCCGGTCGTGCTGAAGGCCGGGCAGAGCCTCGACATCCCGGTCCGCGCGCCGAAGGACGGCACCGTCACCGCGATCGCCGAGGATGCAAAGCCGGTCGAGTTTGCCATCGACCACGCGGCCGCGGTCGCCGAATGGCGCGGCGACAATGCCGAGCACACGCTGACCATCGGCAACACGACCGACAAGGCGGTGACGCTGGCGCTGCGCTTCCAGCCGGATGCGCTGGCGCCGGAGACGCCGCTCCCGAAGGTCTCGGCCGAGGCGCTGGCCGCGATTCCGAACTTCCCGCCGCTGGTGCCGCAGCAACCGGCCTATTTCGACATCGTGCGCGGCGAGCGGAAGACCTTCGCGCTCGACGTGGCCGAGCCGGGGCTCTATCGCGTCGAATCGAGCGGCCTGCTGCAGACCGAGGGTGCCATCCGCACCCGCACCGTCGTCTCGCTGGACAAGGAGGCGAATAACGGCACCGGGCGGAACTTCCTGATCCAGCAATATCTGGGGCAGGGCGCCTACCAGCTCTCGCTGTCGCCGCAAGGCGAGACGCAAGGCCATATGGGCGTCGTCGCGGCGCAGACGAAGCTGATCGACGGCGGCGCGCTCTCGCTCGGCGTGCCGGCGCGCAACACGCTCCAGGCCGGCGACGGCATCGTCTACACCTTCCGCATCCCGAAGGCGGGGCGCTATCGCCTGCAGGCGCTCGGCCTCGGCCGCACCTATACGATGCGGCTGGAGGACCAGGACGGCTGGCCGATCATCGCGCCCAATGCGCCCGCCGACTTCACCGGCGATTTCAACGCGGCCTATTACCGCTTGGTGATCCTGCCGCAGCCCGTCGATGCCAAGATCGTCACCTCGCTCGAGGCGATCGAGCAGCCGGCCGAGCCGACCGGCCACGGCCCGCACGATCTCACGCTTGGCCAGAGTCAGGCCTTCCAGTGGCTGGAGCCGGAAGCCGGAGCGATGCGCGTGCCGGATCAATGGCGCTTCACGCTGACCGGTCCGGCCCATGTCTCGATCGATCTCAGCCGCGGCATGCGCGCCGATCTCGTCGCCGAAGCCGACGGCCTGAAGCGCGCCGAAATCACCGGCGGCGAGACCTGGAAGAACCTGCTGCCGACCGGCTCCTATGTCCTGAAGGCGACGACGATCGAGCCCAACAACCGCTTCGACTACGACGTCAGCGTGAGCGCCAGGGAGCTGCTCGCCGGGCAGAGCCGGCCGGTCGGCCTGCCGGCCGATGTCCCGGTCTCGATCGGCAGCGACGCGGTGGCGGAGATCGGCTCGTTCGGCACGACGGATGTGCGCGCCTGGCTCTATGACGAGCACGACAAGCTGGTTGCGACCAATGACGACCGGCCGAACGACTGGAACTTCGCGATCGCCGGCCGGATCAGGCCGGGCTTCTATCGCCTGCACCTCGAAGCGGTCGGCGCGGCGAGCGCGGGCGGCAAGGCCGTGGCGCCGGACGACACGGTCGAGGACGGCGAGAACGACCAGATGAGCGATGAAGGCGCCGATGAAGGCGAGGACGAGGAACAGGCGGCACCCGCGCCTGCCGCCGCGCCGGCCGGCGGCACCCTCGTCTCGATCTATCAGGCCGAGGAGCAGGCCGAGCCTGCCCTGGCCGTCGGCAAGGACATCGCGCTCGCGGGGCCGAAGGTGCATCTCGTGCCGCTGACGACGGCGCCGGGCGATGTTCTGGTCGCGGCGGCGGATGCCGGCGGCCCGGCGGTCGGCCTCGGCCTGGAGATCGCCGACGGAACCGGCTGGCGGACGCTGGCCGAGAGCACCGGCCGCTCGCCTTGGCTCGCCTTGCCGCACGGCGATGCCGGCGAGTATCGCCTGCGCGTCTGGTCGATCGACCGCAGCACCGACCCGATCCGCCTGCAGGCGCGCATGGCATCGCCGGCGGCGACAGGCGCGGCACGTTTCACCGGCGACGGCGTCGCGCTGCTTCCGGTGCCCGGCATCGTGCCGCCGCTCGACCTCGCGGCGGTGAGGATCGACGAGGCAGGCGCCTACCAGCTCGAGCAGCCGCTGCCGGGCATCGCCTGGGCGACCGAGTCCGGCAAGCCGCTCGTCGGCGACTTCGCCAATGTCGCCTTCGGCAAGCCGGGGATCTTCTGGTTCGGCGCGCGCAATGCCGATGGCGGCGTGGTCAAGGCGTCGAAGCTCGTCCCGGGCGAGGCGGCGATCGCGCTGACGGTGCGCGGCTCGTTCTCCGATCCGACCGTCATCGCCGATCCGGTGGCGGCGAAGGGCGCGCCGATCCTGTGGATCGCCGACTCCCGCCTCGGCCAGCCCGGCGTGTCGGCGGAGCATGGCGGCCTGGCCGTGGCGCAGGGCTCGTCGGCCAGCCTGCTCTGGGATGCCAGCCAGAAGGGCGTCACGCTGAAGCTGTGGAATGCGGGCGATCCGACGGCGCCGCTGCCCCTGCGGCTGCGGCGGATCGCGTTCGGCAAGCCGCTGTCGGCGGCGCTCGACTGGGGCGCCACCGACCAGCGCGTCGGTGCGCGCCAGGCCTTGGCCTTCACCCTGCCGGCCGGGACGAAGCGCCTGCAGCTCGCACTGCCGCCGCAGACCGCGGTCACCCTCATCGGCGGCAAGACCCGCGACGACATCTGGTCCGGTGACGAGGCGCTGGCGATCACCGAGGACACGGCCGCGGAGCAGATGCTCGTGGTATCCGCCGGATCGGCTGAAGCGCAGCTCGGGATCGTCGCCACGCCGCTCGGCGACGGCATGATCTCGACGCTCGGCGGCGGCCGCCTGTTCAAGCAGTACTACGCGGCGGAAGGCGTGACGCGCGTGAAGATCATGCCGTCCGATGCCGAGATGAAAGCCTTCGCGGACGGCCGGCTCCCGGCCTTGCGCGTGGCCGGCGCGGTCAAGAACACGACGGCCTGGGGGGCCGACGGCACGGTCTCGCGCGATGCGTCGCCCAAGGTCAGTCCGGTCGGAACCGTGGATATCGCCCATGGCGTCGGCCCGGTGGTCGCCTGGCTGGACGGCGGCGATCCGCTGACCTCCCTCGGCGTCGCGGCGACCGCGGCGCTGGTCTCGAAGACCGCGAGCGTGGCGCTCAGGGGCGCGGCGCAGCAGATCGTCTTCGCCGTGGATGCGCCGAAGTTCCTGCACCTGAAGACGACGACGCCCGTCATCGCCCAGCAGAAGCCGGCCGACGGCGCGCAGAGCCTGCGCCTCTTCCCGAACGGTGCCGACTTGAGTCTCTACCTGCCGAAGGGCACGACGCCGCTGGTGCTGCGTTCGGCGGGGGCGGGCGATCTCGCCGGCACCGCCGAGGCGACGCTCATCGACATCGCACCGCTCGCTGAAGGTCTCGGGCCGAAGGTGCGCCTGGCGCCGGGTGAATCGCGGCTCTATTCCTTCACCGTGAAGGATGAGCGCGACATCGGCGTCGGCGTCCGCGGCGGCAGCGATTCCGCCCATGTCCGCGTGTTCGACGCGGCCGGCGATACCATCGGCTCGGGCGTGGTGCAGATGCTGCATCTCAAGGGCGGCACCTACCTGCTGGCGGTCGATGCGCCCGCCGAAGGCAGCGCCATCGAGGTGCAGCCGGCGCTGGTCGGCATCGCCGCACCCGACGGCAGCCCGCCCGACGAGGTCAAGCGCGGCTATCTCGAGCTCGCCGGCCTGAAACCCAAGACCAATCCCTAGGAGCACCCAGCGTGGCGCGCCCCCGGTTCCTTTCCCTCCACGGCATCCGACGGATCGTCGCTGCCGCACTGCTTGCCGCTTTGCCGATGCTCGCGGCGCCGGTCCAGGCCGAGAACGTGGTGCCGCAGAGCACCCAGGACGTCGTGCGTCCGGCCGGCGCCGTCGTGGTGCCGGAGAAGTTCCTGCGCCGCTGGGATCCGATCACCGTCTTCTTCGACCGGGATGCCGGCCCCGCCACGGGCGGGCCCGAGGACCATCCGGAGAAGTTCTTCACGCTCGCGCCGGCGCATCCCGGTGCCGCGACCTGGATCAATGCGCGCACCTTGCAGTTCAAGCCGGCCGAGCCCTGGCCGCCGCTGACCCGATTCACCCTGCAGGTCGGCACGCGCACCGCGGCCCTCGCGACGCTGATGTCGGCGCCGAGCGGCACCACGCCGGCGAACGGCGCCACCGGCCTCGACCCGGTGAAGTCGATCTCGCTCACCTTGCCCGAGCCGCTCGACGCCGAGGCGCTGGCCAAGCTGATCACCATCGAGCTCCGGCCGCTGCCGGGCGTCGATGCGGCGGCCTCGCGCACGCTGACCGACGCCGATTTCGACGTGAAGGCGATGGAGCGCGCCGACCGCTCGGCGCCCGCGCAGTACGTCGTCAACCTGCACGACCCGATTCCCGGCGGCACGCGGGCGCTGGTTCATCTGCGCCTGTCGCTGGAGGCGGGCCTCACCGGCGGCTTCCAGGATATCAGCTTCTCGACCGCGGAGCCGTTCCGCATCACCGCGCTCGGCTGTCCGAAGACCAGCTTCCCGATCCCGCCGACCGGCGCGCTCTACGGCAAGGAAGACGCGATCAAGTGCCCGACGGGAGACCGCACGATCACCGTCGCCTTCTCCGCCAACCTGGCGCCGATCGGGCCGATCGCCGCGCGCAACCTGATCCGCATCTCGCCCCAGGTGGACGACATCGCCTATGCCGTCGTCAACAACGTGCTGTCGGTCTCCGGCAAGTTCACCGCCGGCACGCTCTACAAGGTGCGGCTGGAGCCGAGCGCGCTCAGCGACGGGCAGGGGCGCGCCCTGGAGATGCCGGCGCCGAGCGAGGCCTTCCTGTCCTTCGCCGAGCAGCCGAGCTTCCTCGACTGGCTGACCGGGGAGGGCATCGTCGAGCGCTACGGCCCGCAGATGCTGCCGCTCCGGGGCCGCGGCTTCGAGCAGGTCGATATCCGCATCCACAAGGTCGATCCGCTCAACCGCTCGTTCTGGCCGTTCCCCGGCGGGCCGGTGAAGGTCGATGATTCCGCGCAGCCGCCGGCGCCCGGCGAGGAGCCCGCGCCGTTCGACGAGGCCGGCCGCTACATCTCCGGCAGCGAGCTCTCGGCGCAGATCAAGGCGCTGGGCTCGCCCAGCGTCTCGGACCTCGTGAACCTGCCGCTGAAGAAGGGCGGGGCGTCGGCGAAGTTCGGCCTCGATCTCAAGCCCTATCTCGAGCATATCAGCGGCGCCAAGGCGCCGGGCACCTACATCGTCGGCCTGCGCCAGCTCGACAGTTCCAGCCAGCGCCGCTGGGTCCGCGTGCAGGTGACCGATCTCAGCCTCTCGGCGGTGGACGAGCGCGACCGCGTGCGCTTCGTCGTCACCTCGCTGCAAAGCGGCAAGCCGGTCGCCGGCGCCAAGATCGTCGTCGAGGGCGCCCGCGGCGGAGATTGGGTGCAGGCCTTCTCCGGCACGACCGGCGGCGACGGCACGCTGCAATGGAAGGCGCCCGGCTCCACGGATTATTCCATGGACATCCGCCGGATCGTCGTCTCGAAGGACGACGACATGCTGGTGCTCGACCCGACCCGCGCGCCGCAGGTCTATGCCGACAACAACTGGACCGCCAGCGGCGACACCTGGCTGCAATGGACGCAGGGTTTCCTGGACGACCGCGCCGAGCCCGAGCGCGAGCTGGTCCATCTCTTCACCGAGCGCCCGATCTACCGGCCGGAAGAGCCGGTGCATATCAAGGGCTACATCCGCCACTATGCCGACGGAACCCTGTCGCTCGGGGACTACAAGGCGACGGTGGTCGTCACCGGCCCCGACGATACCGAATGGCGGCACGACGTCACGATCAACGACAGCGGCAGCTTCTACGACTTCTTCCAGGAGAAGACGACCGCCACCGGCATCTATCACGTGACCCTGGAGCTGGAGGATGCCGACGGCGTCAAGCGCCAGCTCGGCGCGATGACCTTCAAGAAGGAGGCCTACCGGCTGCCGACCTTCGAGGTGCATCTCAGCGGCGCCGAGAAGACCGCCTCCGACCAGCCGTTCCAGGTGAAGCTCGCCGCCACCTATTACGCCGGCGGCGTGGTGGCGAACCGGCCGGTGCATTGGCGCGTCACCCAGTTCCCCTACAACTGGACCCTCACGCCGCGCGAGGGCTTCTACTATTCGACCGATGCGCGCTTCTCCGGCATCGGCGAGTTCGCCTCGACGCCGGTCCTGGAGAAGGACGGCACCACCGACGACCAGGGCGCCGCCAGCCTCGAGCTCAACCCGGCGATCGAGCCGACCGCGCAGCCGCGCAGCTATGTGATCGAGGCGACGGTCACCGGCGACGACGACCAGACCGTGACCAGCACCCAGCAGGTCGCCGCGCTGCCGCCCTTCGCCATCGGCGTGAAGGTGCCGCGCTATCTCAAGGTCGCCGACAGCGTCCATGCCGAGGTGCTGCTGGAAGGTCTCGACAACAAGCTGGTCGCGGGCAAGACCGTGAACGTCAAGCTCCTGAAGCGCCGCTGGATCTCCCAGCTCCAGGCCAGCGACTTCACCCAGGGCTCGGCGAAATACGTGACCGAGACGGTGGACGAGACCGTCTCCGAGCAGCCGCTCACCAGCACCGGCGAGCCGCAGGGGCTGGACCTCAAGCTCACCGGCGCCGGCGTCTACATCCTGAAGGTCGAGGCGCGCGACGCGCTCGGCCGCAGCCAGAGCGTCGCCGTCGACTTCTTCGCCGATGGCGGCACGCCGGTCACCTGGTCGCGCCCGCCGGCCCAGGTCTTCAAGGTCACGACCGAGAAGCCGGAATACAAGGGCGGCGACACGGCGGTGCTGATCCTGGAGAGCCCTTTCCAGAACGCCGAGGCGCTCGCGATCGTCGAGGAGCCGGATTCGCGCATGCGCTATGACTGGGTGCATGTGCGCAACGGCGTCGGCCGCTACGAGCTGCCGATCCGGGCGAACTACATGCCGCGCATCCCGGTGCACTTCCTGCTGATGCGCGGGCGCCTGCCCGGCGAGCCGACGCCGGACCAGCTCGATCTGGGAAGGCCGCAGACGCTCGCCGCCACCAACTGGATCGTGGTGAAGCCGGTCAAGAACCTGGTCAACATCGCCCTCGACTATCCGGAGAAGGCGCTGCCCGGCCAGGAGATCACCATGAAGATCGCGCTCACCGACGACGAGGGCAAGCCGCTCGCGGGCGAGGTCACGCTCTGGATGGTGGACCAGGCGGTCCTCGCATTGGCGGAAGAGCAGCGGCTCGATCCGCTGCCGGATTTCATCGTCGACCGCGCCAGCCGCATGAAGCTGCGCGACACCCGCAACCTCGCGATCGGCGCGCTGCCGCTGGACGAGGATCCGGGCGGCGACGAGGGCGCGGCGGAGAGGAAGTCGCTGTTCGACAACGTCACCGTGCGCAAGAACTTCACGCCGGTGCCGTATTTCAACCCGTCCATCATGGTCGGCCCCGACGGCAAGGCCGAGGTCAAGATCAAGCTGGCCGACAGCCTCTCCGTCTTCAAGGTGCGGGCCAAGGCGGTGAGCGGCGCCGACCGCTTCGGCTTCGCCACCGGCAGCATGCGGGTCCGCCTGCCGGTGATGGTGCAGCCCAACTTCCCGCGCTTCGTGCGGCCGGGCGACCAGTTCACCTTGGCCGGCCTCGGCCGGGTGATCGAGGGCGATGGCGGCGCCGGCCGCGCCGAGCTGAAGGCCGATGGCCTCGCCGTCGCCGGCGACACGAAGAAGGACATCACCCTCGCCACCGACAAGCCGGTGCATCTCGACTTCCCGGTCAGCGTGCCGACGCCGACCTACACGGCGGAGGGCGAGCTGGAACGCCAGTCGGTCCGGGTGCTGCTGGGCGTCGAGCGCAGCAGCGACCAGTCGAAGGACGCCGTGCAGATCGACCTGCCGATCCGGCCCGACCGCCGCGCGCTCGACCGGCGCCTGCTGGCCGACCTCCTGCCGGGCCAGCCGGTGACCGTGCCGGCGATCGACGAGCCGGTGCGCGAGGGGACCCTGCGCCGGACGCTGCTGCTCTCCAGCCAGCCGGCCTTGCTGCGCATGGCGGCGGCGCTCGACTACCTGCAGGAATATCCCTATGGCTGCACCGAGCAGCGGATCAGCCTCGCCCGCGCCGAGCTGGCGCTCAAGGATTTCCGCGACACGCTGATGCTCGATGCCCGGCTCGACCGCACCGACCGCGACGTGAAGGACACGCTGGCCTATGTGGCGAAGGCCACGCGCGAGGACGGCCTGGTCAGCTTCTGGCCGGGCTCCAAGGGCTACGTCTTCCTCACCGCCTGGTCGGTGCAGTTCATGGTCGAGGCGCGCGACGCCGGCTACCAGATCGACCAGGACCTGTTCGACAAGCAGGTCGAGGCCCTGCGCCAGGCGCTGCGTTCCGACTACACGCAATTCGTCTCCGGCATCGAATACGACGAGCGCGTCTGGTCGCTGACCGCGCTCGCCGAAGCGGGGCAGGCGGACGACGCCTACGCGGCCGAGCTCGCGAACCGGACGCAATGGCTGAACCTGGAGGCGCTGGCGCATGTGACCGAGGCGCTGGCGCGCTCCTCGGCCACCGATCCGGCGACGCTCTCCGCCCTGATGCGCCAGACCTGGGCCGGCATCGTGACCCGGCTCTACCAGGGCAAGGAGATCTACGGCGGCCTGCAGTCCAGCGCCGTGTCGGGCGTCGATCTGATCATCCCGTCGGAGACCCGCACCGTCGCCGAGGTCCTGCGCGCCGTCGCGACCTCCGAGGACGAGCCGAGGAAGCAGCTCCTGGTCAATGCCTTGGTGACGCTCGGCCGCGGTGACGGCTGGGGCAACACCAACGCCAATGCCGAAGCGCTGCTGGCGCTCACCCGGTTCATCGACACCCGGCCCGCGACCGCGCCGAGCACCGCCGTCGATGTGCGGGCCGGCGATGCGGCCTCGGGCCCGGTGCAGGTCGGCGGCGACAAGGTGCTGCTGAAGCTGCCGGATCCCGGCCCGGCGAAAGTCGTGCTGACCGCGCCCGCCGATGCGACGGTCCCGCTCGGCGTGCTGGCCGAGGCGCGCTACGTCCCGCTGCCGCCGGGCAGCCAGGAGGCGCCGCATGCCGAGGGCCTGGTGGTCAGCCGCGAGGTGCAGCAGGTGCAGCCCGGCGACGCGCCGCCGATCAAGACCGCGCTCGACGCGCCGGCCAAGCAGATCACGTTCAAGGTCGGCGAGATCGACGAGGACCATGTCGAGCTGGTCAACCCGAAGGACCGCAACCACGTCGCCGTCGTGATCCCGCTCGCCGCCGGCATGGAGCCCCTGAACCCGGCGCTGGCCACCGCGCCGCCGGAGGCCAAGCCCAGCGGCGAGACGACCCTGGCGCCCTCCTATGTCGCCTTCCTCGACGACAGCGTCACCTATTTCTACGACACGCTGCCCAAGGGGACGTATCAGTTCTACTTCCGCACGCGGGCACAGACGCCGGGCACCTTCATCCAGCCCGCCGCCTATGCCGAGATGATGTATGACGGCAGCGTCAACGGAAACAGCAGCGGCGCCGTCATCGTCGTCACCCCGGCGGATGCGCAATAGCCGGCGCCATCGCCGCACGATCGGCGGCGTTCTCGCGGCGCTGCTGCTGGCGCTCGGCGCCTTCGGCTGGTTCGGCGCGCGCTTCGAGGCGCCGGCGCCGACGCCGCTGCTGCTCGACCGCAACGGCGGCTTCCTGGCGCAGATCCCGGCCGATGACGGCAGCTACGGCTACTGGGATGTGGGCACGCTGCCGCCGCGCGTGGTCGCCGCGACCGTGGCGCTGGAGGATCGCCGCTTCTGGTGGCATCCCGGCGTCGATCCGGTCGCGGCCTTGCGCGCGCTCTGGCAGAACCTCTCCAGCGGCACGCGCGTCTCCGGCGCCTCGACGCTGGCGATGCAGGTCGCGCGCATGCAGGACCCGGCGCCGCGCGACTACTGGCACAAGGCGAAGGAGGCGGCGACGGCGCTGTTCCTGACCCTGCGCTACGGCCGCGAGGCGGTGCTGCGGCAATACCTGCGCCTGGCGCCCTACGGCAATGGCAGCCACGGCATCGCCCATGCGGCGCGCTTCTATCTCGACAAGCCGGTCGCCGATCTCTCCTGGGCGGAGATCGCCTTCCTGGCGGCGATCCCCCAGGCGCCGAGCCGGATGAACCCGCTCTCGCTCGACGGCCGCGCCGATGCGATCGCCCGCGGCCATCGCATCCTGGACGCGCTGCGGACGGGCGGCGTCATCGGCGAGACCGACCACGCCCTGGCGGCGTCCCAGCTCGACGACCTGCCGCTGATCGACCGCCGCGGCCGGCCGGAGAATGCGATGCATGCCATCCTCAACCTGCAGCGCATGGTCGGCGGCGCGGCGCTGCCCGCCGCCGACCCGCGCCTGGTCACGACCATCGATCCGAGGATCCAGCGCCGGGTCGAGGCCGCGGCGGTGCAGGCCCTGGCGCAATGGAACACCGAGGGCGCCGAGCAGGTCGCGGCCATCGTCACGAAGGCGGATACCGGCGAGGTGCTGGCCTGGATCGGCTCGGCCGGCTATTTCGCCAAGGGCACGGGCGCCATCGACTTCGCGCAGACCGAGCGCTCGCCCGGCTCCACCTTGAAGCCCTTCATCTACGCGCTGGCCCTCGACCGCGGCGCCATCGCGCCCGAGACCCGGCTGCTCGACACGGCCTACAATGCCGGCACCATCGCCAATTCCGACCGCGGTTTCCTCGGCGCGCTCACGCCGCGCCAGGCGCTGGCCAATTCGCGCAACGTGCCGGCGGCCAATCTGGTGCGGGCGGTCGGGCTCGACGAGACCTTCCTCTATCTGCGCCTGCTCGGCCTGCACGAGGCCGAGAAGCCGGCGGAATATTACGGCCTCTCGATGTCGGTCGGCGCGCTGCCGACCACGCTGGAGCGGCTGGTGCGGGCCTATGGCGCGCTCGCCAATGACGGCGTGATGCGCGACCTGGTCTGGTATCGCTCGCAGAGATCCGCGCCGGGCCAGCGCGTGATGTCGGTCGATGCGGCGCGCCTGGTGTCGCTCTTCCTCTCCGATCCCTCGGCCCGGCTGCCGAGCTTCCCGCGCATGGGCACGACCGAGTATCCGTTTCCGGTCGCGGTCAAGACCGGCACCTCCCAGGGCTATCGCGACGCCTGGACCGTCGCCTATTCGCGCAAGTACCTGGTCGGCGTCTGGCTCGGCCGTTCCGATGCGGGGCCGATGCGCGACGTCACCGGTTCCGCCGGCGCCGGGGCCCTCGCACAAGCGATCATGCTCGACCTGCACGGCGATGCCGATGCGGCGAAGCTCGCCTTCCCGGTGCCGCCCAACTATCGCCTGCAGGCGATCTGCGCCGATGACGACGATGCGCCGGCGGCGGGATGCGGCAACGACACGCTGCCGGAATGGCGCCGCGCGACCGCGATCCGGGCAGCGGCCCCCGCGGATGCCGCGGCCCTGGCCGATGCCGCGGCGTTGGCCGATGCGGTGACGCCGGCGGACGGCGCGGCGGCGCTCGCCATTCTCTCGCCCCGGCCGAACATCCGCGTGATCCGCAATCCGGAGCTGCCGGCCGATCTCGCCAGCCTGCCTTTGAAGGCGAGCGCCACGCCGCCCGATGCCCAGGTCACATGGTTCGTCGACGGCAAGCCCTTCGCGGTGGCCGCCGCGAAGGACGTGGTCCGCTGGCCGCTGGTGCCCGGCAGCCATACCTTCGCCGCCGAGCTCGCCTATCGGCACGTCGCCGCCAAGCCGGTCACGATCGAGGTCCAGTAGCACGGGTTCGCCGTGCGGTGTTTCAGTCGGACGCATCACGGCTGCATTCAACCCCACCCATACCCGCCCCATCTTGGGGCGGGGACCCGCGCAAGGTGCGATAACCTTAGGCGCCTATCGCGTGTGAAGAATCCATGCCGTCAAGAACGCCCTGTATCCACCCCGCCCCAAGATGGGGCGGTATGGTGGGGTTGATGCGTGATGATTGCTGCCGTCCGAAACTCGACGGTCCCGCGAAACTGCGCTCCTGGCCCTGTCTAGTGCGTTCATGCTACGACTCCCACTATGCTGGACCGGCTGACCGACGAGCAAGTCGCGCGCTTCGACGCCGACGGATTCCTGATCCTGCCGAAGCTGATCGAGCGCAGCGAGGCGGAGGCGGTGGCCGCACGCTTCGAGCCGCTGTTCAGGGGCAAGTTCGAGACCGGCCTCTACCCCGACGAATGGAACTGGCAGGAGGGCCGCGACAAGCCCGACCGCACGCGACAGATCTGCAACGGCTGGAAATCGGACCGCACCGTCGCGGGGCTGGTCTTGCGGCGCGAAGTCGGCAAGCTCTGCGCCCAGCTCGGCCGCTGGAAGGGCGCGCGGATCGTGCAGGACAACGTCATCTGGAAGCCGCCGGGGGCGAAGTCGCTCGGCTATCATCAGGACAACTCCTATGCCGACTGGATCGATCCGCCGGCGATGCTGACCTGCTGGATCGCGCTCGACGACACGACGGCCGCCGGCGGCACGATCGAATACGTGAAGGGCTCGCATAAATGGGGCCGCTTCCCGCCGGCCAAGCAGTTCCACGCGCCCGAGGACTATCGCAAGGAGATGGTCGCCGCCGCGCATTCCATCGGCCGGGAGCCGGAGATCGCCTTCGTCGAGGTGCCGGCCGGCGGCTGCGCCTTCCATCACGGCTGGTGCTGGCACGGCTCGGGTGCGAACTCGGCGGATCGTCCGCGCCGCTCGGCGGTCACGCATTGCATGTCGTCGGCGGCGAAGTTCCACCCGACGCATATCTCCTACATCTACAACCGCTACAAACGCGCCGGCGACACCACGATGGACGAGAGCTTCTTCCCGATCCTCTGGCGCGAGGACGGCTACCGTACGCCGTGGATCGACGACTATGTGCGGGCGCCGGTTCCGGCCTGACCGTATCCGGCCTTTACGACCCGGACTGTTTTCGCGGCCGGTGCGGCAATCCAAGTCCTTGAAGCGGAAGGCTTAATTCGCTCCGGAGAGGGCCCCCTGGATTCGGGGTTTCGTAAAGGTCCTGTCAAGGTTGGGCGTGATTCGCCAATGCTCCTTGTAGCAGAAATGGCTTTAATAGGCAATGCCCTATCATCCGATGGCGGCGTCGTCCCGGCGCCGGGATGACGAGCGAATGGCGAAGCGAATCCGGCGCTACGCGCTCGCGAGATCCATGTTCGGGTCGTACTTGCGGTCGGGCACGTCCTTGGTGATGGCCTGGCCGCAGATGACGCGCTTCTGCTCGGGGTCGTAGGTCAGGGTCGGGGCGCCGTAGAGCAGCCAGCCCTTGTTCAACATGTCGGTCACGCGATGGCAGAACGCCGCATCATCCGGGCCGGTGAGATAGCGATAGACGATCATCGCGACACCTCAATGGTGATGCGCTTCGTGCAGGATCTCGTCCTTGAGGCCGGTCTCGTACGCAATGCCGGCGGGCGTGAGCACGCAGGCGAGCGGATAGTGCGACTTCACCAGGCCCTTGCGCTCGAGCGCGATCCAGGCGGCTTCGTTGCCGAGGCCCGACGCGTCCTTCGACGAGAGCACATAGTGGCCGAGATGGAAATGGTTGCCGTGGGGATGCGGCATGCCGGTGATCATGACATGGCCCGGCTCTTCGTCGGGCTTGGAGTACTGCTCCATCTTCGCCAGCTCCTGGAACAGGGTCAGCGTCTTCAACTGGAGCGGATTGAGGTTCAGCGGATTTCTCTTCGGCGGCATGTCTCTTTCAGTCCCGGAAGTTCACGTATTGCAGCGGTTGCTCGATCTTCATCCCACGCACCAGGGCGATCGCGTCCTGCAGGTCGTCGCGTTTCTTGCCGGTGACCCGCAGCTCGTCGCCCTGGATCGAGGCCTGGACCTTCAGCTTGGAATCCTTGATGCCCTTCACGATCTCCTTGGCCAGCTTCTGGTCGATGCCCTGCTTGACGATGACCTCCTGCCGGAGCGCGTTGCCGGAGGCCTTCTCCGGGTCCTTGAACTCCAGCGCGCCGGCATCGAGCTTGCGCCGGGTGACGTAGCCCCGGAGCAGCTCCTGCATCTGGCGGAGCTTCATGTCGTCGTCGGCCAGCAGGGTGATCGCCGCTTCCTTGCGCTCGATCGTGCATTTCGAGCCCTTGAAGTCGAAGCGGGTATCGATCTCGCGCCGGGCGCCGTTGATCGCGTTGTCGATCTCGGTCAGGTCGGTCTTGGAGACGATGTCGAAAGAGGGCATCAAAACCTCGGGTCAGGCCCGCGAAAACCGGGGGAGCCGGACTCTGCCACAAGGCCCCGCCGGTTGCCAACGCAAGAGGCCCGCGATAGAGGTTTGGCGGCGGCCTGACAAGCCCCTCGTTCTTCGCTAGATTCCGCGGAAATCCCGCCTATGGAAGGTGCCTGCGTGACCGGATTCGAGATCAGACGACCCTATCTGCTGTTCCTGGGCAATGCCCGGGACCAGCTCGCCGCCAAGACCGCGCAGGGCATCCTGGACTGGCGGCCGGACTGGTGCATCGGCCAGACGCGGCTCGCGGGCTGCAACGCCGATCTCAAGATCAAGGACATGGACTTCCAGGAGGCGGCCAAGGCGGGGGCCAAGACGGTGATCGTCGGGGTCGCCAACCGCGGCGGCGTCCTCTCGCCCGACTGGGTCGACATGCTCGCCGGCGCGCTGGAGCTCGGCATGGACCTCGCCAGCGGCCTGCACCAGCGGCTCTCCGACCACCCCAAGCTGGTCGAGACGGCCGAGCGCCTCGGCCGCGCGCTGCACGACGTCCGCCATCCGACGCGCGAGTTCGACGTCGGCTCGGGCGAGAAGCGCCCCGGCAAGCGCCTGCTCGCCGTCGGCACCGATTGCTCGGTCGGCAAGATGTACACCGCGCTGGCGCTCGAGAAGGAGATGAGGAAGCGCGGGATGAAGGCGGATTTCCGCGCCACGGGGCAGACCGGCATCTTCATCGCCGGCTCCGGCGTCTCGATCGACGCGGTGGTCTCCGATTTCGTCTCCGGCGCGGTCGAGTGGCTCTCGCCCGCCAACGATGCCGACCATTGGGACCTGGTCGAGGGGCAGGGCTCGCTGTTCCACGCCTCCTTCGCCGGGGTCAGCCTGGGCCTGCTGCACGGCGCCCAGCCCGACGCGCTGGTCCTCTGCCACGAGCCGACCCGCAAGCACATGCGCGGCCTGCCGCACTTTCCGCTGCCGGGCCTGAAGGAATGCATGCAGGCCAACATCGCCGCCGCGAAGCTCACCAACCCGAAGGTCAAGTTCGTCGGCGCCAGCATCAACACCAAGAACCTCTCCGACAACGAGGCGAAGGACTATCTCGCCAAGGTCGAGCAGGAGATCGGACTGCCCACCGTCGATCCGCTCCGCACCGGCGTCGGCCGCATCGTGGACAATCTCGCATGAGCCGCAAGCTCACCATCCGGCAGGAGAAGTGGAAGCTCGCCCAGACCTTCACCATCTCCCGCGGGTCGAAGACCGAGGCCGAGGTCGTCGTCGTCGAGCTGGAGGAAGACGGCAGGATCGGGCGCGGCGAATGCGTGCCCTACGCGCGCTACAAGGAGACCGTGCCGGGCGTCGTCGAGACCATCCAGGGCTTCAAGGGCCTGATCGAAGGCGGCGGCGGGCGGGCGCGCATCCGCAGCCTGATGCGGCCGGGTGCGGCGCGCAATGCGGTGGATTGCGCGGTCTGGGATCTCGAGGCGAAGCTCACCGGCAAGCGGGCCTGGGAGCTCGCCGAGCTCGAAGCGCCGCATGACGTGGTGACGGCCTACACGCTCAGCCTCGACACGCCGGAGAAGATGGCGGCCGCGGCCAGGGAGAACGCGGCGCGGCCGCTGCTGAAGCTGAAGCTCGCCGGCCCCGAGGACCTGGCGCGCGTGCAGGCGGTGCACCAGGCCGCGCCGAAGGCGGCCCTCATCGTGGACGCGAACGAAGGCTGGTCGGTCGAGGATTACAAGGCGCTGGCGCCGAAGCTGAAGGATCTCGGCGTCAAGCTGATCGAGCAGCCTTTGCCGGCCGACGACGACGTGGCGCTGCACGGCGTCGAGCGCCCGGTGCCGGTCTGCGCCGACGAATCCTGCCATGACCTCACCACCATGCGCACCCTCAAGGGCCGCTACGAGGCCGTCAACATCAAGCTCGACAAGTCCGGCGGCCTGACCGAGGCGCTGGCGATGGTGCAGGAGGCGAGGCGGCTGGAGTTCCAGATCATGGTCGGCTGCATGGTGGCGACCTCGCTCGCCATGGCGCCGGCCTTCCTGGTGGCGCAGCACGCGCAATTCGTCGATCTCGACGGGCCGCTGCTGCTGGCCGAGGACCGGCCGCACGGCTTCCAGTTCACCGGCAGCACCATGCACCCGCCGAGCGCCGAGCTCTGGGGCTGAGCGAAACCGATCCACCCATGACCACCGAAGCGACCACCCAACAGATCAGCCGCGTCGGCCCCTGGCCGGCGATTCTCGCCGGCCTGATCGCCTCGCTGGTCGGTTACGGCAGTTCCTTCGTCATCGTGCTGCAGGGCCTGGTCGGCGTGGGGGCGACACCCGGCGAAGCGGCTTCCGGCCTGCTGGCGGTCGGCACGGCGATGGGCCTCGCCGCGATCGTGTTCGCGCTGCGTTACCGCATGCCGATCGCGATCGCCTGGTCGACGCCGGGCGCGGCACTGCTGGCCGCGACCGGCCCGGTCGCCGGCGGCTTCCCGGCGGCCGTGGGTGCCTTTCTGGTGGCGGGCGCGCTGGTCGTCATTGCCGGCCTCTGGAAACCGCTCGGGCGCGCCGTGCTCGCGATCCCGGCGCCGATCGCCAATGCGATGCTGGCCGGCGTGCTGCTCGAGTTCTGCCTGGCGCCGTTCAAGGCGATCGCCGAAGTCCCGGCCATGGCGCTGCCGGTCGTCGTGATCTGGGCGGTCGTCGCGCGCTTCGCCCGGCTCTATGCGGCGCCGGCCGCGGTCGCGGCGGCGGTCATCATGTTCGCCCTCAGCCTGGCCGGCATCGTGCCCGGCGCCGGTGCCGTCGCCGGGGGAGGGAGCGCGGCCGCCGGCCTCTGGCCGCATCTCGACTGGATCGCGCCCGTCTTCACCGGGCCGGCGATCGTCAGCATCGCGCTGCCGCTCTTCCTGGTGACCATGGCCTCGCAGAACATCCCCGGCTTCGCGGTCCTGCGCAGCAACGGCTACGAGCCGCCGACCACGCCTTTGCTGGTCGGCACCGGGATCGCCAGCATGGCCTCGGCGCCGTTCGGCGGCCACGCGGTCAACCTGGCGGCGATCACCGCGGCGATCTGCGCCGGGCCCGACGCGCATCCCGATCCCGCGCGCCGCTATATCGCGGCGGTCAGCTCGGGCATCGCCTATGTCGTCATGGGCGTGCTGGCGCCGGTGGCCGTCGGCTTCATCAGCGCGTCGCCGCCGGTGCTGATCGAAGCGGTGGCCGGTCTGGCGCTGCTCGGCGCTTTCGGCTCGGCGAGCCTCGGCTTCCTCAACGCGCCGAAGGAACGGGATGCCGCGCTGGTCACCTTCGTTGCCACCGCTTCCGGACTCTCCTTTTTCGGGATCGGCGCCGCCTTCTGGGGACTCGTCGCCGGCGGGGCGATGCTGGCCCTCGGCCGGCTCGGCCGCAGGCCCTAGGCGGGAAGTCCTTGAACGGTGCCCGCTGTGATTGCGCGCACGGCCGCCGGGTCGAATTAAGTTAATAATTTGGGCTAGAATCGCGTATATCATGGCCCCTGGGTGGGCCTGCTGCGGGCTCGGCAACGGACTACAAGGCAAAGCGTTTGAGCATCGCTCACATTCTCTGTGTCGATGACGACATCGCCGGGTTGACGCAGCTCGGTCAGCAGCTCCGTCAGGCCGGGTACAACGTGACGGCGGCGGCGAGCGGCCAGGCCGCGCTCGACCTGCTGGACGCCCAGCGCTTCGACCTCATGATGCTCGACCTCAGCATGCCCGAGATGACCGGGCTGGAGGTCCTGGATCGGGTGCGTCGCGGCGGCCTGCGTCCCGACGAGCTGCCGATCATCATGATGGCGGCGGCCGGCGAGGACGACCTCGTCGCCGGTGCACTCGGCGAAGGCGCCGACGACTACGTCAACAAGCCGCTGCACCTTCCGGTGGCGATGGCCCGCATCCGCTCGCATCTCGCGCGCTGCTCGGCGATCGCCGCCGGCAAGAGCGAGCAGGAGCGTTTCGCCCTGGCGGTCGCGGGGTCCAGCGACGGCATCTGGGACTGGATCGTCAAGAACGACCAGCTCTATTTCTCCCCGCGCTGCCTGGAGCTGCTCGGGCTGGAGCGCGACGCCGCCCTCGAATGCATGGACGACTGGGTGGCGCTGCTGCACCAGGACGACGTCGATGCGTTCCAGCTGGCACTGCGCAACCACCTCGAGGGCATCTCGCTCGCCTTCCAGATGGAATGCCGGATCCAGCACACCAACATGACCTATCGCTGGTTCCTGATCCGCGGCACCTCGCTCCGGAACGAGTACGGCAAGGCCTGGCGGGTCGCCGGCTCGATCAGCGACATCAGCGAGCGCAAGCTGACCGATGCGATGACCGGCCTGCCGAACCGCATCGTGCTCTACGACCGCATCAACCAGTCGATCATCAAGACCCGGCGCCGCGGCGGCACCGGCGGGCAGGGCGGCAGCTTCGGCATCATCCTGCTGCAGATCGACCGCTACGAGACCATGCGCGAGGCCTATGGCCAGGCGTTCTGCGACCTGGTGCAGAAGGCGGTCGCGCAGCGCCTGATCGGCACTTTGCGCACCACCGACACGCTGACCATCATGTCGGAGAACACGATGTGCGTGCTGGTCGACGTGATGCGCGACGACACCGACCTGGTGCGCGTCGCCAACCGCGTCAAGGCGGCCGCCGAAGAGCCGATCACCATGGGCGAAGAGTCGGTCATGCTGACGCTCTCGATCGGCATGGCGCAGGCCCAGGCGCATCACGAGATCGCCGACGAGCTGATCAAGGACGCGACCGCGGCGCTCAACAAGGCGCGCGACGAGGGCGGCGGCCAGGAGGTCGTGTTCGATCCCGAGATGCAGCGCCGCGCCCGCGACCGGCTGCGGATCGAGGCCGACCTGCACCAGGCGCTGCGCCGCGAGGAGCTGCTGGTGCTCTACCAGCCGATCGTCGATCTCGCGAGCGGTGCCTTGTCGGGCTTCGAGGCGCTGGTGCGCTGGCATCATCCGACTCGCGGCATGGTCTCGCCGATGGATTTCATCCCGATCGCCGAGGAGACCGGGCTCATCATCCCGATCGGCACCTGGGTGCTGCAGCAATCCTGCCGCCAGGCCAGGGCCTGGATCGATGCCGGCGCCGACCCGGACATCTTCGTCAGCGTCAACGTCTCCAGCCGCCAGCTCGACGGCCCGGCGCTGCCCGATATCGTGCGCGCGGCGCTGGAGAGCAACAAGCTCGCGCCCCAGCGCCTGAAGCTGGAGATCACCGAAAGCGCGGTGATGCGCGACTTCGAGGTGACGCTGGGCCTGCTGAACCGCCTGCGCTCGATCGGCGCCGGCCTGTCGCTGGACGATTTCGGCACCGGCTATTCCTCGCTCTCGCTGCTGAAGCGCCTGCCGATCGACACGCTGAAGGTCGACCGCTCCTTCGTCTCGGCGATGGGCGTCGATGCCGCGGGCGTGCGGATGGTGGAAGCGATCCTGCAGCTGGCGCGCCTGTTCCGCCTGAAGGTCGTCGCCGAGGGCATCGAGCGCAACGAGGAAGCCGACCTCCTGAAGGCGCTCTCCTGCGAATACGGCCAGGGCTGGCTGTTCGGCAAGCCGCTGACCGCGGAGATCTGCATGCAGCGCCTGCTCGAGAGCCGCGGCGCCTCCGCCGTCGCGAAGTAGTCCCTAAGACGCGCAGCCGCTCTGCTGCACGAGCTGTTGCGTTGCCGGGGAGAGGTTCGTCGGCGGCGGATCGCCGATCTTGGCTTTCGACGACGGCTCGGCCGCGGGATGCGCCAGCGGGCCGGTCACGCGGATCGGGATGTCGAGGGCGAAGAAGCCGGTCGATTTCGGGTCGGACTTGATCACCAGGTCGAGACGGCGCTTCCTGAGATCGACCGTCCCGCCGCCGACGAGCTTCGCATCGGGGCTGTAGAGCTTCAGCGGCGAGACGGTCGCGATCCCGTCCTTGATCTCGGCGACGCCGAGCAGGCAGTCGACGCGCGAGGCGCCCTCGCCCTTGCGGAAGAGGGTGCGCAGGTCGGTCGAGGCTTTCTCCAGCACGTCCTTGGCGACCCGGCCTTCGCGCATGGCCAGCACGGCCTCTCCGCTGCCTCGGGCGAGGAGATCGCCGAGCGTCGCGCCGGCGCCGGCGAGGTCGGCGCGGGCATCGACCTTGCCGGCGATCTGGCCGGTGTCGATGCCGAAGCTCTTCAAGAGCCCGGCGATATCGGCGCCGAGCAGGTCGGCCGACAGGGTGACGGCCGTCGTCCGGCCCTGCTGCCGGGCGGTTCCCCGGGCATTCAAGCGGGTGCCCGCGAACGGGAACCGAAGACTCTCGATCGAGAGACGTCCGGGCCCCAGCGTGCCGGCCAGTCGGAGATCGGCGAGCGTCAGCTTGCGGAACTGGAACCGGCCGGCGGAGAGGCGCAGCGCAAGCTCGGGCGATTGCCGGCCGGGGAGGTCCAGCCCGGTCTTCAAGGGATCGGCCGGCGCCGGTCCGCTGCCGACCTTGTCGATCACGCCGTCCAGCAGCAGCCGATCGAAGTCGAGCGTGAGGGCGAGACGGTCGGTGCCGCCGCGCGGCCCTTCGTCCAGCACGAGTCCGCCGGTGAAGGCGTTGCCGGCGAGCTGGCCCTTGGCCGGATCGAGGCTCCACCGGTCGCCGGAGCGCGCGAAGGGACCGGCGATGTCGAGCGGCAGGCTTGCCGGGATGTCGGCGCCGAGCGCCCGCAGCAGGGCGTCGAGCCGCCGGCTGTCGATGGTCATCGCGCCGTCCACGCCGTCGAAGTCCAGCGGGTTCGTCGCGGTCCCCTGGAAATTGACCGCGTTGAGATCGTTGGCGAGGGAGAAGTTGAGGCCGAAGGGCCGGCGCGCCTCCCGGAGCTTCTCGAACGAGTCGGCGCCGAGCTGCAGCCTGGCGGGAATCCCGTTATAGGCGCCGTCGCCGCTGATCGTGACCGGCTGATCGTCGCCGGCCGTGTCGAGCGCGAGATCGGCAATGGCGACGGTCAGCCATTGCCCGCTGCTGGTGCGGTAGCGGATCTGGCTGTCGGCGATCGTGAAGTCGAGCAGGGTGGGCATCTGGCTGCGATCCTTCGGGATCACGGCCGGGCCGGGCATCATCGACGCATGGCTGCCGCCGGGCTTCGCGTCCGCGCCGAACTTCCAATTGCCGATACCCTGCTCGTTGCGCTCGAGCACCAGGACCAGCTTCTCGACATCCAGCCGCTGGTAGCGCAGCGTGCCGTGCAGCAGGGGCAGCGCGTCGATCCGCGCGAAGGCATGGGCGAGGGTCAGCATCTCGGCCGGCTCCGCCCAGGGCGGGTTGGCGATGCTGATATCCCGGATGTCGAGCGTGAGCGGATCGCCCCATCGGATGCCGAGGGCGCCGATCCTGACCGGGCGCTGCAGCGCCGCGGAGAGCCGGCGCTCGACCAGGGGGCGAAGGTCGGCGGTCATCAGCCAGGCGGCGGCCCCGCCGGCCGCCAGCAGCGGCAGCGCGACCAGCATCAGGAGGATGACGACGAGCCATTTCCGCATCTCGGCAGGGACCGCGCGGGTGCTGATGAGGGAAAGCGGCCGGTGGCTGCCGCCGTTCCTTCACCAACCCGGCACGAAGCGCCGGGTTGCGGCGGGTCACGCCGGCGGCAGCCGGCGCGTCTGCGTCTCCTCGAAGGCGCGGGCCGCCCTCAGCACCCTCCGGTCGCCGGCGATGGGCCCGACGATCTGCAGCCCCACGGGCAGCCCGGCCCTGGTGAAGCCGCAGGGCACCGAGATCGCGGGGTTGCGGGAGAGGTTGAAGGGATAGGTGAACGGCGTCCAGTCGGTCCACTGGCCGCGGCCGCTTTGCGGCGGCGAGTCGTGACCCGCGGCGAACGCGGCGATGGGCATCGTCGGCGTGAGCAGCAGGTCCCATTCGCGGAAGAACGCCATCACGCGCGACCCGAGCGCCTCGCGTTGCGCCACCGCGTCGAGATAGTCGGTCAGCGGGATGCGGCTGCCCTGCTCCGCGATATAGGCGAAGCCCTGGTCCAGCAGGCTCCGCTGATCGGCGGCGAGTCCGGCGATCTGGCGCGCCGCGCCGCCGAACCAGTGGCTGCGGAAGATCATCAGGCTGTCCGGCAGCACCTCGGGCAGCTCGGTCACCTGCGCGCCCAGCTCGTCGAAGGTCCGCACCGCCTGCGCGACGATGCGCGCGATCTCCGGGTCGACCCGCGCGCCGGAGAGCGTCGGGGAGAAGGCGATGCGCCAACCCCTGACGCCGCCCTGGATCGCCCCGAAGGGCGGGAAGCCGCCGATCCGGTACCAGTCGAGGTCGAAGGGCTCGGACAGGACGCGCATCATCAGGGCGGCATCGGCGACCGAGCGGGTGATCGGGCCGGCGGTGGACAGCGTGCCGTAGGGCGAAGGCGGGTGGCGCGGCACGATGCCGAAGGTCGGCTTGAAGCCGACGACGCCGGTGAAGCTCGCCGGGATGCGGATCGAGCCGCCGCCATCGGTGCCGACATGGAGCGGGCCCATGCCGCAGGCGGCCGCGACCGCGGCGCCGCCGCTGCTGCCGCCCGGCGTCAATGCCGGGTTCCAGGGGTTGCGCGTGACGCCGGTCAGCGGGCTGTCGGTGACGCCCTTCCAGCCGAACTCCGGCGTCGTGGTCTTGCCGAGCAGCACGGCGCCCGATCGCCGGAGGTGCCCGACCAGCACCGCGTCCTGCGACCAGTCCTGATCGGGATCGACCAGGCGCGAGCCCCGCAGGGTCGGCCAGGGGCTGGTCAGGATCAGGTCCTTGATCGAAGTCGGCACGCCGTCGAGCGGACCGAGCGGGGCGCCCTGCATCCAGCGCGCTTCCGAGCGCCGCGCCTCTTCCAGGGCCCGCGGCCCGTCGATCAGGCAATAGGCGTTCAAGGCCGGGTTGTGGCGCTCGATCGCGGCCAGGGCCGCGGCCGTCGCCTCGACCGGCGACAATCGGCGCGCAGCATAGAGGGCGACCAACTCGGTCGCCGAAAGCTGATGGAGCGGCACTTCCATTCAGGCTGACTCTAGGGGGAGTTCCTAGGTGGATACGCCTGATTCTAGTACCGGAAGCCTCAGGCCTTGACCAGGGAAGGAATAAAGCCCCGCCGAAAAATATCGATTGATCTCGGCGATTCAGGCCTGGTTCAGCAGGTCCTGGAATTTCTTCATCGCGAGGTCGTAGTTGTCGGCCCACCAGGTGCTGTCGACGGTGACGAGCTGCGCCAGCGCCTCGGGCTGCGTGGGATCGGCGGCGCGCAGGCTCGCCGGCATCGCCTTGGTGGCGGCCGGGTTGCAGGGCCCGACGCCCTGCAGGCCGGTGAAGTTGATCTGCCGCGCGGCGTCCTGCATGAAGGCGATGAACTTGAAGGCGGCGGAGCCCGCCGGGTTGTTCTTCGGCACCACCCAGACGCCGGGATAGAGGATGCCGTGCGCCCAGGTCCAGGCGATGCGGCCGTTGGTCTCCGCGGCGAGCTGGACCGCGCGGCTGTGCCAGATGCAGGACATGCCGACGATGCGGTCGACCAGCATCTGGGTCGATTGCGTGCCGTTCTCCCAGGTCTGCAGGTTGGGCTTGAGCTGCTTCAGCCGGTCGAGCACCAGCGTGAGGTTGATCGGATAGACCTTGTCATGCGCGGCGCCGGCGCTGAGCATCGCCGCCTCGAAGCCGCCGTTCATCCAGCGCCACAGGCCGCGCTTGCCCGGGAAGCGCTTCACGTCCCAGAAGTCGGCCCAGCTCTGTGGCGGATGATCCTTGTAGAGCTCGGTGTCGTAGGCCAGCACGTAGGCATAGGTGTAGCCGCCGACGCCGTGGTCGAAGGCGAAGGGCGGCATCACCTCGTCGCGCTTGATGATCGTGTAGTCGATGGCCGAGAGGGCGCCGGTGCGGCCGAGGCGGATCGCCGAATAGCCGTCGGCGTCGCAGACGTCCCAGCCGACATCGCCCGAATCGACCATGTTGCGGATGGCGCCCTCGGTCGGCCCGGTGCCGTCGAACACGATGCTGGGCCCGCCGGCATTCTGGAACGGCGTGGCATAGGCGCGGGTCAGGTTCTTGATCTCGTTCCCGCCCCAGGTCGCAAACACGATCTCGCCGCCGGCACCCGGCGCCGCCGCGGCCCGCCACGGCATCGCGGCGGCCGCGCCGAGCGCCGCGAGCAGGCCGCGGCGGGACAGTCGGCGGATCATCACCGCATGGTCGGCATGACGAACTCGGCGCCGGCGCGGATGCCGGTCGGCCAGCGCGAGGTGATGGTCTTCAGCCGCGTGTAGAAGCGGATGCCCTCCGGCCCGTGCATGTGGTGGTCGCCGAACAGCGAGCGCTTCCAGCCGCCGAAGCTGTTGAAGGCCATCGGCACCGGGATCGGCACGTTCACGCCGACCATGCCGACCTTGATCTTCGAGGCGAAGTCGCGGGCGGCGTCGCCGTCGCGGGTGAAGATCGCGGTGCCGTTGCCGTATTCGTGGTCGTTCACCAGCTTCACCGCGCTCGCATAGTCCGGCACGCGCACGACCGAGAGGACGGGGCCGAAGATCTCTTCCTTGTAGATCCGCATCTCGGGCTTCACCTGGTCGAACAGGCAGCCGCCGAGGAAGAAGCCGTTCTCGTAGCCCTGCAGCTTCAGCGAGCGGCCGTCGACCACCAGCTTGGCGCCTTCCTTGACGCCGAGATCGACATAGCCCTTCACCTTCTCGAAATGCTGCCTGGTGACCAGCGGCCCCATCTCGGCCTCGGGATCGGTGCCCGGCGCCACCTTGAGGGCACGCACCTTGGGCGTCAGCTTGTCGATCAGCGTGTCGCCCACCTTGTCGCCGATGGCGACCGCGACGGAGATCGCCATGCAGCGCTCGCCGGCCGAGCCGTAGCCGGCGCCCATCAGCGCGTCGGTCGCCTGGTCCATGTCGGCGTCCGGCATGACGATCATGTGGTTCTTGGCGCCGCCCAGGGCCTGCACGCGCTTATTGGCGGCGGTGCCGGTGTGATAGATGTATTCCGCGATCGGCGTCGAGCCGACGAAGCTGACCGCCTGGATCTCGGGATGCTCCAGGATCGCATCGACCGCATCCTTGTCGCCGTGCACGACGTTGAACACGCCGTCCGGCAGCCCCGCTTTCTTCAGGAGCTGCGCGATCAGCAGCGACGGGCCGGGATCGCGCTCCGAGGGCTTCAGGATGAAGGTGTTGCCGGCGACCAGCGCGATCGGGAACATCCACATCGGCACCATGGCCGGGAAGTTGAACGGCGTGATGCCGGCGACGACGCCCAAGGGCTGGCGGATCGCCCAGGAATCGACATTGGTGCCGACGTTCTCGGAGAACTCGCCCTTCAGGAGCTGCGGCGCGCCGGCGGCGAACTCGACCACTTCGAGGCCGCGGATCATCTCGCCCTTGGCATCCGAGAGCACCTTGCCGTGCTCGGCGGTGATCGCCGCGGCCAGCTCGTCGAGCCGCTCGTCGCAGAGCTGCTTGAAGCGGAACATGATGCGGGCGCGGGTCAGCGGCGGGGTGCCGGCCCAGGCGGGGAAGGCGGCGGCCGCGACCTTCACCGCGGCGTCGAGCTCGGCCTTGGAAGCCAGCGCCACCTTGGCCTGCACCTCGCCGGTTGCCGGGTTGAAGACATCGGCAGACCGGCCGCTCTTGCCGGCCACTTCCTGGCCGCCGACGAAGTGATTGATCGTTCGCATGAATAAGGCTCCCAGTGGCGCGACGGGTATGGCTCGATGGGTGCCGGCAATGCGCGCTTCCGCACCGCCCGGCAACCGCGCGATATAAGCGGACGGGGCCGGGAGCGGTCAACATATTTATCGCGTTGATCGATATATTTAACAGCCGTTCAACAGGCAGCTATGCCGCCTTTCCAGGCTGGCGAGGGGCTGGGCTCCCTTATTTCTCCTTTTCGTACTCGGCGAAGGCTTCCCGGGCGAGGCGGAAGGAATCGACCGCGGCCGGCACGCCGACATAGATCGCGACCTGCAGGAAGACCTCGCGGATGTCGTCCTTGGTGAGGCCGTTGCGGAGCGCGCCCTTGACGTGGACCTTGAGCTCGTGCGGGCGGTTGAGGGCGCTCAGCATGGCGAGGTTGAGCAGGCTGCGGGTCTGCTTGGAGAGGCCTTCGCGGCCCCAGACGGCGCCCCAGCAATATTCGGTGACCAGCTCCTGCATCGGCATGTTGAAATCGTCGGCGGTGGCGAAGGCCTTCTCGACGAAATCCTTGCCGATGACCGACTTGCGGATTTCGAGGCCGCGGTCGAACGTTGCTTTGTCCATGAAACTCTCCTTGGTATGGGGGCGACGATAAGCCTCAGGCGGCGGCGCGGGTGCCGGCGGCGATCCGGGGGAGATCGCCCGCGGACTTGGCGTCCTCGAGCCGGTCGATGAAGCGCTCGATCGATACCGCGCGCGCGCCGCCGATCGCATCGGTCGCGCTGGCCCGGAAGCGGGCGCGGATCTCGGCTTCGGTGGCCGGCACCACGTCGGGCAGCATCTGCTCCAGCGTCCTGCCGTCCACCGTGTCGATGGCGACCCGCGAGCCCTGCTTCGCCGGGAAGGCCTGGGTGAAGGCCGGGTCGGCATCGACCCGCATCAGGCCGATCAGGCGCATCACTTCCGGATCGTCCAGCCGCTCGTAGTTGGTCTCCGCCACCTCGCCGTAGCGTATGGCGGCGCCGACGCTGAACTGGATGCTCATCTTGGCCTGGAGCCGGGTGCGGAACGGGCCCTCATAGTCGCAGCCCGGATACTTCACCGCGGCGTAGGAAGCGGTGACGCGGATCGCGCGGATGTCCGACGGCTTCAGCCCGTGCGCGCGCACCACGGCGAGCGCCGCCTGGCACGGCGTCTGGGCGAAGTTGCAGGCCGGCACCGGCTTGTTGTAGACGGCGAGCAGCTCGGGCGGGCCGCTGAACAGCGCCACCTCCGGAACCGGTTTGCCGCCAAGACAGGCGGTGAGCAGCCCGGCCGGCCCGTCGAGCGCGCCTTCCGACCCTTCGGCGCCGAGCTCGGCGAGCAGCACGGCGGTGACGCCGCTCCGCGCCGCGAAGCCCGGATGGAAGAACATGTCTTCCGCGCCCTCATGCGGCCATTGGTTGAGGCCCGACGCCGTATTGGCCGCGAGCGCGATCGCGCTGGTGCAGGCATCCTCGCCGAGGCCGAGCAGCCGGCTGCCGCAGGCGGCGGCGGCGATCGGCCCGGTGAAGCCGGTCGGGCGGAAGAAGCGGGCGAACTCCGGATTGACGATGGCGCGGCCGATGCGCGCGCCGGTCTCGTATCCGACGATCCCGGCCGCGATGAAGTCGCGTCCGGTCACCGGTCCGCGCTGCGCGAGGGCGAGCAATGCCGGCAGCACGACGACGCCGAGATGGCTGACGGCGCCGGCATGCATGTCCTCGCGCACCAGGCCGTGGCCGGCGACGCCGTTGGCGAACGCCGCCGCCGGGATCGACGCGGATTGGCCGGTCGCGAGAATGGTCGCCGGGCCGCCCTCGATGCCGGCGAGCTTCGCCGCGTTCCGGCTCCAGGGCAGCTTGCGCGCCTCGAAGGCGCAGCCGAAGAGGTCGAGCAGGCAGAGCTTGAAGTGCGCGGCCACTTCCGGCGCGAAGTCCTCGTAGCGCGCGGCGGTGGCGGCTTGCGCTATGCGCCGGGCGAGCGACCCTGGTTTCGCACCCGGGCCCATCTCACCCGCGGACCTCGGCGCCGGCCCATTGCTCGACGCTCCGGCACATGGAGGTGAAGTCGGAATCCGGCCCGTAGAGCGCATTGGTGATCGCCAGCATCTGGCGCACCGCGCTGCCGACCACCATCGGCACGCCGAGCGCCTCCGCCTCGTCCAGGCACAGGCGCACGTCCTTGTAGGAAAGGCCGGTGGCGAAGCCGAAGTCGAAGGTGCGCGGCAGGACCGATTTCGGGAACTTGTCCTGGGTGGCGCTGCTGCGGCCGCTGCTGACGTTCAGGACGTCGATCATGGTCTTGGCGTCGAGCCCGGCCTTGGCGCCCATCACCATGCCTTCGCAGGTGATGGCGAGCGAGCAGGCCGCCAGCAGGTTGTTCACCAGCTTCATGGTCTGCGCCGAGCCCGGCTTCTCGCCGATGAAGAACAGCTTGCCGAAATTCTTCAGGATCGGCTCCAGCGCGTCGTAGGTCGGGCGCAGCGTCGAGACCATGACGGCAAGGGTGCCGTTCTTCGCCCCGGCCATGCCGCCGCTGACCGGCGCGTCCACCGAGACGATGTTCTTCGCGGCCAGACCGGCGCTGACCGCGGCGGCGACCCGCGGCCCCGTCGTCGAGAGGTCGACGAAGGTCCTGACCCTGGTGCCTTCGATCACCCCGCCGGCGCCGAGCGCGACGCTGCGCACCACGTCCGGGGTCGGCAGGCTGGCGAACACGACCTCCGCCGCCGAGGCGACCTCGGCCGCGTTGGCCGCGCGCCGGGCGCCCGCCGCGACCAGCGGCGCCACGGCGGCGTCGCTGCCGTCGCAGACCGTGAGCGCGTGGCCGGCGGCGATCAGCCGCGCCGCCATATGGCCGCCCATGCGGCCGGTGCCGATGAAACCGAGATGCGGACCCGCCATCGCCATCTCCTTCAGCTCACCCGCGAGCTCTCGCCCTTGGCCAGGGCGAGCTCGGTGATGCGCAGGCCCTTGGCCGTGATGCGCGAGGGGAACAGGTCCTTCAGCGCCTCGTCGTGGATCGGGATCACGCGCCGGACCTGGCCGTGCGCGAGATCGATCATCTGCTCGATCTTCTGCAGCACGTTGGTCTGGCTGCCGGTGGCGAGGCCGATCGGGATGTATTGCGGATCCTTCGGGTCGAAGCCCTCGAGATTGGCGTAGCTGTAGATGAGGTCGCCGGCGAAGACCCAGCAATCCTCGCTGCCCGCCTTCCCGTCGTTGCGCACGTTGACGAACATCGAGCCCCAGGTGTGGGTGTCGAAGGCCTCGTGCAGGTCGATGCCGGGGATGACGTCGGCGCGGTCGCCCTGCACGCTGACCAGGCGGCCCTGCTGCGCCAGGTCGACCATGCGCATGATGTCGCCGGGATCGGTCGCGGCGTTGAGCCAGCGGTACTTGCGATTGAGCGAGAGCGACCAGATCCATTTCGAGATCTCGCGCTCCTGGACGTAGAAGGTCGCCTTGGGGAAGGCGTCGGTATTGCCCATGTGGTCGAAATGCGCGTGGGTGATGAAGGCCTCGGTCACCTGCTCGGGCTTGACGCCGACCTCGGCCAGGACCGGCGCCGGCGCGTGCCAGTTCTGGACGCCGTAATTGTCGGCGATGACCTTGCCGTAATCCTTGTCGTTGTAGCCGACATCGACCATGGCGACGTGGCCGCGGCCCTTGATCACCACGTAGCAATAGGGGAGCTTGACCGTGCCCTGGTTGAAGGTGCCGTGCACCGTGACGCCTTTGGGCGCATTCGGCACCGCGCCGTATTCCAGAACCCAGATCGAATAGTCGGACATGGTGGTCTCCCTCCCAGCGGGTCGTTCTTATTGAGGCGGCAAGGCCGCGTGCTGCGCGCAGCAGGCTTGCGACAGCGCCACGATCTCGAAACCGGGCAGCGCGCCGGTGGCCCAGATCAGGTGCCGATGCGCCGAACGCAGCGGCGCGATCGCGGCCGCGACCGCCTTCTCGTCGCGCCGGACCAGGCAGCGGCGCGCCGCCGCGACGGCGATCTCGATCTCTTCCAGCGCCCGCAGCACGTGGACGTGGTGGTGGCGCGCCCGCGGCGGGACCCTGGCCGCCCGGACGCCGTCGGACGCCTCCCGCACCGCTTCCGCGGCCATTTCCAGCATCGGGTGGCCGGCGACCGCCTGGCCGCTCGCCGCGGCGAGGACCATCAGGCCGGCAAGCTGCGCCTCGGCCTGGCGCAGGCCTTCGAACGGCGCCCGCATGGCGGCGACATAGGCCGCCGTCGCGTCGTCGATCCGCGCCGGCCCGCCATCCAGCGGCACGGCCGGTGCTTCGCCGCCGGCCGGCAGGGCCGGTGCATCCCCCAGCCGGTCCGCGAGCCGCTTGCCTTCCTCGGACGAGAGACTGAGCATCGCCGGCCTCCTCAGGTCGCGGTCCAGCCGGCATCGATCGGCATCGAGGCGCCGGTGATGTCGCGGGCATTGGGGCCGCACAGGAAGACCACCAGATCGGCGACGCCCTCGGCGGCGATGAACCGGCCGGTCGGCTGGCGCACTTCCAGGAACTTGCGCTCCGCCGCTTCGCGGCTGAGGCCCTCGGACTTCATGAGATCGACGATCTTGGCCTCGCTGTAGGGCGTGTGGATGGCGCCCGGGCAGACCGCGTTGCAGGTGATGTCGAGGTCGAGATTCTCCAGCGCCACGACGCGGGTCATGCCGATCAGCGCCGTCTTGGTGGTGACGTAGTCCACGCGGTTGGCGATGGCGAAGGCGCTGTAGACCGAGGACATGTTGATGATGCGGCCCCACTTCTTCGCGCGCATGTCGGGAAGCGAGAGGCGGATCGCGTGGAAGGCGGCGGAAAGATTGACCGCGAGCGCCTGCTCCCACTTCTCGGTCGGATACTCGTCGACCCGGGCGAAGTGGCGGGTGACGGCGTTGTTCACCAGGATGTCGATGCCGCCGAGCTGCTGCTTGCCGGCGGCGATCACGCTCTCGACGCCGGCGGTGCTGGAGAGATCGGCCTGCACATAGGCCGCCTGGACCGCGTGCTCGCGCTTCAACGCGGCGACCTGCGCCTCGACCGCGGCCGCCGGCTCCAGGCCGTGCAGCATGATGTTGCAGCCGGCGACGGCCAATCCCTTGGCGACGGCGTAGCCCAGGCCGCTGGTCGAGCCGGTGACCAGCGCGTTCTTGCCCTTGATCATGGCGCGACCCCGCCGCCGACCGTGAGGTCGACCAGCCGCGCCGCATCCTTCGCCCCGGGCAGGCCCAGCACGGCATCCACCAGGGCGCGGCGCCGGGCGGCGTCGAGCACGTCGGCGGCATTGGCGTCGAACTTCGCGACGATGTCGTCGGTGGACATCGGGTTGGCCGCCGAGCCGCGATTGTGCTCCTCGACGGTCTCATGGACCGTGCCGTCCTTCATGACGACCTTGACCGCGCCCTTGAAGCGTTCCGGCCCCGGGAACTTCGGATCGACCTCGATCTCGACCCGGTCGGCGATGCCGAGGATCCTGGGATCGGCCAGCGATTGCGGCTGGTAGGCGTTCTTGTCGATCCGGCCGAGCACCAGAGCCTCGGCCAGGGTGTATTGCAGGCTGACCCGGCCGTGGGAATCAGAGCGCGGGCGGCGCTTCTCCGCCAGCGGCTCGCAGACGATGCCGACGATATAGGGCGCGACCGGGCAGACGATCCGCTCGACCCGTTCCGGCGCGATGCCGTGCCGGGCGCGCAGGCGCAGCAGCGCGTCGATATAGGGATGGATGACATGGGCGACCGGGAACGGCTTGAACGAGGCGCTGCGCGTCTCCCAGTGATCGCCGAGCCCGTCGGTGATGCGGCCGTAATTCCGCGCCACGCTCTCGTCCTGCAGATGGGAGGCAAAGAGGCCGAACCGGCCCTCGAACACGGCGGTCGGCCCGGTCGTGCCGGTCTTGCCGAGCATCGCGGCCGTGATGCCGCTCTGCGCCGACCAGCCGGGATGCAGGAACTTCGACTGCGTGCCATCGACCCAGCATTGCAGCAGGCCCGAGGCGAAGCTGCCGGCGATGCCCGCGGCGTTGGTCATCTGCTCCTTGGTGAGGCCGAGCAGCCGGCCGGCGAGCCAGGTCGCGCCGAAGGTGGCGAACAAGCCGGTCGGATGAAAGCCGCGGCGATGGAACTGGCCGGGCGACACGCTGCCCACGCGACAGGATATCTCGTTGCCGATCGCGATCGCCGCGATGAGATCGGGGCCGGCGATCCTCGCCGATCCGGCGAGCGCGAAGGCGGCCGCGACCGACGGGCTGCTCATATGCACGATCGACTCGTTGTGCGTGTCGTCGAATTCCAGCGCCTGGGACAGCGCGCCATTGGCGAAGGCGGCGCCGGGCACGGTCGTGGCATCGCCGGTGCCGAAGATCCGGCCCGGCCCGGCCGGGTTGAGCGCCAGCACGGCCTGCCGCACCGAGCGGCCGAACGGCGTGCCGAGGCCGGCCAGGACCAGGCCGAAGACGTCGAGCACGCGCAGGCAGGTCTGGTCGACCACGTCCCGGGGCAGATCCTCGAACCGGGCGGTGCCCGCCCAGTCGGAGAGCTGCTCCGAGCAGGTCTTCATCGGCGGTTCGATCAACGACATGGATCGCCCCTGCGGAAGGATGCGGCGGCGCGGAGCGCGTTGCCCGGCTCCCCTGCCCGGCCGTGGCGAAGCCTGTTCGAGGCGGTCATTTGTTATCGATCCCAGACAGCCAGGGATAAGAACCCTGTTATTTCTGCATCCTTGCAGCCCGGTCAGCCGTTTTCAAGCGGAATTATGATACCGGTAACTACGATGCTCGAAACCGCCTTCACTGGATCGTCATGGTCCGCGCAGGATGACGAGCCGGTTCGGGCAGAGCATCCTGCTGCCGATTTCGGGCGGCGCGTCCGCCGCTCCGGGCGCGTGCCCGTCAGGCGCTTTCGCGCTGGATGATCTCGAACTTGAGGTCGAGGCTGATGCGCTCGGTGGCCCGGCCGGAGATGCGGTCGAGCAGGCATTCGGCGCTGCGCCGGCCGATCTCGTAGCGCGGCAGGCGGATGGTGGTCAGCGGCGGGTTCACATGGCGCAGCATGTCGAGATCGTCGAAGCTCGCCAGCGCGATCCGGCCCGGCACGGCCCAGCCCCGGCGCTGGCATTCCAGCACCGCGCCGACCGCCAGCACGTCGCCGGCGAAGAAGATCGCGTCGACCTGGGGCACGGTCTCGACCAGGTGCACCACCGCCTCGGCGCCGGCGCTGAAGCCCGACGGGCGCTCCAGGACCAGGGCGTCATCCGGCTTGCGGCCGAGCTCGTCCAGGGCGGCGAGATAGCCGCGCAGGCGCTCGCGGGCGCGATCGTTCTCGCGCCGCACCAGGCTGACGAAGGCGATCTGCTTGTAGCCCATGCGCGCGAGATGCAGCGTCATGGCGCGGGAGGCCTCGTAGTTCGAGTAGCTGACCACCGAATCGAGCGGGCGCGAGGTCAGGTTGCCGTTCTCGATCACCGGGATCTTGGCCTTGGCGATCATGTCGACCGCCGCGGCGGTGTGGCTGGTATTGTGCAGCACCAGGCCGGCGACGCGCTGCTGGACGAAGGCGGTGATCGCCTCCTCCTCCTCGTAGAGGCCGGGGCCGCTGTCGGCGATCATCAGATGGTAGCCGTTGACGCTGAGCACGTCCGAGATGCCCTTGATGGTCTCGGCGAACAGCGAGTTGCGGATGCTCGGCACGATCAGGCCGATCACGTTGGAGCGGTTGGAGGAAAGGCTGCGCGCCAGCCGGTTCGGCACGTAGCCGATCTCATCGACCACGGCCCGGACCCGAAGCCGCATCTCCTTCGACACCTTGTCGGGATCGTTCAGCGCCCGCGAGACCGTCATCACCGAGACTCCGGCCTTGCGCGCGACGTCGCGCATGCGCGAGGTGGTGGTGCCGCCGTTGCGCTTCTTGCGCTTCGGCTCAGAAGACTTGGCCAACGAAGCCCCCGGATATTGCCTGCATCAGCGATCCATGTTACGCGTAACATAACAAATCAAGGCGCGCTTGCCGAGGGTGACTCCCGCGGCTTGCACGCCGATAATTTGCAGAAACCGCCCATCGTCCGCAAGTCAGGCCCCAGAAGTCAGGGAATTCCAAGGAGTGGCATGATGCCCGAACAGCCGGTCTATGAGATCTACGCCATCAAATACGCGCATCTGTTCCGCCATTCCCCGGAGAATTTCATCGGCGGCGACGAGCACGACGTGCCGATGCCGCTCGACTATTTCGTCTGGGCGATCAAGGGCAAGGACCGCACCATCATCCTGGATACCGGCTTCTCGGCGGAGATGGGCGCCAAGCGCAAGCGCCAGCACCTGCGCTCGCCCGCGGTCGGCCTGAAGGCGATCGGCGTCGAGCCGGACCAGGTGAAGGACGTCATCATCTCCCACATGCATTACGACCATTCGGGAAACCACGACATGTTCCCGAACGCGCATTTCCATCTGCAGGACCGCGAGATGGCCTATTGCACCGGGCGCTGCATGGCGCATGCGAACCTGCGCGGCGCGTTCGAGGCGGACGACGTGATCGCCATGGTGAAGCGCACCTTCGCCGGCCGCACCCGGTTCCATGACGGCAACGGCGAGGTGGCGCCCGGGATCACGGTGCACCGGGTCGGCGGTCATACCAGCGGGCTGCAGATCACCCGGGTGATGACGCGGCGCGGCTGGATGGTGCTGGCCTCGGACGCCTCGCACTTCTACGCCAACTTCCAGCAGTACCGGCCGTTCCCCGTGGTGGCGAACGTGGTGGAGATGCTGGAGGGCTACCGCACGATGAACGAGCTCGCCTCCTCGCCGGACGCCATCATCCCGGGCCACGATCCCCTGGTGATGAAGCAGTATCCGGCGGCGGCACCCGGCCTCGAGGAGGTCGTCGTGCGGCTGGACGCGGATCCGAGGCCGGGCTGAGCCGCCCTTCGCATCCAGGACGGACTCGATCTACCGCGCACATTCGGTCGTCATCCCGGGACTTGGTCCCGGGATCCGCGCCTTTCTATCGTGCGGCACCCAAGGCGTGGATCCCGCGGCCCAGCCGCGGGATGACGAACGGGTTTGCAATTGCCTAGGGGCCACCGCTGGTCGTGATCGAGCTACTTCCCGGCTTCGGCGAAGGCCTCGCGGGCGATGCGGAAGGAATCGACCGCCGCCGGCACGCCGACATAGATCGCGACCTGCAGGAAGATCTCGCGGATCTCGTCCTTGCTGACGCCGTTGGTCAGCGCGCCCTTGATATGGGCCTTCAGCTCGTGCGGCCGGTTGAGCGCGGCGATCATGGCGAGGTTCAGCATGCTGCGGGTCTTCTTCGGCAGCTCCTCGCGGCCCCAGACCGCGCCCCAGCAGTATTCCGTCACGAGATCCTGCAGCGGCTTGCCGAAGGCGTCCGCCGTGGCGAGCGCCTTGTCGACATACTCCGCGCCGAGCACCTCGCGCCGGATCTTCAGACCGCGATCATAGACTTCCTTGGACATTGGCTTCTTCCTTCATGCTGTGGACGGCCAAAGATGCATCGGGCCGAACGCTTTTCAAGCCGGATTGGTAGCGGTAACTTGCCGCATCGCCGCGGCATCCCTCCCTGCGGCGCGAGGCGTCAGTGGACGGCGGCGTACATGATGCGCTGCTCGGTGGCGCTGCGGGCGTCCATCTCCTCGACGATGCGGCCCTGGCGCGCCACCAGGATCCGGTCGGAGAGCGCCAGGATCTCCGGCAGGTAGGACGAGATGACGATCACGGCGATGCCGGTATCGGCGAGCTCGTTGATGAAGCGATGGATCTCGACGATGGAGCCGACATCGACGCCCCGGGTCGGCTCGTCGAAGATGATCATCTTCGGCTTCTGCACCGAGGACTTGGCGATCACCACCTTCTGCTGGTTGCCGCCGGAGAGCTCGATCACCCGGGCGTTGCTGTCGATGGCGCGGATCGCCAGGCGGTCGGTCCATTGCTTGGCGAGGCTCCGCGCCTCGGCCAGCGAGATCACGGACAAGGGATTGATCCCCTTGGCGAGGGTGCCGAGCTGGATGTTGGCGGCGATCGACATGGTCTCGAAGAAGCCCTCGACCTTGCGGTCCTCGGTGACGTAGACGATGCCGTCGAGCACCGCCGGCCGCGGCGTGCGGTAGCGGACCGGCTTGTCGTAGAACTGCACGGTGCCGCCGTGGAAGAAGTCGCGCTTCAGCACGCCGCTGACGATCTTCATGGTCTCGGTGCGCCCCGATCCCACCAGGCCGAAGAGCCCGGTGATCTGCCCGGCGAAGACCGAGAACGAGGTGTTGCGCACCACCGTCCCCATCGAGAGGTTCTGGATGCTCAGCACCTTCTCGCCGTAGGGGCGCGGCGCGCGGTCCTTGCCGCCGCCGCTGTAGAGCTCGCCGGAGAGGCTGCGGCCGACCATCGCCTGGATGATGCGGTCGCGGTCGAAGTTCCGGGTCGCGTCGCTGGCCGCCACCTTGCCGTCGCGCAGCACGGTGATGCGGTCGGAGAGCTCGAGCGCCTCCTCCAGCGCGTGGCTGATGAAGATGATGGAGACGCCGTCGCGCTGCAGCCGGCGCACCAGGTTGAAGAAGTGGAACTTCTCCTCGGGCGTCAGGGTCGCGGTCGGCTCGTCGAAGATCATGAGGCGCGCCTTGTGGTGCACGGCGCGCGCGATCTCCACCATCTGCTTCTTGCCGGCGCCGAGCGAGGAGACCAGCGCCATCGGATCGACGTAGAAGTTGAGCGACAGCAGGAAGCGCTGCGCCTGGATGTAAAGGCCGCGCAGCCGGTTGAACAGCTTCTCGTCGCCGAGATAGATGTTCTGCGCCACCGTCATCGAGGGCACCAGGTTGGTCTCCTGGAACACCATGGCGATGCCCTGCTTGAGGGCGTCGGCCGGCGAGGCGAGCTCGGCCGGCTTGCCGTCGAACAGCATCTCGCCGGAGCTCAGTTGGTAGACCCCGGCCAGCACCTTGGTGAGGGTCGACTTGCCGGCGCCGTTCTCGCCGACGATGGCGTGGATCTCGCCCTTCTCCAGGGTGAAGTCGACGTCCTTGATCGCCGGCACGCCGCGGAAGTCCTTGGTGGCCCGCTTCAGTTCCAGGAGCGCCGTCACGGTTCGATCTCCCCGCTCGCCGCCTGGGCATCGAGTGCGACCACGGCGCCGGAGCCCTTGGCCCCGACCAGGAGCGTGCCGCCGGCCTCGGCGAGCGACGTCACGCCGTGGATGCTGCCGTCGGCGCGGCTGTGGAAGCTGGCGACCGGGCGCATCGCCGGGTCGCAGCGCACGACCAGGCCGTAGGACCAGCTCGGCGACCAGGGCTTCAGCATGTTGAGCTTCTTGCGCGCGCCGCCCTGGATCGGCTCGAGGAAGCTGGCGCCGCTGGACAGCGCCGGCGCGATCCAGTAGGCGGGATCGATGGTCGACACCATGCGACGGCGATATCCCTCCTCCCGCAGCACGAACTCGACGAGCTGGTTGCGCGGGGCGAAGAGCGCGAGCCAGTAGCCGCCTTCGGCCGGCGCGATGCGGCAGGGATAGGCGGGCAGGTCCGCGAGCACGGCGCGGGGCGGCTTCGGCGCGGCCGGATCGATCGCCACCACGCGGTGCCGCCAGGCCTCGGAGACCAGCAGGGTGCCGTCCCTGCCGAGCGCCAGCCCGTAAGGGAAGGCGAGGTTGCGGGCGAGCTGCGTCGCCCGCGGCGCGCCGCCGCCGAGCGCGATCGACCAGACGCTGCCGCTCGACCGGCGGTTCATCAGGTCGCGCTTCCAGTCGGCGGCCGGCGCGTCCGCCGCGCCGTTGGCGACCACCAGCGTGTCGGGCCCGAGGAACAGCGCCGCCGTCGGCGAGCGCAGCGCCTGCCCGCCGCCGAGATCCGCGATCGCCGCGCCGTCATGGCGGCCGCCGCGGATCGTGACCCCCTGGCCGTCGAGGCCGATCGCCAGCGCGCCCTCGCCGTCGGCGGCGAGGCAGGCGATCGGCGCCGGCAGGGTCTGGCGGACTTCCGCCGCCAGCGTGCCGCCCGATTGCGGCGCCAGCGCCAGGAGGTCGGCGCCTCGCGAGGCGACGAGCCCGCCCGGCGTCGCCGCGAGGTTGTCGATCTCCGGCACCCGCGCCACGACCGGCGCGGCGTCGAGCGCGGTGTTCGGCTTCAGCGGCCCGTCCATCATCGGCACGGTGCTGCCGACCTCGTCGAAGCCGCGGAAATCGGCGTAGAGGCGCTTGAGCAGCTGGATCATTTGCGCGCGCCCCAATAGAAGTCCTCGGCGCACCAGTTCGGGTCGGCGTCGGGCAGCTTGTAGCGGCCGATCCGGTTGTTCGAGACGCCGCCGAGATAGAGGTAGCCGCGATGCTCGCGCATCGAGGTGATCATCGGGTGGTTCTGGCCGCCGAGATCCCAGAGCGCGTCGAGGATGTTCCCCTGCTCGTCGAACTTCACGACGCAGCCGGTGTTGATGTTGGGATAGAGCCAGAGGTCGGGCGCCACGCGCTTGGCCATGCGCCGGCGGAAGCCCGGCATCGAGAGCGCGAGGTCGAGGGCCGGCGTGCGCATGCCGAGCAAGGCGACCCAGTAGTGGCCGTCCGAGGCGCGGTTGATGTTGTCCGGATAGCCCGGCAGGTTGGAGATGACGGTCTCGATCGTGCCCTTCTTCGGGCCGTCGAAGTAGTAGCGCTGGATCGCGGCGATCCAGCTTTCCGCGAAGAAGAACGATTGGCCGTCATTGGCCATGCAGACGCCGTTGGGGAAGACCCGCCGGTGGATCTCCGTCCGCGTGGTGCCGGTGCGCGGGTCGTAGAGGATGATCCGGCCGTTGCCGCGGCTCTCCAGCGCGTCGGTCGCCCATTCCTCCTGCTCGTAGCGCACGGTGGCTTCGCTGAAATAGACCCTGCCGTCCGGCGCGATGTCGAGATCGTCGGCCAGCCGCAGGCGCGAATCGTCGACCACCGAGAGGAAGCTGCGGTTGGTCTCGTCGGTCAGCTTCGCCACCTCCTGCTTCGGCGTGACCTGGTAGAGGCCCATGCCGCCGATGCAGACCAGCAGGTTGCCCTCGCGGTCGAACTGCATGCCCAGCGGATGGCCGCCGATATGGGCGAAGACCTCGTGGCGCTGGTGATCCGGGCCGAAGAACCGCACGATGTCGCCGTGGCGGGTGCCGCAATAGAGATTGTCCTCGCGGTCGAGGATCACGTCCTCCGGGCCGTCGATCGCGCCGAGGCCGATGATCTCCACCGAGCGCAGCCGGTCGTTGAGCGCGAAGGGCGACTTCGGGTCGGTCGCCGAGGGCGGCGCCGGCAGCGAGAGATAGGCCGGCGAGACATACATCTTCGACAGCCATTTGTGCCGGTTCCTGAGCCAGCGCATGTCGACGAAGACCGAGGCGATCAGCACGCAGCCGAGGATCGTCGAGTTGACCGGGCCGGAGACGCCGAAATTGGTGAGGTTGTTGCTGAGGATCAGCACGAAGAGCGCGCCCATCGCGGCCTTGGCGACCGAGCCGCGGCCGCCGCCCAGCGAGTTGCCGCCGAGCACCGCCGCCGTGAGGGCGGAGACCTCGAGGCCGACGCCGGTATCGGCGCCGGTGCTGCCGATCCGGGCCGCGAACAGGAACCCCGCCAGGGCGCTGAGCGCGCCGGACCAGACATAGGCGGAGAACACCGTGCGCCGGACGTTGATGCCGGCATTGTAGGCCGAGCGGCGCGCGCCGCCGACGGCGGTCAGCCGCCAGCCCGGCCGCATGCGCGAGAGCACGATGTGCCAGCCGATCGCGATCGCCAGCGCCACCCAGAGCGAGAACGGGACGCCGAGGATCGTGCCGCTGCCGATGAAGAGCAGCAGGTCGGAATCGGAGAAGCCCGCCACGATCGCGGTCGACATCTTCAGGAACAGGATGTCGTAGATCGAGCGGAAGATGATCAGCGTCACCAGCGTGGTCAGGAACGCCCGCAGCCGCAGATAGCCCACCAGGAAGCCGTTGATGGCGCCGCAGGCCACGCCCATCGCGACGACCAGCGCGCAGGTCAGCGGGATCGACAGGTTCTCGACATTGGTGCCGATCAGCGAGGCGAGCACCGCCAGCGTGAAGACCGAGGCGACCGACAGGTCGATGCCGCCCGACATCAGCACGATCGAGAGGCCGAGCACCACCAGCCCGAACTCGGCGATCTGGCGGCCGAGGTCGGTGATGCTGGAGACCGACAGGAAGTCGGGCGAGATGATGCCGAACACCGCCACCAGGACGACGAGGGCGACGAACGGCACCGCGTTGTCGATCCAACGCTTGGAGAGAATCTCCCCGACCAGGTGGTCGGGGAGATATCGGTACCTCAGACGCGTGAGCGTATCGCTGCCGGACATCGCAGCCGAACCCTGTCGGAACCGGAAGAGGATCGGCTACTTCAGCTGGTCCAGGGTCCAGCAGTTGTGCGTCGCGACCCAGTCCTTGGTCTGCAGGGTCAGCGGCGTGAAATACGTGCTCTTGATCTCCCCGGCCTTGGCCGGCGACAGCAGCAGCTCGACGATCGACTGGTTGAGCGCGTTGCCCTGCAGCGGCACGTCGTAGCTGACGATCAGGTCCAGCAGGCCCTTCTTGATGTTGTCGCAGCCGGTCTGGCTGCCGCCGCCCGAGGTCACGATGTAGACCTGGTCGGACTTGCCCGCCGCCTCGACCGCGGCGCCGGCGCCGACGTCCTGGTTGTCCCAGTTGCCGACGATGCCGCACAGATCGGGGTGCTGCTGCAGCACCGTCTCGGTGATGGCGCGCGCCTTGGCGGGGTCGTAGGTCGCCGCCTGGTCGGCGACGATCTTGATCTCCGGATTCTCGCCGAAGACCTTGTAGTAGGCGTAGAGCTCGTAGAGGTTCGAGGCGGCGGTCGGCTGGCCCTCCAGGATCGCGACCTTGCCCGACGTGCCCGAGCCCTTGCCGCACTTCTTGACCAGCGCGTCGGCCTCGATCAGGCCGACCTTCACCCAGTCGGCGCCGACGTAGTAGTCGGTCGGGTTGGTGGTCTCGAGGTTGACCTGCAGGACCTTGATGCCGGCCTGCACCATGCGCTGCTCGAGCCGGGCGTAGGATTGCAGGTCGGGATTGTGGATGATCGCGAGGTCCGGCTTCTCGGCGATGATCGCGGTGATCGCGCGGGTCCCGGCGTCGGTGCTCCAGTTCGGGTCGCGGATCTCGAAGTCGTAGCCGAGATCGGCCGCCTGCCGCTTCATGATGGCGGCCCAGCCCTCGGTCAGGTCGAAGCCCATGGCCAGGGGCACGAACACGACCTTCTTGCCCTTGAGGCCGCTGTAATAGGGATCGAGCTTCACGTGGTTGTCGAGCCCCTTGTCCTCCGCCTGGACCGCCGAGACGGTCGAGGCGCCGATCGCCAGCGTCAGCGCCAGCGCGACAGATCGAAACATCCTCATGACTTTTCCTCCGCTTCTCGTGTTCTTGACGCCGTTGGTGGTCAGATGTCGCCCTGCTCCTGCTGCGCGGTCTGCTCGTCGCGGGGATTGATGATGCTGTCCACCACGATGGCGCAGAGCAGGATGATGCTCTTGATGAGGTTCTGCTCGATGTAGGGCACGTCCATGATCGTCATGCCGTCGAGCAGCACGCCGACCAGCAGGGTGCCGACCAGGATGTTGCGCACGCCGCCGCGGCCGCCGCTGAGGCCGATGCCGCCCAGCACCACGACCAGCAGCACGTCGTAGATCATGGTCGAGTTGTAGACCCGCGTGCTCATGCCCGACGCGGTCGCCGCCATCACCAGGCCCGCCGCATAGGCGATGATGCTGGTGATCACGTGCTCGGCGACGATCATCGGCCGCACCGGCAGGCCGGCGATGCGGGCCGCGGCCGGGTTGTCGCCCATCGCGTAGACGAAGCGGCCGAACCGGGTCCAGCGCAGCGCCATCCAGACGACGAGCGCCAGCACCAGGAAGGCGACGATCAGCATCGGCACGCCGAGCACCGTCGCGCGGCCGAGGAACTCGAACAGCGCCGAGCCTTCGGGCGTGTTCTGCACGTCGACCTGGAACAGCCAGCCGCGGCCGACGCCGTAGACGACCAGGCCCATGGCGAGGGTGGTGAAGATCGCCGGGATCGTCGCATAGGCGATCAGGATGCCGTTGATGAGGCCGATCGCGACCACGAAGACCAGGCCCAGGAGGAGCGCCGGGCCGAGATCGACCCCGGAATTCGTGGTGAGCGACAGCACCCAGGAGACCGACACGACCATGGTCGCGATCAAGGCGAGGTCGATGCCCCGGGCGATCACCACCAGCCCCATGCCGAGGCCGAGGATCCCCAGGATCGAGACGCTGCGCACCAGCGCAATGATGTTGCCCGAGGTCAGGAAATTCGGCAGTGCCAGGGAGAAAACCACACACATGGCGACGGCCAGCGCGAGCACGACGCCTTCCTGTGTCAGCCTGATCCTGGCCACCCGGCTCTCCCCAAACGCGGACGGTGCATGCCTTGCGCGGCGCTGACCGTTCCGGACCGCGCGGCGGTCGATTCTCGTCGTTTGCCGCCCGCGATACCCGGCGTTCACAATCGTCAATTTCGGCAGCGCGGCAAAGTCCGCGCCGGGAATAACAGTTATGATGGGTGCGGCACTCGGTTGGCGCGGACGCGGTTCGCCGAAGGCTGTAATCCTACGCCCCGGCCCAATGTCGATGCCAAGTTCAGGAGAAGTTCGCCGTGGCGGATGAAGCCAAGAAGGGAAATGCCTTGATCACCGGCGCCGCCAGCGGCATCGGCCGCGCGATCGCGACCGGCCTGGTCGCCGAAGGGCACCGGGTGGTGCTGACCGACCTCGATCTCGACGGCGTGTCCGAGCTCGCCCGCAGCCTCGGCGACCGCGCCGCCGCGCTGCAGCTCGACGTCACCGACCGCGCCCGGGTCGACCGCCTGCCGGAGCTGGTCCCGGAAGCCTTCCGGCCGATCGAGATCCTGGTCAACAATGCCGGCCACGATATCGGCGGGCGGACCCGCTTCGACCTCGGCTCGGCCGACGACTGGTCGAGCATCATCGACACCAACCTCAACGGCCTGATGCGCGTCACCCGCGCGATCGTGCCCGGCATGGTGCAGCGCAACAGCGGCGACATCGTCAATATCAGCTCGATCAGCGCCATCCGGATGGTGCCGGACATGGCGGCCTATACCGCCAGCAAGGCGGGCGTGCGCGCCTTCACCGACATCCTGCGCGCCGACCTGGCCGAGACCGGGATCCGCGTGACCGAGATCCTGCCCGGGCTGACCAAGACCAACATCATCCTGAAGCGCCACCGCGGCGACCGGGCCGCGGAGCAGGAGTATTTCGAGCGCTTCAAGATCGCGCTCGAGGCGGAGGACGTGGCGCGCAGCGTGCTGTTCGCCCTCAACCAGCCGCCGCACATGCAGATCGCGCAGCTCTACATCCTGCCGGTCAACCGCTGGTGAGGCCTCAGTACATCACCATGCCGCCATCGGCGACCAGGGTGGCGCCGTGCACATAGGATGCTTCCGGTGAGAGCAGCCAGACGATCGCCTCGGCGATCTCCTCGGGCGTGCCGAGCCGGTTGAACGAGGTCATGCCTTCGATCCGCTGCCGCGTGACCGGATCGGACAGCGGGCCGGCGGCGAAGGGCGTGTCGATCATGCCGGGTGCGATCGTGTTGACCGCGATCCCCTTGGGTCCCAGCACGCGCGCCGCATTCTTGGTCAGGGCCAGGATCGCGCCCTTGCTGCTGGCATAGGCGGCCGTCCCGGCGAGTCCCCCGCCCCGCAGCCCGGCGACGCTGGCGACGGTGCAGATCCGCGCGCCGGCCTCCATCATCCTCGCGCCCTCGCGCAGGCAGAGGAAGGTGCCGATGACGTTGACGTCGTGGATCCGGCGATAGACCTCGGCGGTGACCTCGAAGAACGGCGTGGTGTCGTAGATGCCGGCGCTGGTCGCCAACGCATCCAGCCCGCCGAACAGCTTGCGCACCTCGGCAAAGGCCCGCACGACGGCCGCCTCGTCGGCGACATCGACGGCGATGACGGGCGCGCCGCCGGCGACCTTCCGCGCCGCCGCCGGATCGCGATCCAGGCAGGCGACCTGCCAGCCGCGCTCGATCAGGAGCCTGGCCGTGGCGGCGCCGATCCCGCTTCCCGCACCCGTTACCGCCACCCTCTTCCGCGCTTCCGCCACCCTCTTCCGCGCTTCCGCCATGACTCAGCTCTCCGATTGATGAACAAGATCGACCGCGATGACCACGCCGTCATCGCGACAGGCGACGATCAGCTCGCCGCGCGTCTCCAGGCAGCTCGCGGCGCCGCGGCTATGTCCCTCGCGGCTGCCGTGCAGCGTCGCCTCGACCACGAAGCCCGCACCGAGGCGCGCCACCAGGCCGCCGGACCTGCCGGCATCCGCGCGCCGGCCGAGCGCGGGAATGGCGAGCCATACATGGTTGCCGGAGCCGCGGGCGAGACGGGCCGGAAAGCCGGGCAGGCCGTCGAGCAGCACGCGGGGCGCGCGGGCGCGCACCGTGGCGCATTCGAGCAGCCGCGATCTTCCGCCTTCCGAGACGATCAGCGTGTCGAGATCGCGCAGCAGCAGGCCGCTCGGCGCGGCCAGGCCGTCGGCCAGGCAGAGCGGCTCGGCGCCGCGCAGGTCGATGCGCCACAGCGAGCCCGCCCCCTCCGCCGCCATCCCGGCGAACAAGGTGTGCGAATCGGCAAAGCAGAGCGCCGTCGGCGCCTGGTTCTTCGCGCCGGGAACGGCCGCGACCGTCCGGCCGTCATGCTCGCCGCCGACGATCGCGATGCCCTCGCCGGCGAGTCCGACGGCCAGGCTGCCGTCCTTCGCGGCCGCCATCGCGGTCACCGCGCTCTCGAAGCGCAGGATCTCTTCCGCCTCCCGGCCGTGATCCTGGAGCCCGTCGAGCAACAGGACGGCCTTGCCGCTGCTGAACAGCAGGTGGTCGTCCTGCCAGACCAGATTGTCGGGTGCCGGGCATTCGGCGAGCCGCCTTCCCAGGTCCAGCAGCCGGTTCGGCCGGTAGGGGCCGTCCAGGCTGGGAATCGTGGTGGATGGACCAAGCCCCGGCATGGCGACGCCCAGGATTCAAATCGCGGGATTTTAGTCGCGGCAATCTAGGGCGGGTTTTCGGCGGCGAGGCAATCCCGGCGATCTCATAGCAGATATATCGAATGTGGCATGACCATGGGCACCATGGGCCGCGCGCGGCCCGCGCCGCAACATGGCAGAACGGCGTTGACGGCCTTGCCGCTCTGCCCGCAAAATCGCGCATGTCGCCCATCGGGCGACGGGAACGCCGCGCAGAGAAGCCGACAAGACCAGGCGCGGCCGGAACTGGGACGGGAAGTGTCAGGGTGGAGCTGAAGCAGCTCAAGTATTTCCTCTGCGTCGCCGAGCTCGGCAGCTTCTCGAAAGCCGCCGTGCAGCTCAGCGTCGCGCAGCCGATCCTCAGCCGGCAGATCCGCTCGCTCGAGCACGACCTCGGCGCCGAGCTGTTCTATCGCAACGGCCGCGGCATCGTCCTGTCGGAAGCCGGCAAGCTGCTCGAGGCCTATGCGCGCGAGATCATCCAGACCGCGGGCAAGGCCAGCTTCGAGATCATGGCGATGAAGGCCGCGCCCCGCGGCCGCATCACCATCGCCATGCCGCCCTCGATCGGCTGGGTGCTGACCGTGCCCCTGGTGCTGCGCTGCCGCGGCGAGTTCCCGATGATCGCGCTCCACGTCGTCGAAGGCTTCAGCGGCCATGTCACCGAATGGCTGTCCACCGGCCGCATCGACATCGGCGTGGTCTACAACGCGCCGCGCCTGCCCTCGCTGCTGACCGAGCCGCTGCTGGAGGAACGCCTGGTGCTGCTCGGCCCGGCCGACGATCCGGCCGGCGTCGGCGACGGTTCGGTTCCGACTGCGCGGTTCGAGGACATTCCCCTGATCCTGCCGGCGCGGCCGCATGGGCTGCGGCTGCTGATCGACCGCACGCTGGAGAAGCTCGGCATCGTCGCCAACGTGCAGCTCGAGCTCGACGCCATGGCCTCGACCCTCAGCCTGGTCGAGGAAGGCGCCGGCTATACGATCTTGTGCGACGCAGCAGTCCGTCCGCTGGTCAAGGCCGGGCGGATCCGGTCCTGGCCGATCGATGCGCCGAAAATGACCCGGCAGTTGATGCTGGCGACCTCGACCCAGCGTCCGACCAGCGTCGCGACCCGGGTCGTCGCCAAGCTGATCCGCGCCCAGGTCTCCGATCTCTTCGCCGGAGAGCGGCAAGCCGAACCTGTGGCCGAACCCGTGGCCCAACCCGTGGCCCAACCCGTGGGCTGACGCCCCGCCCCACCTCTCGCCCGGCCGCCTCTCCCCCGCCCGACCCGCCGCCCAACCCGCTGGGCCGCATGCCGAAAAGCTATATTCTGTTATGCCAAGAACGCGTATGGCGGATGGCGACGGGCTTGGCCGATAGTTGCCGCACATTCACCAGCATTTCGAGACGGTTGTGACAGGTCAGCATTTCGGTTTCGTCGGCGTCGGCCGCATGGGCGGGCTCATGGCCGGGCGCCTGCTCGATGCGGGGCACACGCTCAGCATCTTCGACACCAGCGAGGCGGCGCTCGCGCCCCTGGTCGCGCGCGGCTGCAAGCGCGCCGAGTCCGCCGCGGCGGTCGCCTCCGATGCGGAGGTCGTGTTCGCCAGCCTGCCGACGCCGGCCATCGTCGAGCAATCGGCCCTCGGCGGCGGCGGCGTGATCAACGGCACGAAGATCAAGACTTTCGTCGACATGTCGACCAGCGGCCCGCGCGCCGCGCAAAGCGTCGCGAAGGGCCTGGCCGCAAAGAAGATCGTCGCGCTCGACGCGCCGGTCAGCGGCGGGTTGAAGGGCGCGCGCGAAGGAACGCTGGCGGTCATGGTCTCGGGCCCGAGATCCGCCTATGACGCGATCGAGGCGACGCTGAAGAATTTCGGCAAGCTGTTCTTCATCGGCGAGAAGCCGGGCAGCGCACAGACCATGAAGCTGGTGAACAACCTGCTGGCGGCCTGCTCGCTCGCCATCACCTGCGAGGGCATGGTGATGGGCGCCAAGGCCGGGCTCGACGCCAAGACCATGATCGACGTCCTGAACGTCAGCAGCGGCCGCAGCAGCGCCACCCAGGACAAGTTCCCGCGCGCCATCCTGCCGCGCACCTTCGACTTCGGCTTCGCGACCGGCCTCTCGCACAAGGACGTGCGCCTGTGCCTCGACGAGGCGGAAGCGCTCGGCGTGCCGATGATCGTCGGCAGCGCGGTGCGCCAGGTGCTGGCGATCACCAGCGCGCTCTACGGCCCGGATTCCGATTTCACCAACATGGTGAAATGCGCGGAGCAGTGGGCGGGCGCCGAGGTCCGCGGCTGACGAATCGGCCGGCGGTGATACGCGTATCACCAGAAGGGTGTGCGCGCCTGAAACCGGATCGCGCCACGCTGCGGCGCACGCTCGGTTTTATGCAGCGATAACGCAGCGTTATGGCCGGCCAAGTTTCGATCCGAACATAACTGATAGAAGCGGAGTGGATAAGATACCGGTAACTTTTTCCTTGCCACGTTCGGATGCCGCATGGGACAAGGAGGAAACAAGAATGCTGCTCAGCAGCGCTCGCGAGCGGGTCACCGCCGCGCAATCGGGAGGGAGAGATCGATGAAGACCGCACTTCTTGGAACCGTCTTTTCAGCGCTCGCGGCGCTGGCCGCCGTCGGCCAGGCTCAGGCCGACGAGAAGCCGATCCTGATCGGCCTGATCGCCGGCACGACCGGCGCCTATGGATCGACCGGCGTCGCCGTGGTCAACGGCGCGCAGCTCGCGGTCGACAAGATCAACGCGGCCGGCGGCGTGATGGGCCGCCAGCTCAAGCTCGACGCGCATAACGACAACGCCTCGGCGACGCTCTCCGGCCAGCTCTTCGCCAAGCTGGTGAGCGACGGCGCGGTGGTGATCGCGGGCTCGCCCGACACCGGCCCGACCACCGCCGAGCTCGCCATCCGCTACAAGATCCCGACCATCGGCGTGGTCGATGACGGCGGCCTCACCGTCTACAAGGAAGGCCCGGACGGGCCGGCCAATCCCTGGGTGTTCGACTTCGGCCTCAACACCTTCGCCTGGGGCGAGAAGATCGGCGAATACGCGCTGAAGCACTGCCCCGACAGCTTCGCGGTGCTGCACGACCCGTCGACCTACGGCGAAGGCGGCATGTACGGCATCAACATCGCCTACAAGAAGGCCGGCAAGCAGGTCGCCTACGAGGAGAAGATCACCGAGAACTGGTCGACCGGCGCCACCGCGGCGCTGATGCCGCAGGCGACCGCGATCAAGGACAAGGGGATCAAGTGCGTCGATGTCTGGCTGACCCCGCAGGACCAGGCGGCCTTCGTCCAGGACCTGCACTCGCTGGGCTACGAGGCGACGGTCTTCGGCAATGACGAGACCAATGCCGACGACACCTTCTCGAAGCTGGCCGGCGACCTCGCCGACGGCATGATCACCGCGGCGCTGACCTCGGGACTGCATCCGAGCCCCGAGCTCGTCGCCTTCCGCGAGGAGTACAAGAGCAAGTTCAACCTCGAATCGACGCCGTTCGCCGAGACCAGCTATGACAGCATCATGATGCTGAAGCAGGTGATCGAGAACGCCAAGTCGACCGAGCCGGCCGCGCTGCAGGCGGAGTTCAACAAGACCTCCGGCTTCAAGGGCATCACCGGCGACCTCGGCTTCACCGAGAAGGACCACATCACCATCACCGCGGCGCAGATCACGCTGGTGAAGTATGACGCGGCCTCCAAGGGCTGGGTCGAGCTGAAGGACTGATCTCTCGGCCAGCATCGGCGGGCCATTGGGGAGGCCCGCCGGTTCCGGCGACAAGACGGGGCGAGGGCGGCAGCGGCTGCCCTCGCTTCGCTGCAAGGAGGGAGAGCTCTAGTTGCTGCAATTCGTGCTCAGCGGACTGGCGATCGGGTCGATCTACGGCCTGGTGGGAATGGCCCTCGCCATCTCGTTCTACGTGACGCGGGTGATCAACTTCGCCCAGGGCCAGATGCTGATGATCGCGGTCATGATCGTCTCGGCCCTGGCCGCCGCCGGGGTCTCGGCCTGGCTCGCCGTGATCGCCGGGCTCGCCGTCTCCTGCATCGTCGCGGTGCTCTCCTATCTGGTGGCGGTGAAGCCGATCCTGGCCTTCGACCGCTTCAGCTTCGGCTGGCTGGTCAGCACGCTGGGCTTCGCGGTCGCGGTGGAGAACGCCGCCGCCTACATCTGGGGGCCGACCTCCCAGGCCTTTCCGCCGATCCTCAACGGCATCAGCGTCCACATGGGCGATGCGGTGCTGACCGCGCAGCAGCTGCTGGCGATCGCGACGGCGCTGGTGCTGACCGCCGGCTTCGAGCTGATCCGCAAGCGCACCCTGTTCGGCAAGCTCGGCATGGCGATCGCCGCCGATCCGGAGATGGCCTCGGCGATCGGCGCCAACACCACGGCGGTGGCGGTCATCGCCTTCGCGATCTCGGGCCTGTTCGCCGGGATCGCCGGCGTGCTGATCGGCCCCAGCACCTTCGCCAACCCCTATCTCGGCGGCACCTTCGGCACCTACGGCTTCATCGCCATGATGATCGGCGGGGGCACCGAGAAGCCGGCGGCCGCGATGTTCGGCGGCCTGCTGCTCGGCGTGCTGGCCGAGGGCGCCAACGCGATGATCAACTCCCAGGCCTCGGACTGGTTTCCGTTCCTGGTGCTGGTCGTCATCCTGGTCGTCTCGCCGCGCGGCCTGTTCAGCTCGGGCAGCGCGCTGCTCAGGCTCCGGCGGCGGCCGGCGCTGGCCCAGGGATGAAGCCGCCCATGGACGGCAGCCGCGGACAGATCTCGCTCTCGGCCGGCGCGATGCCCGCCGGCCTCGGCCCGATCTGGCGCGTGCGGAGCATCGTCTTCGTCGTCGCCTACCTGGTCCTCACCTACGCGATCGGGCAGGCGAACCTGCACATGCAGAGCCTCGCCCTGGTGGCCGCGGTCTTCGCGGTGCTGGCGATCAGCCTCGACCTGGTGGCCGGGATGCTCGGCCTCTATTCGCTGGGGCAGGGCGGGTTCTTCGCCATCGGCGCCTATTTCACCACGATCCTGGCGACGCAATACGATGTGGGCGTCTTCTGGCTGCTGCCCGCCGTGCTGGCCGTCGCCGGGCTGACCGGCGCGATGATCGGCGCGATGTCGCTCCGGGTCAGCGGCCTCTACTTCGCGATCACCACCTTCGTGTTCACGCTGGTGCTCACCGTGCTGGCGACGGACCTCTCCATCACCGGCGGGCTGCAGGGCCTGCTCGGGCCCACCTTCCCGGATTTCCCGGCGGGCCTGCAGGCGCTGGGCGCGCCGGTCGCCTGGTGCGTGATGCTGGCGCTGCTGGTGGCGATCGCGCTCGCCTGGAACATCCGCAAGTCGCCGCTCTACCCGGTGCTGCTGTCGATCCGCGACGCCGAGCCCTTCGCCGAGGCGGCGGGCGTCCGCACCAAGCTGATCAAGGTCGGCCTGTTCGGCGTCTCGGCGGCGATGGCGGGCCTCGCCGGCTGGCTGTTCTCCTTCCTCGGCGTGGTGTCGCCGGGCCAGTTCGACTGGTCGGTCTCGCTCAACATCCTGGTGATGGTGCTGGTCGGCGGCATCAACACCACGCTCGGCCCGATCATCGGCGCGATCTTCGTCACCATGTTCCCGGCCGTCGTCAACATCGACCCCTGGATCCAGGAGATCCTCTACGGCGCGCTCTCGATCGCCGCGATCACCCTGTTCCCCGAGGGCGTGGTCGGCCTCGCCAAGCGCCGGCTCGCCGCGCTGCTGAAGCCGCTCTCGGCCGAGCGCGAGCGGGAGGAGGCGCCCGCCGCGGCGCCGGTGGCGGCGCGCCCGGCCGGAGGGGACGACGCGCCGATCGTCGAATGCCGCGGCATCGAGTTCGGCTACGGCGTCGGGCCGAAGGTGCTGCGCAACGTCGACCTCACGGTGCGCCGCGGGCATATCCACGGCCTGATCGGCCCCAACGGCTCGGGCAAGAGCACGCTGGCGAACATCATCGCCGGGCGCCTGCGCCCGCAGGCCGGCAGCATCCTGATCAAGGGCCAGCGGGTCGACGGCCAGGCCCCCAGCGACCGCGCGAGGCTCGGCCTGCGCCGCACCTTCCAGGCGGCGCAGCTGGTGCGCGAGCTGCCGACCAGCCGCAACGTCATGGTCGGGCTCTACAACAGCGTGCCCGGGATCGTGCGGCGCAGCGCCGTCTGGCCGCTGCTGCCCTCGGGCCATCGCGACGGCGATTCCATGCTGGCCAAGTCCGAGCAGGCGCTGCGCGCGGTGGGCGCCGGGAACTGGATCGATGCAAGGGTCGGCGACGTGCCGCACGGCGTCGAGCAGCTCACCCAGCTCGCCTCGGTGCGCGTCGCCGGGCCGGACATCATCGTCCTCGACGAGCCGGCGACCGGCCTCTCGATGTCGGAGGTCGACCACCTGGCGCGCCTGCTCGGCCAATTGAAGGCCCAGGGCGTCACCATGATCATCATCGAGCACCAGACGCGCTTCCTCTTCCCGCTCTGCGACCAGGTCACGGTCCTCAACGCCGGCGAGGTGATCCTGACCAGCACCGCGGACGAGGTGCGCGCCAATCCCACGGTCCGGCAGATCTATCTCGGCGAATGACCACGGCGGCGGCATTGCAGGTCTCTTCCATGTTCGCCGGCTACGGCCGGTTCGACGTGGTGCGCGACATCGGCTTCGAGGTGGGGCAGGGCGAGGCCGTGGCGCTGCTCGGCCCGAACGGCGCCGGCAAGACCACCGTGCTGCGCGCCATCATGGGCCTGGTCAAGCACCGCCGCGGCACGATCCGGGTCGGCGATGCCGACGTCTCGTCGCTGCCGGCGCACCGCATTGCCCGCGGCCTCGCCGCGATCGCGCCGGAGGGCCGGCGCCTGTTCCTCGATCAGTCGGTCGAGGACAACCTGATGCTCGGCGCCTTCCACCTGCGCCGCGAGAAGAAGCGGGTGCAGGAGCTGCTCGAGTCCGTCTACGCATTGTTCCCCGTGTTGCGGAATTATCGTACGCGCCGCTCCTCCTTCCTGAGCGGCGGCGAGCAGCAGATGGTGGCGATCGGCCGCATGCTGATGAGCGATCCGGAGATCCTGCTGCTGGACGAGCCCTCGGACGCGCTTTCGCCGGTCGCCGTGGACAACGTGGTGAAGGCGCTGCTCGAGCTCCGGCGGCGCGGCGCCTCGCTGCTGCTGGTGGAGCAGCGGGTCGATGTCGCGATCCGACTCTGCGACCGCCTTTACGTCATGACCCACGGCGAGATCGTGGACGAAATGAGGCCCGAGACGGTCCGGCAAGAAGGTCTCGGCATCATCAACAAGTATCTCGGGTGAACCACCCGCGGGAGCGAGGCCATGGCGATCGATCACAGTCTGCAGCCCGACCGGTTGATCCTGCACGCGGCGGAGGCCGAGGCGCAATGCGGCTGCGAGGACCATGACCGCTTCGCCGGCGGGCTCGCCGAGACGCTGGACGATCGCACCATCCGCTACGTCCTGGAGACCCGGCCGCATTTCGAGGACCTGCGCCAGGCGGTGGGGCAGGTGGCCGGCATGCTGGTCCTGGCCGCCGCCGGGGCCAAGACCGTGACCCAGGACCACCCGCTGCTGGCGACGGCGCGGGCGACGCTGGAGCGGGTCGCCGACGGCATCGGCAGCGCGCGGCCGAGCGTCCGCGCCACGCATCACCATCGCCACCTGGTGGCGGCGATCGGCGCCATGGGCCTTGCGCTGAAGCGCGCGCAGGAGGACCTGGACTTCCGCGCCGTCGATCGCGGCCGGGTCGATCCCGTGCTGGAGCCGCTGAAATCCGCCTACGACAATCTCGCCTGGGCCGCCAAGGCGCTGCCCGGCTTCGAGCTGTTGAGCTTTGACCAGGCCTGCTGCGCCCCGCAGCAGCCGGGAAAAATACACTGATCAAGAAACGGGAGGACTGCCATGAGCGACTATTCGATCTGGGTGCTCGAATATGCCTACGTGCCGAAGTACCACATGAGCGGCATCATCTACGGCGCGCATAACGAAGGCTATCGCAAGCTGCCCTACGGCTATGTGGTCATCAAGGGCAAGGGCCGGGTCGCCATGGTCGATGTCGGCTTCAACAACAAGGATCTCGGCGCCAAGTTCGCCTCGATGTACGGCGTCGAGAACTGGCATTCGCCGCGCGAGATCCTGGCGCAATGCGACGTGACGCCGGAGCAGGTGACCGACATCTTCGTCACCCACGCGCATTTCGACCATATCGGCGGCACCAGCGAGTTTCCCAACGCCAGGTTCTACATCCAGGAGCAGGAGCTCTCGAAGTGGATCTGGGCGATGTCGCTCGGCCGCAAGTACAGCTTCCTGACCGGCGCCATCGACCCCGCCGACATCATGCGCATGGTCAATGCGGCGAAGGAGGGGCGCCTGGTCGTGGTCGACGGCGACCAGGAGAACATCCTCCCCGGGATCGACGTCCACGCGGCGCTCGACAGCCATACCTGGGGCTGCATGTATGTGCGGGTGCGCAATGACGGCAAGCCGGACAGCACGGCGAACAGCTACGTCTTCGCCGGCGACCTGGTCTATTGCATGGAGAACCTGCGCGGCCGCGACGGCAACGAGGGCATGTACATCCCGGTCGGCCTCGCGGTCGGCAGCCAGATGAACCTGCTGGCCGCGACCGACCGCATGCTCGGCATGGTCGGCAACGACGTGAAGCGCGTCATCCCGGTGCACGAGGAGCGCCTGAAGGACCTCTATCCGTCGCGCCTCAACAAGGACGGATTGCAGGTGATCGAGATCTGCCTCGCCGACGGCGCGAAGAGCCTGGTGCACTGACGTCTATCGTCGGGCCCGGGGCCCGGCCCACGGCTGTCCGGTTGAGGGCTTGGCTCCGGCTTATCGCACGAGGCCCTGCCCAAACCGGGTCGCGGACCATGACGATCCAGCGCAGGCGGCTTCGGGCATCATGTCCCTTGGCGGCCTGGAAGCCTAGGAGCGGCATGGCTCCTGGGCCCCTGGCTCCATGGGTGCGCCGTCACTCCGGGTTCGGCACCTCGTAGACCTTGCCGTGCCAGGGCGCGGCGTCGATCTGGTCCAGCGCCATCACGTAGAGGCTCTTCTCGCCCGGGCCGAAGGCGAAGTTCGGCATCGAGGGCGAGGGCACCGAGATCGTCCGCAGCAGCTTTGCGTCCTTGTCGACCACGATGATCTTGCCCGGCGCGTCCAGCGAGCGCGGGCTCTGGCCGATATACATCTCGCCCTTGGCGTCGAACTTGATCCCGTCCGGCCAGATATGCGGCTGGTCCGGGAACAGGTCGTTCAGGTTCAGGAACACGCGCCGGTTCGACAGGCTGCCATCGGCGCCGTCGATGTCGAAGGCGATGATCCGGTTGTCCTCGGTCTCCACCAGGTAGAGGATCTTGCCGTCGTTCGAGACCGCCAGGCCGTTGGCGTTGTGCAGGTCGTCGGCGACCAGCTTCACCTTTCCGTCCTTGGTGATGTAGTAGGCCGAGGCGTCGATCAGCGGCCCGCCCTTGCCGGAGCCGGTGAAGTAGATGCCGCCCTTCTTGTCCGGTGCGAAATCGTTGGGGCCGACGAAGCCGCGGCCGTCGGTGTCCTTGGTATAGGGCTCCAGCGTCTTGCCGTCGGCGGAGATCCGGCCGATCGAGTTCGAATCGTAGCAGGTGACGACGAAGTCGCCCTGCGAGTCCGGCAGCACGGCGGAAGGGCCGCACTTGTCGTCCTTCCAGAACACCTTGTTCTCCTTGCCGTCCCAGGTCATCACGGTCTCGCGGCCGTATTCCACGTAGTAGAGCTTGTCGTGATACCAGATCGGTCCTTCGGCGAACCAGGCGTCGGGGTTGATCACCTTCACGTCGTCGGCCCGGGCGGGCGCGACCGTGGCGGGTATCGCGTAGGCAGCCGCCACCGTTAGCGCAAGCAAGGTCTTGTGCATCGGACGCTCCCTGTATGTCGCCCGCTTCGGATTGCGAGCTCTGGTTGTTGGCCGCGACGATAGCGCAGGCGGGCCGGGCCCAGTGTCGCAAATGGGACCTGTTTGGAGCCGCCGGCGGGAGATTGCATTCCTGGCGCGGCCCGCCCGAAAGCGGAACCGTGCGCGGCCGTTGACAAGCCGGGTCTCGGAGGCCAGGGTGAACGAAAGGGAGAGCGCTGTCGCCAGAATGACTTCGGCCCGATGACCTTCACCCGCGTCCTGCTGAAACGCCTCCTGCTGTCGTTGGTGACGCTCTGGCTTCTCAGCGTCCTGGTCTTCGCCGGCGCCCAGCTCCTGCCGGGCGATGTCGGCCGCGCCATGCTGGGGCCGCTCGCCGACGCCCAGGCGGTCGCCAACCTCAACCACAAGCTCGGCACCGACCGGCCGCTGCTCGTCCAGTACTGGGACTGGGCCAGTCATTTCGCCCTCGGCGATATGGGCCGCTCCTACAATTTCGACGCGCCGGTCTGGCCCTTCCTCGGCCAGGCCCTGGTCAATTCGCTGAAGCTCGCCGCCGTGGCCTTCGTGCTGGTCGTGCCGCTGAGCATCCTCGGCGGCGTCTGGGCCGCGCTCAACGTCGGGCGGCCGGTCGACCGCATCATCACGGTGGCCGGCCTTTCGGCGACCATCCTCCCGGAATTCGTGACCGGCATCGTGCTGATCCTGGTCTTCGGCGTCTGGCTGCGCTGGCTGCCGATCTCGGCGAGCTGGCCCGACGGCGCCGGGCCGCTGACCCAGGTCTACTATCTGATCCTGCCCTCGATCCCGCTCTTCCTGGTGCTGTTCGGCTACATCGCGCGGATGGCGCGGGCCGGCATGATCGAGGCGCTGGATTCCGACTACACCCGCACCGCCGTCCTGAAGGGCCTGCCCTGGCGGACCGTGCTCTGGCGCCACGTGCTGCGGAACGCGCTGCTGCCGACCATCACCGTGGTCGCGACCCAGACCGGCTACCTGATCGGCGGCCTGGTGGTGGTCGAGGTGCTGTTCCACTACCAGGGCATCGGCGGGCTCATCTACAACGCCGCCAAGGGCAAGGATTTCCCGATGCTGGAATCCGGGATCCTGACCATCGGCCTGATCTACACCGTCGCCACGCTGCTGGCCGACATGCTCTATGCCGCGCTCAACCCGCGCATCCATTTCGGGGCAAGCGAATGAGCGTGGAAGCCACGGCCGAGGCCGCCGGCGCCCTCGATGCATCCGGCCCCGCCGCGGCGCGGCGCGAGCGGTTCCGGCTGCTGCTGCGCTCGCCGACCTTCCTGACCGGCGCCTTCGTCATCCTGTTCTGGGTCGCCTGCGCCCTGTTCGGCCAGAATTTCGTCCCGGTCGATCCCTACGCCGACGACATGATGGCGACGCTCGCCGCGCCCAGCGCCGATCATTGGTTCGGCACCGACGCGCTCGGCCGCGACGTCTTCTCCCGGGTCATCATCGGCTCGCGGGACATCCTGACGATCGCGCCGCTGGCGACCCTGCTCGGCACCATCCTCGGCACGGCCATCGGCCTCACCGTCGGCTACTTCCGCGGGCTGGTGGACGACACGGTCAGCCGGCTGGTCGATGCCGTCCTGGCCCTGCCCCTGATCATCGTGGCCCTGCTCGCCTTGGTCGCGGTCGGAACCTCCAGCGTGACCGTCGTGATCGTCATCGGCCTGGTCTTCTCGCCGATCATCGCGCGCACCGTGCGCACCGCCGTCATGCTGGAGCGCGAGCTCGACTATGTCGCGGCGGCGAAGCTGCGCGGCGAGAACGCGCTCTACATCATGTTCGTCGAGATCCTGCCCAACGTGATGCCGCCGATCCTGGTCGAGGCCACCGTGCGCCTCGGCTATGCGATCTTCACGGTGGCGACCTTGTCCTTCCTCGGCTTCGGCATCCAGCCGCCCTCGGCCGACTGGGGCCTCGCGATCTCGGAGAGCTACGGCATGATCAACGGCGGCGCCTGGTGGACCGTGCTGTATGACGCGCTGGCCATCGCCTCGCTGGTGGTCGCCGTGAACCTGGTCGCCGACGCCATCCACGGGGTGTTCGAGACGTGACCGTCGAAGCCCCGACCGAGATCCGGCCGCGTCCGGCCGCGGCACCCGGCATGCCGGCCGCGTCGGACGCGCTTGTCGTCGAGAATCTCGACCTGGCCTACCTGGTCCGCGGGCGCGACCGCCAGGTGCTGCGCTCGGTCAGCTTCCGGATCGGCCGCGGCGAGTCCTTCGGCCTGGTCGGCGAGTCCGGCTGCGGCAAGTCGACGGTGGCGCTGTCCGCGGTGCGCTACCTGCCGCGCAACGGCCGCATCCGCAACGGCCGCATCCTGGTGGACGGCAAGGACATGATGTCGCTCGGCGACGCCGAGCTGCGGTCGCTGCGCGCCAACACGGTCTCGATGGTCTACCAGGATCCCGGCCGGGCCCTCAATCCCTCGCTGCTGGTCGGGCGCCAGATGACGGAGATCTTCGAGCTCAAGGGCGCGGGGAGACGCGCGGCGCTCGACCGCGCCGCCGACATGCTGCAGCGGGTGCAGATCGCCGACCCGAAGCGCGTGCTGGAGCGCTACCCGCACCAGCTCTCCGGCGGCATGCAGCAGCGCGTCGCCATCGCCATGGCGCTGTCGATCGACCCCAGGCTGCTGATCCTGGACGAGCCGACCACCGGCCTCGACGCCACCGTCGAGGCCGAGGTGCTGGACCTGATCGCCAGGCTGCGCGGCGAGATCTCGACCTCGATCCTCTTCATCAGCCACAACCTCGCGGTCATCGCGCGGATGTGCGACCGGGTCGGCGTGCTCTATGCCGGCACGCTGGTGGAGGAGGGAGGCACGGCCGAGGTGTTCCACGCGCCGCGCCATCCCTACACGGTCGGCCTGCTGCGCTGCCTGCCGCGGCGCGGCCGCCGCAAGGACCACGGCCGGCTCGACACCATCCCCGGCTTCCTCCCGGCGCCCGGCGCCGCGCTCAAGGGCTGCGTCTTCGCCCCGCGCTGCGGCCTGGCCGACGACCGCTGCCGCGCGGTCGAGCCCGACCTCTTCGATCTCGGCGGACGGCGCAGCCGCTGCCACTATCACGAACAGGCGCCGGGCCTGCCGCGCGTCACGCCGAGCGACCTCCCGGCCGCGATCGCGATCGATCGGGCCGGCACGCCGGTGCTCAGGACGCAGGACCTCGCCAAGACCTATGGCAGCGGCGAGCGCCAGGTCCGCGCCCTGGCCGGCGTCTCGCTGGAGCTCTGGCCCGGCGAGACCCTGGGCCTGGTCGGCGAATCCGGCAGCGGCAAGACCACCTTCGCCCGCCTGCTGCTCGGCCTCGCCGCGCCCGACGGTCCGGACAGCATCGCCCTCGACGGCAAGGCGCTGCCCGGCACGGTCGACGCGCGCAGCACGGCCGAGATCAAGGCGCTGCAGATCGTCTTCCAGAATCCGGATTCCGCGCTCAACCGCTCGCGCTCGGTCAAGAGCCTGGTCGGCCGCGCCCTCGCCAAGCTGGCCGGCGTGCCGCGCAGCGCGCGGATGGAGAAGCTGCTGGCGCTGACCCGTGCCGTGCGCCTCGCCGACCGCTACCTGCCGGCCCGGCCGCGGCAGCTCTCGGGCGGGCTGAAGCAGCGCGTCGCCATCGCCCGCGCCTTCGCCGGCGATCCCCGGATCGTGGTCTGCGACGAGCCGACCTCGGCGCTCGACGTCTCGGTCCAGGCGGCGATATTGAACCTGCTCGCCGACCTGCAGGCCGAGCGCAAGGTCTCCTACATCTTCATCTCCCACGATCTCGGCACGGTGCGCTATCTCTCCGACCGCATCGCCGTGCTCTATCTCGGCCGCCTGATGGAGATCGGCCCGGCGGAGCGGGTCTTCGCCGGCCCGCATCATCCCTATACCGAGGCGCTGCTTTCCGCGGTGCCGGCGATCGACGGCCAGACCAAGGAGCGCGTGCGGCTGGAAGGCGAGATTCCGAGTGCCATGAATCCGCCCCCCGGCTGCGTCTTCCACACGCGCTGCCCGCGCTGCCTCGGCGATATCTGCAGGACCCAGGAGCCGCCGCTCATCCCGGCGGAAGCGGGGCACGAGATCCGCTGCCACATCCCGGCCGCGGAGCTCGGCCGCAGCCAGGGCACGGCGGCTCGTTAGTCTAGACCGGCTCCGGCCTATCGCGCGGCGTAGCCGCCATCGACCAGCAGGTCCGAGCCGGTCATGAAGCTGCTGTCGTCGCTCATCAGGAAGGCGGCCGCCGCGGCGATCTCCTCCGGCCGCCCGATGCGGCCGATCGGGAAGCGCGGCGCCAGCTTCTGGTTCGCCTCCTCGAGGCTCGCATTGCGCGACATCAGGCGTTCGGTCCAGACCGCGCCCGGCGACAATGCGTTGACCCGGATGTTGTCGGCGGCATGGTCCAGCGCCATCACCTTGGCGAGATTGACCAGCCCGGCCTTGGCGGCGCAATAGGCCGAGCTGCCCGCGACGCCGACCTGGCCGAACTGCGAGGCGACATGCACGATGCTGCCGCCCTTCGCCAGCATATGCGGCACCGCGTATTTGCTCATGAGAAACGCGCCGGTCAGGCTGACCGCGATCTCCCGGTTCCAGTCCTCGAGCGCCAGGGTCACGACGGTGCCGTCATGGGACGGCGCCGCCGCGTTGTTGATCAGCCCCCAGAGGCCGCCGAAGGCGCGGAGCCCGGCCTCGACCGCCGCCTCGGCCGAGGCGGGATCGGTCACGTCGCAGCGCAGGCCGATCGCCGCCGCGCCCGCCTGGGCCGTGGGCGCCTGGGCCGCGGTCGCCTGCGCTGCGGTCGCCTGGGCGCCTTCCGCGTTGAGATCGGCGCAGATCACCTTGGCGCCTTCCTCGACCAGGCGCAGCGTCGTCGCGCGGCCGATGCCATGCGCGGCGCCGGTCACCAGGATGACGCGGCCTTCCAGCCGTTTCATGGTCTCTGTGCTCCCGGCAGGTCGCAGGGCAGGAACTGCCCGCGGCCGGGCGCTGCCGTCGGCTCCTTGCCGTTCCAGACGATCTCGCCGCGCGACAGCGTCAGCGCCGGCCAGCCCTTGATCCGCATCCCCTCATAGGGCGTGTAGTCGCACTGGTCGTGCAGCAGGCTGTGGCTCACGGTCCATTCCCGCTCGGTGTCCCAGACCACGATGTCGGCGTCGCTGCCGACCGCGATCGTGCCCTTCTTCGGGTAGAGGCCGTAGATCTTCGCCGCGTTGGCCGAGTTCAGCGCCACGAACTGGTTGAGGGTGATCCTTCCCTTGCCGACGCCCTCGGAGAGCAGGAGCGGGGCGCGGAGCTCGATCCCGGGAATGCCGTTCGGCACGTTGGCGAAGGTGGTCTTGGCGCCGAGCTTGGTCTTCTCGGCGAAGCGATAGGGGGAATGGTCCGAGGACAGCACCTGGAACGTGCCGTTCTGCAAACCCTGCCAGATGTATTGCTGGTTCGCCTTGTCCCGCGGCGGCGGCGTGCAGACGTATTTGGCGCCGCCCAGCGGGTGGTCGTGATCGTGCCCGGCGATGTCCTCGGACGAGAGGAAGAGATATTGCGGGCAGGTCTCGCCGTAGATCTTGAGGCCGCGGGTCTGGGCCCAGCGGATCTGCTCCATCCCCTCGCGATGCGACACATGGGTGATCAGGATCGGCACGTCCATCAGCTCGGAGAAGCTGATCGCCCGGTGGGTCGCCTCGCGGTCGCCGACATGCGGATGGGCGGCGAGATGGTGCTCGATGCCGGTCTTGCCCTCGGCCAGCAGCCTGCCGGTCAGCCAGCGCACCACCGCGTCGTTCTCGGCATGCACCATCACCAGCGCGCCCTCGCGCTTGGCGAAGTCGAGCACGTTCAGCACGCCCTCGTCGGTCAGGGCCAGGCCTTCATAGGTCAGGTAGACCTTGAACGAGGTGCAGCCGTCGCGGACCAGCGCCGGCAGGTCCTGGCCCAGCACCTGCGGCGAGGGATCGGCCACCACCAGGTGGAAGGCATAATCGATCACCGCCTTGCCGGCCGCGCGCCGGTGATAGTCGTCGACCACGGCCCGCAGGGACTGGCCCTTCAAGGGCATCGCAAACGGAATGACGGTGGTCGTGCCGCCGCAGGCCGCCGAGGTCGTGCCGGAGCGGAAGTCGTCGCAGGTCGCCTGGCCTTCCCAGGGCTGCTGGTCCATGTGGCAATGGCTGTCGACGCCGCCCGGCGTCACCAGCCTGCCGCCGGCGTCGATGGTCTGTTCGGCCTTGCCGAGGTCTTCGCCGAGCGCCACCACCTTGCCGCCGCGCACGGCGATATCGCAGCGCACGACGTCGCCGGCGGTGGCGACGGTGCCGTTGCGGATCAGGAGCTCGAATTGTGCCATCACATTCCCAATGCTGCTGATCGACCGAGCGACCCCGCACCCAACTCCGGCCAAGCTCGCTTCGCTCGCCAAGCCTGCGCAACCCTCTCCCCTTGCGGGGGAGGGCAGGGGTGAGGCGTCGACGGGTCTCGCCGTCGTGCACTCACTGGTTCTTTTCCGTCGCGTTCAGCTCTTCCTTGCGGCGGGCGACATAGGCGTCCAGCGCCTCGACCACGGCGGGGTCCATCGCCGGCTTCTCGTAGCCGTCGAACACCTGCTGCCAGATCGTGGTGGCGCGCTGGGTCGCATTCTGCGCCCCGGCGATCTCCCAGTTCTCGTAGTTCTGCCAGTTGGAGAGCAGCGGCTGGTAGAACGCGGTCTCGTAGCGGGCGAGGGTATGCTCGGCGCCGAAGAAGTGCCCGCCGGTCGGCACGCCGCGGATCGCGTCCAGCCCCTCCGCGATCTCCTTGGCGTTGACCGGCACCGGCGCGATGGTCATCGCCATCATCTGCAGCATCTCGACGTCCAGGATGACCTTCTCGAACGAGGCGGTGAGCCCGCCCTCCATCCAGCCGGCGCCATGGTAGACGAAATTGGCGTGGCCCATCACCGCCGACCAGATCGACATCTCCGATTCGTAGGCGGCCTGGGCATCGACCACGTTGCTGGCGCTGGAATTGCTGGCGCGGTAGGGCAGCTTGTAGAGCCGCGCGAGCTGCCCCGCCGCCAGGGTGGCGCGCGCATTCTCCGGCGTGCCGAAGGCCGGCGCGCCGCTGCGCATATCGACGTTCGAGGTGAAGGCGCCATAGACCACCGGCACGCCCGGGCGCGTGAGCTGCGTCAGCACGATGCCGGACAGCGCCTCGGCATTCTGCTGCACCAGGGCCGCGGCGAGGCTGACCGGCGTCATCGCGCCCATCAGCGTGAACGGCGTCACCACCACGGGCTGGCCGTGCTCGGACATCGCCATCAGCCCGTCGCTCATCGCCTCGTCGAAGCGCCGCGGCGAGTTGACCGAGATGATCGACATCACCGAGGGCTCGTCCAGCACCTGCTCCAGCGTCTTGCCCTTGGAGATCGCCATCATCGCGACGCCGTCGATCGCCCGCTCGCGGCCGATCGCGCTGCAATGATAGACCCGGTCGGCATAGGTGATGTTGGCGAGATAGCAGTCGAGATGCCGGTTATGCGCCGGGAGCTCGATCGGCGCGGTCGGCTGGTTGCCGACGAAATGGATGATGTCGAAGCTGTGCGCGAGCTGGATGAGCTTGATGTAGTCCTGCAGGTTGCCCGAGCGCCTGCCGTTGATGCAGTCGTGCACGTTCGGCGGCCCGGCGACCAGGCCGAAGGAGATGAAGTTCTCGCCGGCATGCACCGCCCGCGCCGGGTTGCGCGAGGTCAAGGTGAAGGTCGCCGGCGCTTGCCTGATCGTGCTCTCCACCAGCTCGCGCGGAATCTTCACCAGGCCGGTCTCGTCATCGACGGTTGCCCCGGCCGCGCGGAACTTGTCGCGCGCCGCGGCACCCATGAACTCGATGCCGATATTCTCCAGCAGGTCCAGCGAGGCCTCGTGGACCGCCATGAGCTGGTCCTCGCTCAGGATCTCGATCGGCTTCATGTGGTTCCTGAGCGGCGGCGTCCCGGCGAGGGACATGCCGAGCGGGCGGTTCTCCCGCACCCGCCGGGGGCGTCGCGTCGGCCGGGAGTTCTCGATCATGGCTAGCCCCGCATCCGGATGCCTTCGGGATCGACCCTGGGCCTGACGGACAGGGTCGCCGGCCGCCGCTTGCCGAGCAGCTCGATCTCGAACCGCGCCGCATCCTCGTAGAATTGCGGCTTCACGTAGCCGAGCGCGAGGCTCTCCTTGACCGTATGGCCGTAGGTGCCCGAGGTCACGTAGCCCGCCAGCTTGCCGTCGCGGTAGATCGCCTCGCCGCCGAAGCAATCGACGCCGTTGGCCCCCCGGTCGGAATCTAGCACGAAGGTCGCCAGCCGCTCCCTGGCGCCGGCCTTGTGGGCCGCTTCCGCCGCCGCCTTGCCGATGAAGTCGGGCTTGTCCAGCCGCACGAAGCGGCCCATGCCCGGCTCATAGGGCGTGTAGTCCGGCGAGAGATCGACGCCCCAGCTCGGGAAGCCCTTCTCGACCCGGAGCGAGAGCAAAGCGCGCGAGCCGACGTGGCGCAGGCCCATCGACTGGCCGGCCGCGGTCAGCGCCTCGTAGACGCCGCGCTGGTATTCCGCCGGCATGTAGATCTCGTAGCCGAGCTCGCCGGTGAAGGAGACGCGCGCCACGATCGCGTTCGGGCAGGCGCCCACCGCCATCTCCCGGGCCGACAGGAAGGGGAAGGCGTTGCCGCCGACATCCTCGTCCAGGGTCACGGCCTGGAGAAGCTGCCGCGCCTTCGGTCCCGCGATGTGCAGGCCGCAATAGCGGGCCGAGAGGTTCTCGACCTCGACCGATCCATCCGTGGGCAGGTTCTGCTCGAACCAGCGCATGTGCCAGCGCTGCACCGGCCCGGAGCCCAGCAGCACGAAGCGGTCCTCGCCCAGCCGCGTCACGGTGAAGTCGCCGATCAGCCGGCCCTTCGGGCTCAGCATCGGCGAGAGCACGGTCTTGCCGGCCGATTTCGGCATCCGGTTGGCGAGCAGCCGGTCCAGCCACGCCGCGGCGCCCTTGCCGGTCACCGCGTATTTGGCGAAGGTCGAGATCTCCAGCAGGCCGACGCCGTCGCGCAAGGCCCGGCATTCCTCGCCGACCGCGTCGAACCAGTTGCCGCGGTGGAAGCCGTACTGGTCCTCGGCCTTCTCGCCCTTGCGGGCGAACCAGAGCGGATATTCGAAGCCGAAGTTGAAGCCGAACACCGCGCCCTTCTCGGCCAGCCGGTCGTGGATCGGGAAGGTGCGGATCGGCCGGCCGGCGGCGAATTCCTGCGCCGGATAGACCAGGTCGGTGCGGTGCTCGTAGAAATACTTGGTGCGCGCGCGGGTGTAGCGCTTGCCGGCCCAGTCGCCGAACCGCGCCACGTCCCAGAAGAACACGTCGAGGCTCGGCTCGCCCTCGATGATCCATTCGGTCAGCACCTTGCCGATGCCGCCGCCCTGGTTGAAGCCGCTCATCACGCCGCAGGCGCAGAAATAGTTCCGCAATCCGGGATAGGGCCCGAGCAGCGGGCCGAGGTCCGGCGAGAAGATCATCGGCCCGTTGATGATGCGCTTGATGCCGGCGCTTTCCAGGCACGGCATGGCCTCGACCGCGCGGGCGAGGTTCACCTCCATGCGGCCGATATCGTCGGGCAGCAGCTCATGGCCGAAATCGAGCGGCGTGCCGTTTTCCGCCCAATGCACGCACTTGCTCTCATAGGCGCCGAGCAGCAGGCCCTTGCCCTCCTGGCGGCAATAGTAGCCGCCGCTGGGCTCGGAGATGTTCGGCACCTCATGGTCCATCTCGGCGATCTCCTGGATCGTCTCGGTGACCATGTAGTGGTGCTCGACCGGCTGCAGGGGCAGGGTGATTCCGGCCAGTGCCGCCACTTCGCGCGCCCACAGGCCCGCCGCGTTGACGACATAGTCGGTCTTGATGTCGCCGTTCGGCGTGCCGACGGTCCAGGTCCCATCCGGGTTCTGCCTGGTCGAGGTGACCGGCGTCTGGCGATAGATCTTGGCGCCGCGGTCGCGCGCCGCCTTGGCATAGGCCTGGGTGACGCTGGCCGGGTCGCAATAGCCCTTGATCGGCTCGTAGAGCACGGCCTTCAGCCCGTCGCTCTTGAGGATCGGCGCGAGCTTGCGCGCCTCCTCGAGCGAGATGAACTCGGAATCGATGCCGTTCCGCTTGCCGCGGCTGTGCAGGATCTGCAGCGCGGTGAGCTGGTCGTCGGTGCGCGCCAGATGGATGCCGCCCACCGGGTGATAGCCGCAGGACTGGCCGCTCTCCTTCTCCAGCTCCGGATAGAGGCCGATCGTGTATTTCTGCAGCACGGCGGCACTCGACGGATTGGTCAGCGCGAACAGGCTGCCCGCCGCGTGCCAGGTGGAGCCGGCGGTCAGCTCCTTGCGCTCCAGCAGCACCACGTCCTTCCAGCCGGCCTTGGCCAGGTGATAGAGGATGGCGCAGCCGGTGACGCCGCCGCCGATCACGACCACGCGTGCGTGGGTTTCCATTGTTCAGGTGGTCCCTGTGTTGATCTGATACTGGGTCGTCATCCCGCGGCTAGGCCGCGGGATCCACGCCTTGGGGCTCGAAGAAAGAATGTCGAGCGGTCCGCGAACCAAGCAAGCCAAGGTGCGGCACTCAAGGCGTGGATCCCGGGACCTAGGCCCGGGATGACGAGCGAGTGCGAGGAGGGTGCAGCGGCTCATTGCAGCCCGAGCGCGCCGAGCAGCTCCCGCCGCTTGTCCTCGGGCAGTTGCGCGAAAGGCGGCCGCACGATGCGCCAGCTGGGGTTCTTCAGCACCGCCGCGATCGCCGCCTTCAAGGCCGGTACCAGCGGGTAGGATTCGAACACCGAGCGGATCCTGCCGACCTCGCCGTCGAGCTTCACGCGCGCCTCGCCGTCCGGCGTGTCGATCAGCTTGCGGATATTGGCGACCTGGTAGTTGGCCGTGGCGCTGATGCAGCCGGCGGCACCCAGCTTCAGCGCCGCCAGCAGGAATTTCTCCGAGGCGGGGAAGATCGCCATCTCGGGGAATTCCTTGAGCAGCATCGCCACGTTGTCCCAGACGCCGGAACTGTCCTTGAGGCCGGCGATGACGCCGCCATAGGCCTTGCGCAGCCGCGCGATCAGGCTGGGCGTGATGGCGACGCCCGACATCTGCGGGATGTGGTAGAGGTAGAGCTTCAGGTCCGGGCGCGCGACGCGGTCGACGATCGCCGCGTAATAGGCGTAGATCCCGTCCTCCGGCATGTTCTTGTAGTAGAACGGCGGCAGGACCAGCACGCCGCCGGCGCCGAGCTCCAGCGCATGCCGGGTCAGCTCCACCGCATCCGGCAGATTGCTGGCGCCGGTGCCCGGCATCAGCCTGGCCGCCGGGATGCCCTTCTCGACCAGGTGTTCCAGCAGGGACATGCGCTCGCGCTGCGACAGCGAGTTGGCCTCGCTGGTGGTGCCGAACACGGCCAGGCCGTTGGCGCCCTGTTCCAGCAGCCAGTTGCAGAAGCCGACGAAGGCCGGCCGGTCCGGCTCCAGGTCCGCCGTGAACGGCGTCAAAGCCGGGGAAAGCACCCCGCGAAACGTCTGTCCCGCCGCCGCGGGCCGTGTCTTGACCGTCGTATCGTTCATCCCAACACCGAAAAGCTGCTTCGTTGATCCGGCTTTCGCCGGCGCGAATAGAAGCCGATGCTGACGGTGCGGTCGATATGTTTCAAGTGGAACGGCACGGGGTCCTGGTCGTGGTCCCGGCCGTTCTCGCAGGCGGTGATCAGCTCGGCCATCATCTCGCCCACGATCGGCGCGTTCTTGAACTGGTTTCCGCTGGTCCCGACCGCCATGTAGAAGCCGGGCAGGTCGGACTTGTCGTAGATGGGAATCCAATCGTCCGACACGTCATAGAGCTCGACCAGCCCCTTCATCTTGCTGGGGATGGGCAGGGTGGTGAAGCGCTGCGCCATGCGCATCACCTGGACCCGCCATTGCTCGGTGAACTCGCGGTTGAAGTCGTCCGGATCGACCCATTCCTTCCTGTCGCATTCCGGGTCCTCGCTGCCGATCAGGATGTGGTTGCCGATCTCCGGCCGGGCGTAGCAGGAGGTGTCCTGGTCGGAGAAATGCAGCCCGTCATGCTCGTAGTCGAAGCCCGGGGGCGCCGGCACATGCGCCACTTCGTGGCGCAGCGCCTTGGTCTTGATGCTCATGCCGCCTTCGACGTCGGCCATGCGGTTCAGCTTGAACGAATGCGGCCCGCCGACATTGACCACGACCGGCGCCTCGATGGTCTCGCCGGATTTCAGCTTGACGCCGGCGACCCGGCCGTTCCTCTTCAGGATGTCGGCGATCTCGGCGTTGAACCGGAATGCCGCGCCGGCGGCCTCGGCCGCGACCTGCAGGTTGTGCGCGGCGAGCTGCGGGTCGTTCACATAGCCGCTGGTGGTGAAGTGGATCACGCCCGGCAGCACCTGGCCGTTGGAATGGGAGAACAGCGGGTCCTCCGGCCGCCGCGGCGGATCGAAGCTCTCCATGAACACGAAGGGCAGGCGCTGCCTCACCTCGTCGTTGCCGAGCGCGCGGTAGGGGCAGCCGATCTCGTCCATCGCCTTCAGGACCGGCACCAGGTACTTGTTGCGCGCGCATTTGACGACGAAGCTGCCGCAATTGATGTAGCGGGCGAGGCCTCGCTCGTCCGTGACCCCGCCCAGGAACTCCGGCCATTCCTTCCAGTAGAAGTGGCTTTCATAGGCCAGCGCCGATCCGTCGACCGTCGAGTAGAACGGCCGGATGATGGCGCAGGAGCCCGAGGTCGAGCCGTAGCCCGCCGCCGGCAGCTTGTCGATCGCGAGGGTCTTGAGCCCCTTGCGCGCCAGCCCCAAGGCGGTGGCGGCGCCGATCACCCCCGCGCCGATGACGATCGCGTCGTAAGCCTTAGCCATGAATCCGTCCTTCTGCGGCCGTTCCGCTTGTTGCGCTTGCGAGATTGAGACAGGCCGCGGGCACGCCTGCCCGGCCGGCGCGCGGCGCCGGACTGGGTCGGAAAGGCGAGGGTTCTCTCATGAGAAAGGCGGTCTTTGCGCAGCGGGCGATGAGCCACTATAGTGTGGAGGCCGGGCTGGGACTGTAACGCATGGGACATTGCCTGTCTCGCCCCAGCGGAGAGGTTTCGGGGATTGCGACAGATGGACAGGACCGCCTCGGGCAACGGCTCGAACCATGGCAGCGCGGACCCGGCGCGCTCGCTGCGCCCGCCGATCGCCAGCGCCGGCAAGACCGCGCATACCGCCTTGCTGCTGCTGCCCAATTTCTCGCTGATGAGCGTCATCGCCGCGATCGACGTGATGCGCCATGCCAACCGGCTGTCGCGCAAGGAACTCTATCAATGGTACACCTATTCCGCCGATGGCGGCGCGGTGCGGGCCAGCAACGGCCTGGTGCTGAACGCCGAGAAGATCCCGGAGAATAACGGCCCGGCGCTCGACAACGTCTTCGTCTGCGGCGGGTTCAACCCGGAGCGGTTCAAGGATCCGACGGTCTTCCGCTGGCTGCGCAACGCCGCGCGCCGCGGCGTGCGCCTCGGCGCCACCACGACCGGCGCCTACGTGCTGGCACGGGCGGGACTGATGGACGGCTATGCCTGCACCATCCATTGGGAGAACGCGGCGAGCTTCGCGGCCGACTTCCCCGACATCGAGCTCCGCAACAACCTCTACGTGATCGACCGCGACCGCTTCACCTGCTCGGGCGCCACCGCGACCCTCGACATGTTCCTGCACATGGTCTCCGAGGAGCACGGCTCGGGCCTCGCCATCGGCATCGCCGAGGAGCTGCAGGTCGACCGCATCCGCTCCTCGGTGGACGAGCAGGCCCGCGCCTATCGCGTGGCGGTGCTGCACCGCTCGCAGAAGCTCGCCGCCGCCATCGCCGCGATGGAGGGCAATCTCGACACGCCGCTCGCGGTCAACGAGCTGGCCGACCGCGCCGGCCTCACGCGGCGCCAGCTCCACCGCCTGTTCCGGCACCACACCCACATGTCCCCCCGGGAATACTACCGCGACCTCCGCCTGCGCCACGCGCGGCTCATGCTGATGAACACCATCACGCCGATCCTGGAGATCGCGGTCGCCACCGGCTTCACCACGCATTCGCACTTCACCAAGTGCTACCGCCAGCGCTTCGGCGTTTCCCCGCGCGACGACCGCCTGAACACCTGATGACCTGAACGCAGCAATCATGAAGCTCCTGATCCATCTCGACGAGCCGGACCGCGTCCGGGACGTCGTCGCCCCGCGCCACCCCGACGTCGCCCTCGCCGAATGCCGCGACTATGCCTCGATGGCGGAGGTGATCGCCAGGGAGCGGCCCGACATCGTCTACACCGTGCGTTTCGCCGGGCCGCCGAACTATCCGCGCGCGGCGCTCATGTCGGCGCCCTCGCTGAAATGGATCGCGGTCGGCGGCTCGGGCATCGATCACCTGGTCCCCTGGGACATGGCGAAGCTGACGGTGACCAATTCCGCCGGCGTCGCCGCCGAGGCGATGGCCCAATACATCATCGGCGGCATCCTGCATTTCACCCTCGACGTCCCGGGCTTCGCGCGGCGGCAGCGCGAACGCGCCTGGGACCTCGCCGGCAAGATCGAGACCGTCACCGGCCGCACGCTGGCGATCCTGGGTCTCGGCCATACCGGCCAATCCGCCGCGCGGATGGCGAAGGGCCTCGGCATGCAGGTGGTCGGCATCCGCGCCCGCCTGGCGCCGACGCCGCATGTCGACCGCGTGGAGCCGATGGAGCGGCTGCACGCCGTGCTGGCGCGCGCGGACTACGTCGCGGTCTGCCTGCCGAAGACCCCGGACACGATCGGCCTGCTGGACGCGGCCGCCTTCCAAGCGCTGAAGCCCGGCGCGATCCTGGCCGATGTCTCCCGCGGCGGCATCGTGCGGCAGGCGGCGCTCCTCGACGCGCTGCGATCCGGACGGGTCAAGGGCGCCGTGCTCGACGTGTTCGAGACCGAGCCGCTGCCCCAGGACAACCCGCTCTGGGACCTGGAGAACGTGATCGTCACGCCGCATTGCTCCAGCGTCTATGACGGCTGGGAGCGGCGCTCGGTCGAGATGTTCTGCGACAACCTCGACCGCTGGAAGCGCGGCGAGAAGCTGCAGAACGTCGTGGACCCCGCCCGTGGTTATTAGGCGGGGGCTGCCAGGTGCGGGCTATTGGGCGCGGGCTCTTGGGCGCGGGCTCTTGGGCGGGCGGCTATCGGGGCGGCTTGTCCCATGCGCAACAATGCCGGCCGCTCCGGCGGCAATGCCGCGCACCTTCTCGGCTAAGATGACCGGAACAATCCGGTGAGGTCGTCATGAACAAGCTCTCGCCCACCGCCTTCGACCGCGTCCGCGAGATGGCGTTCGAGCGCGACCTCGCGCGCATCCCGCCGGAGGTCGCGCATTTCGCGGCGCTCCTGCTGCTGGACACCTTGGGCGTCGCCGCCGCCGCGCGCGACATGGAAGCGGCGAAGATCGCCCGCGAGACCGCGCTCGACCTCTACGCCGCGCGGCCGGGCGGGCCGGCGGCGAAGATGCTGTTCGACGGGCGCGAGGCGAGCGTCGCCGGTGCCGCCTTCGCCGCCGCGGCGCAGATCGACAATCTCGACGCCCATGACGGCTACAACCCGACCAAGGGCCATATCGGCGTCGCCGTCGTGCCGGCGCTGCTCACCTTCGCGCAGGGCCTGCCGCCGATCTCCGGGCCCGAGGCCCTGGCGGCGCTGGTCGCCAGCTACGAGATCAGCGCCCGCGCCGGCATCGCGCTGCACGCCACCGTCGCCGACTATCACACGTCGGGGGCCTGGAACGCGCTCGGCGTCGCCGCGATCGGCGCGCGTCTGCGCAAGAACACGCCGGCGCAGCTCCGCGAGGCGCTCGGCATCGCCGAGTATCACGGGCCGCGCAGCCAGATGATGCGCGTGATCGACGTCCCGACCATGGTGCATGACGGCTCGGCCTGGGGCGCGCTGGCCGGGGCGAGCGCGGTCTTCATGGCCGAGCGCGGCTTCACCGGCGCCCCGGCGATCACCGTCGAGGCGGCCGAGGTCGCCGACATCTGGCGCGATCTCGGCGAGTCCTGGGTGGTCGATCGCCATTACATCAAGCCCTATCCGGTCTGCCGCTGGGCGCATGCCCTGGTCGATGCCGCGCTGGAGCTGCGCGCCAGGCACGGCATCCGCGCCGAGAACATCGCCCGGATCGACCTCAGCGCCTTCCATGAATCGACCCGGCTCTACCGGGCGGTACCGGAGACGACGGCGGTGGCGCAATACGCCATCTCCTTCCCGGTGGCGGCCGCCCTGGTGCGGGGCCGGCTCGGCGTCGATGAGATCACCGGTCCCGGCCTCGGCGATCCCGCGGTCGCGCGCCTGGTCGCCCTGGCCGAGGTGCACGAGTCCCAGGAATACAACCGGCGCTTCCCGGCGGGGCGCTGGGGCGACGTGGTCGTGACCATGCAGGACGGCAGCCGCTATGAGTCCGGCCCGCACGACGCGCGCGGCGGGCCGGAGAATCCGCTGAAGGAAGAGGAGATCGTCGGCAAGTTCTTCGATTTCGCGACGCCGGCCATCGGCGCCGCCCGCGCCCGCCGCCTCGCCGACGCGGTGCTGGCCCTGGAGGAGCCGGGCAGCGACTTCGCGCCCGTGCTGGACCTCTGCTGCCAGGCCTGATGAGCGAGCGAACGACGCCTTCGCCGACCCCGCGGCCCCATGTCCTCGCGATGGCGCCCTTCATGCTGGCCGACCGCGCGGTCGCGCCGGGCCTGAAGGCGATCCATCTGGCGCAGAACGAGAGCCCGACCGGCCCGGGCCCGGCCGCGCTGGCGGCGCTGTGCGCGGCGACGGCGGAGCTCAACCGCTATCCCGAAGCCGACGCCGCCACCCTGCGCCGGGCGATCGCCGCGGCCGAGGGCCTCGATGCCGGCCGGATCGTCTGCGGCGCGGGCTCGATGGAGCTGCTGGCCTTGCTGGCCCAGGCCTATCTCGGGCCGGAAGACGAGATCGTGATCAGCCGGTACGGCTACGTCTTCTTCCGCACCGTGGCGGAGCTGGTCGGCGCGCGCTTCATCCTGGCGCCGGAGCGCGGTTTCCGCACCGACATCGACGCGATGCTGGCACGCGTGACGCCCCGCACGCGCATGGTCTTCGTCGCCAACCCGAACAACCCGACCGGCAGCCTGCTGCCGCGCGCGGAGATCGAGCGCCTGCGCGCGGGCCTGCGCAGCGACATCATCCTGGTGATCGACGCCGCCTATGCCGAATACGTGACCGACGCGGATTACGATCCCGGCGCCGCCCTGGTCGAGGCCGGCGCCAACACCGTGATGATGCGGACCTTCTCGAAGATCCACGGCCTCGCCGGGCTCCGGGTCGGCTGGGGCTATTTCCCCGCGCCGATCGCGGAGATCGTCAACCGCATGCGGCATCCCAACAACGTGACCGCGATCGGCATCGCCGTCGCGTCCGCGGCGATCGGCGACCGCGCCCATATCGCCGCGACCCGCGATGCCAATGCCGGGCTGCGCGCCGGTTTCATCGAGGAGCTGCGCCGCCTCGGCCTTGGCCCTTGCGAGAGCCAGGCCAATTTCGTCTTCCTGCCCTTCGCGGCGGCGGATGAGGCCGCGTCGGCGCGGGCCTTCCTGAAGGACCGCGGCATCCTGATCCGGCCGATGACCGCCTACGGCCTCGACCAGTGCCTGCGCATCAGCCTCGGCACGCCCGAGGAGATGGCGGCGGTCGTCGAAGCGTTCCGCCGCTGGAAGACGGCATGAGCCTGGCGCCGGACATCGATCTCGCCGGTGCCATGTTCCGGGAGCTCGACGAGGGGACGCGCATCGGCCGCGGCATCGTCCGCGACACCTACGGCAAGGGCGAGAACTTCGCCCACGCGCTGGCCGAGCGCATCGCGCGCAGCCTCGGCCTGGAGGTCGGGCGCGACGCGGCGCTCAACCTCTACATGACGCTGCCCGGCCGCGACCGCAGCCTGCCCCGCATCGTCACCGGATCGCACATGGATTCCGTGCCCCAGGGCGGCAATTACGACGGCGCGGCCGGCGTCGTCGCCGGCCTCGCCGCCGTCGCCGGGCTGAAGAAGGCGGGCATCCGGCCCAGGCGCGACGTCACCGTGATGGCCGTCCGCGGCGAGGAAGCCGCCTGGTTCGACAGCCATTACATCGGCTCCAAGGCCGCCTTCGGCAAGTTCCCGGCGGCCGATTTCGCCGTGCTGCGCTCCGACAACCGGCGCCCGCTCGGCGAATGCATGGCGGAAGCCGGCTGCGACCTCGACGCGCTCCGCCGCGGCGAGGCGCATTTCACGCCGGGCGGCATCCACGCCTATCTCGAGGTCCATATCGAGCAGGGGCCGGTGCTGGTGAATGCCGGCCTGCCGGTCGGCGTCGTCACCGGCATCCGCGGCTGCCTGCGCCATTCCGAGGCGCGGTGCTTCGGCACCTATGCCCATTCCGGCGCCACGCCGCGCGCGGCGCGCCACGACGCGGTCGCCGCGACGGTCGAGCTGCTGCAGCGCCTCGACGAGGCCTGGAGCGAGATCGAGCGTGCGGGCGGCGATCTCGTCTTCACCGTCGGCCAGCTCCACACCGATCCCGGCTTCGACGGGCCGAGCAAGGTCGCCGGCGAGACCCGCTTCGTGCTCGATTTCCGCGGCCTCGAGGACGCGGTCATGCAGCGCGCCAGCGACGCCGCCTTGCGCCTGGCCGCCGAGATCGGCGCGCGGCGCCACGTCCGCTTCGAGCTGGGCGCGCCGAGCTACAGCACGCCGGCCGTGCTCGACGCCGGCATCCAGCGCATCCTGACCGGCCTCGCCGCCGAGCGGAATATTCCCAGCATGGCGCTCGCCAGCGGCGCCGGCCACGATGCCGCGGTCTTCTCCAGCCTCGGCGTTCCGACCGGCATGATCTTCATCCGGAACGCCAATGGCAGCCACAATCCGGACGAGGCCATGGCGATCGAGGATTTCTCGCTCGCCGCCGGTCTGCTCGCCGCCTACATTGCCCGGGACGCCGGCTGACGCCCGTCCTTTGCGCGCAAGCGGGCCGGCGCTGCGGGCGCGCGGAACGCCGTATTCCGCGGATAAAACGGCCGGGACAACGCCTGTCCCAGGCGCGATAGTGCGGGCTCCGTCGCCATAGTACGGTTTTTTCGGCGCGGTCTCGTGGGGAACAGGCTGTTGGGTAACGAAATTCCGGATTCCGGGCGCGATCTCACCGGCTACGGGGCCGAGCCGCCGCATCCCCGCTGGCCCGGCAATGCCCGCATCGCCCTCAACTTCGTCGTGAATTACGAAGAAGGCGCGGAATATTCCCTGCTGAACGGCGATGACCGGCCGGAGACCATCCTCTCCGAAGTCGGGGCCGGGCCGGCGGTGAAGGGCCTGCGCGACCTCAACATGGAATCCATGTACGAGTACGGCGCCCGCGCCGGAGTCTGGCGCGTGCTGCGCGCCTTCCAGGAGCGCAACGTCGTGCCGACCGTCTATGCCGTCGGCCTGGCGCTGGAGCGCAATCCGCGCGTCGCCGAGGCGGTCGCCGAGACCGGCTGCGACGTGGTGGCCCATGGCTGGCGCTGGATCGACTATGCCGAGATCGACGAGGCGACCGAGCGCGACCACATCCGGCGCTGCGTCGATACGATCGGGCGCATGACCGGGAAGCGCCCGGTCGGCTGGTACACCGGGCGCCCCAGCCTCAACACGCGCCGCCTGGTGGTGGAGGAGGGCGGCTTCCTCTATGACGGCGACGCCTATGCCGACGACCTGCCCTACTGGGTGAATGTCGGCCAGCGCGCGCATCTCATCGTGCCGCACAGCTTCGACCACAATGACAGCCGCATGGCGCGCAACCAGGACCTGCCGACGCCGGAGCTGTTCTTCGACTACATGAAGGCGGCGTTCGACGCGCTCTATGCCGAGGGCGAGGCGTCGCCGAAGTTCATGACCCTCAGCACCCATTGCCGCCTGATCGGCCGGCCCGGGCGGATCGCCGGCCTCACGCGCTTCCTCGACCACGTGCTGAAGCACGACCGGGTGTGGATCTGCCGCCGCGCGGAAGTCGCGCGCCACTGGCGCCGCCAGTTTCCCCAGCCGCGCATGATCGCCGATCCGGCCGAGGCCGCCGCGTGAGCCTGCTCGAGGGCAGGATCGCGATCGTCACCGGCGCGGCGTCGGGCATCGGCCGCGCGATCGCGCTGAAATTCGCCGCCGAGGGCGCCCTGGTCGTCGTCGCCGACACCCGCGAGGACCCGGTCGAGGGCGGCGAGCCGACGGTGAACGAGATCCGCCGCGCCGGCCGCCGCGCGCTGTTCTGGCCGACCGACGTCTCGCAATGGGCCGATATCGACCGGCTGGTGGGCGAGACCGCGCGGCTGCACGGCCGGCTCGACGTGATGGTCAACAACGCCGCGACCTATACCGGCACGAAGCTCGTCGACACCACCGAGGAGCAGTGGAACCGGGTGATGGCGGTCAACCTCACCGGCATGTTCTTCGGCTGCAAGCGCGCGGTCATGCAGATGCTGACCCAGGAGCCGGTCGGCGAGGCGCGCGGCCGCATCGTCAACATCTCCTCGCAGCACGGCATGGTGGCGGCACCCGGCGACTGCGCCTATGGCGTCAGCAAGGCGGGTGCGGTCTATCTCACCCGGCAGGTCGCCGCCGACTATGCCAAGGACCTGATCGTCTGCAACGCCGTGGCGCCGGGCAAGATCCTGACCGGCAAGCCGGCGATCGACAGCGATCCCGCACGGCTCGCCTATTCGAAGAGCCGCACGCCCTGGCCGCGGCTCGGCCGGCCGAACGACGTGGCCAATGCGGCGCTCTATCTCGCCAGCGATCTCGCGAGCTACGTCACCGGCACGAACCTGATGGTCGATGGCGGATGGATGGCGGCATGACGAAGGTGCTGGTCACCGGCGGCGGCGGCTTCGTGATGGCGAATTTCCTGCGCCGCTGGCTGGAGGCCGATCCCTGGCACCACGCGGTGGCGATCGACGCCGGCCCGCTCGATGCGGCGGCGCAGGCCTGGTTCGCGCCGGTCGCGTCGCGGCTGCAATTCGTCACCGGCGACGTGACCGACCCGCAGACCTGGGCCGGGCTGCCGGCGGACTTCGACGGCGTGGTGCATGGCGCCGCGGTGACGCCCCATGCCTTCACCGACCGGGACGGCAGGCGCCGCGAGCCCGAGCGCGAGAATCCCGTGCGCGTGATCGACGTCAACATCATGGGCACGGCGCGGGCGCTCGACTGGGCGCGCGGGCTGAAGGGCCTCAAGCGCTTCGTCTATGTCAGCACCGGCTCGGTCTATGTCGACGAGGTGCCGGCGCAGAAGGAGAGGTTCTTCCCGCTGCCCGAGGACGGCTACGTCGGCCCGACCGCGCTCTACGACGTCAGCAAGTATTCCTCCGAGCTGATCGCGCTGCGCTTCAGGCAGCTCTACGGCCTCGACCTCGCGATCGTGCGGCTCTCCAGCGTGTTCGGCCCGATGGACCGCCAGACGCCGGCGCGCGGCACGAAGAACCTCTGCAACTACGTCGCCAACGCCGCCGCGCAGGGTCGGGCGCTGACCGCGGATTCCGACGCGGCGGTCGGCGACTACGTCTACGCGCCCGACGTCGCCGACGGCATCCTGCGCCTGCTGCTGGCGCCGAAGGCCAGGGTCCGGCACGACGTCTACAACCTCGCCCAGGGCGAGACCTCGACCGTGCGCGACCTCGTGAACCTGGCGACGAAAGTCGTGCCGTCGTTCCGGCTCGAGATCGTGCCGGCGGCGCAGGCGGAGATGCAGACCGTGCCCGACCGCAAGACCGGCAAATGGGCCGCCTACGACATCGGCCGCGCCGCACGGGATCTTGACTGGCGGCCGCGCGCGCTCGGCGCGAACATCGCCGACTATATCGGCTGGCTGCGCCGGCAGACGCAGCCAGAAGGGAGGAACTGATCACGATCACCCGTCGCAACCCGTGGGGGGACAACTCGGGCGCGATGGCATCCGGCTCAACAACCAAGAACCCGATTCTCAAACAGTGGAGACACCGATGAAAGACTTCCGAATCCTCGATGCCCTGCGCCGTCGCATGACGGTCTACGAGAACGACCTGATCGACGAGCTCGCCTCCGGGCGGATCGGCCGCCGCGAGTTCCTGCGCCACGGCTCCGTGCTCGGCCTCTCGCTGCCGCTCCTGGGCGGCGTCGCCGGCGCCTTCGGCCTCGGCACCACGCTCGCCTCCAGGCCGGCGCGCGCCGCGGGCGGCACGATCCGGGTCGCCAGCCAGCAGCCCGCCGGCAAGATCGATCCGATCACCGTCAAGGACCAGGGCGGCCTGATGATGCTGCACCAGACCGGCGAGTTCCTGATGATCTCCGATCCGAACCTCATCCTGCAGCCCTGGCTCGCCACGAGCTGGAAGCCCAATGACGACGGCACGGTCTGGACCTTCAAGATCCGCCAGGGCGTGAAGTTCCACAACGGCAAGGTGATGACGGCGAAGGACGTCGCGGCTTCGGTCGAGCGCCTCGCCGATCCGGCCAACTCCTCGAACGCGCTCTCGGTCTTCAAGGGCACGCTCTCGGTCGGCAACACCAAGGCGCTGGACGACGAGACGGTCGAGTTCCATCTCGACGCGCCGAACGGCAACTTCCCCTACCTGCTGTCGTCGGACAACTACAACCTGATCGTCATCCCGGCCGACTACGCCGGCGACTTCGAATCCAACTTCGTCGGTACCGGCCCGTTCAAGCTGGAGAAGTTCACGCCCAAGCAGGGCGCCTCCTTCGTCCGCAACGACGACTACTGGGGCGACAAGGCGCTGCCCGACCGCACGGTCTGGAGCTTCTACGACAGCCAGCAGGCCATGGCGCTGGCGCTGCAGGGCGGGCAGGTCGATGTCATCACCCAGGCGCCGGCGGTCGGCAGCCAGGGCCTCTTGAACGACCCCAACCTCCAGGTCATCACCGCCCGGAGCTGCGCCTGCGAGCAGGTGCATATGCGGGTCGACATGGATCCCTTCAAGGACAAGCGCGTCCGCCAGGCGATCGCGCTCACCCTCGACCGCGAAGGCATCACCAAGGGCCTGTTCCAGGGCCGGGCCGAGATCGGCAACGACAGCCCGTTCGCGCCGGTCTTTCCCTCGACCGACACCACGGTCGAGCAGCGCAAGATGGACCTCGCCAAGGCCAAGGAGCTGCTGGCCGCGGCAGGCGTGCCGAACGGCTTCAAGGTGAAGCTCACCACCGAGCAGTATCTCGAGTTGCCGCAATACGCGGTGCTGATCCAGAACGCCTGCAAGAAGATCGGCATCGACATCGAGCTCAACGTCGAGGCCCAGGACGCCTATTACGGCACGGCGGTGTTCGGCCAGTCGGACTGGCTGGACTCGGTCATGGCCATCACCGATTACGGCCATCGCGGCGTGCCCAACGTGCTCCTCTCGGCGCCCTTGAAGAGCGATGGCCCGTGGAACGCCGCGCATTTCAAGAACGCGGAATACGACCAGCTCGTGGTCGACTACATCAAGGCGTTCGATCTCGGCGCGCAGAAGGCCGCGGCCGGCAAGATCCAGCGCCTGCTGCTCGACGAGACGCCGATCATCTTCTCCTACTTCTATCAGTACCTGACGCCGGCGAGGAAGAACGTGACCGGCATCCCGGCGGTGCCGAACCGCCTGTTCCTGGCCGGCGCCAGCATCGGATAAAAAGCCCTCCCTCCGGAGACTTGGGGCGTCCCGTGGCGGCACGGGACGCCTTTTTTCCGCGCCGGTTTCCGAAATCCTGGAATGAAAGACAGTATTCTGGAATCCGCGGGATCGCGCTAGAAAGGGGGCGGGCAAAAGCGCGGGAGGCACCGTGTTCGACTATTTCGACGACCCGGCCTATGCGGTCGCGGTGATCGGCGCCGGCGGCGGCATCGGCCGCGCGGCGGCGCTGGAGATGGCGGGGCAGGGGATCGCGGTCGCCTGCCTGGACAGCAACGGCGGGACGGCGGCGGAGACCGCCGAGGCGATCCGCGGGCAAGGCGGGCGGGCCACGTCGGCCGAGATGGACGTGGTCGACGGCGGCTCGATCGCCGCCGCCCTCGCCCGGTCGATCGGCGCGCTGGGCAGGATCGACGGGCTGGTGAACTGCGCCGGCATCACCGGGCGCACCAACATCGCCGGCCATGCGGTCGACATGGCCGACTTCGACCGGGTCTACCAGGTCAACCTGCGCGGCGCGCTGCTGGTCTCGCAGGCGATCCTGCCGCACATGCTGGAGCGCAAGTACGGGCGGCTGCTGCACGTCGCCTCGATCGCCGGCAAGGAGGGCAATGCCGGCATGACCGCCTATTCCGCGACCAAGGCCGGGCTGATCGGCATGGTGAAGAGCCTGGCCAAGGACTATGTCGAGAGCGGCATCACCATCAACGCGCTGGCGCCCGCGGTGATCCGCACCGCGCTGGTCGATGCGCTGCCGCAGGCGACGGTCGACTACATGACCGCCAAGATCCCGATGCGGCGCTGCGGCGAGCTCGACGAGGCGGCGAAGCTGATCGCCTGGATCCTCTCGCCCGCCTGCAGCTTCACCACCGGCTTCACCTTCGACCTTTCCGGCGGCCGCGCCACGTATTGAGGAGGCAGGGACATGAACAAGATCGCCGCCGTAGAGGTCATCCCGCTGGCGACGCCCGATGCGATCGCCGACGATCTCGACGGCACCGCCGACACGGTGATCGTGCGCCTGACCGACGAGGCCGGGCTGACCGGCATCGGCGAGACCGACGCGCCGCCGCATGTGGTGAAGGCCTTCCTGGAGATGCCGACCGCGCATCTGTGGAGCCGCAACGTCAACGAGGTGCTGATCGGCGCCGACCCGATCGAGGCGACCGGCATCTGGCAGAAGCTCTATGACGGCACCTTCTGGCCGGGGCGGCGCGGGCTCGGCATCCACGCGATCTCGGCGATCGACATCGCGCTCTACGACCTCGCCGGCAAGCAGCACGGCGTGCCGGCCTACAAGCTGATGGGCGGCGCGCGGCGGGACCGCATCCGGCCCTATTGCACCATCTTCCCCGGCATGGCGCACGGCCGGAGCATCGAGGTGCTGATGACCGAGATCGGCCGCCAGTTCGAAACGGCGGTCGGGAACGGCTTCCGCGCGGTGAAGATGGAGGTGCTGTTCGAGGACCTGGTCACCGACCGCGAGCTGGTGAAGCTGATCCAGCGCGGGCGCAGGATGCTGGGCGACGACATCCTGATGGCCGTCGACTTCGGCTACCGCTGGCGGAACTGGCACGACGCGCTCTGGGTGCTGGACCGGATCCGCGATTGCGACATCCTGTTCGCCGAGGCGACGCTGCAGCACGACGACCTCGACGGCCACGCGGAGCTCAGCAGCCGCTCGCCGATCCGGATCGGCGGGGCGGAGGCCGCGGCGACGCGGTTCGAGATCCGCGAATGGCTGACCCGCGGCAGGGTCGGCGTGGTGCAGCCCAATATCGGCCGCGGCGGCGGCCTGACCGAGATCCGCCGCATCGCCGATCTCTGCGAGCTGATGGGCGCCGAAGTGGTGCCGCATGGCTGGAAGACCGGCATCACCTCGGCCTGCGGGCGCCACTTCCACGCCGCCTGCGCGCCGTCGCCGGTCTTCGAATACGTCTCGCCGAAAGTGTTCGACAGCCTGCTGCGCCGCGAGCTGGTCTCGCCCGAGCCGGTGGTGAAGGACGGCACCATGGCGCTGCCCGACCGGCCGGGCCTCGGCATCGAGCTCAACGAGGAGCTCGTGAAGCGCCTGCGCACCGACCGCTGACTTTTCCGCCGCCCTGTGCTATAAGGATGACGGGCGCGGGAAGCGTCTCTCGGGCGATTGCCGGATCGCCCTCCCGCGACCGGGCAGCGCGATTCACGCCTCGGGTGCCGCACGATGCAAAGGCGGGCGACCCAGGCCAAGGCTTCGACCGGCGCCGGCGCAACACGCCTTCGACCCCGACCGTACCCCGACGGAATCGAGATTCCGATCTACCGCTGAATGACGCTAATCCGTTCGTCCTCAGGCGTTTAGCTCACCCCGACGCGAGGGCAGCCGTCGGGGTGGCTCGTCCGGCCCGAGCGATCTCGGTCACGGCGCTCCCAGCATCACGTCCAGCAGCTCGGTCACGGGAATCGTGAATACCCCGCCCTTGGCCGCTTGCCATCGTTCATAGCCGGTTTCGAAACCGCTCAGCGGAGATGCATCCGTCCTGATCAGCGTGGCGACCGACCGCTTCAGCGCTTCGCACGAGAAAGGAGCGTGCGCGACCTGGTCCATCGTCACGGCTGCCGTCGATCCGGGCGGGCCTTTGATGTTGAGGATCGACACATGGATCGCGGTTTGCTCCTCCCAGTCCTCGACCCTGCCGATGACGACCGTTGTGCCGCCGTATGATTGCAACGACCATTCCTGCCCGACTGCGAAAGACTTCCGGCAAGCCAAGTCGGTCGGACCGCCCGCGCGGGCGGGGAGCCCGTCGATCGCTCCGATCAGAACCAGCGCCAGCAGCAGGTACTGTCTTGGGCGCATTGGATACCGCCACATGATCCGCCCTGACTCATCGGGCTGCCATGACGCAGCCTGTACCGGACCTTTACGGTATCGCGAATCCGTCTCGACCTCAAAGGCGCGAGTTGAGCTGAATTGTCAGCGGCTTGGCGCGCCTTTCGCTGCTCGAGACCGAGGCGGCCCGTAAAGGCGCCTCACCCGACCCGGTATTTCTCGATCGTCTTCGGGTTCAGCGAAACGCCGAGCCCGGGCGCGGTGGGGACGGGAATGCGCCCGTCGGGGCCGATGTCGAAGCGCTCGTTGGTCAGCTCCCAGCGCAGCGGCGATTCGCTGGTCGAGTACTCGCAGGGCTCGTCGGCCCAGTGCCGCGACAGGAAGGCGAGGTTGGCGGCGATGGTGATGTTCGACTTGTAGCCGTGGGTGACCACGCGCTTGCCGCGCGCCTTGGCCGATGCGGCGATGCGCAGCAGCTCGGTGAGGCCGCCGGACATCGTGACGTCGGGCTGCGCGATGTCGATCTTCCCGACGTCGAACGCGGTCTCGTACTCGTAGTGGGTGGTGAGGCCGAGATCGCCGCCGCCGATCGGCACGCCCTGGCCGGCGAAGCGCGCATGGCCGGCGAGATCGTCGATCGGCAACGGCGCCTCCAGCCAGAGGAAGCCGTTGTCGCGGAAGATCGGCACGATCGGCAGGCCCTGCTCGGCCTCGGTCCAGGCGGTGGCGGCGTCGCACATCAGCTTGATGTCCGGCCCGACATGCGCGCGGGCGGTGCGGATCAGCAGCTCCGTCTTCTTGAGGTCGTGGCGCCAATGCGGATCGGCCACGATCTTGATGGCCTTCAGGCCGCGCTTCAACCCCCGGTCGATATTGAAGCGCACCTCGTCCGGCGTCTCGCCCAGCGGATAGACCGTGCCGTAGGCGAGCAGGCGGTCGCGCTGCCTGGGGCCGATCAACTCGCCGACCGACTTGCCCTCGACCTTGCCCCGGATGTCCCAGAGCGCGATGTCCAGCGCGCTGATCGCATGGATGACGACGCCGCGGCGGCCGTAATAGCTGGTCAGATCGTACATCCGGTCCCAGAGCTCGGAGACCCGGAGCGGGTCCTGGCCGATCAGGGTTTCCTTCAGGCCCCAGGCGTGGCTGTGCGAGCGCCGGGCCTCGACGACGGCGCGGATGACGGAGGGAACGCTGTCCACCTCGGCGATGCCGGTGACGCCTTCGTCCGTGTGGACGAGCACCACGCAATTGTCGTATGACCCGTCGAACGTGTCCCCGGTCCACCCAGGGTAGCGCAGCTCAATCACCTCGATATCGCGTATTTTCATCGTCACGTGCCCCTCGGGCTCACCACGGCGTTGCCGGCTCGTCCGGAATATTGGATACTAATCCAGAATGCTGGAATCAGCGGAATGACACAAGACGGAAAGAGGCGGCCGCGCGCCGCCGCGGCCCCGCTCTCCTCGGCGACCGACGATGTCGGCGGCTCGCGCAGCGTGCGCCGGGCGCTGGAGATCTTCGAGTTCCTGCTGCAGCTCGGCGGGCCGACCACGATCGGCGAGATCGTCTCGGCGCTGCAGATCCCGAAATCGACCGCCTACGAGCTGGTCCGTACGCTCTCCGATTCCGGCTACCTCGAGCCCTCGCGCCGCGGCGGCATCTTCCTCGGGCGCAAGCTGTTCGAGCTCGGCATGGCCTATCGCGCCCAGGTCGATCTGCTGCGCGACGGCAGCCAGATCGTCGAGGACCTGCGCGACACCTGCGGCGAGACGGTCCAGCTCTCGGTGCTGGAGAACGACATGATGCTGGTGCTGCTGAAGGAGGAGGGCTCGCACCCGATCCGCATCATCAGCCGCGTGGGCTCGCGCGTCCCGGTCAACTGGGCGGCCTCGGGGCGGCTCCTGGTCTCCGACCTGGACGACGGCGCCTTGACCAGCCTGCTCGAGAAATCGGTGCGGCAGTCGCCGACCGGCCGGGCGCTGACCGACATCCCGAAGTTCATCCAGCAGGTGCGCAAGTTCCGCAAGCAGGGCTACGCCAGCGAGCTGAACGAGACCAACGAGCATGCCGGCTGCGTCGCCGCGCCGGTGATCGACGGCAGCGGCCGATGCGTGGCGGCGATCAGCATCGTGGCGCCGGAGCACCGGCTGAAGCAGAACCGCGAGGCCCTGACCCGGCAGGTGCGCGAAGCCGCCGCGATGCTGTCGAAGCGGCTGGGCGGGCGGTAGCGCCATTGCTCGGCCGGGGCGACGGGTCTATCCGGCTATCCGGCCAGGCCGGCTTTCCCGGCCGCCTCGAACGCCCGCTGCAGGGAGTCGAGCAGGCGCGTTTCGTCCATCACGCCGCGCAGGTGCTGCTCGATCAGGTCGCCGGCGCGGGCCTGGAAGGCGAGATAGCCTTTGAACCGCGGGCGGACCCAGCACTGGTCCATGGTGCGGAGCGTCGCCGAGTAGCACCCGCCGAAGCGGGCGTCGATCGCGGGGTCGGTCCAGGCCTCGCGGCGCGCCGGCTGGCCGTGATGCGCGGCGAACAGGCGCTGGGTCTCCGGCTGCGCGCAGAAGCGCGCATAGGCCAGCGCGGCTTCCGGGGCGCGGCCATGCGCCGAGAGGCCGAGGCCGGTGCCGCCGATGGTCGAGCCGGCCGGGCCGTTCGGTCCGGGGAAATCGTGGAAGCGGAGCGGATGCGCGTGGTCGCTCTCCGCATAGGTGGCGTAGCAATAGACCGCGGGGCAGAAGGCGAGGTCGTCGCGCGCCGCCATCGCGTCGTGCAGCTCGATGCTGTTCCAGTCGAGCGCCTCGGGCGGGCAATAGGCCAGCAGCTGCCGCATATGGCTGAGCACCGTCCGCGCGGTCTCGCGGTCGATCAGCGGCTGGCCGGGATCGGTGGCGCAGGGCTTCCCCAGATTGGCGGCGAGGGTGAAGAAGGTCATCAGGCTGTGCACGCCGCGCAGGCCGATGGCGAGCCGCAGCCCGCGATCGCGCGCCTTGGCGCCGAGATCGAGCAGCGCGCGCCAGTCGGCCGGCGCGGTCTCGCCCAGCTTGGCCATGAGATCGGGCCGCGCGACGGCGACCTGGCAGGCGGCGTCGATCGGCAGCGCCCAGCACCAGCCCTCGTAGCGGTAGGTCGCCAGCGACGGGCCGACATAGCAGTCGCCGCCCGCGGCCGCCACGACGTCGTCGATCGGCAGCAGGCATTCCGACGCGGCGATCTCGCCGCAGAACGGGTGGTCGAGCACGATCAGGTCGTATTGCCTGGCCAGGTCCGGCACCGGCGTGAACTCGAAGCCGTGCAGCGGGCGTGACGCCCATTCGATCTCGATTCCAGGATGCTGCCGCTCGAACTCCGCCTCGACGGCCAGCAGTGGATCGATCGCGCGGCGATGACCCCAGGTCATCCCGCGCAGCTTGATACGCGCCATCCCGGTTCCTTCGTTGACTCCGTCTCGATTCTCGCTAACCTATCAATTCTGGAATTACGCACAACAGTCCAGCATTCCGGAATCAAGCAAACCGGAAGTAATGGACGCGGGGCGAAACGGGGCAACGTGAAGGGAGAGCCACGATGAAGATGCTGAAACTGATGTCCGGCGCCGCGGCGCTGGCGCTGGCCATGTCGGGTTCCGCGAACCTGGCGATGGCCGCGGCGGGCGACGAATGCGTGAAGGTGCTGGGCTACGAGTGGTCCGGCGAGAAGCAGTCCATGGACCCGGCCGACATGGAGTCCGGCGACGACGCCTATCACATCTTCGCCGTCTACAACCGGCTGGTCGACGTCGATGACAATTACAACGTGATCCCCGAGCTGGCGACCGAGTGGTCGTCGTCGGACGACCACCTGACCTGGACCTTCAAGCTCAGGCAGGGGGTGAAGTTCCACAGCGGCAAGGACTTCACCGCCAAGGACGTGGTCTACACCTTCAAGCGCATGCTGGACCCGGCCTTGGGCTCCGGCGCCCGCGCGGTGCTGGAATTCCTCGATCCCGACGGCATCAAGGCGGTGGACGACTACACCGTGACCTTCACCACCAAGAAGCCGGTGGTCGAGCTGCCGGTGCTGATCAGCAACAAGTTCGGCAACATCGTGCCGGACGGGTCCAAGCATGAGGACCTGCGCCTGCACGAGGACGGCACCGGTCCGTTCATGCAGGACCAGTTCACGCCCAACGCGCCGGTCCGCATCCTCAAGAAGAACCCGAACTACTGGGATGCCGGCAAGCCGAAGGCGGACTGCCTGAAGATCACCGTCGCCCAGGAAGCCGTGGCCGCGGTCTCGGCGATGAAGGCCGGGCAGGTCGACCTGATGCTGAACGTCGATCCGTCGGTCATCCCGGCGCTGAAGGACGATCCCAACGTGACGCTGCTGCAGACCGGCGCGTCGAACTCCATGACCATCGCGATGTGGGTCGATACGCCGCCCTTCGACAACCTGAAGGTCCGCCAGGCCATGAAGGCCGTGGTCGACCGGCAGGCGATGGTCAACACCGTGCTGCTCGGCTTCGGCGAGGTCGGCGCCGACAACCCGGTGCCGCTCGGCAGCCCCGCGTCCTTCACCAAGGAGGGACCGAAGCAGGATTACGACCTCGCGAAGAAGCTGCTCGCCGAGGCCGGTCATCCCGACGGGCTGAAATTCGACCTCTACACCGCGGAAGGCGTGCCCGGCATGGTGCGCATGGCCCAGGTCTATGCCGAGATGGCGAAGCCCGCCGGCATCGACGTCAACGTCATCGTCACCCCGGCCGACAGCTTCTGGGACAACGTCTGGCTCAAGAAGTCGATCGTCACCTCCGCCTGGTCGATGCGGCCGCCGGGAGAGGGCCTCGCGGTCGCCTATACCCAGAACGCCAAGTGGCCGGAGACCCACTGGAAGCGGCCGGACTATGACGAGCTGCTGCTGAAGGCGAACACCACGCCGGACGAGGCGGAGCGCAACAAGCTGTTCCAGCAGGTCGGCAAGCTGATGACGGACGAGGGCGGCGAGATCATCCCGATGTTCGTCCACCAGGTGCTGGCGCTCCGGAAGGGGTGCACCGGCTACACGCCGCGGGCGCAGAACTTCAACCTCAACTTTGAAGATCTGAGCTGCAGCAAGTAGCATCGGGCGATGCGGGCGCCGGTTGCGGGCCTCGAGCCCGGGCCGGCGCCCTTTCGTCGTCGAGAGGTCGCCTTTGCCCCTGATGAAGCTCATCGGCAGCCGCATCCTGCTGGCGGCTCTCACCCTGCTGATCGTGTCGCTGGTGGTGTTCGCGGCGATGGAGGTGCTGCCCGGCGACGTCGCCAGCCGCATCCTCGGCCGCGACGCGACGCCGGAGACGCTGGCGGCGCTGCGCCTGAAGCTCGGCCTCAACGAGCCGGCGGTGCTGCGCTATTTCCACTGGCTGGGCGGGTTGCTGAGCGGCGATCTCGGCCGCTCGCCGGTCTCCGACCGCGCGGTCACCGAGATCATCGGCCCGCGGATCTGGAACACGATCCTGCTCTCGCTCTATGCCTTCGTCCTCTACGTGCCGCTGACGGTGGTCCCGGCTCTGCTGCAGGCGATCCGCCGCGACCGGCCGCTGGACCACGCGCTGTCGGTGGTGACCCTGGTCCTGCTCTCGATGCCGGACTTCCTGCTCGCGACCATCCTGCTCTTCACCTTCGTGGTGGTCTTCCCGCTGCTGCCCGCCATGTCCATGGTCGACCAGACCTCGACCTGGCTCGACTACCTGCGCGCCACCACCTTGCCGGCGCTGACCCTCGCCATCGTGATGGCGGTCTACGCGGTGCGGATGCTGCGCGACAACCTGATCGAGGTGCTGGACGCCGATTTCGTGCGCATGGCGGAATTGAAGGGCCTCAGCCCGCGCCGGGTGCTGCTGCGCCACGCGCTGCCCAACGCGCTGATCCCGACCTTGAACGTGACCGCGCTCAACCTCGCCTACCTGGTCGGCGGCGTGGTCGTGGTGGAGAAGGTGTTCTCCTATCCCGGCTTCGGCGGGCTGCTGGTGGATTCGCTGCAGCTGCGCGACCTGCCGGTGATCGAGGGCACGGTGATGATCGCCGCGCTGGTCTATGTGATGGCCAACCTGCTGGCGGACATCGCCTCGGTCCTGCTGAACCCGAGGCTCCGCACCGCATGACCAGCGAGCCCGTCAGTATCGCGGCCCCGCGGCCGGAGCGCGCCCGGCTCGGCTCGCTGTGGCGGCAGACGCCGTGGAGTTTCCGCATCGGGCTCGGCATCCTGCTCGTGCATGTCGTCGTCGCCGTGACCGGGCCGTTCTGGATGCCCTACGGCTACGGCCAGCTCGGCGCCGGCATTCCGTTGAGCGGCATGAGCTGGGCGCATCCCTTCGGCATCGACCAGCTCGGCCGCGACGTATTCAGCCGCGTGGTCTACGGCGCGCATATCGAGATCCTGCTGGCCCTCTCCGGGACGGCGCTCGGCCTGGTGATCGGCGCCAGCCTCGGCCTGCTCTCCGGCTATCTCGGCGGCTGGTTCGACACGGTGCTGCAGCGATTCCTGGAGGCGCTGATCAGCATCCCGTTCCTGGTGCTGGCGCTGATCGCCATGGCGGCGGCCGGGCCGGAAGCCGCCGGCAACCCGATCCTGGTGGTGCTGGTGGTGGCGCTGGTCTATGCGCCGCGCACCGCGCGCATCGCCCGCGCCGCGGCGATCGAGATCGCGACCCGCGACTATGTGACCGTGGCGCGGCTCCGCGGCGAGAGCGCCTGGTCGGTGGTGCGCCGCGAGCTGCTGCCCAACGCGACCAGCGTGCTGCTGGTGGAGTTCGCCTTGCGCGCCGGCTATGCGCCGGTGCTGATCGGCTCGCTGGGATTCCTGGGTTTCGGCATGCGGCCGCCGACGCCGGAATGGGGACTGATGATCAGCGAGAACCGGGCGCTGATCATCATCACGCCGATCACCGTGCTGGGGCCGGGCCTGTCGCTGGCCTCGCTGGTGATCGGGCTCAACATGTTCACCGAGGGCTTCGCCCGCATCCTCGGCCGCACCGTGAAGCTGGGGAACCAGTGAGCGCGCTGGTGGAAGTCAAGAATCTGAGCGTCGCCTATCGCCGCGGCGAGGGCTGGTCGCGCGTCGTGGACGACGTGAGCTTCGCCGTCGCGCCGGGCGAGGTGTTCGGCCTGGTGGGCGAATCCGGCTGCGGCAAGTCCACGATCGCGCTGCAGCTCCTCGGCTATCGCCATCCGGGCCTGAAGATCGAGGGCGGCGCGGTGCTGTTCAAGGGCGCGCCGGTGACCGGCATGTCCCGGGCCGGGCTCGACAAGCTGCGCGGCGACCGCATCGCCTTCGTGCCGCAGAACCCGACCACGGCGCTCAACCCCGGCATCCGCATCGGCGCGCAATTGGCCGAGCCGATCGTCGCCCATCACCGGGCCGAGGCGGCGGACGCCCAGCGCCGGCGCATGGCGGAAACCTTGGCGCTGGTCGGGCTGCCCTCGGACGCGGCCTTCCTGCGCCGCTATCCGCACCAGCTTTCCGGCGGCCAGCAGCAGCGCATCTGCATCGCCATGGCCTTGGCCTGCGATCCCGACCTGCTGGTGCTGGACGAGCCGACCACCGGCCTCGACGTCACGACCCAGGAGCAGATCCTCTATCTCCTGAACCAGGTGCGCGCCCGGATCGGGCTCGCCATGCTCTACGTGACCCATGACCTGGCGCTGCTGTCGCAGATCGCCGACCGGATCGGCGTCATGTATGCGGGTCACATGGTCGAATACGCGCCGACCCGCGCGGTCTTCCTGGCGCCGAAGCATCCCTATACCCAGGGCCTGATCGCCTCGATCCCCGGCATCGAGACCGCGAGCGCGCGGCCGCTGCGCGGCCTGCTCCGGCGGCAGGAGCTGCCGGCCGGCTGTCCCTTCGCGCCGCGCTGCGACCACGCGACCGAGCGCTGCTTCGCCGAGCCGCAGCGGCTCGAGCCGGTCGAGGCGGGGAGCGCCGTCGCCTGCTGGCGCTGGCGCGAGATCGTGCCCGAACGCGGCGCGGCCGAGGCGCCCGCGGGGAGTCACGCACGGCCCGGCGTGCCGGTCCTGGCGCTGGCGAACGTGAACGTCGTCTATGGCAGCGGGTCGCACAGCTTCCTCGCGGTCAACGACGTGTCCTTCGACATCGCCGAGGGCGAGGTCTTCGCCCTGGTGGGCGAGTCCGGCAGCGGCAAGTCGACCCTGGCCAAGGCGATCAGCGGCCTGGAAGCGCCGGCCGCGGGCGAGATCGCGCTGCGCGGGTCGCCGCTCGGTGCGACGGTGAAGGATCGCGATGCCGAGGCGCTGCGCCTGGTGCAGTACGTGTTCCAGAATCCCGATGCCTCGCTCAATCCGCGGAAGAAGATCGGCGCCTCGATCGCGCGGCCGCTGGAGCACTTCTTCCACACCGAGGCGCAGGCGGCGCGCGGCAAGGTCGCCGCGGCCTTGGGCGACGTGCGGCTGGACGAGAGCTATGCCCAGCGCTTCCCCGACCAGCTCTCCGGCGGCGAGCGCCAGCGCGTGGCGATCGCCCGGGCCCTGGCGGCGGAGCCGGCGCTGCTGCTCTGCGACGAGATCCTGTCGGCGCTGGACGTCTCGGTGCAGGCGAACGTGCTGGCACTGCTGCGCCGGCTGAAGGCCGAGCACGGCATCGCCATGCTGTTCATCTCGCACGATCTCGCGGTGGTGCGGCTGCTGGCCGACCGGGTCTGCGTGCTCTATGGCGGCGAGGTGATGGAGATCGGGCCGACCGACAAGGTCTTCGCGCCGCCCTTCCATCCCTACACCTACACGCTGCTCAACGCGGTGCCGGTGCCGCTGACCGCGCCCGGCGTGCCGCCGCAGCGTTCCACCAGCAAGCCGCCGCGGCGCGGGCAGCCGGGCTGCGTCTATGCCGGACGCTGCCCGTGGCAGGTCGGCGCGATCTGCGAGACCGAGCGGCCGCCCTGGCAGGATTGCGGCGGCGGCCTGCGGCTGCGCTGCCACATCCCGCCGGAGGCGTTGCGGGCGAGAACGACGAAGGAAATGCAGGGGACGTTCCAATGAAGATCACCAAGGTCGAATGCTTTGTCTTGCTGGTGCCGGATTACCGCGCGGATGCCTGCTCCTCGGCGCAGGACGATCTGGTGGTGAAGATCCACACCGACGAGGGGCTGGTCGGGATCGGCGAGACCGACACCAATCCCTGGGTCGCCCGCGCCATGATCGAGGCGCCGGGCACGCATATCATGGGCCTCGGCCTGACCGAGATGCTGGTCGGCCGCGATCCCTCGGATGTCGAGGGCATCTGGGAGAAGATGTATGCCGGCTCGGCGATGACGGGCCGCCGCGGCCTCGGCATCTGCGCCATGGGCGCCTTGGACATGGCGCTCTGGGATCTCCGCGGCAAGAAGGAGGGCAAGCCCTGCTGGCAGATCCTGGGCGGCGCGCTCAACAATCACATCACGCCCTACGCCTCGCTGCTGCCCGAGGGCGACGATCTCGAGACCTACACCCGCATTCTCGTGGAGCGCGCGGTGAAGGCCAAGCAGCTCGGCTTCCGTGCGGCGAAGCTGGAGGTCTGCATCAGGGGCCCGTACTCGCACAATTCGCTGCAGATTCCCGACGACCGGGAATGCGCCAAGATCGTCGCCGCCTGCCGCAAGGCGGTGGGGCCGGAGATGACCCTGATGGTGGACGTCGCCTATGCCTGGGCCGACTGGAAGGAGGCGCTGCGCGCCATCGACATGTTCGCCGACCAGGACGTCTATTTCATCGAGACGCCGCTCCCGTCCGACGACATCGAGGGCTATGCCAAGCTGGTGAAGGAATCGCCGGTGCGCGTGGCGGCGGGCGAATGGCTGAACTCGCGCTTCGAGTTCCGCGAGCTGATGGACCGCGATGCGCTCGACGTGGTGCAGCCCGATGTCGGCCGCGTCGGCGGGCTGACCGAGGCGCGCCGCGTCGCCATGGCCGCCCGCGACAAGGGGCTCGCCGTGGTGCCGCATTGCTGGAAATCGGCGATCGGCATCGCGGCCTCGGCGCATCTTGCGGCCGTGTCGCCGACCTGCACCTATATCGAGTTCCTGCCGCGCGAGCTCGCCGATTCGAGCCTGCGCAAGGACCTCTGCTCCGTCGAGCTGCCGGTGGTCGATGGGCGCATCCCGCTGCCGACCGCGCCCGGCCTCGGCGTCACCCTCAACGAGGACGCGCTCGCCCGATACCGCGTGCAATAGGAACCGTCATGAAAATCGAATCGATCGACTTCTTCTACATCTCCATGCCGGTCGTCACCGATGCCGGCGACGGCAGCCAGGACGCACTGCTGGTCCGCGTGCGCGCCGGCGGCATCACCGCCTGGGGCGAATGCGAGGCCTCGCCGCTGACCTCGATCGCCTCCTCGATCGCGCCGATGTCGCACGGCGCCTGCCGCCCGGTCTCCGCCCAGGTGCTGGGCGAGGACGTGTCCGCGCCCAAGGACATCGCGCGCCTCGCCGCCACCATCCAGTGGAACTGCATGGACCTGCTGCAGGCGGCGCATACCTGGTCGGGCATCGAGATCGCGCTCTGGGACCTTCTCGGCAAGAAGGAGAGCGCGCCGGTCTACAGGCTCCTGGGCTACGACAAGGCCCATCCGAAGCTGCCTTATGCGTCGCAGCTCTTCGGCGATACGCCGCAGGAGACGTTCGAGCTCTGCCGCGGCGTGCGCGAGATCGGCTACCGCGCCGTCAAGTGCGGCTGGGGTCCGTTCGGCCGCGGCTCGGTGAAGGACGACGCCGACCACCTGCAGGCCGCGCGCGAGGGGATCGGCGCCGAGGGCACCCTGCTGGTCGATGCCGGGCAGATCTTCGGCGAGGACGTGGACGCGGCGGCCGCGCGCCTGCCGCATCTGGAAGCCGTCAATGCCACCTGGTTCGAGGAGCCGTTCAACGGCAGCGCCTACGAGGCCTATGGCGCGCTCGCCAAGAAGAGCCGCAAGGTGAAGCTCGCCGGCGGCGAGGCCGCGCACAACGTGTTCATGGCGCGGCACACGATCGATTACGGCGGGGTCGGCTTCATCCAGATCGATTGCGGCCGGATCGGCGGCATCGGCCCGGCGAAGATCGTCGCCGACTATGCGGTGGGCAAGGGCGTCACCTATGTCAACCATACCTTCACCACGCATCTGGCGCTCTGCGCCTCGATCCAGCCGTTCGCCGGACTGAAGGATCACAAGATCTGCGAATATCCGGTGCGGCCGCAGCCGATGGCCTGGGAGATGTGCAAGAACCACATCGCGCCCAATGCCGAGGGCGAGGTGGTGCTGCCGGAGAAGCCGGGCCTCGGCATCGAGATCGACCTGGAGGCGGTGAAGAAGTACCTGGTCGAGGCCGAGATCAAGGTCGCCGGCAAGGTGCTGTACCGGACGCCCAGCCTCGCGTGACCTTGGCGCGGCCGAGCGACCCCTCACCCAACGCCGCGTAAGCTCGGCCCTGCCTCGCCAACGCTTCGTAACCCTCTCCCTCAAGGGGAGAGGGAAACGGGCTTCGAGATTCCTTGAGAATGTTGTGAAAAATCACCCTCTCCCCTTGAGGGAGAGGGCAGGGGTGAGGGGTCGAAGACTTTCGCCGTCCGGTCTCGCCGGCGGCGGCCCGCTCAGCTCATCACCCGCGCGCCGCTGCGGCTCTTGCGGCGCTGCAGGCGCAGGATGTGCTGGTCGAGCTCGTCGTCGATGGCCTCGGCGTCGCCGTCGGCCAGCATGTCGCGCAGCCGGCGGTGCTGGGGCGCGATCGCCTTGGCGTCTCGCTCGCTGCGGATCTCCTTGCCGAAGACGATGAGGACGTGGCGCCCCAGCGCGTCCCACAGCTTCTGCACGATCGCATTGCCGGAAACGCGGGTGATCTCGCGGTGGAAGTCGAGGTCGCACCGGCTGATCTCGATCCATTCGAGGTGCATCGCCGCCCGCTCCATCTTCGCCAGGATCTTGTCGAGCCGCGCCAGCAGCGCCGGCTCGCGCTTATAGGCCTCGATCGCGCCGCGGATGGCGATGCGCTCCAGCGCGAGCCTCGCCTCGCAGATCTCGTCGATCCGGCGCTCGTCGAACGTGGCGAGGCGGGTGCCGCGATGCGGCGCGCTCTCGACGATGCCCTGCGCCTCCAGGATCTTCAGCGCTTCGCGCAGCGGCACGCGGCTCATCTGCAGGAGCTTGGCGAGCTCGACCTCGACCAGGCGCTGCCCCGGCTGCAGCGCGCCCGAGGCGACGCCGAGCACGATCGCCTCGGCGGCGCGCTCGGCCATGCCGGGATTGGGCGCGATCGCCAGGCTCTGCGCCGCCGGCAGCGGCTCGGGTGCAAGGATCTCCTTCTCGGTCAGGCGGCGGCGCGGCATGGGTTCCCCTGTTTCCCGTGGATTAATGTATACATTTATTATGTCGACATTCAGGCAGAAAGCTGCCACAGTTTTCCGAACAAAGCAGCCCGCTTCTAACCGGATTCTCGGATCCGGGAAACCGAGGCGGTCATGACAGGGACGGCGCCGTGACGAGACTCGCGGGCAAGAGAGCGCTGATCTATGGCGGCGGGACCGGCATCGGCTTCGCCTGTGCCGAAGCGATGGCGCGCGAAGGTGCCGCGGTCTTCCTCACCGGCCGCCGCGAGGGCGTGATCCGCGAGGCCTGCGCGAAGCTGCAGCCGCTCGGCAAGGCGGGCTTCGCCGCCGGCGACGCAACGGTGGCGGAAGACGTGCAGCGCGTGACCGCGGCGGCGGTCGGCTTCATGGGCGGGATGGACACGATCGTGGTGAGCGCCGGCGCGGCCGGCCGCACGCCGATCTTCGACACGCCGGTCGAGGAGTTCAAGCGCATCACCGACCATTCGCTGCTGCCGCCCTTCCTCGCGATGCGCTTCGGCGCGGAGCATCTGCTGCGGGCGGGGAGCGGCTCGGTGATCGTGATCTCCTCGATGTTCGGCCTGACCGGGCAGAAGGAGCGGGTCGGCTATTGCTCCGGCAAGTGGGGCGTCATCGGCCTGGTGAAGGCGGCGGCGATGGACTTCGCCGAGAAGAACGTGCGGGTCAACGCGATCTGCCCGGGCTTCATCGAGACGCCGCTCTCGATCGAGACCGCGAAGCTGGAGCCGAACTGGGAGGAGATCATCGCCTTCAAGCGCAAGATGCATCCGATCCCGCGGCCCGGAAAGCTCGAGGAGGTGGGCGAGCTAGCGGTCTATCTCGCCTGCGATCTCGCCGCCTTCATGACCGGCCAGGCGATCGCGATCGACGGCGGCTTCAGCACGCGTTGATTTTATGGAGGGGAATGGGATGAGCGGATTGTTGTCCGGCAAGCGGGCCTATGTGACCGGCGGATCGAGCGGGATCGGCGCCGCCATCGTGAAGACCTTCGCCGCCGAGGGCGCCAAGGTCGCGATCGGCGCCTCCGCCCATGCCAAGGAGGCGGAAGCGACGGCGAAGTCGCTGCCCGGCGGCGGCCATGTGGTGGTCAAGGCCGACCTCGCCGACCGCCGGGAGATCGCCCGCGCCGCCGACGCGGTGGTCGCCGGCCTGGGCGGGCTCGACATCTTCGTGCATTCGGCCGGCATCGACGTGACCCGGACCGCGGTCACCCATGAGACGCCGGACGAGACCTGGGACAAGATGATCGACCTCCATCTCAACGCGGCGTTCTTCCTGTCGAAGAAGCTGATCCCGGCCATGCTGGAAGGGAAGAACCCGGCCATGGTCTTCATCGGCTCGGTCTGCGGCCTCGTGGCCTGGGAGGGCGACGTCGCCTACAACGTCGCCAAGGCCGGGCTGCAGCATCTCGCGCGCTGCATCGCCTCGGATTATGCGAAGCAGGGCCTGCGCGCCAACGTGATCGCGCCTGGCGTGATCGACACGCCGCTCACCCGCAACTACGCCTCCGGCATGCCGGGCGGCCAGGCCGAGGGGCTGAAGGCGCTGGCGGCGATGCATCCGATCGGCCGCTATGCCGTGCCGTCGGAGATCGCCGATGCGGCGGCCTTCCTCGCTTCCGACAAGGCATCGTTCATCACCGGGACCGTGCTGCCGATCGACGGCGGCCTGGTCAACGTCTGAGGCGCATGCCATGGCGAAGCTCACCATGACCGCCGCGGTCTGCGACGAGCCCGGGCCCGGCGACGTGCTCGACCTCCGCAAGGTCGTGGTCGACGACCCGCACGAGATGGAGGTGCGGGTGAAGATCTCGACCACGGCGATCTGCCGCAGCGACATCCACTACCTGCGCGACGTCTGGCTGCATCCCAAGCCGGCGATCTTCGGCCACGAGGCCTGCGGCGTCATCGAATCCGTCGGACCCGGCGTGCCGAAGTCGCGGATCGGCGAAAAGGTGATCCTGACATTCACGCCCTCCTGCGGCCACTGCAAGTTCTGCGTCACCGGCCGCTCGGTGCTGTGCGAGGAGGTGGCGCGCGCCGCCGCCGCCGGCACGATGTGGGACGACACGACCCGCTTCTTCGAGCTGGACGGCAGCCCGATCCATCACCTGAGCCTCGTCTCCTCCTTCTGCGACTACACCGTGGTGCCGCATAACGGCGCCATCACGATCGACCCGGCGACCTCCGACGAGCAGGCCTGCCTGCTCGGCTGCGGCGCTATGGCGGGGATCGGCGCGGCGATCAACACGGCGCAGATCCGGCCCGGCGAGAGCGTCGCGGTGTTCGGCTGCGGCGGCGTCGGCCTCTCGGTCGTGCAGGGCGCCAAGCTCTGCAACGCGCTGCCGATCATCGCCGTCGATAAGCGGGCGGAGAAGGAGGCCGAGGCCAGGCATTTCGGCGCCACCCATTTCGTCGACGCCTCGAAGGGCGATCCGGTCGCCAAGGTGCGGGAGATCACCGGCGGCGGCGCCGATTTCACCTTCGAGGCCACCGGCGAGGTGGAGACGGCGGAGCTTTGCTACAAGGCGACCTGCCGCGCCGGGACCACGGTGCTGATCGGCCAGCCGACCGAGAATGCGCTGGCCGGCTTCCCGCCCTACTGGATCGCCCAGGACGAGAACAAGGTCATCGGGTCGAGCTATGGCTCGACGCGGCCGATGATCGACTTCCCGAAGGTGCTGCGGCTGGTGAAGCACGGCCTGCTCGATCTCGAATCGCTGATCTCCGACGTCTGGCCGCTCTCGCGCATCAACGAGGCGATCCGCCTGGTCGAGACCGGCACGGTGAAGCGCATGGTGCTGCGGCCCGGCGCCTGAACGACCATAACGACAACGCAAACAGGGAGACTGAACATGACCAAGAAGCTGGAATTGGGACGTCGCGGATTCCTGGCGGCGGGGGCGGCGGCCGGCGCGCTGATCGCGGCACCGCGCATCACCCGGGCGGCAAGCAAGGAGCTCCGGGTGCTGACCTGGGAAGGCTATGCCGAGCCGGAATGGGTGGATCCATTCAAGAAGGAGACCGGCGCCGAGGTGAAGATCGTCTATGTCGGCTCGGCCGACGAGATGTTCGCCAAGATGCAGGGCTCCCAGGGCAAGGATTTCGACGTCGTCACCTTCGACACCTCGATCTTCGGCCGCTATATCGACGCCAACCTGCTGGCGCCGCTCGACCTCTCCAAGATCCCCAATGCCAAGAACCTGGCGCCGGAGTTCCACAAGGTCGATGCGATCATGCGCGCCGACAAGCAGTACGGCGTGCCCTTCGCCTGGGGCTCCCTGCCGATGGTCTACGACGCCGACCATTTCAAGACTCCGCCGGAATCCTGGTCGGTGATGTGGGATCCGCAATACGCCCAGCAGCTGATCTGCCAGGACGATGCCAACAACTGCATCACCTGGGGCGCGCTCTGCGCCGGGGTGAAGAATCCCTATCAGCTCACCGACGCCGATTTCGACACGGTGAAGGGCAAGCTGATCGAGCAGAAGAAGCTGCTCCTGAGCTACTTCGCCGGCTTCGACGAGGGCGTCAACATGTTCGCCCAGAACCAGATCAAGGTCATGTACTCGATGGGCGAGCCGCAGGTGCCCGCCTTGAAGAAGAAGGGCGTCAACGCCGCCCTCACCATCCCGAAGGAGGGCGCGCCGGGCTGGCTCGATTGCTGGGTGATGAGCTCCGGCGCCCAGGATCCCGAGCTCGCGCAGCAATGGATCAGCGGCTGCCTGGCCGGGCAGGTCGCCAAGGTGCTGACCAACAAGTCGGGCTACGGCAACACCACCGACGTCGAGACCAACAAGGCGGCGGGCTTCACCTATGGCGACAAGCTCTCCTGGCTGCAGGCCGCCGAGAACTACGAGAAGCGCGTCGCCGTCTGGAACGAAGTGAAGGCGAGCTAGGCCGTCGCGTCACCGTCATCCGGCCGGGCCGCCCCACGCGCCCGGCCGGCTCTCTCCCACCACGATCGGAATTGCATATGCCGTTTCAAACCGTCTCGCCGCGGATCGAAGGCGAAACACCGCGTCTCAAGATCACCGACGTCGAATGCCACGTCCTGCTGGCGCCGGACTACGACGTCAGCTTCACATCGTCCGCCCAGGACAGCCTGATCGTCGTCATCCGCACCGATGGCGGGGTCAGCGGCGTCGGCGAATGCGACGCCAATCCCTGGATGGCCAAGGCCTGCATCGAGGCGCCGGGCACGCATACGATGGGGCTCTGCATCAAGGAGATGCTGATCGGGCAGGACCCGTTCAGGATCGGCGATCTCTGGAAGAAGCTCTATCTCGGCACGGCGATGAACGGCCGGCGCGGCATGGTGATCCATGCGATGAGCGCCATCGACATGGCGCTCTGGGATCTCTGCGGCAAGGCCGTCGGCAAGCCGGTCCACGCGCTGCTGGGCGGCGCCACCCGCTCGTACATCACGCCCTACGCCTCCCTGCAGCCGGCCGGCGGCAGGTTCGAGGAATACCGCGACGCGCTCTGCGCCTCGGCGGAGAAGGCCAAGGCCCTGGGCTTCAAGGCCGTGAAGACCGAGATCACCATGAACGGGCCCTACGCCCATGGCGGCATGCGCGAAAGCTTCCCGCGCCACACCGAGGTCCTGAAGGCGGTCCGCCGGACCATCGGCCCCGACATCACGCTGATGGTGGACGTGCAGTATCTCTGGGAGGACGCCAAGACCTGCCTGGAGACGATCAGGGACTGGGGCGAGTACGACATCTACTTCCTGGAGACGCCGCTCTGGTCCGACAACACCAGGGACATGGCGAAGCTGGTCGCCGAGGCGCCGATGAAGATCGCGTTCGGCGAATGGCTGGCGACGCGCTTCGAGTTCGAGGAGCTGCTGGACATCGGCAAGGTGCAGGTGGCGCAGCCCGACGTCGGGCGTGTCGGCGGCATCGGCGAGGCCAAGATCGTCTGCGACATGGCCAAGGCGCGCGGCCGCACCATCGTGCCGCATTGCTGGAAGACCGGCATCTCGATCTCCGGCACGGCGCATCTCGCCTTCGTGACCGATCATTGCGCCTTCATCGAATACCTGCCGCCGCAGCTCTGCCACGAGCGCCTGCGCCGCGAGCTCGCCCATGAGGAGCTGGTCCTGCGGCCCGACGGCACGATCCCGCTGCCGACCAGGCCCGGCCTCGGCGTCGAGGTCGATTGGGACGTGGTGAAGCGGTACCGGGTGGCGTGAACGCGGATGGCAGAGGAGTTGTCACGGAAGAAACTGACAAACTCGCTCGTCATCCCGGGACTCGGTCCCGGGATCCACGCCTCACTTTCTTCGAGCTCCAAGGCGCGGATCCCGGCGCCTAGCGCCGGGATGACGGCCGAACTTGTGATACGCGGCCGGGAGCTCGGTCATGACGCTTGAGCTCGACGAGGTCCGGAAGGTCTATGGCCCGGTCGAGGTCCTGCCGGCGGTCTCGCTGGAGATCGCCAACGGCGAGTTCCTGACCCTGCTGGGGCCGTCCGGCTCGGGCAAGACCACCGTGCTGAAGCTGATCGGCGGCTTTGCCGCGGCGGATGGCGGGCGGATCCTGTTCGAAGGGCAGGACATCACGCGCCTTCCCGCCAACCGGCGGCCGTTCAACACGGTGTTCCAGGATTACGCGCTCTTCCCGCATATGACCGTCGCGCAGAATGCCGGCTACGGGCCGCTGGTGCAGCGGCGCGATCCGGCGCGCTCCCGGAAGCTGGTCGATGAGACGCTGGAGATCGTCGGCCTGTCGGCCTTGCGCGACCGCTATCCGGCGCAGCTCTCCGGCGGCCAGCGCCAGCGCGTGGCCTTGGCGCGCGCGATCGTCTGCGAGCCCAAGGTGATCCTGCTCGACGAGCCGCTGGCCGCGCTGGATGCGAGCCTCCGGCGCCAGATGCAGCTCTTCCTGAAGCATATCCAGCGGCAGATCCGCACCACCTTCGTCTTCGTCACCCACGACCAGGACGAGGCGATCACCATGTCCGACCGGATCGTGGTGATGAACCAGGGCCGGATCGAGCAGCTCGGCACGCCGAAGGAGCTCTATTTCCGGCCGCGGACCCGCTTCGTCGCCGGCTTCTTCGGCGACAACAACCTGATCGCGGGCAGGCTCAACGGCTCGACCGTGGAGACGTCCGTGGGCGCACTGCCGTTCGGCTTCGCCGAGCCGGGGCTGGCGGCGGGCCGCGACGTCCTGCTCTCGATCCGCCCGGAGATGCTGAGCCTCTCGCCGCGCGGCATCGCCTGCGTGGTGGAGGAAGTGGTGTTCGAGGGCGCGGCCACGCGACTGCTGCTGCAGGCGCTCGACGCGCCGGCGGTCAAGCTCGACCTGCAGCTCAAGGCCGATGCCGCGACGACCGTGCCGGCGGCCGGCGACCGCGTGACGGTGGGCTACGACCCGGCGAATGCCGTGGTCGTGCCGGCGTGACATGACGAGCCTGGGGCAACGATGGCTGATCTTCGCCGCGGTGCTGGCGCTCCCGGTGCTGGTCATCGTCGTGCCGATCGGCGCCTTCCTGGTGCTCTCCTTCGCCCGCACCGAGAACCACCAGATCGTCTACGACTGGAACCTCGCGAACTATGCCGGCTTCTTCGGCAACTGGGTCTATCTCGGCACGTTCCTCGGCACGCTCTGGCTCTGCTTCGAGGTCGTCGTCGCGTCGCTGCTGGTCGGCTATCCGCTCGCCTGGTTCATCTGGCGCCAGCGCGGGGCGCGGCGCTACCTGCTGCTGCAGATGGCCGCCTTGCCGCTCTTCATGAGCTATATCGTGAAGCTCTATACCCTGCGCGCCATGCTGGGCCTGAACGGCATCGTCAACCAGATCCTGGTCGGCATCGGCATCCTGGCGGCACCCAGCCAGGTCTTCCTCTACAACCAGCGCGCCGTGCTGATCACCATGGTGGTGATCTACCTGCCTTACGTGGTGCTGCCGATCTTCCTGACCCTGGAGCGCATCCCGCGCTCGCTGCTGCAGGCCTCGGTCGATCTCGGCGCCGGCGGCTGGGACACGTTCCGCCGCGTGATCCTGCCGCTGTCGCTGCCGGGCACCATCGCCGGTGCGATCTTCACCTTCGTGCTGGCGCTGGGCGACTTCATCACGCCGCAGATGGTCGGCGGCACGACCGGCTTCACCATCGGCCGGGTGATCTGGTCGCAATTCGGCCTGGCCTTCAACTGGCCGTTCGGCGCGGCGATGGCGGTGGTGCTGATGCTGGTGGCGCTGCTGCTGATCGTCGCCGCCGGCTACGCCGCCAGCCGGCGGAGGGTCTGATGCTGAAGAGCCGGGCGGAGCGCGTCGTCGAGACTGCGGCCTTCGTGCTGGCGGCGGCGATCTTCGTCGTGCTCTACGCCCCGGTCGTGGTCAGCGCCGTGTTCTCGGTGTTCGAGACCCGGGCCGGTCGCATCCTCTGGGACACGTTCACGGTCAGGTATTACGGGACGCTGTGGTCGAACGAGAGTGTGATCGACGCGCTGTCGAACACGGCGGTAGTGGCGCTCTGTGCCGTCCTGCTGGCCGCCGTCCTGGCGGTGGGCCTGGCGCTCTATGCCCAATGGCCGGGCGCGGTCGGGCGGGCGCCCCTGACGCTCATTATATATATGCCGTTCCTGCTGCCCCCGATCGTGACCGGCCTGAGCCTTTTGGTCGGCTCGGCCAATGCCGGGCTGGAGCGCGGCCTGCTCACCGTCATCGTCGGGCATACCATTTTCGTCCTGGCCGTCGCTTATCGGCTGGTGCTGACCCGGCTCCAGGCCCTGCCGCCCTCGATGATCGAGGCGTCGTTCGATTGCGGCGCCAGCCGCTGGGCGACGCTGCGCTACGTGCTGCTGCCGCATCTCGCCTCGGCGATCGCGACCGGGGCGCTGCTGGCGCTCACCCTTTCCTTCGACGAGACGCTGATCTCCAGCTTCGTCGCCGGCGACCGCATGACCCTGCCGCTCCGGCTCTGGGCCATGATGCGGGTCGGCTTCACGCCGGAGATCAACGCGCTGGTGACTTTGGTGCTGCTGGTTTCGATCGCGCTCGCGCTGGTGGCGGCGCGGCTGCTGAAGCCGGCGGGCGAACATGAGGAGGACTGACGATGGGTGAACGGCCCGCGAGGAGGCTCAACGGACGCGTCGCGGTGGTGACCGGCGGGGCGCAGGGCATCGGCTTCGGCATCGCCAGGCGCCTGGCGGAAGAGGGCGCCGCGATCGTCATCGCCGACATCAAGGAGCAGGCGGCCAAGGGCGCCGCCGCCAAGCTCTGCGCCTGCGGCGCGCCGGCCAGCGGCTTCGGCGTCGATATCGGCGACGACCGCAGCGTCGCAGCGCTCGCCGCCTTCATCGAGGAGAAGCACGGGCGCTGCGAGATCCTGGTCAACAACGCCGCGATCTCCGACGGCACCGGCATCGAGAAGATGACCATGCAGCGCTACCACGAGGTGATCCGCGTCAACCAGGACGGCGCGATCCGCGTGACGCTGGCTTTCGTGCCGCTGCTGAAGAAGGGCGGGGAGGGGCGGCGGATCCTCAACATCGCCTCGATCATGGGCGTGCGCGGCTGGCCCGACGCCATTCCCTATTCGACGGCGAAGGGTGCCATCGTCAACTTCACCCGGGCGCTGGCCTGCGACCTCGCCCCGCACCAGATCATGGTCAATGCCCTGGCGCCGGGCTTCGTCGACACGCCGATGTCGATCCTGCCCGACGGTTCGCATGAATACGATTCCGACTGGTTCCGCGACATCTACGTCAAATACGGCCGTATCCCGCTCCGCCGCTTCGGCAATCCCGAAGACATGGCCGGACCGGCCTATTTCCTCTGCTCCGACGATGCGCGCTATGTCACCGGGCAGGTCCTGATGGTCGATGGCGGCGCCTCGGCGACGTTTTGATCCGATGGGCGAGGGGGCGACGGGTCTATCCGATCTTCGGGTATCGCACCGGCAGACCCTCCACCGGCATCGGCGCGGTATGCACCGACCAGCCGCACAGGCTGGCGATGATCAGGGTCCGCATGTCGGGGCCGCCGAAGGCGATGTTGGTGGGCGCCACCAGCATGAGCTGCTCCCAATCGTCGTAGAGCGTGATGAGCTCGCCCTTCGTCGTGAAGCGGTAGACGATGTTGGGATTGTAGAGCGAGATGTAGAGGTCGCCGTTGCTGTCCAGCGCGACACCGTCCGGCACCGTGCGCGGCAGCTCGACCACCACGCTCCGCTTGCCGGCGGAGCCGTCGGCGTTGATCTCGACCTTCGAGACAAGGGGCGGGGAGGACTCGACGACATAGAGCGCCTTGCCGTCGGCCGCGAGGCACATGCCGTTGGTGAAGCCACAGGCGCTGCGATCCCAGATCTCCGCCTTGCTCCCACCGGGTGCCACGCGCCAGATCCAGCCGGTCTTCTTGCCCCATTCGCCGGAATCCGAGACATAGAGGTTCCCGGCATCGTCGAACACCGGATAGTTGGGCACCCGCATGCGTTGTTCGGCATTGCCGTTGCAATAGGTGGAGACGGCGCCCTGCGGGGTGATCCGGTGCACGCAGGCATTGCGGTCGTCGCAGGCATAGGTGTTTCCATCGGCGTCATGGGCGAGGCCGAGCAGGAAACCGCCCTCGACCTTGGCCACCTGCTCGCAGATGGAATCGGCGAGGCCCATGCGATAGAGTTGACCGGCTTCGCCGCCGGCATAGACTTTCCCGTCGGGTCCCCAGGCGACCGCTTCCGGGTGGTCGAGCACGTGGCCGAGATTGGTGAGTGTCAGCAGGTTGCGCGCTTCCGCCATGGCTTTCCCCCGTTTGCCCGTCCCTTGACCGTCGATTCCGCCGGCCGCATAGTAGCGTCCAAGATCACAGAACCAAGTCCAGAATGCCGGAAAACGGCGTCGACCAGCAAGGGACAGGCTGCGCGGGGATCGACGCGAGCTCCGTGGATGGGTGAGGCGGCATGACGTTGCTCAACGACCAGGTCTGCATCGTGACCGGCGCGGGCCAGGGCCTCGGCCGCGCGATCGCGCTGGAGATGGCGAAGGAAGGCGCGACCGTCGCGCTGCTGGAGCGCAACGCCGACACGCTGGAGAAGACCGCCCGGGACATCGCCTCGTCCGGCGGCGAGGCGATGCCCTATCGGCTCGACCTCACCGACTACGACGCCTACGGCAAGGTCGTCGCCGACATCGTCGCCAAGCAGAAGAAGATCGACGTGCTGGTGAACAACGCCGCGATCAACCCGCCGTCGCTCACCATCCTCAACGACACGCTGGAGAACTGGCGGCGCACCATCGCCATCAATCTCGAATCCGTGTTCATGGGCTCGAAGCTGGCGGCGCCGCACATGGTCGAGAGGAAGAGCGGCCGCATCGTCAGCGTCGCCTCGATCCAGGGCTTTGCGTCCTCGGGCGAGGTCGGCTCCTACAACGCGGCCAAGGGCGGCATCATCGCCTATACCCAGTCCATGGCGGTCGAGCTCGGGCCGTACAACATCCTGGTCAATGCCGTGGCGCCGGGCTTCATGCGCACGCCGATGTCGATCGTCAACGGCGTCGATGAGACCGAGACGCCCGACTTCATCGAATGGTATGTGAAGCGGGGCAAGATCCCGCTGCGCCGCACCGGCCTGCCGGAGGACGTCTCCGGCACGGTGATCTTCCTCGCTTCCTCCTATTGCCGCTACATGACCGGCCAGTTGCTGGTGGTCGACGGCGGGTTGATGACCACGTTCTAGCGACAACGACAACTGCCAACAGGAAGGCAAAGCCATGACCAATAAACTCAACGGATCACTCTCGCGCCGGCGAATGATGCAGGCCTCGGCGGCCCTGGGCGCCGGCGCGCTCGCCGGCAGCGCGTTCCCGGCCTGGCGCGCCCGGGCGGCCGAAGAGATCAACATGTGGTGGTGGGGCGAGCAGGAGCTGCCCGGCCTGCAGGCCTTCGTCGATGAATCGGTGAAGAACTACACCGCGGCGACGGTGAAGCCGATGCTGCAGGACACCGCCGTCGTCATCTCGCAGTTCCAGACCGCGGCGGCGGCCGGCAAGGCGCCGGACATCCAGTACCTCTGGAACGGCATCTATCACATGGAGAGCGTGTGGCTCGGCTACCTGCAGCCGCTCGACGGCCTGGTGAGCGACGACGTGCTGAAGGCGTCGCAGCCGACCCTGCTCAGCCATTTCAACGGCCACATCTACCGCATGGGCTGGTACCCGCTGCCGATGATCTGGATCTACAACAAGGACTGCTTCGAGAAGGCGAAGCTCGATCCGGAGAAGGCGCCCGCGACCTGGGACGACTTCCTCGGCGTCTGCGACAAGCTGAAATCCGCCGGCATCTCGCCGGTGGGCGGCGGCATCCAGGACGGCTACTGGGGCGAGTGGTATTGGGGCCACGCGATCTCGCAGATCGTCGATACGCCGGGCGAGGCCGTGAAGCTCTTCACCGGCGAGCTCTCCTTCGAGGATCCGAAATACTACGAGCCCTGGGCGCGGCTGGAGGAGCTGAAGAAGCACGACTTCTTCAATCCGGAAATGTCCTCGACCGAGCTCTATCCCGGCATCGACCTCTGCGTCGCCGGCAAGGTGGCGATGGGCGAGTCGATCGGCGCCCGCATGCCCAAGGACAACGAGCAGACCAAGGACAAGATCGCGCCGATGGTCATGCCGGTGTTCGGCAAGAGCAAGCTCGCGGGCAAGCCGATCTTCGACACCCAGGGCCTCGGCATCTCCAAGGACGCCAAGGACCCGAAGGCCGCGGCCGCCTTCCTCGAATACCTGCAATCGCCGGAGCGGCAGAAGGCGCTGCACGACAAGACCGGCTGGATCTCGTCGAACTCGGGCACCGACACCTCGGTGCTGAAGAGCCCGGTGGTGGTCGATATGTGGAAGCGCTGGGGCCAGGGCGACAACATCCCCTACATCTCCAACGTCGTGCCCGGCCAGTTCTACGAGCAGGCGCTGCTGCCGACCGCGCAGCAGGTGGTGGCCGGCAAGATCACCGGCGCCGAGGCCGGTGCGCTGGCCGCCAAGGTCACCAAGGAATGGCGCGACTTCAACCCCGACATGGTCGAGAACTACAAGAAGTGGTCGAACGATCTGGGTTGATCGCTTACTTGCCCGGTCGTCATGCCCGGGCTTGACCCGGGCATCTGGCTCACATGAGAGAGACCCCCGGGCCTTGCCCGGGGGTGACGGCTGAGGCGATTGCATAGAATGGAACAGACTTCCCGGCTGAAGCCCTATCTGTACGTGGCGCCCCTGGTGGCGCTGCTGCTGTTCGTGTTCGGCTATCCGCTGGTGCAGATTTTCGAGTTCTCGATGAAGCTGATCCGCGGCATCGACGGGCCGTGGATCGGCTTCCGCAACTACGAGCTCATCTTCGGCCAGGACCTGTTCTGGGAGGCGGTGCGGCACAACCTGCAGCTCCTGGTCGCGATCCCGATCATGGTCGCCTGGTCGCTGCTGGTCTCGATCCTGCTCTACGACCGCCTGAAGGGCTGGAAGGTCTACCGCATCCTGATCTTCATCCCCTACATCCTGGCGATCCCGATCATCGCCGCCATCATGAAGAAGATGTTCCAGTTCAACGGCCCGGTGAACGAGGCGCTGCGCTGGATCGGCGCCGACTTCCTGGCGCTGGACTGGATCGGCTCCTCGGATTACGCGCTCTGGACGGTGATGCTGCTGATCATCTGGCGGGAATCCGCGCTCGGCATCATCCTGTTCCTGGCGCGCCTGCTGAACCTCGACGAATCGCTGATCGAGGCGGCGCGGCTCGACGGCGCCAACTGGTGGCAGCGCGTGCGCTACGTGATCCTGCCGCAGATGCGGGTGGTGATCGAGTTCTACGTCGTGGTCAGCGTGATCACCATCCTCTCCTCGGTCTTCGCCTATGTCTACATCATGGGCGGCGGGCGCGGCGGCCCCGGCACCTCGACGATGGTGGTCGAGCTCTACATCTTCGGCGCCATCGTGCGGCAGAGCCTGCCGGGCATCGCCTCCGCGGTGTCGGTGCTGCTGTTCCTGGTGTCGCTGCTGCTGATCGTGCCGCTCTTCGCGGTGCGCCGCCGCGCCAACGAAGAGGAGGTCGGCTGATATGGCGCAGGCCACCGAGACCGCCGCGCTCGCCGTGCCGAAGGAGTCGCCGGTCAAGCCGGACGCGGTGCTGAAGCACGCCGTGCTGCTGCTCGCGGTCTTCGTCGCCCTGGTGCCGACCATCTACATGGTCATGACGGCGCTGAAGAGCGACGACGAATACACCTTCAACAAGATCGGCTTCCCCCACGCCCTGGTCTTCGACCATTTCGACGTGGTGCTGTTCCAGAGCCCGTTCTTCCAATGGATGGGCAACAGCGCGATCCTGGCCGGGGGCTCCGTGCTGCTGAGCACGGTGGTGTCCTGCCTCGGCTCCTATGCGATCGCGCGCATGCAGTTCGCGGGCCGCCAGCTCCTGTTCTCGATGTCGGTCGCGCTGATGGCGATTCCGCCGGTGGTCATGGTGGTGCCGCTCTTCGTGCTCTACACGCGGCTCGAGCTCATCAGCACCTATCAGGGCGCCATCCTGATCTATGCCGGACTGATCACCCCGTTCTCGGTCTACCTGCTCACCACCTTCTTCCGGACCCTGCCGAAGGAGCTGTTCGAGGCGGCGCGGATGGACGGGGCGGGGGATTTCCTGATCCTCTGGCGGATCGTGCTGCCGCTCTCGCTGCCGGCGCTGCTGACCCTGGTGGTGGTCAACGCGCTCTATGTCTGGAACGACCTGCTGATCGCGGTGCTGTTCCTGCAGGACGATGCCAAGCGCACCCTGATGGCGGGGATCAGCGTGTTCCAGGGCCGCTACGAGAACCAGATCCCGCTGGTGATGGCCGGCATGGTCATCGCCAGCGCGCCGATGATCATCCTCTACGTCGCCTTCCAGAAGTATTTCATCCGCGGCCTGATGGCGGGCGCCGTCAAGTGACGGCGCTGGTCCTCGAGAACGATGTTCTCAGAGTCACGGTCGATCCCCTGGTCGGCGGCGCGATCACCGCAATCCGGCACAAGGCGCTGGGCGCATCCGTGCTCGGCGCCGTGCCCTGGACGCCGAAGCCCGGTCCCGCCGCCACCATCGCCGCACCGGATGAGGGCCACTGGCTGCCTTACTATACCGGGGGCTGGCCGCTGCTCTTCCCCAATGGCGGGGATGCCTGCACATTCGACGGCATCTCCCACGGTTTCCATGGCGAGGCGTCGCTCGCCGCCTGGGAGGTGCTGTGGGATCGTGGGACGCTGATCCTGCAGCACCGCTTCGCGACCGTGCCGGTCGAGATGGAGCGCCGGCTGTCGCTCGACGGCGACGTGCTGGCGATCGGCGAAACCGTCCGGATGCAGGGCGCGGAGCCGGTCCGGGTGATGTGGGGCCAGCACCCGACCTTTGGAACGGACCTGCTGGCGGGCCCGTTCGAGATCGCGGCCGGCGCGCGCCGTGTCGTGGTCGATGATCGTTTCGATCCGCCGGCCAATCCGATTCGCCCCGGCACCAGCGGAGCCTGGCCGATCGTGCCGGGCAAGTCCGGCCCGTTCGACCTCAGCCGGCCGGACGGCAAGATTGCCGCGATGGCCTACCTGCTCGATTTCCGCAGTCCCTGGGCGGCGATCCGGCGCACCGATACCGGCCTCGCCGCCGTCCTGTCCTGGGATGCCGGCGTCTTCCCTTATGCCTGGCTCTGGATCGAGCTCGGTGGCACCGACGACGCGCCCTGGGACGGCAGGGCGCGGCTGATCGGCCTCGAGCCCAACACGACCTGGCCGGGCAACGGCCTCGCCGACACCGCGCGCCGGGGCGCCGAGCTGATGCAGCTCCGCCCCGGTGATCTGCGGCGCAGCGCCGTGCGGCTTCATATCCTGCAGGCGCCGGGGCCGATTTCCGGCATTGACCCCACCGGCCGCGCGGTCTCCTAGCTCTTGGAAAAGCCGGTTCGGGCCCCTAGACTTTGCCCGATCCCTGGAGAGCCGGTTCATCGCATGGAGGCCTCGACCAATCTTCGGCGGAGGCCAGCGGGCCTCGCCCGCATCGCCGTGCTGACCGGCGGGCTGGGGCTGCTTCTGGTCGCCGTCACCTCGGTTATCGCCGCCTACAACGAGTACGAGCGCCGCCTGTCGGCGGCCGCGGTCGAAGCGGCGACCGAGGCGCATTTCCTGGCCGATCACGCCGACCGGCTGTTCGAGGTCTCCGAGATCGGGCTGACGGCGGCGACCAACCTGATCGGCGACCAGTCCTGGGACGCGATCGCCGCCTCGCAGGACCTGCAGCAGCGGCTTCGCCGGCTGGCCGACGGCATGCCCTACATCGAGGATCTCTGGTTCAACGACGAGAAGGGGCTGCTCCGGATCACCAGCTTCGGCTTTCCGACGCCGTTCTCCGACGCTTCCGATCGCGCGAGCTTCCTCGCCGCCAAGCAGCCCGGGCACGATCTCTTCATCGGCGACCTCATCATCGGCAAGGTGACCAAGCGGCCGACCTTCCTGGTCAGCCGCCGGATGGAGACCGCCGACGGCCGGTTCCGCGGCATGGCCTCGGTCACGGCCGATCTCGCCTATTTCACCGACTACTGGAAGAACCTGGCGCTCTCCTACGACGCGCGGGTGACCCTGTTCCGCGCCGGCAATTTCGGCATCCTGGCCCGCTACCCGCCGGTCGAGGACAATGTGGTCACGATCGGCACCAGCGTGCAGCGCGCGGTCGGCGAGGCTCTGCAATCAGGCGCCGCCGGCGGCGCCTTCAGCAGCGACCGCTTCGGCGGCTTCCAGCAGGTCGGCCGTCTGCCGCTCTACGTCTCGGTCGATATCTCGAAGCAGGCCGTGCTCTCGTCATGGCAGAGCTGGGCCTGGGCGCGGGCGCCCTTGCCGCTGCTGGCGGCGCTCGGCTTCATCGCGGTCACGCTGTTCGCCGTGCGGCAGGCACGGGCCGAGGCGCAGGACAAGCTGGCGCTGGAGCAGGCGCAGGTCGCGCTGCGCCTCACCAACGACGAGCTCCGCGAGCAGATCGTCAGCCGCGAGGCGGCAGAGGAGCAGCTCCGCCAGCTCCAGAAGATGGAGGCGATCGGCCAGCTGACCGGCGGCCTGGCGCACGACTTCAACAACATGCTCTCGATCGTGATCGGCAGCCTGGACGCGGTGCGCCGGCGGCTGGCGCGCGGACAGACCGATGTCGGCCACTTCGTCGATGCGGCGGTCGAGGGCGCGCAGCGCGCCGCGACCTTGACGCAGCGCCTGCTGGCCTTCGCCCGGCGCCAGCCCCTGACGCCGGCGGTGGTCGACGTCAATCGTTTCGTCTCCGATCTCTCCGATCTCCTGCGCCGGACGCTGACCGAGGCGGTGCAGGTCGAGATCGTGCTCGGCGGCGGCATCTGGAAGACCTTCGTCGACAGCAACCAGCTCGAGAACGCGCTGCTCAACCTCGCCGTCAATGCGCGCGACGCCATGCCCGACGGCGGCAAGCTGACGATCGAGACCGCCAATGCCAGCCTCGACGAAGACTATGTCGCGCGGCATCCCGGGGTTCCCGCCGGTCAATACGTCCTGGTCGCCGTCAGCGACACTGGCATCGGCATGTCCGAGGAGACCATCGGCAAGGCCTTCGAGCCGTTCTTCACGACCAAGCCGGTGGGCCTGGGCACCGGCCTCGGCCTCTCCCAGGTGTACGGCTTCGTCCGCCAGTCGGCGGGCCATGTGAAGATCTATTCCGAGGCCGGGCAGGGCACGACGGTCAAGATCTACCTGCCGCGCTACTACGGCCCGGGCGATGGCGTCCGCGAACGCGGCGACACGACGGCCAGCCTGCCGATGGGGTCGGCCTCGGAGACGATCCTGGTGGTCGAGGACGAGGCGATGGTGCGCCAGCTGGCCGTGGAATCCCTGCGCGAGCTGGGCTACACGGCCGTGGAGGCGGAGAGCGGCGAGGCTGCGCTGAAGATCATCGCCGAGCGCGACGACATCGATCTCATCTTCACCGACATCGTGATGCCGAACCTCAACGGCCGCCAGCTCGCCGAGCAGGCCGTGCAGGTTCGCCCGGGCCTGAAGGTGCTCTTCACCACCGGCTATACGCGGAACGCCGTGGTCCATAACGGCGTGCTCGATCCGGGCGTGAAGATGCTGACCAAGCCCTATTCGCTGGAACAGCTCTCCCAGGCGGTGCGCGACGCCCTCAGCGGCTAGAGTCGTTCAGCAGGAACACGACGTAGCCGCGGAACCAGGGATGGGTCTCCAATGTCGGCGGCGGCGACCAGTCGCCGCCCTGGAGCAGCCCGATCCGGAATGGCAGCCGCAGCCGGTCGAGGTTCTCCAAGTACGCCTCATAGCCGGGGATGACGCGGCGGCCCTGGTAGATCTGCAGCACGACCTCATCGACCACGCCGGCCAGCGCATCGAGCCCCGCGGGATCGCCGTGGGCGCTCCAGTCGAGCAGGCCGGTGACGCCGAGCCGCGTGCCGGCCGGCAGCCGCCTGCGGAGGTCGCCGAGGAACGCGGCATAGTCCTGGAGATGCCGGGTCGCGGCGTCGAAGTCGATCTGCACGCCGACGACATGGTTGCCGGAGCCGCGCCAGCGTTCGAGCGCCGCCAGGACCTGTGCATAGACCGCATCGGGCCAGGCGAGCGTCTGCACCCGCACCACCATCCAGACTTCGGCATGGTCGATGCGGGGCAGGGCGGCGCGCTGCGCGATCAGGCGCGGCGGATCGCCGAGCGTCACCTCGCCTTGCAGCAGATAGAGGCTGCGCGCCTGGGCGAGCACGGATTGCGGCTTCACCCCCGCCCAAAGCCAGAACGCGTCGTAGTCCTCGACGTTGGTCGTGCTCGCCGCGGCACTGCAAGGGAGTGCCAGCAGAATGGCGAGCAGGAAGGCACGCAACCGGCTCACCAATAGTATTGTAGCGCCTTGGCCCAGGGCGTGTTCGGGTAGTTCTTCTTGAGCTGCATGAACCAGGCCTTGCGCTGGGGCGGATCGGCCTCTTTGCCGCCGCAGGAGTTGTTGCCCGACGGGGCGTAGCACATGACCGCGCGATAAAGGGCGTAGGCTCTGTCGTTCTGCGGCGTCTTGGCGCTTACGATCAATGCTCGATAGACGTCGAGCCGGGAATAGATCGGGCCCTTGAACAGGCTGGGTGTGCCGCCCAGCATATCGCCTTCCGGCTGGGTGTCGAGCGTCTCGTAATCGAAGCCGTTGGCGCGGAAGAAATCGGCGAGGCAGAGCTGTGCCTTGCTGTCCTTCGGATTCTTCGCCAGGCGCGCCGCCGTATCCTTCAGCGGCTTGCATTCATACTCGCCGAGCTCCGTGCTCCGGGCAAAGACGCCGACCGGGGGCAGTGAATCGTCCCATTCGGGCAGTGCCGGATTGCCCTCGGCAGTCGCATCCGCCGGCACCAGCGCCACGTCCTTGACGAAGTCGGCGTAATGGCCGCGGCTCAGCTCCTTGTAGAGCAGCGTGAACAAGGCGACCTGCGCCTCGCCCGACCTCGCGGTGGTATCCGCCGCCCGCCGGCGCAGCAAGCCGGCATCCGCGACGTTCTCCAGCAGAATCCGGCGAATCTCGACATTGCCGATCGGCGAATCCGCGGCGAACACCCGATCGAGCGCCTTGGCGCGCTCGTCGTGCAAAGCCAGCGCGAGCTCGAGGGCGCCCCGCTGCAACGGCCGCTGGGCGCCCGGCAACATCGCCAGCCAGTGATCCCGGGCGCCGTTGTCCTTTACTGCCTCCAGCGCCATGCCGCGCAGCGCCTGCCGGCTGAATTCGAGCGTGGAGAACGAAGACTGCGGGGTCGTCTCCGGAATCGCCTGCAACACGGCGCTCGGGTTCTTCGCGTGATAGAAGTCGTAGAGCGCCAGCAGGTAGCCGAACAGCTCCTGCGACGCGGCGAAAGACGGCTTCTGCGCCTCGAGCCAGCCGCGCTCGAACGGGACGCCGCAATGCTCCCGCTCGGATTCGGTGTAGGCGCAGCGCATCTGCTGCAGGTCGAAGACCGCGAGGAGGACCGGCTCCTTGGCGAGGGCCGGCGCGGCGGATTGCGCCGGGCCGGTCGAAGACATGGTGAAGCCGAGTAGTTTGTTGTCGACCTCGTTGGCATAGGCGACGTCGTCGACGCCGCGCGCCTCGGGCTTGCTCGCCAGGACCGAGGCGTAAGCCTCGGCCAGCTTGTCCGCCCGTCCGCCGAGCCAGTAGACCCGCCGCAGCAGGCCACGCGCGGAGCCGGTATAGAGCCCCTGCGGATAGGCCTGGATATAGGCATTGAGCGACGCTTCCGCTGCCTCGGTGACTTCGGCTCCCGCCGTCTTTCCTGGCTCCAGGGAGCCGTACTCGTCGAACAAGCCGACCTGGGCGCGATTGACCTCGACGCGGCCGAGCATGTAGCGCGCAGTTTCGCTGAGCCACGGCTGGTCCACGCCGGTCAGCGTGTCGAACTGCTTGGCGGCGGCGTCGAAATCGCCGTCATAGAAGGCCTGCGCACCCTGGAGATAGGCCGCGAAGCTCTTGCCGAGCGGCGAGTGCATCTGGGCCACGGCCTGCGTGACGCCTTCTGCGCCGCCGCTCGCTGCCGTGCAAGTCGGTGCGAGTTTCTGCCGCGCCTCGGTCAGCAGGGTCTTCTCGGCATCGGGAATGCCGGAGCTGTTGACCGCTGCGGCGAAGGCCTGCGTGCCGGCGGCGTCGCTGCGGCAGCGCGAGCCTTCGCCTTCGGCATAGGAGCTCTCGGCATCGGTATTGCTCTCCGCCGCATCCTGGGCCGGGGCGGGCGACGCGGGCTGGAACCGGGCGCCGAACGTCTCCCAGTCCGACAACGGGTCCGGTGTCGGCGCTGCCGCCGCGGTGGCCGGCGCGTCGCCGCGCTGGTCGAGCATGAGCAGCAGGAGATTGGCGCGGGTATCGTTGCCGGGCTGCAGCATCGCCATGTTGTCGCAGCCGGTATAGTCGGGATGCGCCAGGGTCCATTCCGGATAGCAGCCGAAGTCGCCGCTGGCCTGCGCCGGCTCCCGCCAGGGACAGCCGGCCAGCAGCAGAACCAATACCGCACCAACCTTCCGCATATGAATCCCCCGACCGCGATCCGAATGACGGCACTCTGGCCCTGAGGCTTGAGTGCCGTCAACGAGCGGCGCGGTTCAGGCGGCACGTTTCACGACGCCTTGTGACGGCGGCAACGGAATGCCCGGATTCTTGCCGTTGATCAGGTCGGCCGCGACCCGTCCCGAGCCGCAGGACATGGTCCAGCCGAGATGGCCGTGGCCGGAATTGACCCAGAGGCCCTTGATCTCCGTCTCGCCGATGATCGGCGTGCCGGCCGGGCTGACCGGGCGCAGGCCGGCCCACACCCTGGCCTGCTTCAGGTCGAGATGCTGCTTCAGCTCCGGGAAGGTGAAGCTCGCATTGTCGATGATGGCCTGGGCGCGGGTCATGGCCGGGGTCGCGTCATAGCCGGTGATCTCCGCCGAGCCGGAGACTCGCATGCGGTCGCCGATCGGCACGAAGCCGAAGAGCTTGCTGTCGTCGATGATCGGCACGTTGGGCGCGCTGTTCCAGCCGCCGCGCTTGAAGGTGATGGAGACGCCTTTCACCGGATAGATCGGCACGTTGATGCCGTTCCTGGCCAGCATCGGCGCCGTGAAGCTGCCCAGCGCCACCACGACCGTGTCCGCCGCGATCTTGCCCTTGTCGGTGACGACGCCGGTCACCTTGCCGCCGCCGGTCTCGATCCGCTCGATCTGCTCGCCGAAGCGGAGCGCGACACCTTTGGCGGCGCAGGCCGCGGCCAGCCCCTGCCCGAACTTGTTGGAATCGCCGACCTCGTCCCGCTCGAAATAGAGCGCGCCGGCCAGCGTCGATTGCGTCGCCTTCAGCGCCGGCTCGAGCTCGACGCAGCGTTCCGGCGTGATCCGCGCATAGGTGAGGCCGTGCTGCGCCAGGAAATCGCTGGAGCGCTGCGCGCCGTCGAGCGACTCCTTGGCGCGATAGATCTTCAGCACGCCGCGCGTGGCGCGGTCATACGGAATGCCGGTCTCGGCGCCGATCTCCTGCAGCGAGCGCAGCGAATGCAGCGCCAGGTGCAGGTTGGCGAGCGCATTGGCGCGGAAGCGCTCCGGCGTGCAATTGCGGGCGAAGGCGATGCCCCAGCCGAACATGTGCGGGATCGCGCCGTAGCGCAGCAGCAGGGGCGCATCCTCCTTGCCCAGCCATTTGATGATCTTCGACGGCATGCCGGGCTGCGACCAGGGCTCGACCTCGCTCGCATGGATGATGCCGCCATTGCCCCAGCTCGTCTCCATCGCCGCCTCGCTCTGGCGCTCGATCAAGACGACGTCATGGCCGGATTTCTTCAAGTACCACGCGGTCGCCGTACCGACGACGCCCGCGCCGAGAACCACCGTGGTCATGCCTGCTTCCCCGTTCGCTTCTTGTGGCACGTCCCGGCGGTCGTTCCGCCGCGACGCTAGAGATTGCTCTGCTTCCGGCTGCCCTTTCCCTTGGCGCCGTTGGTCGCTGCCGGTGCGTCGTGGCCGTTGCCGTCCTTCGGCCCGGCAACCCACATGGATTCGCGCTCGCGCTCGATGCGGCTGGCGACGTCGCGCGCCACCTGGCGCAGGATCTCTTCCGAGAGCCTCTTGGATTCGCTGTAGAGCTCGCTGATCAGCCTGAGATGGCTGGTCATCTCGTGGAAGGCGCGCATCGGGTCGCGCGCCGCCACCGCCTCGTAGATCGCGGTATGGTCGCGGATCGAGAGCCGGTCCGCGTCCGGCATGTGGATCGTCGTCGTCCGCTGGTCGACCAGCCAGCCGACCAGGGCGTCGTTGACGCTGATGAAGATCGGGTTGCGGGTGATGACCGCGAGCTCGGCGTGGAAGGCGACGTCGGTGCGGATGAAGACGCCGGTATTGCCGATCGCCTCGGCATTGGCGTCGAGCTTGGCCTTCAGGCGCTGGATGTCCTCGTCGGTCGCGACCCGCGCGGCCTGCCAGGCGACGCCGGCCTCGAACAGCAGCCGGGCCTGCTCCATGTGCTCCTGGCCCTGCGGGTTGGAGGTCACGCGGCGCACCAGCCCCGCCATCTGCCCGACCATGAACTTGCCGGAAGGGGCGGTGACCCGGGCGCGGGTGCCGCTGGTGATCTCGACCAGGCCCTGCTGCTGCAGGGTGAAGAGCGCCTGCCGCACCGAGGGCCGGCCGACGCCGAACCGCTCTGCGAGCTGCTGCTCGGAGGGCATGGACTCGCCTTCCTTGAACTCGCCGGTGGAGATCGCGCGCTCGATCTGCTCGGCGATCTCGTCCGCGCGCTTGCGCCGGCCCAGGGGGACGGTGGGGGGCATGGTGGAGATCGGTGTCTTCATCTCGTCGCTCAAATGCAGCCTCGTTCCGAAGACACCTTACCTACCCACGAAGCCGGTGGGCGTCACGGCCAATTCGCGGCAAATGGATCAAACTGTCAATAGGTATACAGCCTATTTATCCTTGACCCAAATCCCTCGATCCAGTTAACTCCGGAAGTGCCGTTCTTGGCGACAGGGCGCATCGGGCCGAAAGCCGGCCAGAAAGCTGTCCGCCCAAGGGGTTAGCGGCGTCGGGGTAGGCAAGGGCCGGCCATTTCGGCCGTCCGGACAGGGGTTCAAGCGACAGGGGTTAGAAACCGATGAAGAAGGCGTTCCGCGCCGACCATGCCGTGCCGATCTCGAAGGCGATCCGCGCCGGGGATTTCGTGTTCACCTCGGCCTATGGGCCTTGGCTGTTCGATCCGCGCGACCTCACCTTCGACGCCGACGGCAACATGCTGGACGACGGCACCGGCAAGAAGGACATGCCGTTCGAGGAGCAGGTGCACAAGACCTTCGGCTTCATCAAGGAAGCCCTGGCGATGGCCGACTGCACGCTCGACGACGTCGTCAACTGCGAGTGCTGGATCACCGACTCCCGCGACTTCGTCGCCTTCAACAAGATCTACGAGACCTACTTCACCAAGGACCCGCCGGTCCGCTCGATCTTCCCCATGCGCTTCAACTTCACCTGCAAGGTCGAGATGAAGGTCGTGGCCTACAAGCCGCTCAAAGGGTGATGCCCGGGCCGATGTCCTCGCCGATGTCCTCCCGGGCCAATCTCTTCCAGGTCGTCACCTTCGCGACGGATCCGCTGCACGGCAATCCGGCTTTCGTCCTGAGCGGCGCCGGCGGCATCCCGGATGCGGCGCTGATGGCGGCCTGCACCATCCTCAGGGCCGACGTGATCGCCGTGCTGGACCAGGCCTCAGGCGGCGTCACGCCGCTCCGCTTCTTCACCAGCAAGGGCGCCCATGGCGGGGCAGGCCACGCGACGCTCGCCGCCGCCCATGTGGCGCTCCACGACGGCGGGCGCGCGGTGCGGTTCCACACCTCGACCGGCGACCGCGCGGCGCAGGTCGAGGGCGAGCGCATCGCCGTCGATTTCCCGGTCATGCCCGGCGCGCGGGTCGACCGCGTGGCGGAGCTGGAAGCGGCACTCGGGGCGCGGCCGGTCGAAAGCTGGGTCGCGCCCTTCGGCTATGTCGCGGTCTATGAGGATCCCAGGACCATCGCGGCGATGCAGCCGGATCTCGACCGGGTCGCCGCGTTCGACCGTACCGCCGTCATCGCCACGGCGCCGGGCGGCGACGGCGCCGACATCGTGATCCGCGTCTTCGCCCCCAATGTCGGCCTGCCCGAGGATCCGGTCTGCGGCACCGCGCACCGCATCATCGTGCCCTACTGGGCCGAGCGCCTGGGCAAGAAGAAGATCCACAGCCGCCAGCTCTCGCCGCGCGGCGGCGATCTCTTCTGCGAGGACAGGGGCGAGGTGATCGTCATCGGCGGCGAGAGCAGCCTGGTCATCGACGGCACCATCCGCCTGCCCGACGCATGAGGCCGATCTTCTCACAGCCGGCCGAGACCGGCCCGCTCGTCACGCTGAGGCACGGGCCGTTCGCCCTCACGGTGGCGCCGCATTTCGGCGCGCGCATGGTGCGCTTCCGCCGGGGCGAGCGCGACCTGCTGCGCCCGACGCCGGACGAGGTGATCGCAAAGCCGGTCGTCTACGGCTTCGCGGGATTTCCGCTGATGCCCTATTCGGGGCCGCTGTTCGGGCCGGGCTTCAGCTTCGCCGGCGAGGACCACGTGCTGGCGCGCAACGTGCGCGAGGAGCCGTCGGCGACCCATGGGGATTCCTGGCTCGCACCGTTCGGGATCGTGGATCAAAGCGACTCTGCCCTCACGCTGGAAATGGACCATGCGCCGTCGCCGGGTACCTTCCCCTTCCGGTATCGCGGCCATGTCCGTTATGCGCTCGGCGAGGAGGGCCTTTCTATCACCCTGCGCGTCACCTCGCGCGACCACCGGCCGATGCCCGCGGGCCTGGGCATCCACCCTTATTTCCCGAAGGCGAAGGGCACGCGGCTCAAGTTCAACTGCATCGGCGTCTGGCCGCCGGACGGGCCGGAGGTGGTCGGCGTCGGCTGCGGCCCCTTGAGCGCGGGCTTCGATTTCAGCGCCGGCCAGGATATCACCGACGTGGTGATCGACCGGCTGTTCGAAGGCTGGGACAGCCATGCCGAGGTGATCGCCCCGGACGGCTTCCGCACCATCATCGAGTCCGACGGCGCGCTGGACAAGCTGCAGGTCTACAGCGCCTGGGATTACCCTTACGTCTGCGTCGAGCCGGTCAGCAACACCAATGACGGCTACAACCGCATGGCCGCAGGCGTGCCGAGCCACGGCATCCGCGTGCTGGATCCCGGCCGCTCCGTCGAGGGCACGGTGCGGATTTCCGTCGCGTAGCCGCTGGCACCGAGCGACCCCTCAACCCAACTCCGGCCGAGGCTCTAG
>DASZSL010000026.1:0-49407 GCA_035548715.1 Dongiaceae bacterium
CCAAAGGCCAGCACGCGCGCGACCAGCTTGCGTCCGGCCACGCCGCCGGCAGCGATGTGATGGATCGGCAAGGTGCCGAGCGTGCCGCCGAAGGCCTTGCCGCGCTTGTCGGTGATCAGCGCAAGCGCGAAGCCGCGCGCCATCAGCTCGGCTGCCAATGCTTCGGCGGGAAAGATGTGGCCGCCGGTGCCGCCGGCGGTAAGCACGATGGGGCGCTGCGTCGTCATACCAGCGCCTCCTGCCCGTAGCGTTTGCGCGTCAGCGCCAGGACCATGCCCATGCCCAGAGCCAAGGCCAGTGTCGACGACCCGCCGTAGGAGATGAAGGGCAGGGTCATGCCCTTGGTCGGCATCAGGTGCAGGGTCGAGGCCATGTTGACCACCGCCTGCAGGCCGAAGCTGGTGACGAGGCCGGTGACCGAGAGCAGGATGAAGAGGTTGGTCTCGCCCATGGTCCGCAGCAGGCTCCGCAGCACGATGAAGGCGAACAGCGCCACGATGATGAGGCAGACGATCAGGCCGAACTCCTCGCCGGCGACGGCGAAGACGAAATCGGCATGGGCGTCGGGCAGGACCAGCTTCACCGTGCCGCCGCCGGGACCGCGCCCGGTGAAGCCGCCGTTGCTGAAGGCCTCCAGCGCGCGGTCGATCTGGTAGTTGTCGCCCGATGCCGGGTCGATGAACTGATCGACGCGCTCGGTCACGTGCGGCAGCAGGAAATAGGCGGCCACCAGGCCGGCGGCGCCGCAGCCGACCAGCGAGGCGACCCAGAAGATCGGCAGGCCGGCGACGAAGAACTGCGCCGCCCAGGTGGCGGTCAGGACCACCGTCATGCCGAGATCGGGCTGCTTGATCACGATGGCGACGGTCGCGAGATAGGCGCCGATGGCGATCAGGTTGCCGGGGACCCGCTGCTCCGACTTCTGCAGCGCGAACATCCAGGCGGTGAAGATCGCGAAGCAGGGCTTCAGGAACTCCGACGGCTGCAGCGAGATCGGGCCGACATTGATCCAGCGCGTCGCGCCCTTGATCTCGACGCCGGAGAACAGCGTCAGCAGGGTCAAGAGCAGGAAGAAGCCGAACAGGCAGACGCCGAGCCGGCGCACCTGCCGGGGCGAGAGCACCGAGACGCCGATCAGGGTCGCCGCCGCCAGCGGCAGCATCATGTAGTGGTGGCGCACCAGGTAGAAGCTGTCGAGGCCGATGCGGGTCGCGACCGCCGGGCTCGCGGCCAGGACCAGGATCGCGCCGATGAACATCAGCGCGATGATCGCGGCCAGGGTCCAGCGGTCGACGGTCCACCACCACTGGCCGAGCGCGGAACGGTCGGTGCGGGCGAAGCCGATCATGCGGCACCTCGGTTGGGCGCACCGGATCCCGAAGAGCGGGCGACGAGCTCCTGCACCAGCTTGCGGAAATGATCGCCGCGCACCTCGAAGTTCGGATACTGGTCGAACGAGGCACAGGCGGGCGAGAGCAGCACGACCGGCGCCTTCAGCTTCCCGGCACGGGCGTCGGCGGCCGCGTCGGTCACCGCCTTGTCGAGGGTGCCGCACTTCTTGCTGGCGACGGCATTGCCGAGCTGCCGCGCGAAGGCATCGGCCGCCTCGCCGATCAGGTAGGCGCAGCGGATATGCGGGTAGTAGCTCTCGAGGCCGGCCAGACCGCCCTCTTTCGGCTTGCCGCCGGCGATCCAGTAGATGTCGTCGTAGCAGGCGAGCGCCTTCGCGGCGGCATCGGCGTTGGTCGCCTTGCTGTCGTTGACGAAGCGGATGCCGCCGAGCGTCGCCACCAGCTCCTGGCGATGCACCAGGCCCGGATACGAGCGCAGGCCGGCGACGACCTCGTCGATGCCGAGGCCGAGCGCCCGCGTCACGGCATAGGCGGCGGCGGCGTTCTGCCAGTTGTGCTGGCCGGGCAGGCGCTCGATCGTCTTCAGGTCGAGGATCTCGATCGCCTTGCCCGAGATCGCATCGACGAGCTTGCCGTTCGCCGCGGAGACGCCGCCCTCGACCGCGCGCTCGGCGGAGACCGGCACCATGCGGCGGGCATGGCCCTTGCGCAGCGCCTCGTACATGGCGCGCGAGGGCGCGTCGTCGACGCCGATGATGCCGAGGCTCGACTTGCCCTTCGGCCGCATGATCAGGCGCTTCGAGGCGATGTAGCCCTCCATCCCGCCATGGCGGTCGAGATGATCTGGGGTGATGTTCAGCAGCACGGCGACGTCGCAGACCGGCGTCGGGGTGATGTCGAGCTGATAGGAGGAGAGCTCGACCACGTAGACGCCGTCGGGGCCGAGCGGCGGGAGCGTCAGCACCGCCTGGCCGAGATTGCCGCCGACCTCCGCCTTGCGCCCGGCGGATTTCAGGATGTGGCCGATCAGCGTCGTGACGGTCGACTTGCCGTTGGTGCCGGTGATGCCGACGAATGTCGCCCGGGGCTGCGCGCGATAGAGGAGCTCGATGTCGCTGATCAGCGGCACGCCGGCTTCCTTCGCCGCGGCCGCGATCGGGTGCGGCTTGGGGAAGGTGGTCGGGATGCCCGGGCTCATCAGCAGCGCCACGACATGCGACCAGTCGGCATTGTTGAGGTCGACCACGAACTGCGCCGGCGTCGCGAGGCGCGCGTCCTCCGCGTCGTCCCAGGCCCAGACGATCGCCCCGGACGCGGCCAAGGCTTCGGCGGCGGCACGGCCCGAGCGCGCGAGCCCGAGCACCGCCACCACCTTGTCCTCGACTTCCGGAATGCGGATCGCTGCGGTCATCGCGCCCCTATCTCAGCTTCAAGGTGGCGAGGCCGACCAGCGCCAGCACCGCGGCGATGATCCAGAAGCGGATGACGATGGTGGGCTCCGCCCAGCCCTTCTTCTCGAAATGATGATGCAGCGGCGCCATCATGAAGACGCGCTTGCCGGTGGTCTTGAAGGACACGACCTGCACCACGACCGAGACCGTCTCCAGCACGAACAGGCCGCCGATGATCGCCAGCACCAGCTCGTGCTTGGTGATGACGCTGATCGTGCCCAGGGCCCCGCCGATCGACAGCGATCCGGTGTCGCCCATGAACACCATGGCCGGCGGCGCGTTGAACCAGAGGAAGCCCAGCCCCGCGCCGCAGAGCGCCCCGCAGAACACCGCGAGCTCGCCGGTCCGCGGCACGAAATGGAGCTGCAGGTATTCGGCGAACACCGTGTTGCCCACGAGGTAGGCGATCAGCGAGAAGCAGGCCGCCGCGATCATCACCGGCACGATGGCGAGCCCGTCCAGCCCATCGGTGAGGTTGACCGCGTTCGAGGCGCCCACCATCACGAAGGCGCCGAACGGCACGAAGAACGGGCCGAGCGGGATCAGCACCTCCTTGAAGAACGGCACCGCGAGCCCGGTCGAGAGCGGCTCCGGCGTCAGGCGCATGATGAGATAGGCCGCGACCAGCCCGATCGCGCCCTGCGCCACCAGCTTCAGCCTGCCGGGCAGGCCCTTGGTGTTGCGCTTGGTGAGCTTCAGGAAGTCGTCGCCGAAGCCGATCAGGCCGTAGCCGATCGTCACCAGCAGCACGATCCACACGAAGCCGTTGGTGAGGTCGGCCCAGAGCAGGGTCGTCACCGCCGCCGAGAGCAGGATCATGAGCCCGCCCATGGTCGGCGTGCCCTTCTTGGTGACCAGATGGGATTCCGGCCCGTCGCTGCGGATCGGCTGGCCCTCGCGCTGCAGCCGCTTCAGCCAGCGGATCATCGCCGGGCCGATCACCAGCGTGACCATCAGCGAGAACAGGATCGCGGCGCCGGTGCGGAACGTGAGGTAGCGGAACACGTTGAACGCCGCAAAGTCGCTCGCATAGGGCGTGATGAGGTTGTAGAGCACGGCGCGACTTCTCCCCCTTAGTCGCCATTGGCGGCCTTCGGCCGCCGCATTGTCTCTGCGTCGGCCGCCCTCAGCGCCTCGACGATCGGCGCCATGCGCGTCCCCAGCGAGCCCTTGACCAGCACGACGTCGCCGCCGCGCAAGGCCGCGCGGATCGGCTCGACGGCCGATTGCGAGTCGCCCCAGTGCCCGCCGCGCATGCTCTCCGGCAGCAGATCGTGGAGGCCGCGCATCAGCGGGCCGATCAGGAAGGCGAGCTCGACGCCCGCCGCCGCCAGGTCCGGCGCCAGCGCGCGATGCAGCCCCGGCCCCTGCTCGCCCAGCTCGCGCATGTCGCCCAGGATCGCGATGCGCCGGCCGCGGCCTTCCGGCTCGGCGGCGCGCAGCAGCGAGAGCGCCGCCCGCACCGAGGCCGGGCTCGCATTGTAGGACTCGTCGAGCAGCGTGACGGCGCCGCCGGGCAGGTGAAGGCGCTCGCGCGCGCCGCGGCCTTTCAGCGCCTTCAGGTCGGCGAGCGCCGAAGCGCCCTGCGCCACGTCGAGGCCGAAGGCCGCGACCGCCGCCAGCACGGAAAGACTGTTCTTCGCCTGATGCAGGCCCGGCAGGCCGAGGCCGTAGCTCACCTTCTCGCCCATGACCTCGGCGACGACGCGGCTGCCCTGCGGCGAGACCTGGCAGTCGATCAGCCGCGCATCGGCCCGGTCGTCGGCGCCGAAGGAAAGGATGGCGACGCCGCGGCGCCGGGCATGCGCGGCCAGGCGCTCGTAATGCGGATTGTCGCGCGGCAGGACGACCGTGGCCCCCTGGCTTCCATGGGCATCCATGCCGTCCATGATCTCGGCCTTGGCGTCGGCGATCGCGGCGACCGAGGCGAAGAACTCGATATGCACCGCCTCGACGTTGGTGATGATCGCGACCGCCGGCCTGACCAGCTTCGAGAGCGGCGAGATCTCGCCCGCATGGTTCATGCCGAGCTCGAACACGCCGAACTCCGCGTCGCGCGGCATCCTGGCGAGGGAGAGCGGCGCCCCCCAGTGGTTGTTGAGATTGCCCTGGCTGGCGAAGGTGCGGCCGAAGGCGCCGAGCGCCGCCTTCAGCGCCTCCTTGGTGCTGGTCTTGCCGACGCTGCCGGTGACCGCCGCGATCCGCGCCGCGGAGCGCGCGCGGGCCGCGGCGCCCAGCGCCTGCAGCGCCTCCAGCGTGTCCTTCACCACCACGACCGGCATGTCCGCCGCCATGTTGGCCGGCAGCCGGTCGACCAGCGCCCCCGCCGCGCCCGCGCCGAGCGCGGCGGCGACGAAATCATTGCCGTCGAAATTCGGGCCGTGCAGCGCCACGAAGAGATCGCCGCGCTCCACCTTGCGGCTGTCGATCGAGACGCCGTCGGCGGCGAAGCGCTTGCCGGCGCGCCCGTTGACCGCGGCGGCGATCTCGGCGGAGGTCCAGAGGGCGCGGCCGTGGCTCATCGCCCGCCTCCGAGCTCGGCCACCGCCGCGCGCGCGACCGCGCTGTCGTCGAAGGGATGCTTGGTCTTGCCGACGATCTGGTAGGTCTCGTGGCCCTTGCCGGCGATCACCAGCAGGTCGCCGTGCCGGAGGTCGCGGATCGCGCTCTTGATCGCCTGGGCGCGGTCGCCGATCTCGGTCGCGCCCGGGGCGCCTTTCAGGACCGCGGCGCGGATCGCGGCGGGATCCTCGGTCCGCGGGTTGTCATCGGTGACGATGACCCGGTCGGCGAGGCGGGTCGCGATCTCGCCCATCTGCGGCCGCTTGCCCGGATCGCGGTCCCCGCCGCAGCCGAAGAGGGCGACCAGCCTGCCATCGGCATGGGGCCGGAGCGCCGTCAGCACCGCTTCGAGGCCGCCGGGCTTGTGGGCATAGTCCACATATATGGAGGCGCCCGACGGGGTGGTCGCCACATGCTCGATCCGGCCGTGGACCCCGGTCAGCCGGTCGATCATGCCGACCGCCTTCTCCGGATCGGCGCCGGAGCCGATGACGAGGCCAAGGGCCGCCAGCAGGTTCTCGGCCTGGAACAGGCCGACCACCGGGAAGGTCACGGTATGCCGGACGCCGAGCACGCTGAGCTCCAGGGTCTGGCCGGTGCCGTCCGGCACCTGCTTCAGCAGCTTGATCTCGCAGCCCTTGCGGCCGAACCGCATCAGGCGCTGCTTGCGGCGGACCGCGATCTCGACCACGCGGGCGGCGGGCTCGATGTCGGCGTTGACGACCGCGGTGGCGCCGGAAGGCAGCAGCTCGGAGAAGAGGCGCAGCTTGGCCGCGAGATACGCCCCCATCGTCGGGTGATAGTCGAGATGGTCGCGGGAAAGGTTGGTGAAGGCCGCGGCGGCGAGCTGCACGCCGTCCAGCCGATACTGGTCGAGGCCGTGGCTGGAGGCCTCGATCGCGACATGATCGACGTCCTTGCGCGCGAGCTCGGCGAGGATCGCGTGGAGCTCGATCGGATCCGGGGTGGTCAGCGATTCGCCGCGCTCGTAGCCCGGCGCCACCACGCCGATCGTGCCCATGCTGCCGGCGCGATGGCCGAGCAGGGTCCAGAGCTGGCGGGCGAAGACGGTGGTCGAGGTCTTGCCGCTGGTGCCGGTGACGGCGACGATGATCTTCGGCTGCGCGCCGGCGAAGCGCGCCGCCATCAGCGCCAGCGCCCGGCGCGGATTGGGCGTCGTCAGCACCGTGATCTCAGGCGGCACCGCCAGGCGGCTGCCTTCGGGCAGCAGCAGGGCCGAGGCGCCGGCCTTGAGCGCCGCCGGCACGTAGTCGCGGCCGTCGGCCTCGCTGCCGGGCAGGGCGGCGAACAGAAAGCCCGGATGCACGCGGCGCGAATCCGCGGCCAGGCCGGCGATCTCGACGTCCAGCGGCCCGGTCGCCTTCATCTGCTCGGCGGTGCCCGCCATGATGTCGGTCGCGGAAATCAAGTCATTCAGCCTCAAGCGGTTCTCCTGGCGTGGCGTTCTTGGCCGACGCCTGGGCAGCCGAGGTAGATCCCGCGGCCTGGGTCGTCGCCTTCACCTGCATCACCAAGGAATTGGGTTTTTTCGAGGCGGGAGAATCGTAGTCCGGCACCGAGGCCAGCAGCGGGTTCTGCGCCTCCGGCGCGTCGTCCGGGATCTGCTGCATGCCGACCAGCGGCGCCATGCGCTCGACGATGGCGCCGACCGCGGGCGCCGAGACCCAGCCGCCGGTCGAGTAGCCGTGGCTCTTGGCGTTGCCCTTCGGCTCATCGACCATGATCAGGATGACGTAGCGCGGATCGCTCATCGGGAAGGCGGCGACGAAGGAGGAGAGATTGGCGTGCGCCGCGTAGCGCCCGCCCTTCTCCTTGTCGGCGGTGCCGGTCTTGCCGCCCACCAGGTAGCCCGGCGTGTTGGCGAACTTGCCGGTGCCGACCGTGGTGACGAGGCGCATCAGCAGCCGGATGTTGGCCGAGACCTTGTCCGAGACCACGCGGCTGCCGGCCGGCACCTCGTTCAGGCTGCGTTTCAGCAGGGTCGAGGGGATCATCACGCCGTGATTGACCGCGGCGGAGACGCCGGAGACGACCTGCATCGGGCTGACCGAGATGCCGTGGCCGTAGGCGACGGTCATGGTGTTGATGCGCTTCCAGTTCTTCGGCGCGGGATACATCGGCATGCCGACTTCGGGCAGCTCGATCGGCGACTTCTCGAGCATGCCGAACTTCGCCATGTAGGCCTGCTGCACCTCGGCGCCGAACTGGTCGGCCATCTTGGCCGAGCCGATGTTGGACGAATAGGTGAAGATCTCCGGCACCGAGAGCGGCCGGTGCTTGCCGTGGAAGTCGTCGATGGTGAAGCGGCTGATCTTGATCGGGTGGGTCGCGTCGTAGACGTCGTTGATCGAGCAGGTCTTGCTGTCGAGCGCGATCGCCGTGTTGAAGATCTTGAAGACCGAGCCCATCTCGAACACGCCGAGCGTCGCGCGGTTGAAGCGCGTGTCGGCGTCCGCCTCGCCGGCATTGGCCGGGTCGAAGTCCGGCAGCGAGACCAGCGACAGCACCTCGCCGGACTTCACGTCCTGCACGATGCCGACGCCGCCGATGCCGCTGAAATCGGCGATCGCGCGGGCCAGCTCCTCGTGCACGATGTGCTGGATCCGGAGATCGATCGAGAGCCGCAGCGGCCGCTGCCCGCTGGAGAGCACGTCGTCGAACGAGCGCTCTACGCCGGCGAGGCCGTGGCTGTCCACGTCGGTGAAGCCGACGATATGCGCGGTCAAGGCGCCCTGCGGATAGATCCGCTTGGTCTCCATCTGGAAATAGAGGCCGGGAATGCCGAGGCGGTTGACGGCGTCCTGCTGCTTGGGCGTCAGGTTCCGCTTCAGCCAGATGAAGCCGCGGTCGGTGTCGAGCTTGGCCGCGGTCGAGGCGACGTTGAGATCCGGCAGCACCATGTTCAGCAGCTCCGCGGTGTTGTCGGGATCGCGGATCTGCTTCGGGTTGGCGTAGAGCGAGGCGGTGGTGAGCGAGGTCGCCAGCACCACGCCGTTGCGGTCGACGATGTCGGCCCGGTCGGCGACCGGCGTCGCGACCTTGCGCGCCTGGGCGATGTCGTCGGGATCGGGGAACAGGGTGACCATGCCGAGCCGGATCGCGATGACCACGAAGGCGACGGCGAAGAGACCCGCGCCCAGCATGACCCGGTTGTGGCTGGTCTCCAGCACGCGCGACTGCGTGCCGGAAAGCTCCGGCTCGATCGCCATCGGATCGATCACCGGCTGCGGCGGGCGGACGTCGAAATCGCCCTGCTGCGCGCGCTGGCTGCGGAACCAGCCGCTCATTGCGCCCACCCGCTCATTGGGATTGCGCCTTCTTCATGTCGGCGAGGATGGCGTCGATCACGTCGTCGGCCGCGGCCTGCTCGTCGGTCGGCTGGCCGCCCTTCTTCGGCTGCGCCGCGGTGGCGGCCGCCAGCGCCGGGGTCGGCGAGGTCGCCGGCGAGGCCGTCTGCGAGGCGGCGATGATGGCGCCGATCGCGTCGTCGGCGCCGTTCGGCTTGGCGCTGCTCAGCAGCAGCGGCGGCTTGCCGGCCGGATTGGCATCCGGCAGCGGATCGACCGGCCAGTTGCGCTCGTAGGTCGGCACGCCCTCGATCACCGGCGCCTGACGCGGCATCAGCCGCTCGAAGCCGGCCATCTGGGTCGGCGTCACCGGCACCATGTCGGTGTAGCGGCGCGCGAGATCGGCGAGGCGCGTCGGGTCGTTCAGGTAGCTCCACTCCGCGTCCAGCACGTGCATCGCGTCGCGGTTGGCGTCGATCTGGCGCTTGATCTGCTTCAGCTCCGCTTCCTTGGCGAGCACGCCGAGCTCGACCTGATAGAGGCCGACGCCGATCAGCGTGAGGATCGCGAGCCAGACGAAGGTGCCGATCCGGATCATGCGGCCTCACTCACCGGAGCATCGGTGCGTTCCGCGATCCTCAGGCGCGCGGAACGCGCACGCGGGTTGCCTCGCACTTCTTCCTCGGACGCGGTGACGCCGCCCGCCTGGATCAGGCGGAACAGCGGCGCCCTTTCATGGGTCTGCGCGCCGAAGGCACCAACGGGCGGGAGATGGCGCGAGCCTTTCGGCGCCGCGCCCGCCCGGTCGCGCAGGAACTGCTTCACCCGCCGGTCCTCCAGCGAGTGAAAGGAAACCACGGCGAGGCGGCCGCCGGGGGAAAGCAGCCGCTCCGCCGCGGCGAGGCCGCGATCGATCTCGCCGAGCTCGTCGTTGACCGCGATGCGTAGCGCCTGGAAGGTCCGCGTCGCGGGGTCGATGGCTTGCGGATTGGGCTTGCCCCCAGGTCCCTTGGCAATGGCGCGGCGCACGATCTCCGCCAGGCGGTCGGTGGTCTCGATCGGCGCCAGGTCGCGGGCGGCGACGATGGCGCGGGCGATCCGGCGCGCCTGGCGCTCCTCGCCGAAGGTGAAGATGAGATCGGCGAGCGGCCGCTCGGCCATGGCGTTGACGATGTCGGCGGCGCTCTCGCCCGACTGCTCCATCCGCATGTCGAGCGGCCCGGAGAAGCGGAAGGAGAAGCCGCGCGCCGCCTGGTCGAGCTGCATCGAGGAGACGCCGAAATCGAAGGTGATGCCCTGCACCTGCGCGACGCCGCGGTCGGCCAGCAGCCGCGCCATGTCGCCGAACCGGCCCTGGATCACATGCAGGCGGTCCGGGAAACGCTGCAGCAAGGGCGCGGCACCCTTCACGGCATCGGGATCGCGGTCGATGGCGAACACGGTGCAGTTCGCCGCTTCCAGCAGCGCGCGGGTGTAGCCGCCGGCGCCGAACGTGCCGTCGACGAAGATCGCACCGTCATGGACGCGGCCCTCGGGCAGGAGGGCGGCGACGACTTCGTTCAGCAGGACCGGCTTATGGAGGGCGTCGCTCACTTGTCGCCTCCGCTCGCCGGCAAGGTGCGGCGGCTCTCCAGCGCGCGGCGGCGGGCTTCGGCCTTGTAGGTCTCGAGCGCTGCCGGCTGCCAGATCTCGAAATGGCGGCCGCGGCCGACGAAGGCGGCGGCCTCGTCGATCGCGGCATGGCGGGTGAGATTCTCGGGCAGCATGATCCGGCCCTCGCCGTCGAAGGCGAGCTGCTTGGCGTCGGCGAACAAGGTCGCGGTCAGGTCATCGTGCTCGTCGGAGAAGAGATCGACGCGGCTGCTGACGCTCTCGGTCTGCGCCTCCATCCAGTCCATGCCGGCGCAGTGGATGGCGGGATGCTTGAAGCTGGGGAAGGCGACGATGCCCTGGAATACCTGTCCCGCCAGGGCAGCCCGGAACGGGGCCGGGACGGAGATCCGCCCCTTCCGATCGATCCGGTTGATGAAGGTGTCGATGAACAGAGCCACCGATCGCCCATCTGCGCTCCGGAAACCCGTCCTGGACTGGCAACGGGTGGTGGGAACGCTCCCCTGTGATGGCCGGCGCCGCCATCGGTAAGCCGCGGGAACCATGACCGACCCGCCCGCCGGTCATGGGAGTAGCAGTAGGGTTCATGGGATACCATGGGATAGTATGGGGGTCAATGGGAATAACCCGTAACGCCATGGAAAATCTTGGATTTTTGCCATTTTGCTGCATGGCAGAAAAAACCAACATCAATGAATCCAATCAGTTGCAAGCTGACGTTAAAGTGATGCACGACAGAGCCTTCCTGTCGCCCTGGGCGCCGAATCAAGAGTTCCCCTAACGTTCCGGAATCCCTGGAAAAACAGGGAGGGAGTCAATTTGCCAGATGGCCTGTAAGCCGGGTTCTGTCCGGAACCTTGCGGTCCCTGGATGGCCATTCCTCTGGGACGGCCGTTGCCGACCGCCTCGCGCGACCTACCCGAGGATCTGGCGCGGAAGCCGCCCGAGCCGGGTTTCCCCGGCTCCATCCTCCTATGCAGTCTTGCTCCCGGCGGGGTTTGCCGTGCCGCGTCCGTTGCCGTCCGCGCGGTGCGCTCTTACCGCACCGTTTCACCCTTGCCGACGAGCGGCACGAAGCCGCGTGATCGGCGGTCTCATTCTCTGTGGCACTTTCCCTGGGCTCGCGCCCGCCGGCCGTTAGCCGGCGCCGTTCTTCCATGGAGCCCGGACTTTCCTCCCCCATCCCCCAGGAATCCCAAGGGACGGGAGCGGCCATCCGGCCATCTGGCGCTGTTGAGTTAGGCTTCGCGGCCCGCCAAGTCAATCAGGCCGTTGAGCACGGCTTTCAGCTCCGGATCGGGCATATCGGAGAGCTTGGCCGGCCGGAAATGCCGGGCGAAGGCCGTGATCGCCGCCCGCCGCGCGGTCCCCGCGTCGGTGCCCGACGGCCCCTCCAAGTCGTAGCCATAGCGCCCGAGCTCGACCAGGAACTCGGCATCGCTCCAGCCGCAGGGCTTGGGCTTCGGCCACAGCCCGACGCCGCCCGCCGCCAGCATCGCCCAGTCGAACAGCTCGCCGGGATCCTCCTTGCGCAGCGGCGCCACGTCGGAATGCCCGATCACCCGCGCCGGCTCGATGGCGTGGCGCGTGACGACGTCCTGCGCCAGGGCCAGCACGGCCTGCATCTGCGCCGCCGGAAACGCGCGATAGCCGAACTCGTGCCCCGGATTGACGATTTCGATGCCGATCGAGCGCGCATTGATATCCCGCGCGCCGGCCCAGTAGGACGCGCCCGCATGCCAGGCCCGCATCTCCTCTGCGACCAGGCGGCAGGTCGCGCCGTCCTCGTCCACCACGTAATGCGCGCTGACCTGCGCCGCCGGATCGCGCAGCCGGTCGATCGCGGCCTGCGCCGTCTTCATGCCCGTGTAGTGCAGCAACAGGATGTCGATCGGCGCGTTGCGCGCATCGAAGTTGGGCGAAGGCAGGTCCTGGATCTTCATCAGATGCCCGTCTTGTCAGATGCCCGTCTTGTCAGATGCCCGTCTTGTCAAATACCCGTCTTGGTCGAGGGTGCGATGACCGCCGGACGGCGCAGGATGATGATGGCGACGCCCGCCAGGATGGCGACGCCGCCCGCCAGCATGCGCGTCGTCACGTCCTCCGAGAGCAGCAGCGCCCCGGCGGCGACGCCGATCAGCGGCTGCAGCAGCATGAACGGCATCACGTGATTGACCGGATAGCGGCGCATCAACCCGTACCAGATCCAATAGCTGAAGGCGGCGACGATCAGCGCCTGGTAGAGCAGCGCACCCAGCCCCGCCCAGCCGATCCCGATCGGATCGGGCCAGTGGTCGCCTTCCAGGAAATAGGAGATGATCAGGAGCTGCGGCGCCGCCAGCAGCGCGATCCAGCCGTTGAGGTGCACGGCATCGACGGCATCGCCGATGATCTTCACCTGCACGTTGGCGATCGACCAGACCAGAGCCGCCGCAACGACCGAGGCGAGCGGCCAGGGATTGTCGAGGAAGCGCGGCTGGCCCGCGATCAGCACGATGCCGGCGAAGGCGATCACCATGCCGGTGATGCGCCGCCAGTGCAGCGTCTCGCCGAAGAAGAAGGCGGCCAGGATCGCCGAGAACGGCACCTGGAGCTGCACCGCGATCGCCGTGGTCGCGGCGTCCAGATAGTGCATGCCGGTGAAGATCAGCGTGAAATGCATCACGCCCAGGGTGAAGGAGAGCGGGATCACCTGCTTCAGCCGGTGCCGCGGCAGGCCGGCGAAAGGCAGCAGCACCAGGGCCGCGATGCCGAAGCGCAGGGCGACGAAGAAGAGCGGCGGCATGTGCGCGAGCCCCACCTTCACCACCACGAAATTGACGCCCCAGATCAGCTGGATCAGCAGCATCAGCATCAGGTCGCGGGGCTTGAGGTTCATTTCGTCTCGAAGATCGCATCGCCGAGATCGTTGTCGCGGATCGCGATACCGAGGCCGGGCCCGTGCGGCGGGAACAGGAGCCCGTCGCGGGTCGACGGGATGCCGTCGCCATGGCCGATGGTGACCCAGTTGTGGAAATCCACCGTGTGCAGCCGGTATTGCTCCGGCGTCGACAGCGAGAGATGGATCATCGCCGCGGTGTCGATCTCCGCGCCGCCGGTATCCTCGACCGTCACCGGGAGTCGCCGCGCCACCGCGACGTCGCGGATCAGCCGCGCCTTGCCGACGCCGCCGACCCGGGAGATCTTGACCGTGATCCCGTCGGCGACGCCGTCCTCGATCGCGGTCATCAGCGCCTCCAGCGACGTGATCGATTCGTCGAGCACCATCGGCTGCCGGCAATGCGGCTTCAGCGCCTTGCACTCCGCGTAGGAATAGCAGGGCTGCTCCAGGGTGAAATCCGCATCGCCCGCCGCCAGCAGGAAGCGCCGCGCATCGCCCGCGGTCCAGCCGCCATTGGCGTCGCAGAACAGCACCACGTCCTTGCCGACGGCATCGCGCACCGCGTGGAAGCGCTCGACGTCGAGCAGCGGGTCGCCGCCCACCTTCACCTGCAGCCGGCGATAGCCCTCTTTCAGGTATTTCTGCGCCCGCCGCGCCATCGCCTCCGGCGCCTCCTGGGAGATCGAGCGGTAGAGCTGGATCGAATCGCCGAACCGCCCGCCCAGGGTCTCGCAGAGCGGCTGCTCCGCCGCACGGGCCTTCAGGTCCCAGCACGCCATGTCGAGCGCCGCCTTCACATAGGGCTGGCCCATCATGTGGAGATCGAGCAGCCGCGCGATCGCCTCGCTCTGCCGCGGGTCCCGGCCGACCAGGACCGGCGCCAGTTCGGCAATGCCGGCGCGGCACCCCGCGCTGAACGCCTCGGAATAGAACGAGCCCAGCGGCGCCATCTCGCCCCAGCCGGTCAGGCCCTGGTCGGTGTCGATGGCGACGATCGCCGAATCAAAGCCGAGCGCCGTGCGACCACCGGAGACGGTGTAAGGCCCGTCCCGGAACGGCTGGAACTGGCGGTAGAGGCGGATGCGGGTGATTATCATCGATGGCCCACGGACGCGGTTTGGACCTTATACCGTGCTTTCCTTCACTTCGTCATGGTCCGCGTGGGCGGACGATCCACGAGTTTCCTTCCGCGCACGTGGCGTCTAGTGCAGCCAAACCCGTGGATCCTCCGCCTTCGCGGCGGATGACGAGTCTGGTCGTGCATCACGCCTGCTGCTTCTCCTCCAGCTCCAGCCAGCGGTGTTCCGCCTCCTCCAGCGCCTGCTTCTTCGCGCCCAGCAATTCGCTGGCCTTCTGGAACTTGGCGGCGTCGCGGGCGTAGAAATCGGGATCGTGCAAGGCGGCCTCGATCGTGCCGATCTCCTTCTCCAGCGCCGTGATCTTGGCCGGCAGATCCGCGAGCTCCCTCGCCTCCTTGCCGCTGAGGCCCGTGACGACGCGCGGGGCACGCTCTGCCGGCTTCGGCCGCTCCGCGCGCGGCTCGGCCTTCACGACCGGCGCCGGGCGCTGCGCCAGGTAGTCGCTGTAGCCGCCGGGATATTCGGCGACGCGGCCCTCGCCTTCGACGGCGATGACGCTGGTGGTCAGGCGGTCGAGGAAATCGCGGTCGTGGCTGACGATCAGCACCGTGCCCTCGTACTCGCCGAGCACCTCCTGCAGGAGGTCGAGCGTGTCCATGTCGAGATCGTTGGTCGGCTCGTCGAGCACGACCAGGTTCGACGGCTGGGCGAACAGCTTGGCCAGCAGCAAACGCGCGCGCTCGCCGCCCGAGAGCGCCCTGACCGGCATCACCGCCTGCTTCTCGTCGAACAGGAAGTCGCGCAGATAGGCGACGACGTGCTTCTGCCGGCCGTTGACCATGATGGAATCGCCGCCGCCGGGCGCCAGCGTCTTCCACAAGGTCTGCTCGAGGTCGAACGCCTCGCGGCGCTGGTCGAGCGAGATCATCTTCATGCCGACGCCAAGGCGCACCTTGCCGGTGTCCGGCTGGATCTCGCCGGTCAGGATCTTCAGCAGCGTGGTCTTGCCCGCGCCGTTCGGCCCGATCAGGCCGACACGATCGCCGCGCAGGATGCGGGTGGAGAAGTTCCTCACGATCGGCAGCTGGCTGCCATCCGGCCGGGTGAAGGATTTCGAGATGTCCTTGGCCTCGATCACCAGGCGGCCGCCCGCCTCCGCTTCGCCGAGCTCCAGCCTGGAGACGCCTTGCGCCTTCAGCGCCTCACGCCGCTGTTGCCGCAGCGCGAACAGGTTGCGCCGGCGGCCCTCGTTGCGCGAGCGCCGGGCGGTGACGCCGCGTGCCAGCCAGTATTCCTCCTGCTCGATCTTCTTCTTCAGGCGGTAGGCCTCCGCCACCTCCTGGTCGATGATGCGCTGCGACCAGTCCTCGAACTCGGCAAAGCCGCCGTCATGCTCGAACAGGCGCCCGCGGTCGAGCCAGAGCAGCCGCTGGGTCAGCCGGTTGAGGAAGGCGCGGTCATGGCTGATCATCAGCACGCCGCCGGGATAATCGAGCAGCTCCTGCTCCAGCCATTCGATGGTCGGCAGGTCGAGATGGTTGGTCGGCTCGTCCAGCAGCATCAGGTCGGGCTCGCCGGCCAGCACCCGCGCCAGGGCCGCGCGGCGGCCCTCGCCGCCGGAGAGCGTGCGCACCTCGCGCGCCCCGTCGAGGCTCAGGTGATCGAGCGCGCGGTCGACGCGGTAGTCATGGACATCCTCCAGCCCACCCGCGACGTATTCGGCGACCGTCCCGCCGGTGGCGAAACTCGGGCTCTGGGGCAGGTAGCCGATCCGGATGCCCGGCTGGCGGAACCGCTCGCCGCTGTCGAGCTCGATCTCGCCGGCCAGCGCCTTCAGGATGGTGGACTTGCCGCTGCCATTGGCGCCCACCAGGCAGACCCGCTCGCCCCGCCCGATCCCCAGCGAGATGCCGGAGAACAGCGGCTTGCCGCCGAACGTGACGGCGGCATCGCGAAGGGCGAGTTGCGGCGGGGAGGCGGGCATTCGGGGATGGGCTCTGTGAAATCGCGCGCCATGACTTAGGCGGAGACAGGCGGCGGATCAATGGATAGTTCTCAGGAAATCCCCCGCTCCTTCGCCACCTTGTCATAGGCGGCGTTGATCGTGGCCAGCTTCTCGTTGGCCAGGGAGACGAACTCCTCGGGCAGGCCCTGGGCGATCAGCCGGTCGGGGTGGTTGTCGCGCACCAGCTTGCGCCAGGCGGCGCGGATCTCCTCGTTCGACATCTCCCGGGTCACGCCGAGGATGGTGTAGGGGTCGGCCTTGTCGGGGCCGAGATTGGCCTCGCGGATGCGGGCGAAATCGGCCTCGCTGAAGCCGAAGATGCGGGCGACCTCGGCGAGGTAGGCGAGCTCGGCCTCCTGCACCGTTCCGTCGGCCCGGGCGATGTGGAACAGGCCGTCCAGCAGCTCCTCCAGCACCGGGTGGCCCTGCTTGAACATCCGGGCGACCTGCTGGGCATAGGGCTCGAAGCCGCGGGCATCGCGCTTGGCGAGGTCGAAGACCCGCGCCACGTTGGCGGTCTCCTCGGCCGGCACCTGGAACACCTGCTTGAAGGCGGCAACCTCGGAGCGGCTGACCTGGCCGTCGGCTTTCGCCATCTTGGCGCCGAGCGCGATCACCGCGATGGTGAAGGCGATCTGCTTGGTCGCCGAGCGGTCCTCGACCGCCGCGGTCTGGGCGCCCTCGATCTCGACATGGCGGTCGACGGCATGGCCCGCCAGGGCGCCGAACAGCGCGCCCAGCGGTCCGCCCAGGGCGAAGCCCGCGGCTCCGCCGATGATCTTGCCCCAGATGCTCATGTGGATTCCGCCTGTCGCGCGCCAAGATATAGGACTGGGCCGGCGGCGGCTAGGGCCTCGGTTCTATCCATCGACGCGACTTCTCTAGTAGTCTCGCCCCATGCAGAACGGACATTGGCAATTCTGGATCGACCGCGGCGGAACGTTCACCGACGTGGTCGCCAAGCGCCCCGACGGCGCCCTCGTCACCCACAAGCTGCTTTCGGAGAATCCCGGCCGCTATACCGACGCCGCCATGGCCGGGATCCGCGCCATCCTCGGCATTTCGGCGAACGAGCCGCTGCCCGACAGCGTCTCCGCCATCAAGATGGGCACCACCGTCGCCACCAACGCGCTGCTGGAGCGCAAGGGCGAGCGCACCCTGCTGGTCACCACCCGCGGCTTCAAGGACGCGCTCAGGATCGCCTATCAGAACCGGCCGAAGATCTTCGCCCGGGCGATCCGCCTGCCCGAACTGCTCCACGCCGAGGCGATCGAGGTCGCCGAGCGCATGACCGCACAGGGCGAGACGCTGGTCCCGCTCGACGAATCCTCGGCGAAGAAGGAGATGGCGCGCGCCTACGCCGGCGGTTTCCGCTCGGTCGCCATCCTGCTGATGCACGGCTACCGCTATACGCAGCACGAGAAGCGCCTGGCCGAGATCGCCAAGGAGATCGGCTTCCCGCAGATCTCGGTCAGCCACGACGTCTCGCCGCTGATGAAGCTGGTCAGCCGCGGCGACACGACCGTGGTCGATGCCTATCTCTCGCCGATCCTGCGGCGCTACGTCGATCAGGTGGCGAGCCAGATCGGCAACAAGACCACGCGGCTCATGTTCATGCAGTCGAACGGCGGCTTGACCGACGCCCAGCGCTTCCAGGGCAAGGACTCGATCCTCTCCGGCCCCGCGGGCGGCATCGTCGGCGCGGTGGAGACGGCGCGCCAGGCCGGCTTCGAGCGCATCATCGGCTTCGACATGGGCGGCACCTCGACCGACGTCTCGCATTACAACGGCCAGTTCGAGCGCAGCTACGAAGCGCAGGTCGCGGGCGTGCGCATGCGCGCGCCGATGATGCAGATCCACACCGTGGCGGCGGGCGGCGGCTCGATCCTCGCCTTCGACGGCGCCCGCTTCCGCGTCGGCCCGGAATCCGCCGGCGCCGATCCGGGCCCGGCCGCCTATCGCCGCAACGGCCCGCTCACCGTCACCGACTGCAACGTGATGCTGGGAAGGCTCAACCCGGATTTCTTCCCCAAGGTGTTCGGCCCGAGCGGCGACCAGCCGATCGACCGCGACGCCGTGGCGCGGAAGTTCACCGCCCTCGCCGCCGAGATCTCCAAGTCCACCGGCGAGAAACGCACGCCGCAAGCCGTCGCCGAGGGCTACCTGATGATCGCCGTCGCCAACATGGCGAACGCGATCAAGGAGATCTCCATCCAGCGCGGCTACGACGTCACCCAATATACCCTCGCCTGCTTCGGCGGCGCCGGGGGCCAGGCCGCGTGTCGGGTCGCCGATGAGCTCGGCATGACGCGGATCTTCCTGCATCCCTTCGCCGGCGTGCTCTCGGCCTATGGGATGGGCCTCGCCGACATCCGCGCGATCCGCCATCGCACCGTGGAGGCGACCTTCGACGAAAAGCTGGTCGCCCGCCTCAGGGCGGAGATCGCCGAGCTGGAAAAGGCGGCGCGCGCCGAGATCGCGGCGCAAGGCATCGCCGAGGACGCGATCACCGTGCTGCCGCAGGTGCATCTCAAATATGCCGGCACCGACGCGCCGCTGATCGCTGGCTTCGGCAGCTTCGCCGAGATCAAGTCCGGCTTCGAGACGGCGCATCGCCAGCAATACGGCTTCGTCGTGCCGGAGAAGGCGCTGATCGTGGATTCGGTCTCGGTCGAGGCGGTCGGCCATTCCGAGCGCGTCAACGACCCGATCCTGCAGACCGGCACCGAGGATGCGGCGCCGCTGGCCCGCGTCCCGTTCTGGGCGGATGGGACCGAGCACCAGGCGCCGGTCTTCGAGCGTTCGGGGCTTCGCCCCGGCCAGGCGATCGACGGGCCGGCGATCATCCTCGACCCGACCTCGACGACGATCGTCGAGCCGGACTGGCGCGCCATCGCCAACGACCGCGGCCATCTGGTGCTCGACCGCCAGGTGGCGATGCTGCGCCGCGCCGCCATCGGCACTTCGGTCGATCCGGTGATGCTGGAGATCTTCAACAACCTCTTCATGTCCATCGCCGAGCAGATGGGCTCGACCCTGGAGAAGACCAGCCATTCGGTGAACATCAAGGAACGCCTCGACTTCTCCTGCGCCCTGTTCGACCAGCAGGGCCGCCTGATCGCCAACGCGCCGCATATGCCGGTGCATCTGGGCTCGATGGGCGAGAGCGTCGAGACCGTGATCGCCGCCAACGGCAAGTCGATGCGCCCCGGCGATGTCTATGTATTGAACGCGCCCTATAACGGCGGCACGCATCTGCCGGACATCACCGTGGTCACGCCGGTCTTCGATGCGGCCGGCGGCGAGATCCTGTTCTACGTCGCCAGCCGCGGCCATCACGCCGATGTCGGCGGCATCACGCCGGGCTCGATGCCGCCCGACAGCCGGACCGTCGAGGAGGAGGGCGTCCTCATCGACGACGTGAAGCTGGTCGATCGCGGCCGCTTCCTGGAGGCCGAGATGCGCAAGCTGCTCGGTTCCGGCAAGTACCCGGCGCGCAATCCGGACCAGAACATCGCCGACCTCGCGGCCCAGGTCGCGGCCAACGAGAAGGGCGTGCAGGAACTGCACCGGATGGTGAAGGATTTCGGCCTCGACGTGGTGCATGCCTATATGGACCATGTCCGCGCCAATGCCGCCGAACAGGTGCGCCGGGTGATCGACCGGCTGAAGGACGGCAGCTTCACCTATGAGATGGACGACGGCGCGAAGATCGCGGTCGCCGTCACCGTCGATCGGAAGGAGCGGAGCGCCAAGGTCGATTTCACCGGCACCAGCAAGCAGCTCGCCAACAACTTCAACGCGCCCTCGGCGGTGGCGAAGGCCGCCGTGCTCTACGTCTTCCGTACCCTGATCGACGACGAGATCCCGATGAATGCCGGCTGCCTGGAGCCCCTGGAGATCGTCATCCCCGAGGGTTCGATGCTGCGGCCCAAGTACCCGGCCGCCGTGGTGAGCGGCAATGTCGAGACCTCGCAGGCGATCACCGACACGCTCTACGCCGCCATGGGCGTCATGGCCGCGGCCCAGGGCACGATGAACAACTTCACCTTCGGCAACGACCGCTACCAGTATTATGAGACGGTCTCCGGCGGCTCCGGCGCCGGGCCGGATTTCGACGGCACCGACGCGGTGCAGACCCATATGACCAATTCCCGGCTGACCGACCCGGAAGTGCTGGAATGGCGCTTCCCCGTGCTGCTGGACGAGTTCCGCATCCGGAAAGGCAGCGGCGGCAAGGGCAGGCACCGCGGCGGCGACGGCGTCATCCGCCGGGTCCGGTTCCGCGAAGCCATGACCGCCGCCATCCTCTCCGGCCACCGCCGCATCCCGCCCTACGGCATGGCCGGCGGCCAGCCCGGCGCGCTGGGGCGGAATTGGGTTGAACGCAAGGATGGTTCGGTGCTCGAATTGCGGGGAACCGACAAGGCCGAGATGCAGCCCGGCGACGTCTTCGTCATCGAGACCCCGGGCGGCGGCGGCTACGGCAACGCCTGATAAGGACAAGCCTTATGATTCCCAATCGCCGCACCAAGGACACCGACGGCCTGGTCGCGGAGCTGACCGCGCTGCTCGGCGCCGACCGGGTGAGCACCAATGCCAATATCCTGGAGCGCCACGGCCGCGACGAATCCTACCATCCGGGCTGCGCGCCGGATGTCGTCGCCTTCGCCCGCTCGACCGAGGACGTGGTCGGCATCGTCAGGATCGCCAACCGGCATGACGCGCCGATCATCCCCTTCGGCGTCGGCACCTCGCTCGAGGGCCATGTGGCGGCGCTGGAAGGCGGCATCTCCATCGACCTCTCGCAGATGAACCAGGTCCTCGAGGTGAATGCCGAGGATCTCGACGCCAAGGTCCAGGCCGGCGTCACCCGCAAGGCGCTCAACGCGCATCTCAAGGATACCGGCCTGTTCTTCCCGATCGATCCCGGCGCCGACGCGACGATCGGCGGCATGGCGGCGACCCGCGCCAGCGGCACCAACGCCGTGCGCTATGGCACGATGCGCGAGAACGTGCTGGGCTTGACCGTGGTGCTGGCCGACGGACGCGTCATCCACACCGGCGGACGCTCGCGCAAGTCCGCCGCGGGCTACGACCTGACGCGGCTCTTCGTCGGCTCCGAGGGCACGCTCGGCATCATCACCGAAGTGCGCGTGCGCCTTTACGGCGTGCCGGAGCAGATGGCGGCCGCGGTCGCCCTCTTCCCCAGCGTCGGCGACGCGGTCAACACCGTCATCCGCACCATCCAGGCCGGCGTACCGGTGGCGCGCATCGAGCTGGTCGACGAGGTGCAGATGGACGCGCTGATCAGATACGCCAAGCTCGACTACCCGGTGCAGCCCGCCCTGTTCTTCGAGTTCCACGGCACCGAGCGCGGCGTGCAGGAGCAGGCGGAAATGGTGGCGGCGCTCGGCGAGGAGTTCGGCATCGGCGGCTTCCGCTGGAGCAAGAAGCCCGAGGAGCGCTCCAAGCTCTGGGAGGCGCGGCACAACGTGCTCTATTCCTGCCTCGCGCTCCGGCCCGGCGCCAAGGCCTGGGCGACCGATGCCTGCGTGCCGATCTCGCGCCTGGCCGACTGCATCCTGGAGACCCGCAAGGACATCGAGAGCCACGGCCTGCTGGCGCCGATCGTCGGCCATGTCGGCGACGGCAATTTCCACGTCACCGTGCTGCTCGACCCCGACGATCCGGCCGAGCTGAAGAACTGCCACGATTTCGTCGAGCGCCTGGCCCTGCGCGCGATCGCCATGGGCGGCACCTGCACCGGCGAGCACGGCATCGGCTACGGCAAGATCCCCTTCCTGCAGGCCGAGCATGGCGACGCGGTCGCCGTCATGCGCCAGTTGAAGCAGGTGCTCGATCCCGACAACCGGATGAACCCGGGCAAGATCTTCGCCTCATAGCATTCCGGAATCGAAACGGCCTCCCGTCTGGACTCGGGAGGCCGCCTCGATGGACCGAACCGGCGATCGGCACCGGTCCGTTCCGCGCATTCTGGACGAATGCGTCAGTCGACGGAGGGGCCGAGGCCGTCAGCCCCGCCGCTGGTGATCGGTCCGCCGGTCGTGTTCGGTACGACCGGCGTCTGCGTGCCGCCGCCGCCATTGTCGAGGTTCATTTCCAGCCGCGCATCGGGCTGGCGCACATTGCGGCCGTCCTCGGTGTAGAACGGCTGGCGCTGCATCGCGCAGACCTGCCGCTGCGTCGCCGTCTGCGGCGACAGGCAGTTGGCGGCCTGCGGGTAGGTCCGCACCTGGGCGGATGCCGGTCCGCAGGCGGCGCCGGCCACCGCGGCCGCCAGAGCGGCGCGCAACAAATATCGCATCTCCATCGGGTGCTTCATGGCGCCGCTCCTCCTCGGACGTTACGCCGTCAGGAAGCCAACCGGAGCGGACCCGGCACGTTCCCGGTCGCCGCGTGCTTTTCGGAAGCGGTTTTTCGGAGATTCCCGCGCGGAGAATCGTTCCCTCGCCGCCGCTCACTCGCCGTGGGCCGGCCGCCGGCCGTGCAGAAAGTTCCGCGGGCCCGGATTCGGTCCAAGACCAAGATAGGGGCCGTCCATGCTGTTGGACCGGCCGGGCATCGGGATGGCGGGCGTGCCCGGCGGCATCATGTCATTGGGCGCGATGTCATTGGGCGCGCGATGTGACTGGAAGGTCCGGCATTCCAGGCGCGCCCTCGGCGCGTCCAGCGTGCTGCAGTCGAAGTCCGCCGGAAAGGTGCCGTCGTTGATCTGCGCGCCCGCATCGGCCTGCGCCAGCGCCGCGCCGCCCGCGAGCAGAGTCGCCGCAAGCGCCAGGCCGGCGTGAAACAGAAGCCATGCCAGCACCCGCCATCCTGCCTGCATGGGAGGAGAACGACGGCCGCCGGGACCGGTTCCGGCGTGCCGCGGCGCGCGCGGGCTAGAATTTCATGGCGAGGCTGAGCTTGGCGGTTCCGTTGAGCGCGCCGGGGTCGGCCGCCGGATCGTTGCGCCGCAGCGCGAGATCGGCGGTGAGATCGGTCGCGCCGAACCCGCGCGCCGCCAGGTCCCAGTCCATGCCGAGCGCGAGGTTCTGCGGCGTGCCGGCGGCGAGGCCCTGGCGGTATTCGGCGCGGCAGCTGACGTCGGCCATGAAGGCGAGATCCGCGGAGACCGCGATCTCCTGCGCGAAGCTCACGGCGGCGCTCTCCGGGCTGCTCCAGCCGTAGGAATAGCCGACCCCGAACGAGGATCCCGCCGCCGCGCGATGCGTGATGCCGAGATCGGCCGATCGCTCCGCGCCGGACGTGCCGTCGCTCATCGGCGCGCTGCGCTGTGCGAAATGCGATCCGGTGGCGAGCTCCCAGCCGAACGGCCCGCGGATCGTCGCCCGGTTGTCGAGCGAATAAGCCAGCGCCATGCCGCGCCCCGGGCCTTCGGCCGTGGCGCCGGGAGTGACGGCGAGATCGAGCCAGTCGCGGCTGTAATGCAGCGACGCCCGGCCGTTGCCGCGCTCCATTCCCGGCCGGGCGAGGCCGGCGAGGCTATCGACCCGCATGCGGCCGATCGAGCCGTGGCTGTCGATCGAGAGATGCGGGTCGAGCTCGAGCCGGTAATTGCCGGCGACGCCGACATTGGTGGTCGGGCCGGCGGCGATCAGAACCGGCAGGCCCTTGAGGTCGACCTGTTTCTGCCCGCCCGCGATATTGCCCGGCAGGCGTGCCGCGTCCAGATCGACGAACAGCGCGACCGCGGGCGCTGCCGGATCCGCCTGCGCGCCGAACGCGCTGCCGGCGATGAGCGCCGCGCAGGAGACGGCCCATGCCCCGACCTGGGCGACCATTGCTGTTCCCCCGTTCCTGGCCCGCGTCGACGCGGTCGGCGCATGGCGATGGGGGCGCAAGCTACCAGATCGCGCGCGGCGGAGTTTGCATAGGTTCCACACCGCGGGCGATTGTTCGCGCGCTGTGGCACGAGGTCTTCCGTTTCCCCGCTGTCAAATCGCCCGTTGCGGCGTTCATCGCCGGCTCACGCGTAGCTGGCGATCAGCTTCTTCTCGTCGAGATAGCATTTCAGCAGCGCGAGGCCGCTCATCGGCTTGAGGCCGCGGCGCCGGTTGGCGGCACCGATCTCGAAGGCGACCCGCACCTGCTGGAACAGCCCGCGATAGGCGTCGATCAGCCGCGTCTGCCGGTCCCAGATATGCGTCGCCTCGCTTCCTGCGCCGTTCACCTCGATGATGGTGAAGCCGCGGCCCTGCCGGAGATCGTCGAGGCTGCCGAAGCGCACGTCGAAGCGGCCGAAGTAGAAATCGGGAATCTCGTCGGAGATCGCGGCGAAGGCAGTCTCCATCGCCGGCGTCACGTAACCCTGACCGTTGCGGAATATCGCACCCTTGCAGTGGTTGCCGACTTCGACCAGGCGCACCGCCTCGCCCGCCGCCGGCACGCCGTCGAGCCGGGCCCCCAGGCGCCGGTGGTAGAGATGCGAGAGCTGGCTCGCCCTGGGATCCGCCTCGATCAGCGCGCGCAGGGTCGACCGCCCGTCGCCGATCGCCTTGGGGAAATATTTCAGCGTCAGCGAGACGATGCGGCCATGCTCCTCGCCGGGCCTGCGCACGTAGAAGACGCCGGCCTCGCCCTCGTCGCGCACCAGACGCTGCAGGATCAGCCGCCGCCCTAGCGGGAAGCGCCCGAGATAGCGATCGAGCGCCGCGGCGTCGGCGATGCTCTCGACGCCGCTGCCGCGACGGCCGATATCGGGCTTCGCCACGACCGGGAAGGCGAGGCCGGCGCGCTCCATCGCCTCCAGCGCATTGGCCAGCGAGCGGCCGCTCACGGTCACGAAGGGTGCCAGCGCCGCCCGGCCCCGCGGGCCGAGCAGGTCGAGCACGTCGGACTTCGATTCGCCGCAGAGGCCGCCGGCGCTGATGCTGGGATTGGCGAGCGACGGCAGGCCGATGCTGAGATATCTCAGCGACAGCCAGGTCCAATAGAGGCCGACCGGCAGGTAGAACAGGAAGGGCGAGGCGTCCTCGAAGGCGGAGAGCGGACGGCCGTCGGTGGCGAGCTCCGGCATTCCGTCGTGGAAGCCCCACGCCGCGCGCTTGCGCGCCTCGGCCGGATCAGGATCGTGCATGCGCCCTCGCGACCTTGCGCCGGCTCCATCGCCCGAGCAGGATCAGCCCGGCGACCGGGATCAAGCAGATCGGCCAGCGCCAGTTCCCCAGGACACCCGCCGTCGCCGCGCCGAAGAAATAGGCCGCGGCGAACAGGCCCGTCGTCCAGATCGCGGTCGCCAGCATGACGGTCAGGGCGAAGCGCCGGAACGGCATCCCGAAGAAGCCGGTCGCCGTATAGGCGGGCAGCCTGAGACCCGGCAGGAAGCGCACGGTGAAAGTCGCCAGCACGAGGCGGCGCTCCAGCCAGGCGCGGAACGGGGCCAGGCGGTCGTGGCTGGCGACCCTGGCGCCCCAGCGGGGCTTCGCCGCCAGCCGGCCGGAGGCATAGAGCCCGAAATCGCCGAGCACGATGCCGATATAGAGAGACAGCAGCGCGACCTCGGGGGAAAGGCTCCCGGTCGAGGCCCAGACGCCGACCAGGATCGTGGTCGCATCCTCCAGGATGAAGGTGGCCAGGATGATCACCGCGGGCAGGAACAGGGGATGCGACAACCCCGCCTGCAGCAGATCGTGGACGGAAAGTGCGATGCTCATCCTGTCTCGTCGCGGGGGCGGATCCCGGCACCCGGACCGCGGCCCCGACTTGCCTCCGGGCGAGCGCCCCTAGGCGCAGGTTACAGACTAGAAGGGCTTTCTGTCGAACGGATGACCGGGCCTGCTTGTTCCGCGGCGGGTTCCGGCGGCTTCACGTCGGTCAGGCGGTCGACCCGGCGCAGGTCGGGGAACAGGCCCATCCAGACCGCGACGACCACGAGCGTGCCGATGCCGCCGATCACCACCGAGGGGATGGTGCCGAACCAGGAGGCGGTGACGCCGGATTCGAACTCGCCGAGCTCGTTGGAGGCGCCGACGAACAGCATGCCCACGGCGCTGACCCTGCCGCGCATGTGGTCGGGCGTCGCCATCTGGATGAGGGTCTGGCGCACGAAGACGCTGACCATGTCGGAGGCGCCGAGCACGACGAGCGCCACCAGCGAGACCGCGAAGTTGTGCGATACGCCGAAGACGATGGTGGCGACGCCGAACAAGGCGACGCAGCCGAACATCCAGGCACCCGTGCGATGATCGAGCGGCTTCCAGCCGAGGATCAGCCCGGTGACCGCGGCGCCGAGCGCGGGGGCGGTCCGCAGAATGCCAAGACCCATCGGCCCGACCATCAGGATGTCCTGGGCATAGGCCGGCAGCAGCGCGGTCGCGCCGCCGAGCAGCACGGCGAAGAGATCGAGCGAGATCGCGCCGAGGATGATCGGCCGGTTCTTCACATAGGCGATGCCTTCCTTGGCGCGCTCGAGCGCGGTGCCGTCCGCCCTCGCGCGCCGCACCGCGAGCGGCGCGCGGATCATCGCGAACAGGACGGCGACGGCGACCGACAGCACGAAGCAGACGCCGTAGGCGACCTGCGGCCCGAACACGTAGAGCGCGCCGCCCAGGGCCGGGCCGACGATGGTCGCGGTCTGGAACGCCGACGAGCTCCAGGCGATGGCGCGCGACAGCGATTCCGGCGGCACCAGCAGCGGCACCAGCGACTGGCTCGCCGGCGCCGACAGCGTCCGCACCACGCCGAACAGCGCCAGCACCGCATAGAAGAGACCCAGGCTGCGCACGTCGAAGATGGTGAGCACCAGGAAGCCGCCGGCGACCGCCGCCTCGATGATGCAGCTCACCAGCAGGATGACGCGGCGGTTGTAGCGGTCGGCGAGGTCGCCCGCGGGCAGGATCAGAGCCAGCATCGGCAGGAACTGCGCGAGGCCGACGAAGCCAAGCGCCAGCGTGTCGTGGGAGATCTCGTAGACCTGGTAGCCGACGGCGACCGACTGGATCTGGATCGCCGCGGTGACCAGCACCCGCGCCAGCAGGAACAGGCGGTAATCGCGGTATCTGAGAACCGACCGGCTGATCGCCGGCGGCAGGCCGTGGGAGGTGTTCATCCGCTCGGGTCGGGGAATGGCAGGGGCGTTATTGATAGCAGGCAATGCGGCGTCGGCGGCAGGTATTCTCGCGAAGGGCCGTGCGACCGCAGCGCATGGCGCCGAACCCGGGCCGGGCTCACTCGGGCAGCGGGATGAACTCCGTCTCCCCGGGCACGGCCGCGAAACGTTCCGCCTGCCAATCCGCCTTGGCCTGCTCGATGCGGTCCTTGGAGGACGAGACGAAGTTCCACCACATGTATCGCGGCCCGTCGAGCGGCTCGCCGCCCAGCAGCATGAGCCGCGCCGGCTCCAGCGCCTCGATCGTCGCCGCCATGCCGGCGCGCAGCACCAGCAGCGCGTCCGCCGGCACGGCATGTCCTTCGATCGCGATCTTGCCGGCGACCGGCAGCACGGCGCGCTCGGCATGCTCGGTCGGCACCGCGAGCCGCGCGCCCGCCGGCATCGTCACGTCGCAATAGAGCGTCGGCGCGAAGGTCGCGACCGGCGAGGTGAGACCGAAGGCGCTGCCGGCGACGACCCGGATGCGCACGCCGCCGCCCTGCTCGCCTTCCGGCAGCGCCTCCTTGCCGTGATGGAAGAAGGCGGGCGCGGTCTCCTCATGGGCCTTCGGCAGCGCCACCCAGGACTGGATGCCGAAGGCGCCGGCGCCGCCCTTGCGCTGCTCCGGCGGCGTGCGCTCGGAATGCGCGATGCCGGAGCCCGCCGTCATCCAGTTGACATCGCCCGGCCGGATCGCCTGCACGGAGCCCAGGCTGTCGCGATGCAGGATCTCGCCGTCGAACAGATAGGTGACGGTCGCGAGGCCGATATGCGGATGCGGCCGCACGTCCATCCCCTCGCCCGCCTGGAAGACATGCGGCCCCATGCGGTCGAGGAAGACGAACGGCCCGACCGAGCGGCGCTGCGCCACCGGCAGCAGGCGGTATACCGAGAAATTCCCGATATCCCGGACCTTGGGCTCGATCGTGAGCTCGACCGCGCCGTCCATCAGATCGGCCGCGTGGCGTCTTCGAGCCAGGCCCGCGTCGCCGCGTCGAGATGCGGCGCGTGGGTCTCGCGCACCCGCTGGTGATAGGCGTTGAGCCACGCGACCTCTTCCGCCGTCAGCAGGCTGCGGTCGATCGCGTTGATGTCGATCGGCGCCAGGGTGATGGTCTCGAACTGGAGAAAGCCCGGCTGTCCCTCCACCGGCTGCACCACGACCAGGTTCTCGATGCGGATGCCGTATTCGCCGGTCTTGTAGTAGCCGGGCTCGTTCGAGATGATCATCCCGACCTCGAGCGCGACGCGGTTCGGCACTTTCGAGATCCGCTGCGGCCCCTCATGCACCGAGAGATAGCTGCCGACGCCGTGGCCGGTGCCGTGGTCGTAATCGAGCCCGATCTCCCAGAGCGGCCGGCGCGCCAGCACGTCGAGGCTGCTGCCGCTGGTGCCCTTGGGGAACTTCACGGTGCCGAGCGCGATGTGGCCCTTCAGCACGCGGGTGAAGCGATCCTTCATCTCGGGCGTCGGCGTGCCGATGGCGATGGTGCGGGTGATGTCGGTGGTGCCGTCGAAATACTGCCCGCCGGAATCCACCAGATAGAGCGAGTTCATCTCGATCTTGCGGTTGGTCTTCTCGTTGACCCGGTAGTGCACGACGGCGCCGTTCGGCCCCGCGCCGGAGATCGTGTCGAAGCTGAAGTCGCGGAACAGCGGGTCCTGCCGGCGGAACGAGGCGAGCTTCTCCGCCGCCTCGATCTCGGTGAGGCCGCCCTTCGGCGCCTCCCGCGCGAGCCAGGCGAGGAAGCGGGTGATCGCGGCGCCGTCGCGGCGATGCGCGGCGCGGGTGCCCTCGATCTCGACCGGATTCTTGGCCGCCTTCGGCAAGGCGCAGGGATCCTCGCCGACCTTCACCTGCGCGCCGGCCTTGGCGAGGCGGTCGCGGATCCAGACGCCCGCCGTGCCGGCGTCGATCGCGACCCGCTTCTTCCCGCTGCCGAGCGCGTCGAGCGCGCCGGCGAAGCCCTCGCGCGGCTGCACGGTCACCTCGTTGCCGAGATGGGCGAGCACCGCCGGCGTGAACTTGCGCGGATCCATGAACACATCGACATGCCCGTCCTTGTGCAGGACCGCGAAACCCAGTGCGAACGGCGTGCGCGGCACGTCGCCGCCGCGGATGTTCAGCAGCCAGGCGAGCGAATCCGGCGCGGTGATGACCGCGGCGTCCTGGCCCTCGTCGGCCAGCGCCTTGCCCATGGCGCGGCGCTTCTCTTCGGCGCTGCGGCCGGCATAGCGCATGTCCTGCACGAGTACCGGCGCGATCGGCGGCTCGGGCTGGTCGGTCCAGACGGCATCGAGCGGATTCTTCTCCACCGGCACCGCCGCGCCGCCGGCCTTGGCCGCGGCATCGGCGAGGCGCCGCGCCTGATCGACGGTGAAGAGCCAGGGGTCGAAGCCGATGCGCTGGCCCTTCTTCAGATGCGTCTCGATCCAGCGCTCGGGCGGCTCGGTGACCAGGTGCCGGTATTCGTAGAGCTTGGGATCGACCTCCTCGCGCACCTGCAGGGTGTAGCGCCCATCGACGAAGATCGCCGCCGCATCGCTCATGACGACCGCGGCACCGGCCGAGCCGTTGAAGCCGCTGATCCAGGCCAGGCGGTCGGCGCGCTGCGGCACGTACTCGCCCTGGTGCTCGTCGCCGCGGCCGATGACGAAACCGTCGAGGCCCTGGTTCTTCAGCTCGGCACGCAAGGCGGCGAGGCGCTCGGCGATGCCGCGGGGTGCCGCCTGGCCCTTCGGCGTGAAGCCGGCACGCAGCGCCCGGAGCTGGGCCTTCACCGCCTCGTCCGGCTCGGGTGCGACGAGACTCATCCAGTCGTCGGCCCGTTCGCCGGCCGGGGCGGCCGCGACGCCGCCGATCATCGCCTTCAGGGCCGGCAGGTCGACATAGGACTTCCCCGCCTTGAGCAGGCCGGCCAAGGCCGCGTCGCCCCGATAGCCCTCGCCGCCCGACCCGACTGACCTTCCGCCCGGCACACCGTCCGACATGTCGCACCATCCTTAACCCAATGATCCGGCCGGAAATTAACCCATTTGCCTTGCCTGCGCCATTTCGCGCATGCAGCATTTTCGATGCTGCGATGCAAAATAATCCTGTGCATCCGCCCGATTCGGACCTAATCTTATCGATAGGCGCCGACCGGGTTGGTCGGCCCACCTGTTGGAGGTATCCATGACCCAGATCGCCGCTGCCAGTCGCTCCCAGCGCCTGTTCCCGCGGACCCGCCAGAGCTTGGCGAATGCCGCCCAGCGCCTGGAGAGCCGCCAGCGCATCGAGCGCGAGCTCAGCTCGCTGAGCGACCGCGCGCTTGCCGATATCGGGCTCTATCGCAGCGATATCAATGAGTTCGCCTATGCCGCCAGCGTCTCGCCGGCGAGCGAGCCGCTGTTCCAGGCCCTCCTCGCCGATATCCGCGGCCTGGTCCGCGGCCGCAAGGCGACGTCCTACACCGCCCGGGCGGCGGAGTAATCTCCCCGCCCCGCCGGGGCCGGGGGGCTGCGGCGCGCAGTCGCACGGCGCGCCGCCCGAAGGCGTTTAACGCCTTGTAAACTTTGCGTCTTTTGGCCTTAACCAAGACGCAACCTTGATTCTCCCGTCATATCAACGACTTGCCCCGACTTGGCGCGGCCGCTTTCGGCCGAGCCATGCGTGGAGTGATTGTGGTCACACCATGACATGCGGAGGGAGCAATACTGCGATGCAGCATCCCCCCTGCCTCGCATGGCGTCCCAGGCCTATATCTCCGTCGTTCCCGGATGGACCGGGGGAGAGGGTCCTCAGAGCACAAACCCCTCTTCAGGCAGTTTGGAAAGTTTGTCGTCGAGACAATCGGATTGGTGAGAGAGCCATGAATCGGATGATCAACAACAGCGCAACCCTCCGTCAGACCTGGTCGACGGACGTTGCCCCGGAGACCGGCTTTGCCGCCCTGGCGCGTTTCGGCGCCGTGCTGGCGAGTGCGGCTCGGAAGCATTTCAAGCAGGCGGCCATCGAGCGCGAGCTGTCGCGCCTGGACAACCGCATGCTGGCGGATCTCGGCCTGAGCCGCGCCGAGATCGGCAAGGTCGCGACCCAGGCGGTCGCGACGCCGGGCGAAGGCACCCTCTTCGCCGAGTTCAGCCGCCTCCTGGTGAACCTGGTGGTTCGCCCGGTGGTCGCCTGGGCGCGCCGCCGCGAGGTCTATAACGAGCTGATGGCGATGGACGACCGGACGCTGGCCGATATCGGCCTCGCCCGCTACGAGATCGCCGATTACGTGAAGCGGCTCGGCCGCGACATCCAGGAGCCGCTGCCGGAGAGCCTGGCGGCGATGGAGACCGACGTGGTCGCCCCGCTCCGCGCCTGGAACCGCGCGCGCCTGACCGCGCGCCAGCTCGCCGAGCTCAGCGATCGCCAGCTGACCGATATCGGCGTCGTGCGCGGCGATATCGACGAGCTCGCCCACGAGGTCGCCCGCAAGGCGGTGGTCGCGGCGAACGCCAACAGCATCGAACCGAAGGCCGCCTGACCGCGACCGCAGAGAAGTAGTGCCCGAGTACCAGTAGCAACGAGTCGATTAGTCCCTGAGTATCTGAGTACGATTCCTCCCTCGAACTGCGGCGGCCCAGGCACAACGGGCCGCCGCTTTTCTTTTTGCCGGATCAAACCGAGCCGCCCAGCGGAAGATCGACGCGGCCCTGCACCCGGGTGCCGTCGAAGCGCAGCACCGTCAGCGCCTCGATCCGCGCGCCGACATTGACGCCTTCCTCGTTGACGTCGCGCGCCACCGCCTCCGCCAGCACCCGCTCCTGGAAGCGGCCCAGCGAAAGATGGGCGTCGAAGGCGACGTCCGGCCCGGCCAGCGGCGGCCCGGCATTCAGCCGGCGATGCAGCTCGGCGAGACCGGCGGGAATCTCCCGCGGCATCAGGAAGAGATACCAGGCGGAGTTCTCGTAATCCCGCGTCACCGTCGCGCGGGCGAAACGCAGCGCGATCGATGAGAAGGCCGCCGCGACGCTGCGCGCCCGGGCGACCGCGCGATCCTCCATGGCGTCGTCGAGCGCGAAGACCAGGGTCACGTGCGGCGGCACGATCTCGACATGCGGATCATAGGCCCGGCGGAGGGTCTCGACCCGCGCGGCATCGGCCTCCTGCAGCGTGAGCGGCGCGATGACGAAGACCGGCATGTCAGCCCCGCTTCAAGACCAGCACCGACCACTCGCCGAGGCGGAGGCGGAAGTCGAGCTCCAGGCCGACGGCCCGATGCGCCGCCAGCACGTCCTTCTCCTGGGTCCGCAGCAGCCCCGAAAGCACGGCCCGGCCGTTGCGCGCCAGGTTCTTCCTCAGATCCGGCGCGAGGGCGATCAGCGGATTGGCCAGGATGTTCGCCATGATGAGGTCATAGGGCCCGCCGTCGCGGATCGCCGGCGCGCGATAGCCGTCGGAACGCACGATCCTCACCGCCTTCTTGAGGCCGTTCAGGGCCGCATTCTCCCGCGCGACCCGCACCGCGTCCTTGTCGTTGTCGCCGGCCATGACCGGCCTGCCGAACAGATGCCAGGCGGCGAAGGCGAGAATGCCCGTGCCGGTGCCGATATCGAGCGGCTTCCTGAAGCGATGCGTCCTGGCCAGGCGCAGCAGCGCCCTGATGCAGCCCATCGTCGTCTCGTGCCGGCCGGTGCCGAAGGCCATGCCGGCGTCGATCTCCAGCGCGATCTTCCGCCGCGGCCGCTTGTCGCGGTCATGGGCGCCGTGGATGAAGAACGGGCCGACGGCGATCGGGTGCAGGTCGCGCTGGCTCTCGGCCACCCAGTCGCGCGGCGCCACCCGGGCGATCGCCGCGCCGACCTTGAAAGGCTTCAGCGCCGCGCGGACCGCGGCGGCGTCGGGCTTCGCCTCGGCGATCGTCTCCATGCGCCAGCCCCGGCCCGCCTCGAAGCTGGAAAGCGCCGAGCCCAATCCCTCCATCACGGATTCGATCTCGAGGCGGGTCTCCTCGCTCGGGCGCGCGGCGAAATCGATGCGGATCGACCAGAGCTGCGGCGGCATCAGGCGGCGCGCTCTTCCGGGCCGGACCGATCGGCGACGATGATGTCCTTGTCCAGTGCCTGATCCATGGCTGCCGATTCCCCCGGGAACGGGGCTATGAGCGCATTGAATCGCGTCAAAGGCAAGATGGCCGCGGCCCCGCTGCTCCGGGAAGCGCCGGCCTCAGCCGTCTCGACCGACGCCGTCCGATTTGGCTAATGTCCGCCCGCATGACGGCCATGGAAGACATCGGTGCGCGCCGGACGCGGCGGCGCAGCCTGGCGGGGGTGATCGGCACGGCGTTCGGTGTCGGCGTCGCCGTCGGCGCCGTCGTGCCGCTGCTCTCGCTGCTGCTGGAGCAGCGCGGCTATGACGCCGCCGAGATCGGCATCAATGCGGCCATGTCGCCCATCGGCTCGGGCTGCTTCAGCATCCTGGTGCCCCGCATCCTGGCGCGCCTCGGTCTCCTGAAGGGCATCATCGGCAGCATCGCCCTGACCGCCGCCTTGATCCTGCTGTTCCCGGCGACCGGCGACTACTTCGCCTGGTGCGTCATCCGCCTCGTGATCGGCTGCATCGGCGTGGTGCATTGGATCGCCAGCGAGACCTGGCTCAACATGCTGGCGCGCGACGCGAGCCGCAGCCGGGTCATGGGCGTCTACGCGACGGTGATGGCCGCCGGCTTCGCCTCGGGTCCGGTGCTGCTGACGCTGACCGGCACCGAAGGCTGGCTGCCCTTCGCGGCGATCGCCGCGGCGGCGCTCTTCGCCCTGGTCCCGCTGCTGCTGATCGGCTCGACGCCGCCGCCGCTCGAAGAGAAGATGTACCTCGATATCTTCGGCGCCATGCGCGCGGTGCCGCTGGTGATCGCCGCCGCATTGGCCGCCGGCTTCATCGACACCGCCCTGTTCACCCTGATCCCGGTCTATGGCGTGCGCGCCGGACAGACGCAGGACCTGGCGGTCCTCACCCTCGGCGTGTTCACCGCGGGCAACCTGTTCCTGCAATACCCGCTGGGCTGGATCGCCGATCGCACCGACCGGCGATTCACGGCGGTCGCGACCGCGGCGATCGTGGCCGTCGGCGCCATCGCTTTTCCGCTGATGCTGCCGCAACCGGGACCCGCGTTCTGGGCCATGCTGTTCGTCTGGGGCGGCGTGAGCTGGGGCCTTTACGGCCTCGGCCTCGCGCTGCTCGGCGACCGCTTCCGGCCGGAGCAGCTTGCCGCGGCCAACGCCGCCTTCGTCATGACCTATCAGGTGGGGTCGATCACCGGGCCGGTCCTTTCCGGCATCGCGCTCGACCACTGGCCGGTCCACGGGCTGACGGTCGCGGTCAGCGTCGTGGCGGCGTTGTTCATCCTGTCCGCCCTCGCCCGGCGGGCTTCCTGACTTTTACGCGCCCCCGCCCGATCCGGGGGTGGTAAAATCAATCTAAGATACTGAAGTAAAAACGGAAAATCGGACCTTGCAGGTCAAAACCGATTTTTCGATCCGTAAAAGCCCGGTACAAGCTGCCGCGGGGCTCCGGAGAAACTGCATTTTACTTCATGTTCCGTTCTGGCGCAAAGGCTCTTCAGAGCGGGGTGAGCGAAGGCTCGATTGCTCGGAGACAAGAGACACTTCTACCAGCCGCCGGTCTTGAGCCATTCCCGAACGTCATCCAGCCGGTCATTGCCCCAGAACGGCTCGCCATCGACCAGGAAGAAAGGCGAGCCGAAGATGCCGCGGGCGATCGCGCCGTCGGTCTCGGCCTTCAGCCGCTCCTTGACCGCCGGATCGGCGATGCCGGCCTTCAGCGCTTCCGGGTCGATGCCGATCTCCTTGCCGACATCGGCGACGACGTCGGACGTCGCGATGTTGCGGCCCTGGGCGAAGGCGGCGCGGTAGAGCGCCTTGGCGAGATCCCGCGCCCGGCGCGGGTCCTGCGCCTCCATCCAGTAGAAGGCGCGGCCCGCGGCGATGGTCGCCATCGGGAAGCCTTCCGGCAGAACCACCGGCACCTTCAGCTTGCGCGCCGCGCGCTGCATGTCGCGCACGTGATAGGGACCCCGCAGCGGCTGCGAAACGAGCGGGCTCTGCCCGCTCGACTTGAACACGACCCCGAGCAGATAGGGGCGCCAGAGCACATCGCGGCCAAATTCGGCGGCGATCCCGTCGATCCGGTAATGCGCCAGATAGCCGTAGGGCGAGGAGAAGTCGAACCAGAACTCGATAGGTGTCGTCACCATGGGATCTCCTCGCCGCTGTAGTTGAAGAAACGACCGCTGGTCTTCGGGCCGAGCCCGGCGATCACCTTGCGGATGCCCTCGACGCTGGTCTTCGGCGCGATCGAGGCGCTGGGGCCGCCCATATCGGTCCTGACCCAGCCCGGCGAGATCACCGCGACCGCGATCCGGCGCGACTTCAGGTCCGCGGCGGCCGTGGCCATCGCCATGTTGAGCCCCGCCTTCGAGCTGCGATAGGCATAGGCGCCGCCGTCGGGGCCGCGGCCGATCGAGCCCATGCCGCTGGTGATCGAGACGATCTTCCTCTGGTCCGAGGCCGCGACGTGCCCGACGAAGGCCTCGGCGATCTGCAGCGGCGCCACCGTGTTGACGTGCAGGGTCCGCAGCCAGGACTGCGCGTCGGTCTTCCCGAACGCCTCGTAGCCCGTCAGCATGCCGGCATTGTTGATGAGCACGTCGATCGCGGCGTCCTCCAGCTTCCGGGCCAGCGCCCCGACCTGCTTCCGGTCGGTGACCTCCAGCGCCTCGACCCGGATCTCGCCCTTGAGCTTCTTCAGCGCGGTCGCCTCCTCCGGATCGCGGGCCGTGGCGATCACCGACCAGCCGTCCGCCGCATACTGCCGGGCGAGCTCCAGGCCGATGCCGCGATTGGCGCCGGTGACGAGAACAGTCGGCATGGAAGCGCTCCGTTACCTGAGGATCAGCGTGGCAAGGCCGAGGAAGGAGAAGAAGCCGATGCAGTCGGTCGTGGTGGTGAGAAACGGCCCGGCCCCGGTCGCGGGATCGAAGCCAAGGCGGTTCATGATGAGGGGAATGACCGTCCCGGCGAAGCCGGCCCAGACCATGTTGAAGATCATGGCTCCCGCCAGCACCGCGCCGATCTTCACCTGGCCGAACCAGAGCGCGCCGATCGTCCCCAGGATCGCGGCGAAGACGCAGGCATTGATCAGCCCGACCAGCAGCTCCTTGGCGATGATGCGGAAGACGTCGCTCGACGGCGAGATGTCCTTGGTGGCGAGCGCCCGCACGGTCACGGTGATCACCTGCACGCCGGCATTGCCGCCCATGGCGGCGGTGATCGGCATCAGGATGGCGAGCGACGGGAATTGCCCGATCGTGCCCTCGAAGCGCGAGATCACGAAGGAGGCGATCAGCGTGTTGATCAGCGTCACGACCAGCCACTGCACCCGGCGGAAGGCGGTGGTGTGCGCCGGGTCGTGGAAATCGGTGTCGCCGACGCCGACGATCGCCAACAGGTCTTCCTCGGCCTCCTCGTCGATGACGCGCACCACGTCGTCGAAGGTGACGACGCCGATCAGCTTGCCCGCCGCATCCACCACCGGCGCCGAGACCAGCGCGTATTGCCGGAAGAGATAGGCGACCGCCTCCTGGTCCATGTCGACCGGCACCAGGCGCAGCTCGGTCTCCATGATGTCGGTGAGCTTGGTGCCGCGCGGGCTGCGCATGGCGCGGCTCAAGGCCACCGAGCCGATCGGCCGGTTCATCCGGTCGACGACGTAGAGATTGTAGAAGTCGTCCGGCAGGTCCTTGGCGCTGCGGAGATGGTCGATGGTCTCGCCGACGGTCCAATGCAGCGGGATCGCCACCAGCTCGCGCTGCATCAGGCGGCCGGCGCTGTCCTCGGGATAGGTCAAACCCTCTTCGAGGGCGGTGCGCTCCTCCTGCGGCAGGCTTTCGAGCACCTGCTGCTGGCGGTCGGGCTCGAGGTCCTCGAGGATGTCGACCGCGTCGTCGCTGTCGAGCCCGGTCACGACCTCGGCCAGCTCCTCCGGCCGCATCGTGTCCACCACCTCCTCGCGGAGCGTGTCCTCGAGATGGGAGATGGTCTCGGGCTCGATCACGTGGCGGGTGATCTCGAGGAAGAGCCGCCGCTCCTCGGGATCGAGATGCTCGATCAGGTCGGCGACGTCCGCCGGGTGCAGCGGCTCGATCAGCGCCTCGACCTGGGCGATGTCCGCCTCGGTCAGCGCCGCCTTGACGTTCTCCAGCAGCTCCTGGGACGGGCCGTAGAGCTCTTCCTCGTCCATCGTCTCGACGATGGGCGTGCGGTCGGTGTCCTTGAGATCCGGCCCGCCGCTCACTCCGCCCCGCCGTGATCGGCGTTCCTGCGCCCCCGCGCGGCACGTTCCTGGGCCTCGACCACGGCGATCGCGGTCATGTTGACGATGCCGCGCACGGTCAGGGTCGGCGAGAGCACATGCGCCGGCTCCGCGGCGCCGAGCAGGATCGGCCCGATCGAGGTGCCCTGCCCCAGATGCCGCAGCAGGTTGAGCGCGATGTTGGAGGCGTCGAGATTGGGCATCACCAGCAGGTTGGCCTTGCCGGAGAGCCGCGAGCTCGGGAACAGGCGCTGGCGGATCGCCTCGTCGACCGCGCTGTCGGCGCGCATCTCGCCCTCGACCTCGAGATCGGGGTCGCGCTGCAGCACGAGGCCCAATGCGCGGCGCATCTTGCGCGCCGAGGCCGAGTTGTCGGTGCCGAAATTGGAGTGCGAGAGCAGCGCCACTTTCGGCACGATGCCGAAGCGCCGGATCGCCGCCGCGGAGAGCACCGCCGTCTCGGCGATCTCGTCCTCGGTCGGGTCCGGATTGGCCTCGGTATCGGCGAGGAAATAGGTGCCGGTCGGCAGAATGATCGCCGTCATGGTGGCGAAGGCCCGCGTCGCGTGCGCGCGGCCGAGCACCGAGCTCACATGCTCCAGGTGCCGGTGGAAGCGGCCGACCGTGCCGCAGAGCATGGCGTCGGCCTCGCCGCGCTTCACCATCAGCGCGGCGATGACCGTGGGGCGCGTGCGCACGACGTCGCGCGCGGCATCCGGCGAGACGCCGCGGCGCTCGGTCAGGCTGTGATAGAGCGTCCAGTATTCCTTGTAGCGGGGATCGTTCTCGGGATCGACCAGCTCGAAGTCGCGCCCGGCCTTGAGGCGCAGCCCCAATCGCTCGATGCGCTTCTTCAGCACGTTCTTGCGGCCGATCAGGATCGGCTTGGCGAGGCCTTCATCGACCGCGGTCTGCACGGCGCGCAGCACCCGCTCCTCCTCGCCCTCGGCATAGACCACGCGCTTGGGGTCGTTGCGCGCCCGCTCGAACAGCGGCTTCATGATGAGGCCGGAGCGGAACACGAACTGCTCCAGGCGCGAGCGATAGGCGCCCCAGTCCTTGATCGGCCGGGTCGCGACCTTGCTCTCCATCGCCGCCTTGGCGACGGCGGGCGCGATCTCCGTGATCAGGCGCGGGTCGAACGGGCGCGGGATCAGGTATTCCGGGCCGAATTGCGGCGCCTCGCCGCCATAGGCGGTCAGCGCCACGTCGGAGACCTCGGCGCGGGCCAGGCGCGCGATCGCCTTCACGCAGGCGATCTTCATCTCCTCGTTGATCGCGGTCGCGCCGACATCGAGCGCGCCGCGGAAGATGTAGGGGAAGCAGAGGACGTTGTTGACCTGGTTGGGATAGTCGCTGCGCCCGGTGGCGATCACCGCCTCCGGCCTGACCGCCTTCACCTCCTCCGGCATGATCTCCGGCGTCGGATTGGCGAGGGCGAAGACGATCGGCCGCTCCGCCATGGTCTCGACCATCGCCGGCTTCAGCACGCCCGGCGCGGAAAGGCCGAGGAAGATGTCGGCGCCCTTGATCGCGTCGGCGAGCGTCCGCGCATTGGTCTTGCGCGCGTACTTGGCCTTGCGGGGATCCATCAGCTCCTTGCGGCCCTCGTAGACCACGCCGGCGATGTCGGTGACGACGATGTTGTCGACCGGCAGGCCGAGCGCCACCAGGAGATCGAGGCAGGCCAAGGCCGCGGCGCCCGCGCCGGAGGAGACGAGCCTGGCCTCCTTCAGCGACTTGCCGACGACTTCCAGGCCGTTGGTCAGCGCGGCGGCGACGATGATCGCGGTGCCGTGCTGGTCGTCGTGCATCACCGGGATCCGCATCCGGGCGCGCAGCTTCTGCTCGATCTCGAAGCATTCCGGCGCCTTGATGTCCTCGAGGTTGATGCCGCCGAACGAGGGCTCCAGGCTGGCGACGATATCGACGAATTTCGCGGGATCGGTCTCGTTGATCTCCAGGTCGAAGACGTCGATGTCGGCGAATTTCTTGAAGAGGACGGCCTTGCCCTCCATCACCGGCTTGGCCGCCAGGGGGCCGATCGCGCCCAGGCCCAGCACCGCCGTGCCGTTGGTGACCACGGCGACCAGGTTGGCGCGGCTGGTCACCTCGGCCGCGGCCTTGGGGTCCTCGACGATCGCCTCGCAGGCGGCGGCGACGCCGGGGGAATAGGCCAGGGCCAGGTCGCGCTGGTTGGCGAGCGGCTTGGTGGCGACGATCGCCAGTTTGCCGGGCTTGGGCTGGCGGTGATATTCGAGCGCGCCCGCTTTCAGGCTGTCATCCGCCATGCCGGCACCGGTTCCTTTTGTGGGAGAAATCTCGTGTCGCGGCAGGATTATAACGGCGGCGCGCGCGGGCGCTACTGCGCCGCGCCCGCCGCCTTGAGATAGCTGAAATGTCGAGAAGGAAGGATTGGTGCGGTCGAGAAGACTCGAACTTCCACGGGTTGCCCCACAGCGACCTCAACGCTGCGCGTCTACCAGTTCCGCCACGACCGCAGCGGGATCAAGGGGTCTTGAAACCGGTCAGGCCCCTTGCCTAATCCAGGCGGGGGGAATAGCAAATCGCCCCAATCTGATCAAGCGGAAAGCACCCTGGAATGGCCCTGCCGAAGCTCCGTCCCCAGCCCGTGGAATGGCGGATTTCCGCGGGTTTGGAGGACTATCCGGCGGCCCTGGCGGCGATGGAGGCCCGGGTCGCGGCGATCCATGCCGGGACCGCCCCCGAGCAGGTCTGGCTGCTGGAGCACCCGCCGCTCTACACCGCCGGCACCAGCGCCCGGCCGGCCGACCTGCTGCTGCCCGACCGGTTCCCGGTCTATGAGGCCGGGCGGGGCGGCCAGTTCACCTATCATGGGCCGGGCCAGCGGGTCGGCTACGTCATGCTCGACCTCGCCGCGCGCGGCGGCAATGTCCGCGGCCATGTCCGGGACCTCGAGGAATGGATCATCCGCGCGCTGGCGCGCTTCGACGTGCGCGGCGAGCGGCGCGAGGGCCGCGTCGGCATCTGGGTGGCGCAAGCGGAGGGCCGCGAAGACAAGATCGCCGCCTTGGGCGTGCGGGTGCGGCACGGCGTCACCTTCCACGGCATCGCCGTCAACCGCGATCCGAACCTGGCGCATTTCGCCGGCATCGTGCCCTGCGGGATCGCCGAGACGGCGGCGCAGCCTTTCGGGGTGACGTCGCTGGCGAAGCTCGGGCGCAGCGTGTCGCCGGCGGAGCTCGACGCGGCGCTGCAATCCGCTTTCCTGGAAATCTTCTAGAGCCTCGGCCGCGGCTGCGCGTCGCAGCGCCCCGTGTCGCAGCGTCAACCCGCCGTCGGCGGCGTAGGGTGGACTTGCCGAGCGGCCGCGGCACCAATGCGCGGCCCGGGCGGGAGGATACGCCATGACCGGACGTGATCCGATACGCTGTGCGCCGCCGCGGGAGATGGCGGTGATGATGCTGACGCTCGCGGTCGATGTCGAGCGCATGGGCAGCAACTGGGGCGCCGTGCAGTTGCAGCAGGCCGTGCGCCGCTGCCAGGGCTGCACCAATCTGATGAGCTGCCGGCACTGGCTGAAAGATCCGCATCGGCCGGCGGACGGCTATCGCGAATTCTGCCCGAATGCCGGGCTGTTCGACCGCTATTGCACGCCGGATCGCCGGCGGACATCGCGGTTGTTCGATTGATGGGACCGGCCGCAGCCTGAGATGCCTCAGGCTGCGGCCGGACACCCGTCACGTCACTGCGTGATCGCGGCATCCTCCAGCATGAAGCGGCCGGTGGGATTCTGGTAGAAGCCCGTGACGTTCTTGCGCGAGGCGTTGCGGAACGGGCTGTAATAGAGGTCGACCCAGTTGACCTCCTCGGAGGCGGTCTTCTGGATCTCGTTGTAGATCGCGGTGCGCTTGGCGGTGTCCATCTCCGCCCGGCCCTGGTCGATCAGCTCGGTCACGTGCGGGTTGTTGTAGTTGGTGTAGTAGGACCGGTTGTCGTCCTTGCCGTAGAGCGAGAAGGTCGCCTTCTCGTCGGGGTCGATGATGTCGTTGGTCCAGTACTCGATCGAGAGATCGTAGTCGCCGGCGACGGTCGAATCCCATTCCTGGCCGCTCTCCTCCTTCACGATATCGGTGTCGATGCCGACCTTGGCGAGGTTGTCCTTGATCAGGACCGCGGTCTGGTCGTTCACGCTGTTGCCGGAATCGATCAGGAACTTGAACTTGAGCCCGCTCGCCCCCGCGTCGGCCAGCAGCTTCTTCGCCCCTTCCGGATCGTATTTGCAGGTCGGGTTGTCGGCGTTGTAGTAGAGCGCGCCGCCGGGGATGAAGGAATTGGCGACCTTGCCGTTGCCGAACAGCACCGCCTTCACGATCGCCTCGCGGTCGATCGCCTGGCAGATCGCCTGGCGCACGCGCACGTCGTCGAGCGGCTTCGACTTCTCGTTCAGGATCAGGAAGTCCTCGCGGCTCGACGGGTCGAGATGGACGTCGATGTCCTTGTTTTGCTGCAACTGCGCCACCATGTTGAACGGCACGAAGATCGCGGCATCGACCTCGCCCGCCTGCAGCTTCAGCATGCGGGTGTTGTCGTCGGGCACGTAGAGCCACTGCACGCCGTCGAGCTTGACGCGCGAGGCCTCCCAGTAGTTCGGGTTCTTCACCAGCTCGACCTTGTCGCCATGGGCCCAGTTCTTCAGCATGAAGGCGCCGGCCCCGACCGGCTTGGTGCCGAAATCGTCGCCCTCCGCCTTGACCACCGCCTCCGGCAGGATCGAGGCCGCGAACATGGCAAGCGTCGAGAGCAGCGGCGCCGACGGCTTCTCGGTGGTGATGACCACGGTCTTGTCGTCGGGCACGTCGATCTTGGCGATGATCTTGTACATGCTGCCCATCACCGAATCCTTGGTGTCGCGCAGCCGCTCCAGGCTGAACTTCACGTCGCTGGCCTTGATCGGGCTGCCGTCGCTGAACTTCAGGCCGTCGCGCAAGGTGAAGGTGTAGGTCACGTTGTCGGCGGCGAGCGTCCATTTCTCGGCGAGATCGGGCTCGAGGCCGGTGCCGTCCTTGGTCACCCGGACCAGGTTGGCGTTCATGTTGTCCATCACCCAGATGTCGGAATTGAGGATGGTCTTGATCGGATCGAAGGTCGATCCGTCCTGCTCGCGCGCGATCTTCAGCACGCCGTCGGCATAGGCGCTCGACGCCAGCAGGCTGGCGGCCCCCGCCAGCAGCAACGCCGCCAGTTTCGTCCGGTTTCTAGGCATGGTTCGTCTCCCTTTCTGAAAATGCCGTCATGCGGCTCCCTGCACTCGATCAGACTGCACTCGATCAGACTGCGCCCGGTCGGACTGCACCCGGTCGGACTGTGCGCGATCGGACGGTAGGCGATCGGGCGCGTAGAGATGGCACCAGACCCGGCGCCCCTCGACCTCGTAGGCCGGCGGCGGCGCGCCCATGCGACAGACATCCATCGCCTGGGGACAGCGCGGATGGAACGGGCAGCCGGCCGGAATGTCCTGCGGGCTCGGCGGCTCGCCGCCCAAGGGCGCGCCGGGGATGGTCGCATCCGGCGCCATCTTCGGGATCGCCGCCGCCAGCGAGCGCGTATAGGGGTGCAGCGGCGCGGCGAAGACGGCCTCCGACGCGCCCTGCTCGATGATCCGCCCGAGATACATGACGGCGACGCGCCGGCAGAGATAGCGCACCACGCCGAGATCATGGGAGATGAACAGGATCGCGAGGCTACGTTCCCGCTGCAGCTTCGAGAAGAGGTTGAGGATCTGCGCCTGGATCGAGACATCGAGGGCGGAAACCGGCTCGTCGGCGATGATCAGCTCGGCGCCGACCGCCAGCGCCCGCGCGATGCCGACCCGCTGGCACTGGCCGCCGGACAAGGTGCGCGCCTTGCGATGCGCCAGCTCCGGCGACAGGCCGGCCTGCGCCATCAGGTCGATGACGCGCGCCGGAATTTCGGCGGCCGGCGCGATGCGATGCACCTTCAGCACTTCCGCCAGGGTCTCGAACACGGTCAGCCGCGGGTTGAGTGCCGCGAACGGGTCCTGGAACACCATCTGCGCCTTGCGGCGATAGCCTTGCGGCGCGGCCTTTCCCAGGACCTCGTTGCCGCGGAACTGCACCGAGCCGTCGCTGGCCGGGGTGAGCGCGAGGATCGCGCGGCCGAGCGTGCTCTTGCCGCAGCCGCTCTCGCCGACCAGGCCGAGGGTCTCGCCCTCGGCGATGTCGAGATCGACGCCGTTGACGGCGTGGACCTCGCCCTTGCCGCTCCGCGCGGGATAGCGGACCTCGAGGCCGCGCACTTCGAGCAGGGCGTTCACGCCGCCGCTCCCTGCAATTCGCGCCAGCGGATGCAGGCGGCGTCGTGGTCGGCGGCGACGCGGTCGAGCGGGATCTCGCCGCTGCGGCAGGGCGCGACGGCAAAGGCGCAGCGCGGGTGGAAGCGGCAGCCTTCCGGCAGGGCGTTCAGCGCCGGAAGCTGGCCCTCGATGGAGTCCAGCGGCCTGCCCGGCTCGGCGCGGCTCGGCTGCGAGCGGATGATGCCCATCGTGTAGGGATGGCGCGGGCTGCGGATCAGCTCGGCCTTGGGCGCGCGCTCCATGATGCGCCCGGCATACATCACCGTGACCTTGTCGCAGGTCGAGGCGACGACCCCCAGGTCATGGGTGATCAGGATGATCGCCAGCCCGGTGCGGTCCCGGAGGTCGAGCAGCAGCCGCAGGATCTGCGCCTGCACCGTGACGTCCAGCGCCGTGGTCGGCTCGTCGGCGACCAGCAGGTCGGGCCGGCAGGCGACCGCGCCGGCGATCACCGCGCGCTGCTTCATGCCGCCGCTGAACTGGTGCGGATAGGCATCGACGGCGCGCTTCGGGTCCGGGATGCCGACCTGGCGCAGCAGCTCGATCGCCTCGGCGCGCGCTTCCCGGGCGCTCAGGCCCCGGTGATGGATCAGCGGCTCGGCGACCTGGCGGCCGATGGTCATCAGCGGATCGAGATGCGAGGCCGGATTCTGGAAGATCATGCCGATGCGCCGGCCGTGCAGGTCGCGCAGCCTCGCCTCGTCCAGGGCCAGCAGGTCCTGGCCGTCGAACAGCGCCCGGCCGCTCGCCTGCCGCACCTGCCAGGCCGGCAGGAGGTGCAGCATCGCCCGGCAGGACACGGTCTTGCCCGAGCCGCTCTCGCCGACCAGGCCCATGATCTCGCCCTTGCCGACCGCGAAGGAGACGCGGTCCACGGCGCGCATCGTGCCGGCGCGGGTGGCGAACTCGACGGTCAGGTCCTCGACCTCCAGCAGCGCGCCCATCAGTCCTTCGCCCCCAGCAGCTCGGCGAAACCGTCGGCCAGGAAGCTGAAGCCGATCGCCAGGATGATGATGGCGATGCCGGGGAAGAGCGAGATCCACCAGGCGGTGCCGATGAAGTTCTTGCCGTCGGCGATCATGATGCCCCACTCCGCCGTCGGCGGCTGGATGCCGAGGCCGAGAAAGGAGAGCGACGAGCCCAGCAGGATGTCGAGCACGGCGTCCGACATGGAGAACACGACCGCCGGCATGATCGCGTTGGGCAGGATGTGCTTGAACACGATCCGCGCCCGGCCGAAGCCGAGGCAGCGCGCCGCCAGCACGAAGTCCGACTGCTTCAGCACCAGGAACTGCGCGCGCACCAGCCGCGCATAGGAGACCCAGCCGACCAGCGCCAGCGCGATGTAGAAGCTGCCGAGGCCCGGCCCCAGGGTCGCGACGATGGCGATGATGAGCACGAAGAACGGAAAGGAGATCGTCACGTCGAGCAGGCGCATCAGCGCCGCATCGACGAACCCGCCGGAATATCCGGCGACGGCGCCGATCGTGGTGCCGATGACGAACGGGAAGAGCACGCCGAAGAAGCCCATCATCAGGTCGATCCGCGTGCCCCAGATCAGGCGCGAGAGCACGTCGCGCCCGAAATTGTCGGTGCCCAGCCAATGCGCCCAGCCCGGCGGCTTCAGCGTGTCGGAGAGGTCCTGCGCGATGGGATCGGAGGGCGCGACCAGCGGCGCCAGCACCGCCACCGCGACCCAGAAGAGCACGATGCCGGCGCCGGCGGGCACCGTCCAGGGCAGGGAGACGCTGCGCCAGCGCGACGGCGCCGCGGGGATCTCGATCGCCGTCATACCGTCACCCGGGGATCGAGGACGGCGGTCGCGAGATCGACCAGGAAGTTGGTCGCGACCACGCCGAGCGCCAGCACCAGCGTCACCGCCTGCACCACCAGGTAGTCGCGGGCGAAGATCGAGCTCACCATGAGCTGGCCGAGGCCGGGCACCGAGAACACGGTCTCCACCACCACCGTGCCGCCGATCATCCAGCCGATGTTGACGCCGAACAGGCTGATGGTCGGCAGCAGCGAGTTGCGGAACACGTGGCCGAAGAAGATCGCCCGCGCCGGCACGCCCTTGGCCCGGGCGGCGGTCACGTAGTCCGACGTGCTCTCGGCGATCAGGCTCGCCCGCAGGTTCCGGGTGATCACCGGCACCAGCGAGACCGCGAGGGTCGCCGCGGGCAGCGCCAGGTGATGCAGCCGGTCGAGGAAGGTCTCGCCGTAGCCCGAGACCGGGAAGAGGCCGAGCCCGATGCTGAAGACCATGATGAAGACGATGCCGAGCCAGAAGGCCGGCAGGCCGAGGCCGATGGTCGAGAACAGCCGGATCGCCTGGTCGGTGACGCCGCCGCGCCGGGTCGCGGCGATGCTGGCGAGGATCGCCGACAGGATCGCCGAGATCGCGACCGCCAGCAGGATCAGCGAGAGCGTCGGCAGGATGCGCTCGGCGACGACGCCCAGCACGGGCGCCCGATAGATGATCGAGCGGCCGAAATCCCCCTGCACCAGGTTGGCGAGGAAGTAGAAGTATTGGACGGCGATCGGCTTATCGAGGCCGAACTTCTCGTGGATCGCGGCGATCGCTTCCGCCGTCGCGCGGATGCCGAGCAGGATGCGCGCCGGATCGCCGGGGATCATATGGGTCAGGACGAAAGTGACGAGGCTGATCCCGAACAGCACCGGGATCAGCTGCAGCGGCCGGGTGAGCACGAAGCGGTAGCGCTGCATGCTCGCCTTCAGCGCCGCTTCGCCGGTCGCATCGCGTCGACAACGACCTCGCGACCGCGGACCCCGATGGTCCGCCCCTCAAAGCCCCGCTTTGCCATCGGCATCCCTGTCTGGCCGGGTTCTGACACCGCAGGTGGCGGAGCTTCAGGTTCGCTCTCGTTCTCGCTGCAATGTCGCTGCAGTGCAACAAGAAAACCGTAACATAGGGTTCGGGCGCCAACAACCTACCCACTTCGGATAGGCGCTATGCCGTGGGCAGCTGGCGAAAGCCGGCCTCGGCGCGGGCGGTCTCTTCGCGGATGTCGATATCGGTCACCCGCGCGGCGCGCGGCCCCTCGCGGCAGGCCTCGATCATCGCATCGACCTCGGCGGCCAGGCCGGACAGGAATGCCTCGACGCTGCCATCGCTCCGGTTGCGGACCCAGCCGTGGAGGCCGCGCCCTGTCGCCTCGGTGACGGCCCAGTAGCGGTATGAGACTCCCTGCACCCGCCCCCGGATCATCAGCCGGACGCTCTTCCAGCCGTCGGGGAGCGGCCCCGAGCTCACCCTCTCACGCGAATTCCAGGATGATCTGATCGACCGCCAGGCTGTCGCCAGGCTTCGCGTGAAGCTTCGCCACCTTGCCATCGCGCTCGGCCTTCAGGATGTTCTCCATCTTCATGGCCTCGACCACGCAGAGGGTCTGGCCGGCCTTGACCTCCTCCTCCGGCGTGACGGCGAGGCTGACCAGCAGGCCCGGCATCGGCGAGAGGAGGAACCGCGACATGTCCGGAGGGACCTTCTCCGGCATATGCGCGTCGAGCTGGGCGGCGCGCGGCGTCAGCACCATCGCCTTCACCGTGGCGCCGCCATGGCTCAGGCGATAGCCGACGCCGTTGCGGTCGATCTGCACGGTGATCGGCCGCCCGTCGATCCGGCCGTGATAGAGCGGATCGCCGAGCCGCCAGGCGCTGATCACCTCGCGGCTGGTCTTGTCGCCGACGACGGCGAAGCCGTCCGCGGTATCGACCACGGAGGCGGAGTGCGGCACGCCGTCGAGCTTCACCACCCAGTCGCCGGCGACCTTGCTGCCCTTGGCCTGGAAATGCGGCCGGCGCGCATGGGCCCGGCGCTCGTAGAGATGATGCACCGTGGCGATCACCGCGACGAGATCCGCGGTCGCATCGGGATCCAGCGTCACGCCGTGGAAGCCGCCCGGATATTCCTCGCCGATGAACGCGGTCGACAGCCGCCCGGCCTGGAACCTGGGATGCGCCATCAGCGCGGAGAGGAACGGGATGTTGTGCCCGACGCCGCGGATGTAGAACGCGTCCAGCGCCTCGCGCATCGCCGCGACCGCCGCCGGCCGGTCCTGGCCGTAGGTCACCAGCTTGGCGATCATCGGATCGTAGAACATGCTGATCTCGGCGCCCTCATAGACGCCGGAATCGACCCGCACCGACGGGCCGGAAGACGGTTCCTCGTAGCGGATCAGGCGACCGGTCGAAGGCAGGAAGTTGCGGAACGGGTCCTCGGCATAGACCCGGGATTCGATCGCCCAGCCCTTGAGGCGCACATCCGATTGCTTGAGCTTCAGTTTCTCGCCGGCGGCGATGCGGATCATCTGCTCGACGAGGTCGAGGCCGGTCACCAGCTCGGTCACCGGATGCTCGACCTGGAGCCGCGTGTTCATCTCCAGGAAGTAGAAATTGCGCTTCTGGTCGACGATGAACTCGACCGTGCCCGCCGACTTGTATTTGACGGCCTTGGCGAGCGCCACCGCCTGCTCGCCCATGGCGGCCCGGGTCTTCTCGTCGAGGAAGGGGCTCGGCGCCTCCTCGATCACCTTCTGGTGCCGGCGCTGGATCGAGCATTCGCGCTCGCCGAGATAGAGGCAGTGCCCGTGCCCGTCGGCCAGGACCTGGATCTCGATGTGCCGCGGCTGCTCGATGTACTTCTCGACGAACACCCGGTCGTCGGCGAAGGAGGAGCGGGCCTCGTTGCTCGCGGAGCGGAAGCCTTCCCGCGCGGTCTCGTCGTCGACTGCGATCCGCATGCCCTTGCCGCCGCCGCCGGCCGAGGCCTTGATCATCACCGGATAGCCGATTTCGCGCGCGATCTTCACGCAGTGCTCGGCGTCCTTGATGACGTCGAGGAAGCCCGGGACCATGTTGACCCCGGCCTCGCGCGCCAGCTTCTTCGATTCGATCTTGTCGCCCATCGCCTGCACGGCATGGGGATCGGGGCCGATGAAGGCGATCTTCGCCTTCTTCAAGGCCTCGGCGAACTTCACGTTCTCGGAGAGGAAGCCGTAGCCCGGGTGCACCGCGTCGGCTTGCGTCTGCTTGCAGGCCTCGATGATCTTCTCGATCTTCAAGTAGCTCTCGGCGGCGGCCGAGGGGCCGATCGCGACCGCCTCGTCGGCCTCGCGCACATGCAGCGCGTCGGCATCGGCATCCGAATAGACCGCCACGGTCGCGATCCCCAGCCTCTTGCAGGTGCGGATGACGCGGCAGGCGATCTCGCCGCGGTTGGCGATCAGGATCTTGTCGAATAGCTTCTTGGCCATGACGCGCTCTACCTTACAGCGGAATGTTGTCGTGCTTCTTCCACGGATTCT
>DASZSL010000027.1:0-54853 GCA_035548715.1 Dongiaceae bacterium
GGCCGCCGCGGCGGCCGCGCCGGCGGCGACGCCGTCCTTAGCCGTCCTCGCCGGCACCTTCGGCGCCTTCGGCTTCACCGCCGGCATCCTCGCCCTGGCCGTCTTCCGCGGCAGGCACGGCGACGGCTTCGGCCGGCTCGGCCGGGGCCGGCGCGGCGGCGGCCGGTTCCGCGGCCTCGCTGGATTCCGTGAACTCGTCGGCGTTGAAGCGATTGCCGCGACCGCGGCGACGGCGCCGCCGGCGCCGGCCGCGACCGCCGGTCTCTTCCTCGCCGCCGGATTCCGGCGCGGCGCTCTCGCCGGCCTTGGCTTCGCCCTCGCTCTCGGCGGCGGCTTCCGCCTCCTCCTCCATCTCCTCGGGCACGTCCTCGTCGATCTCGAGCTCGACATCGGTCGGCAGCGGGGCGGGGGCGACGGCCGGCGGCAGCTCCTCGCCGGGAGCGAGCTGCTTGATCCGCTCCAGGCGATAGTCGGGCGGGGTCAGGCTGTCATCGCCGTTGATGTAGATCCGCACGCCGCGCCGCATCTCGAGCTGCGAGAGCGCGGTGCGCTTCTGGTTGAGGATGTAGAGCGCGACCGCGGTCGGCGCGAACACCGAGACGCCGGGGCTGAAGGTCTTGGTGATCTCCTCCTCGACCATGCGCAGCACGTGCAGCGCGGTCGAATCCACCGAGCGGATGCGGCCCGAGCCGCGGCAATGCGGGCAGATCTCGGTCGAGGCCTCCTGCAGCGAGGGATGCAGCCGCTGCCGCGACATCTCCAGCAGGCCAAAGGAGCTGATGCGCCCGATCTGGATCCGCGCGCGGTCGTTCCGGAGCGAATCCTTCAGGCGCCGCTCGACCGCGTTGTTGTTGCGGCCTTCCTCCATGTCGATGAAGTCGATGACGATCAGGCCGGCCAGGTCGCGCAGGCGGAGCTGGCGCGCGATCTCCTCGGCCGCCTCGAGGTTGGTCTTGAGCGCCGTCTCCTCGATGTTGCGCTCCTTGGTGGCGCGCCCCGAGTTGACGTCGACCGCGACCAGCGCCTCGGTCTGGTTGATGACGATGTAGCCGCCCGAGCGCAGGTGCACGACCGGATTGTGGATCGCGGCGAGCTGGCTTTCGACCTGGTGGCGCTGGAACAGCGGCACCGACGCGTCGCGGTAGAGCTGGATGCGCCTGGCGTGGCTCGGCGTCAGCATGCGCATGAACGACTTCGCCTGGGTGTAGCCGTCGACGCCGGAGACGATGATGTCGCCCATGTCCCGCGTGTAGAGGTCGCGGATCGAGCGCTTGATCAGGCTGGCTTCCTCGTAGATCAGCGCCGGCGCGGTGGATTTCAGCGTCGTCTCGCGGATCTCGTCCCAGAGCCTGAGCAGGTACTCGAAGTCGCGCTTGACCTCGGCCTTGCTGCGCTCGCTGCCCGCGGTGCGCACGATCACCGCCATGCCTTCCGGCACGTCGAGATCGTCGACGATGTTCTTCAGGCGCTTGCGGTCGTTGAGGCTGGTGATGCGGCGCGAGATGCCGCCGCCCCGATCGGTGTTCGGCATCAGTACGCAATAGCGGCCGGCCAGCGAGAGATAGGTCGTGAGCGCCGCGCCCTTGTTGCCGCGCTCCTCCTTGGTGACCTGCACCAGCAGGATCTGCCGGCGCTTGATCACTTCCTGGATCTTGTAGCGGCGCAGCGCGCGCTGGCGCCGGCGCCGCGCGTTCTCCTCATCGACCTCGGGATCGTCGTCGCGCGCGGGCTGGGCCTCGCCCAGGGCTTCCGGCGCCTCCTGCGGCACCGCGACCTCGATCAGTTCGCCGCCCTGCGGGGCCGGCGGCAGCTCGGCATCGGTCGCGCCGTTCTCGGCCGCCGCCTCGGGCGCGCCGCTGTCGTCCAGCGGGATCTCCTGGCGCAGGATGTCCTGGTGCACGGCCAGCGGCATCGCCGGCTCGCGCGCCGCGCCGTTCTGCTCCGGGTGGTCCGCCGTCTCCCCGGCATCGAAGGCCGGGGGCGGGGCGAACAGCGCGCCGTCGTCATGCGCCGGTTCCTCCTCCCGGTGCTGGTCTTCCTCTTCCTCGTGATGGCCCGGGTCGTCCCGGGACGTGGGCTCGTAGAACGCAGCCTCGTCGGGCGTGGGTTCGTCGGGCACGCGCGGCTCGGCGTGGATATGCTCGGCCTCGTCGGGATGCGCGGGCTCGTGGTCGTGATCCTCGATCGCGGCCCGGGTCTCGCGCATCAGCGCTTCGCGGTCGGCGACCGGAATCCGGTAGTAGTCGGGATGGATCTCGCTGAAGGCCAGGAAGCCGTGGCGATTGCCGCCGTATTCCACGAAGCACGCCTGGAGCGACGGCTCCACGCGGGTGACCTTGGCGAGGTAGATGTTGCCTTTGAGCGGCCGGCGGCCGGCTATTTCGACGTCGAATTCTTCAAGCTTGCGTCCGTCCACCACCGCGACCCGCGTCTCTTCCGGGTGGGTGGCATCGATCAACATTGTCTTGGACATGCGTCAGATACTCCGCGCGCCAAGCGACGCCCGCGTGTGACGCGGGCGGCGGCGCGAATTGGGTTGGTGAAATCCAGGTGTTCGTCATCTCAACCTGTGGCGATAAGCACCGCGATGCCGCTTCCCGATGGGACGATCTCCCAGCGCGGGCGCCTTGCGGTGCCACTATGACCGGTCGCTCCAAGCTGCCGCCCGCAACTCTGCCGGGCGGCGCATTTCTTGCGTGGAACCGGTCGAAACCCGGCGTCGGTTCGGGACGCACGGCGCGCAATCGCGCCCGCCGGCCCTTCACTTCGCCAAGTCAAGCCGGAGAATACTGACCCCGACCCCGCGACACAATCATCTTCGTCCCGAGTCCGGCCGCCAAGAGCCGCTTCCGGGTCTGGAGACCTAACGGAAATGTGTTGATTCACAGTGGCTTAAGAAGTTATATTAGGAGTCTCTCTTGGGAGATCGGACTAAATGCGGGTTTTGCGGCGACTCTTGACCTGGTTTGCAGGGCTGGGCCTGCTCCTGGCTTGTGCCCCGCTTGCGCTGGCCGAGGGCCAGCCGACCGTCACCGAGGCCAAGCTGGGCGTCGAGCCCAACCTGACCCGGGTCGAGCTTTCCCTGACCGGCGCGCCCGAGTTCCGGCTCTTCACCCTGGCCGATCCCGACCGGGTGGTGATCGATCTCTCCCAGGTCGGCTGGAAGGTGCCGGGCGGCAAGAAGCTCCAGGGCCATGGCCTGGTGGCGGGGCTGCGCTACGGCCTGTTCAAGGCCGGGACCTCGCGGATCGTGCTCGACCTCGCCGCGCCGGCCGCCGTCACCGATGCCCGCATTCTGCCGGCGGATGGCGGCCAGCCGGTGCGCCTCGCGATCGATCTCCGGCCGAGCGACACCAACGCCTACAAGGCCTCGGTCCAGACCGTCCTCTTCGCCTCGGCCGGGGCCGCGGTGCCCGCCGGTCCGGGCGCCGCGCCCGAGCCGGGGAGCGTCAATCCGGTCCTCGGCGCACCGGCCGCCGCGGCACCCGCGGATGGCGGCAAGGCCGCGCCGGCGGTCGCCGACGCCGCCAAGCCGGCAAAGCCCGCCGCGCAGCCGGCCGCATCCAAGCCGCTGGCCGCGGCCGCCGAAGCGCCGAAGCCGCTGATCGTCATCGATCCCGGCCATGGCGGCATCGATCCGGGCGCGCTGGGCAGCCACACCATGGAAAAGAACATCACCCTGGCCGTGGCCAAGCAGCTGCAGAAGACGCTGCTCGCGACCGGGCGGTTCCGGGTCGTCCTCACCCGGGACAAGGACGTCTTCATCCCGCTGCGCGACCGTTTCAAGATCGCCCGGGACAAGGGCGCCGACCTGTTCATCTCCCTGCACGCCGATTCCAATCCCGGGACGCTCGCCCGCGGCGCCTCGGTCTACACCCTCTCCGACAAGGCCTCCGACGCCGAAGCCGAGGCGCTGGCCACCAAGGAGAACAAGTCCGACGTGATCAACGGGGTCGATCTCTCGCAGCAGAGCCAGACCGTTTCCGGCATCCTGATCGACCTCGCCCAGCGCGAGACGATCAATCTCTCCTCGCGCTTCGCCTCGATCCTGGTCAGCGACCTGCGCAACGACACCATGATGTTGCAGAACAGCCACCGCTTCGCCGGTTTCGCGGTTCTGAAGGCGCCGGACGTTCCGTCGGTCCTGCTGGAGATGGGTTACATTTCCAGCAGCGACGACGAGCGCCTGCTGACCGACCCCAAGCATCAGAAGAAGCTGTCGGAATCGATCACCCACGCCATCGAGGACTATTTCGACTGGCGCGACATGATCCGCCGCACCTGAATTTCCCGCCTTGCGCCGTTGAACCGGGGACGGCCCTGCGGCGCCTTACCCCGGGGGCAAGGCGCCGCCGGAACCTTTAAGGGCGCCGCAAATTTGCCTTTATTGGCGGGCAGTTATTCGTGATCGCCCGACCCCCGATCGACCCTGGCATTCCGCCGCCCAGCGGGATAAACAAGGCCCCATGACCGACCAATTTCCTGACGATCCGGACCGGCCGCCGCTGCCGCAATTGCGGGCCGTGCGCGACGACGAAGACCCGATCGCGCCGCCGATGGACCGCCGGGCCGCGCGCAAGGCGAAGAAGGCCGGGCAGGCGAAGAAGCGGCGCGGCGGCTTCCGCATGCCGTGGATCTTCACCTTCCTGTTCGGCGTCGTCCTGATCGGCGGCACGCTGGCGGCGATCACCGGCTACGTCGCCTTCCTGCACTATTCGGAAGACCTGCCGGAAGTCTCCCAGCTCGCCAATTACGACCCGCCGGTGGTCAGCCGCGTCTATGCCGGCGACGGCCGGCTGCTGGCCGAATACGCCGTCGAGAACCGCGTCTTCGTGCCGATCACCGCCATCCCCAAGCGCGTGATCAACGCCTTCCTCTCCGCCGAGGACAAGACCTTCTACACCCATCCCGGCATCGACGTGCCGTCGATGGTCAAGGCCGCCTGGATCAACCTGCTGAACTACGGCCGCGACCGCCGGCCGATCGGCGCCTCGACCATCACCCAGCAGGTGACCAAGAACTTCCTGCTGTCGAACGAGCTGTCCTACGGCCGCAAGATCAAGGAGGCGATCCTCGCGCTCCGCATCGAGAAGGCGTTCTCCAAGGACCGCATCCTCGAGCTCTATCTCAACCAGATCTATCTCGGCTCCGGGAACTACGGCGTCGCGGCGGCGGCGCTCAACTACTTCAACAAGCCGCTGAACGAGCTCACCATCGGCGAGGCGGCCTATCTCGCCTCGCTGCCCAAGGCGCCGAACAACTACAACATCAAGCGCAACCACGCGGCCGCGCTCGACCGCCGCAACTGGGTGGTCGACCGCATGCTGGAGAACGGCGACATCACCGCCGAGGAAGCCGGCGCCGCCAAGGCCGAGCCGCTGGAGGAGCATGCCCGCGCCGCGACCGAGCGCGTCACCGCCGACTACTTCGCCGAGGAGGTGCGCCGCGAGCTCGCCGCGCGCTTCGGCGAGGACGCGCTCTACAAGAAGGGCCTGACCGTCCGCTCGACGGTCGATCCGCATCTGCAGGAGATCGCCGACGAGGCCCTGCGCAAGGGGCTGGTCTCGTTCGACCGCACGCAGGGCTATCGCGGGCCGCTGAAGCATGTCGAGCTCGCCGACGATTGGCAGAAGACGCTGACCGATCTGCCGGCCATGCCCTGGCTCTATAGCTGGCAGCCGGCGATGGTGCTCGATGCCGGCAAGACGGCGGTGAAGATCGGCCTCAAGGACGGCAGCCAGGGCCAGATCCCCCTGGCCGAGCTGACCTGGGCCCGCAAGGCGATGCCCGACCACAGCCGCGGCCCCGCCATCAAGGCGGCGAGCGACGTGCTGCAGCCGGGCGACATCGTCGCCGTCGAGGCGGTCGAGAAGGACAAGGACGGCAAGCCCTATCCCGCGGACAGCTACGGCCTCAGGCAGGTGCCGGAGGTGAGCGGCGCCTTCGTCGCCATGGACCCGCATACCGGCCGCGTGCTGGCGATGACCGGCGGCTGGTCCTACGAGCTCAGCGAGTTCAACCGCGCGACCCAGGCGATGCGCCAGCCGGGCTCCTCGTTCAAGCCGATCGTCTATCTCTCGGCGCTCGAATCCGGCATGACGCCCTCGACCATCATTCTCGACGCGCCGATGGTGATCAACCAGGGCCCGGGCCTGCCGCCGTGGCGGCCGGAGAACTTCAAGCAGGAATATTTCGGCCCCGCGACCATGCGGCTCGGCCTCGAGAACTCGCGCAACCTGATGACCATCCGCATCGCCCAGACCATCGGCATGGCCAAGGTCGCCGAGATGGCCGGGCGCCTCGGTGTCATCGACAACATGCAGCAGACGCTGGCCATGTCGATCGGCGCCGGGGAGACCACGGTGCTGCGCATGGTCTCCGCCTATTCGATGATCGTGAACGGCGGCAAGAAGGTGGAGCCGACCTTCATCGACCGGGTGCAGAACAGCCTCGGCTGGACCATGTACCGCCACGACCAGCGCAAGTGCGACGGCTGCGCCGGCATCGCCTATGACGGCCAGCCGCCGCCGACCTTGCCGGACGACCGCCCGCAGGTGCTCGATCCCGCCGTCGCCTACCAGATGGTCTCGATGATGCAGGGCGTCGTGCAGCGCGGCACCGGCAGCGCGGTGAAGGCGGTCGGCAAGCCGCTCGCCGGCAAGACCGGCACCACCAATGACGGCCGCGACGTCTGGTTCGTCGGCTATTCGCCCGACCTCGCGGCCGGCCTCTATGTCGGCTACGACCAGCCGCGGTCCCTCGGCGAGCGGGCGACCGGCGGCACGATCTCGGCGCCGATCTTCCGCGACTTCATGACGGAGGCGCTGAAGGACAAGCCGGCGACTCCCTTCCGTATCCCGCCCGGCATCCGCCTGGTGCGCGTCAACTACAAGACCGGCCAGCGCGTGCAGCCCGGCGATACCGGCCTCGTGATCTGGGAAGCCTTCCGCCCCGGCACCGAGCCCAACGGCCAGCCGATGCAGATCGTCGAGGGCAAGAGCGATTACGGCGAGGATGCCGGCTACGGCTCGGTGCTGCCGATCGACAATGGCGGCCAGGAGCAGGCGGCGACCGATTCCGCGCCGCCGCCGGCCGATTACGGCAGCAGCATCCTCGACATGCCCGCCAGCAACGACCAGATGGTCTCGCAGCAGCCGGCCGTGCCGGATGGCGAGGGCTTGAATCCGGCGGACTACCATCCGAGCAATGCGATCGGCCCGAACGGCTCGCCGCAAAGCACGCCGGCGGTCCCGGACCAGAACGCCGCCACCGCCGCCGCCCCGGCCGGCACCGATGGGTCCAGCCCGGCGCCGGCCGCGGATAACGGCGCGCCGCCGCCGCTGCCATCGACGGTCGACGGGCTGAACAACAGCGACAGCGCCCAGGTCCCGGCCCCGGCCCCGGCCCCGGCCCCGGCGGATGCCGGCCCGGTGGTCGGCGGCACCCTCGGCGCCTCGCCGTCCAACCAGACCGTGACCCAGCAGCCGGCACCGGCCGCCCCCTCGGATTCGTCGCAGGGATTGTACTAGAGCCTCGGGCGGTCCCAGGCAGCTCCCGGGCCCTCATTCCTGCCGCGGCCTGAGGCGGCACAAACATTTGACGGATGCGGCGCTTTCCCCCATCTTCCGCGCCGCTTTGACGAGAATGGGACCCGACCATGCGCGCTGAGATCGAGCAGAAGGCGAGCGAGATCCGCTCCTCGCTGGCCCTGCTGAGGAGGCATCTTTGACTGGGACAACGCTCTGCGTCGTCTCGACGAACTGAACGCGCTCGCCGAGGATCCGGCGCTCTGGGAGAAGCCGGAAAAAGCCCAGAAGATCATGCGCGAGCGGACCCACTTGTCCGACTCGATCGGCGCCTACAAGGCCCTGGAGCGCGAGCTCGACGACGCGATGACCCTGGCCGAGCTCGGCGAGAGCGAAGGCGACACCGCCTCGGTCGATGAGGCCGAGCGCAGCCTCGCCGACCTGAAGGCGCGCGCGGCGCAGCGCGAGCTGGAATCGCTGCTCTCCGGCGAGGCCGACCGCAACGACTGCTATCTCGAGGTCCATGCCGGCGCCGGCGGCACCGAGGCCCAGGACTGGGCGCAGATGCTGCTGCGCATGTACGTGCGCTGGGCCGAGCAGCACGGCTACAAGGTCGAATGGCTGGAGGAGAGCCCGGGCGAAGAGGCGGGCCTCAAATCCGCGACCATCGAGATCAAGGGCCCGAACGCCTATGGCTGGCTGAAATCCGAATCCGGCGTGCACCGCCTGGTCCGCATCTCGCCTTTCGATTCCAATGCGCGGCGCCACACCTCCTTCTCGTCGATCTGGGTCTATCCGGTGATCGACGACGACATCAACATCGAGGTCCTGGACAAGGACCTGAAGGTCGACACGTTCCGCGCTTCCGGCGCCGGCGGCCAGCACATCAACAAGACCGACAGCGCCATCCGGATCACCCATATCCCGACCGGCGTCGTCGTCTCCTGCCAGGCCGACCGCTCGCAGCACCGCAACCGCGCCATGGCGATGGATATGTTGAAGGCCCGGCTCTACGAGCTGGAGTTGCGCAAGCGCGAGGAGAAGGCCCAGGCGATCGAGGCGCAGAAGACCGATATCGGCTGGGGCCACCAGATCCGCTCCTACGTCCTGCAGCCCTACCAGATGGTGAAGGACCTCCGCACCGAGGTCGAGACCAGCGATACCGGCGGCGTGCTCGACGGCGACATCGACCGCTTCCTCTCGGCCGCCTTGGCCTCCAAGCTCAACGGCCCCGACGGCGTGACCGAGCACTGACGCCGCGGCGTCTTCCGTCCGGTTTGGCCGCCCGCATGCCACATGCGCCGTCGTCGTCCTGCCCGGCGCCGCCGGGCTCTTGGCGCATCTGCGTCGCTCCCTATGCGGTTGTGCCATTCTCGAGGCCACGCTGCGCAAAACCTGCCCCGGTTCTGTGACGATCGGCACAGCGCGCGCGATGCGGGCGAACCTCTCCGATCGAAGCCCGCGACTTCCTGGTGTCGATACCATTCAACCGACCCCAAGGAGGTCTTCGCGCCATGGCTACCATCAAGCAGAGCTCCGCGTATCTTGACCCCAATCTGCTGGGTCAGGCGGACGATGTCTCGTACACCACGCACAGCACCATCGATACGGGCGCGCTCGCCGATGTCGGCGGGCTCACGCTCGATCCCGACCCGTCGACCACGCCGACCTATCACTACGTCCTCGGCGATGCCGGAAACAACGCGCTGAACGGAACCGCGCAGGCCGATGCGATGTACGGCCTGGACGGCAACGACACGCTGAAGGGCCTGCTCGGCGACGATCTCCTCGACGGCGGCAACGGCAACGACAACCTGCAGGGCGGTGCCGGCAACGACTTCATGCTCGGCGATGCCGGCGATGACCGCCTCGACGGCGGGGCGGGCGACGACACGCTCTACGGCGGCGACGGCAACGACACGTTCGTCGGCGGCGCCGGCAACGACTATATCGACGGCGGCCTCGGCAGCCACGACCTCGTCGATTTCTCGCAATCGACCGGCGGCGTCGCGGTCAGTCTCAAGGACGGCCATGGCTACGGCGGCAACGCCGACTCCGCCGGCGACACCTACAAGAACATCGAGGACATCAACGGCTCGTCGCACGACGACACGCTCGACGGCGATGCCAGCGCCTACGGCAACGCGATCAACGGCGGCGCCGGCGACGACAACATCCACGGCAACGGCGGCTTCGACACGCTGCACGGCAATGACGGCAACGACACCATCACCGCCTACGGCACCTGGAACACCGGCGGTGCCGGCATGTACGGCGATGCCGGCAACGACCGCCTCTACGGCGGCGCCGACGACGACTACATGTACGGCGGCACCGGCGACGACTACCTCACGCCTGGCGGCGGCGTGAACTTCCTGACCGGCGGCGCCGGCCATGACACGTTCGACATCCAGAAGAACCTGCCGCAGAGCGGGCCGGTCAATCCGCTGGACGTCATCAAGGACTTCGACAAGGGCGACGACATCCTGTCGCTGTTCGACAGCTTCCAGGGCCTGCACAACAATACCCCGGTCACCGTCGGCGCGGACGCCAATGGCGACGTGCAGCTCACCTTCAACAACACCACCGTGGTGCTGGAGGGCGTGCACAATGCCGGCTGGCATTCGACCCAGGACCTGACCAACGCCGGCTTCAACGTGCAGGAAACGCACTGGTAACCGGCCGTCGGGACGATGTCGCGCAAGCCTCGGCCGCGCCGCCGGCCGAGGTCTTGCGCGACCAGATTTTGAGCATTCGCAATCGCGCTGCCCAAAATCAGATCACTCCGCCTCTCCGAATCCGTCGCATAGGCCAGCATTTCCGCGCGCCGCGGCGCTGGCACCCTTCTTGCTGAAAGCATCCTAATCGCACGCCGGTGAACGGCGGCGGGTACAGGTGAGTCTTGCGGCTGCGGAGGCGTGATCCGTCCGCTGAACTGTCGCGCGCCGGCCGCTGCGTCCCACACCGCAGCGGCCGGCGCGGGCTTCGCCGCAGGTTTCGCATTTGGGACGGAGATGAACGGAACCCTGGAGCTGACTTTCGACAAGCAGGGCAATGCCGGTGCCACGCGCGTCGCGCGCCTGCACCAGGCGGCGCCGCTCAGGGCACTCTTTCCCGAGACCTGTCGGATGGACCTGCCGGTCGCGGCGCTGACCGCGACCTGCGGCGGCTTCACCGGCGGTGACCACATGACGACCCGGATCGAGATCGGCGAGAGCGCCGCCGCCATGGCCGTGGCGCAGGCCGCCGAGAAGCTCTACCGCTCGAAGGACGGCGAGACCCGCATCGACATCAACCTCAGGGTCGATGCCGGCGGCTGGCTCGAATGGCTGCCGCAGGAGACCATCCTGTTCGACGGCGCGCGCATGCGCCGCAACAACCGCATCGAGCTCGCGGGCGACGCGGCGCTGCTGGCCGGCGAGATCCTGGTCTTCGGCCGGGCCGCGCGCGGCGAACGCATGAGTCGCGGCCTGATCCACGACGGCTGGTCGATCCGCCGCGACGGCACGCTGGTCTGGGCCGACCGGTTCCACGCCGAGGACGATACGCTGGCGGCGGCGCTGGAGCACCCGGCGGCGCTGGAAGGCGTGCGCGCCGCGGCCATGCTCGTGCACGCGGGCCCCGATGCGGGATCGCGCCTGCCGCTGGTCCGCGAGGTGCTGGATGCCGAGCCGCCGGGCCTGCGCTGCGCCGCCACCGTGGTCAACGGCGTGCTGATCGCCCGCTGGCTGGCGCTCGATGCGCTCGATCTCCGGCCGTCCTTCGCCGCGGCCTGGACCGTGCTGCGCAATGCGCGCGGGCTCGCACCCCATCTGCCGACCTTCTGGAGCCACTGAGTTGCGCCGGGAATCATGAGGCTGACCGAACGCGAGAAGGACAAGCTGCTGATCGCGATGGCCGCGATGGTGGCGCGGCGCCGGCTCGAGCGCGGCCGCAAGCTCAACCATCCCGAGGCGATCGCGCTCATCGCCGACAGCGTGGTCGAGGGCGCCCGCGACGGGCGCAGCGTCGCCGAGCTGATGCGCGACGGTGCCGCCGTGCTGACCCGCGCCCAGGTCATGGAGGGCGTGCCGGAGATGATCCACGAGATCCAGGTCGAGGCCACGTTCCCGGACGGCGTCAAGCTCGTGACCGTCCATCAGCCGATCCGCTGAGGCCCAAAGGAGCAAGGACATGATTCCGGGCGAGCTGCTGGTGCGGGCGGGCGAGACGGTGCTCAACGAGGGCCGCGAGACGGTCAAGCTCACCGTCGCCAACACCGGCGACCGGCCGATCCAGGTCGGCAGCCACTATCATTTCTTCGAGACCAACGCGGCGCTGGATTTCGACCGCGCCGCGGCGCGCGGCTTCCGCCTCGACATCCCGGCGGGCTCGGCGGTCCGGTTCGAGCCGGGCCAGTCGCGCAACGTGACCCTGGTGAAGATCGGCGGCGGCCGCGTGATCCACGGCTTCACCGGCGCCGTGTCGGGGAAGCTGTGATGCAAGCGCCCATCAATCTTGAATCGTCATGGTCCGCGAAGGCGGACCATCCACGAGTTTATCTCGTGCGACGGCTACAAACTCGTGGATCCTCCGCCTTCGCGGAGGATGACGAGAAAAAGGTCGGCGGCACCAGCACGGCAAGCGAGGCTTAAGCCCATGCCCTATCGCATGGACCGCGAGAACTACGCGCGCACCTACGGGCCGACCGTGGGCGACCGCGTGCGTCTCGCCGACACCAACCTCATCGTCGAGGTCGAGAAGGACTTCGCGATCTACGGCGAGGAGGTGAAGTTCGGCGGCGGCAAGGTGATCCGCGACGGCATGGGCCAGTCGCAGAGGAGCCGGGCCGAGGGCGCGGTCGATACCGTCATCACCAACGCGCTGATCGTCGACCATTGGGGCATCGTGAAGGCCGATATCGGCTTGAAGGACGGCCGCATCGCCGCGATCGGCAAGGCCGGCAATCCCGACACCCAGCCCGGCGTCGACATCGTCATCGGCCCCGGCACCGAGATCATCGCCGGCGAGGGCCGCATCGTGACCGCCGGCGGCGTCGATTCCCACATCCACATGATCAGCCCGCAGCAGGCCTGGGAGGCGCTCTATTCCGGCGTCACCACGCTGATCGGCGGCGGCTCCGGCCCGGCCGAGGGCACCAACGCCACGACCTGCGCGCCGGGACCCTGGCATATCGGCCGCATGCTGCAGGCGGCCGAAGGCCTGCCGGTCAATATCGGCCTGCTCGGCAAGGGCAATGCCTCGCTGCCGGCCGGCCTCGCGGAGCAGGTCGAGGCGGGTGCCTGCGGATTGAAGCTGCACGAGGACTGGGGCACCACGCCGGCCGCGATCGACAACTGCCTTTCGGTCGCCGAGAAGATGGACGTCCAGGTCGCGATCCACACCGACACGCTGAACGAATCCGGCTTCGTCGAGCGCACCATCGCCGCCTTCAAGGACCGCGTGATCCACGCCTTCCACACCGAGGGTGCGGGCGGCGGCCATGCGCCGGACATCATCAAGGTCTGCAGCCTGCCCAACGTGCTGCCGTCCTCGACCAACCCGACGCGCCCCTTCACCGTCAACACGCTCGACGAGCATCTCGACATGTTGATGGTCTGCCACCACCTCGACCCGCGCATCCCCGAGGACGTCGCCTTCGCCGAGAGCCGGATCCGCCGCGAGACCATCGCCGCCGAGGACATCCTGCACGACCTCGGCGCCATCAGCATGATGTCCTCGGACAGCCAGGCCATGGGTCGGGTGGGCGAGGTCATCATCCGCACCTGGCAGACCGCGCATAAGATGAAGGCGCAGCGCGGGGGCCTGCCCGGCGATACCGGCCAGAACGACAATGCCCGGGTCAAGCGCTACGTCGCCAAGTACACGATCAACCCCGCGCTCGCCGCCGGCATGGCCGGCAGCATCGGCTCGGTCGAGGTGGGCAAGCTCGCCGACCTGGTGCTCTGGAAGCCGGCTTTCTTCGGCGTGAAGCCCGATCTCGTCTTGAAGTGCGGCATGATCGCCGGGGCGCCGATGGGCGATCCCAACGCCTCGATCCCGACGCCCGAGCCGGTGCATTACCGCCCGATGTTCGCCGGCTTCGGCCGCGCCCGCCAGGCGAGCGCCGTCACCTTCGTGAGCGCCGCCGGCCTCAAGGCCGGCATCGGCGCGCAGCTCGACCTGAAGCGCGAGCTGATCGCCGTCTCCGGCACGCGCAAGGTGACGAAGCGCGACATGAAGCTCAACGACGCGATGCCGGCGATCGAGGTCGATCCCGAGACCTACGAGGTGCGCGCCGACGGCGCGCTGCTGACCTGCGAGCCCGCGACCGAGCTGCCGCTCACCCAGCGCTACTTCCTGTTCTGAGGAGAGGAGGATGCCGTGCGTTTCCCGACGATTACCACGCCTCTTTCTTTCGTCATGGTCCACCGCGGACGGACGTCCACACCCGCGGACGGCGGCGGACCATCCGCGAGTTTGCCGCCCCGGCGCCGCGAATCGCGGGGGGAGCTGACCATGCGCCAGGCCACCGAATGGCACCGCATGGGCGAATGGCCCCTCGCGCATACCGCGGGCACCGTGACGCTCTCTTATGCCGACCGCTGCAAGCGCCGCATCCAGATGACCGACGATGCCGGCGCGCCCTTCCTCCTCAGCCTGCCCCGCGCGGTGCGCCTGGCCGACGGCGACGGCCTGCGCCTGGCGGACGGCGACTATCTGCGCGTCATCGCGGCACCCGAGCCCCTGGTCGAGGCGACCGCGACCGATGCCGGGCATCTGGCCCGGCTGGCCTGGCATATCGGCAACCGCCACGTGCCGGCGGAGATCGTCGGCGGGCGCCTGCGGATCGCGGCCGATCCGGTGCTGGAGAACATGCTGCAGCGCCTGGGCGCCGCGACGCGCCGGCTCGAGGCGCCGTTCCATCCGGAAGGCGGCGCCTACGGCCAGCTCGACGTCCACGTCTCGCACGCCCACGACCACCATGCGCATTGAGGCCGGCAGCAAGGTCGCCGGTCCGCTCCTGCTGCAGCTCTGGCTGTCGCCGGCCTTCCCGGTCGGCGGCTACTCCTATTCGCACGGCCTCGAATCCGCGGTCGAGACCGGCCTCGTGAAGACGCGCCAGGATCTCGAGCGCTGGATCGGCGGCGTGCTCGCCTTCGGCAGCGGGCGCAACGACGCGCTGCTGCTGCGCGAGAGCCACAAGGCGGTGGCGGCGCGCGCCATCCCGCGCTTCGTCGAGCTTGCCGCCTTCGCCGCGGCATTGCGCGGCACGGCGGAGCTGGCGCTCGAGGCCGAGGCGCAGGGTGCGGCCTTCCAGAAGGCGCTCGCCGCCGGCTGGCCCTTCCTGGTGCTGCGCGAGCCGTTCCTCGCCGTCGCGCAGGCCGGCATCCGGCCGCCCTACGTCATCGCCTTCGCCGCGGCGGCGGCGCTCGCCGGGATCGAGCTGCGGCTCGCGCTGCTGAGCTATCTCCAGGCCTTCATCGGCAACCTGGTTTCCGCCGCGCTGCGGCTGATCTCGCTCGGGCAGAGCGACGGCGTCTCCACCCTGGCGACGCTCGCCGGGCGTCTGCCCGACCTGGTTTCGGGGCTGGAGGCGGTGCCGTTCGAGGATATCGGTTCCGCCGCGCTGGCGGTCGACGTCTGCAGCGCGCGTCACGAAACCCAGTACACGAGGTTGTTCCGCTCATGACCGCACAGCCGCTCTCCAATCTGCCGCTCCGCGTCGGCATCGGCGGGCCGGTCGGTTCCGGCAAGACCGCGCTCCTCGAGCGCCTCTGCCGCTGTCTCGCCGAGAGCTACGAGATCGCCGCCATCACCAACGACATCTACACCAGCGAGGATGCGAAATTCCTGGTGCATTCCGGCGTGCTGCCGCCCGAGCGCATCCAGGGCGTGGAGACCGGCGGCTGCCCGCACACGGCGATCCGCGAGGACGCCTCGATCAACCTCGCCGCGGTCGACGTGATGACCCAGCGCTTCCCGGCGCTGGAGATGCTGTTCGTGGAATCCGGCGGCGACAATCTCTCCGCCACCTTCTCGCCGGAGCTCGCCGATCTCACGATCTACGTCATCGACGTCTCGGCCGGCGACAAGATCCCGCGCAAGGGCGGTCCGGGCATCACCCGCTCGGACCTGCTGGTGGTGAACAAGATCGACCTTGCCCCCCATGTCGGCGCCGACCTCGCCTTGATGGCGCGGGACGCGGCCCGGATGCGCGGCGCCAAGCCGACGGTCTTTGCCAACATGCGCACCGGCCACGGGCTGGAGGCGATCGTCGGCTTCCTGCTGGACCAGGGCGGCTTCGCCCGCCGCAAGGTCGCCTTCGCCGACGGGCTGCCGCCCCTGACCGAATGGGGCAGCGTCCACGCCGCCGCGGCCCCTGCGCCGGGGGTTCGGCCCGGGGTTCATAAGCCTGTCCTACAACCGCCTAGGTTTTCGGCAGGCGCCTCCAGGCTGCCTAAATGATGGGCATTCATTTCGAGGCCATGACGGCGGATCGTTGGATTCCTTGGGTTTTTCGATCTGGCACGGCAGTTGCTGTTACTGCTGCGCTGCAAAAAGAAGACGGAGGGGCGGCATGAGTCGGGTTGGCGTACTGAACTTGAACAAGAGCGCGCGGGCGATCGCCGATCGGGCGACGCTGGCGATCGGGGCGGCGATCATGCTGCTGCCCAGCATCGCGATGGCGCAGGATGCGACCACGGAGGCCCCTGCCGCCGCACCGGCGGCACCGCCGGCGCCGACGCTGGACAGCGGCGACACCGCGTGGATGCTCACCTCCACGGCCCTCGTGCTGATGATGACGGTGCCGGGCCTGGCGCTCTTCTACGGCGGCATGGTCCGCAAGATGAACGTGCTGGCGACCATCATGCAGAGCTTCGCCATCACCTGTCTCATCACCGTGGTCTGGATGATCGTCGGCTACAGCCTGGCCTTCACCGGCGGCGGCTCCCTGTTCGGCGGCTTCGAGCGGTTCTTCCTCGCGGGCATGGGCGTGGACACGCTTTCCGGCACCATTCCGGAATCAGTGTTCATGTGCTTCCAGATGACCTTCGCGATCATCACCCCGGCGCTGATCGCCGGCTCGTTCGCCGATCGCATGAAGTTCAGCGCCATGTGCGTGTTCATGGTGCTCTGGTCGATCCTGATCTACTCGCCGATCGCGCACATCATGTGGCAGTCGGACGGCTTCATGTTCAAGGCGGGCATCCTCGACTTCGCGGGCGGCACCGTCGTGCACATCAACGCCGGTATCGCGGGCCTCGTCTCCTGCCTCGTGCTCGGCAAGCGCATGGGCTATCCCAAGAACGCGATGCCGCCGCACAACCTGGTGCTCTCGGTGATCGGCGCCTCGCTGCTCTGGGTCGGCTGGTTCGGCTTCAACGCCGGCTCCGCGCTGACCTCGGGCGGCCGCGCCGGCATGGCGATGACCACGACCCAGGTCGCCACCGCCGCCGCCGGCATCGCCTGGATGCTGACCGAATGGCTGACCAAGAAGAAGCCCTCGGTGCTCGGCATCATCTCCGGCGCCGTCGCGGGCCTGGTCGCGGTGACCCCGGCCTCGGGCTTCGTGACCCCGACCGGCGCGCTCGTCATCGGCATCGTCGCCGGCATCGTCTGCTTCTTCGCGGCGACCGCGCTGAAGCACGCGGCGGGCTACGACGACTCGCTCGATGCCTTCGGCGTGCACTGCATCGGCGGCATCATCGGCGCGCTCCTGACCGGCGTCTTCGCCTCGAAGTCGATCGGCGGCGACGCGGCGGTGGGCCTGCTGGAAGGCAATGCCGGCCAGCTCTGGATCCAGGTCGAGGGCGTCGCCCTCACCCTGGTCTGGTCCGGCGTGGGCAGCTTCATCCTGCTCAAGATCGTGGACATGATCATCGGCCTCCGCGTCTCGGAGGATGTCGAAAGGGACGGTCTCGACCTCGGGCTGCACGGCGAAACCGTGCAGTAGGAGGCGCGACGACCGGCGCTGCGGACCGCCCTCCCAGACGGCCCGCGGCGCCGGACCAATCGGAACCCGGCGGAAGACCCCCCGCCGGGTTCCTTCTTTTTCGGCGGCCGTGAATTCGGGGACGCCGCACCGGCAATCGGGTATAATCGCGCGACTGTCCGGAGATTGCGGGCTTGCGGCGCAGATGCCCCAGCCCCGACGGGACCCCGACGAAACGAAGAATCGCGCAGCGTCGCCTTCGTTCTCCGGAACACGAACAACACTTTCGCCGCCAATGGGTTGGCGGCCCCGCCGCGGCTCCAATTCGGGGCGAGGCCGTCGCGGTTCGGCCGCTACTGCATCAGCCGGTCGAAACCGGGCTGCGCCTCGGCATAGCGGCGATGCACCTCGAGATAGGTCTCGCGGTAGAGCCGGTCGATCTCCTGGCCGCTCGGGAAGGCGGCGACGAAGCCCGGATTGTCGGGCTCGATCGCCAGGCGCGAGGCCTGGATCAGGTGCGCGATCAGCCCGCGCGGATCCTCGTCGCCGACCGAGACGCGGATCGTGGTGGGCGCGATGCCCGCTTCCTTCAGCGCCTCGTCCGACAGCTCGGAATGGCTGGTGAGCGCGGGGCAGAGAACGATGGTGCCGGTCTGGCCCAGGCTGACCTGCAGGCCGAAGCTCGGCTCCAGGCAGTCGAACAGGCGTTTCACGTGCGGGCGGCCGACCTTGAACCTGCCGCCCGCGCGCGGCTCGAAATCGATGGTGAACAAGGCCGGCGGCAGGCCGAGGAAGAGATGGTGCTCGCGCAGCTTGGAGTTCGGATTGCCGTCGATCACCGAGCAGTTGACGGTGATGCCGGGATGCCGGGCCAGCGCCTTGGCCAGCACGATCGTGTTGATGCACTTCGCCAGCACGCGCAGCGGCAGGGTGCGCATGCCGTTCAGCACCTCGAACGCCTTGTCGGCGTCGAGGAAGGCGCCCTTCACGTAGTAGACGTTCCAGAACAGGGTCTCGTCCCAGTTCCACTTGCGGCCGTTGAGCTCGACCGCGAGGCCCTTGGGGATGAACATGCGCTCGTTGCGGCCGATGCAGACGCCCGCGGTCGTGGTGCCGGAGCCGGCGATGTCCTTGGTGTAGGAATGGATCAGGAAATCCGGGCGCGCCGCGGGATCGGGATGCTGCAGCAGCTTCTGCAGGAACGGCGTGCCGACCGTCGCGTCGCAGATCACGTCGGAGCCCGCCGCATGCGCGGCCAGGCAGATGCCCGGCACGTCGAGCGTGTAGCCGTGCGGGTTGCAGGGCGACTCGACATAGACATAGATGCGCCGGCCCTGCGCCAGCCGGTCGCGGTGCTTCTCGCGCGCGGCATCGAAGGCGCGGTTGAAGTCGGCGGCCTCGAATCCGTCGAACCACTCGACCGCGACGTCCATGTTGCTGCGCTTGCCGTACCAGTCGTGCAGCAGTTGGTAGGTGCCGCCATAGGTGTTGCGGCTGGAGACCACGATGTCCTGGAAGCCGACCAGATGCGCGACGGTCGCGTCGATCGCCGCCATGCCGGAATTGAAGTTCCAGGCCATGTATTCCCCGGCCAGCGGCCCGGCCTCGAGATCGACGATGTGGTTGGCGAGGCTGATCGAGGTCGGGTTGAGCAGGCGCGAATAGATGTCGTGCATCAGCTCGCGGCCCTTGAACGCGTCCTCCACCCATTCGGTGCAGGCGTAGAGATAGGTCGCGGTGCGGGTGATGACCGGGGTCGCCGAGAAGATCGCGGCGACGTTGTCGAAGATCGGGTAGGGCCCCTTGACGCTGCGCGTGTCGGTGTCGCTGGCCAGCGACTGGTAGGTCGCGCGCATCGGGTTCTGCAGGTTGTCCAGGATCTTGGCGATCTGGAAGCAGGCGAAGCGCTTGGCGTTGAACCAGGCGATGCGGTCGGCGCGGTCGAGCCTGCCGAGCGTCTCGACCGTCACGCGCCAGAGATCGTTGACCGCGAGCCCGGCGCCGTAGAGATGCCTTGCCAGATCGCCCATGGCCAGGCCGTAGGCGCCGTTCGGGTCGATCGAGAAATGCGCGAGCTGCTGTTGGACCAGCGCGTCGATCGATTGGCTTGTCGTGGTGTTGCGCAGCGGGCTGAGCTGCGTCGCCGCCTTGAGATCCGTGCGTCCTTCCGCCATGATGAAGCTCCTTCAAACATGACTCGTCGTCGCAGAGACAACGGGACTATAGCACGGATGTTCCGCGGGTCAGGAGGCGATCGGCAGGTAGAAGTCGGCGGGCAGGCGCGCATCGTCGCGGGCCGCCCGGTTGAACGGCGGCTTCAGCGCGCCGCGGAAATGCTGGCGCACCAGCGTCTGCCAGGCTTGCTTGGGATCGAGGCCGGCGGCGCGGGCGAAGTGGTCGAACCAGCGCATGCCGCGCGCCACATGGCCGATCTCGTCGCGGTAGATGCGCTCCAGCACAGCGGCGGTCGCGGTGTCGCCGTGCTTCCGCATGCCGGCGATCATCGCCGGCGTCACGTCGAGGCCCCGCGCCTCCAGCACCAGCGGCACGATGGCGAGGCGCGCGAGCAGGTCGTGCGACGTCTCGGCGGCGGCCTGCCACAATCCGTCATGCGCCGGGAGATCGCCATAGGCGGCCCCCAGCTCGGCAAGGCGATGGGACAGGAGCTGGAAATGCAGCGCTTCCTCGTCCGCCACGGTCACCCAGTCGTCGAAGAAGCCGCGCGGCATGTCCGGGCGGCCGAAGCGGGCGATCAGGTCCCAGGCGAGATCGATCGCGTTGAGCTCGATATGCGCCAGCGCGTGCAGCATGGCGATCCGCTTGGCGGTGCTGCCGCCGGCCTTGCGCTTCGGCATGTCCCTGGGCGCCAGCAGGGGCGGGCGCTCGGGACGCGCGGGGCGATCGGGCGGCGGCGGTCCGTCGGCGGAAAGATCGAGCCGGCCGGACAGCCAGGCCGCGGCGGCGCGATGGCTCGCCGCCGCCTTGCCGCCGGGCTCGGGCGTCGTCAGGACGGCGATGGCGGAAGCGGCGAGGGACGTCAATCGAGCGCCTTCACCGCCTTCAGGACCTCGTCGACATGGCCGTCCACCTTCACCTTGCGCCAGATGCCGCGGATGACGCCCTTGCCGTCGATCAGGTAGGTGGCGCGCTCGATGCCCATGTACTTCTTGCCGTAGTTGTTCTTCTCGACCCAGACGCCGTAATCCTCGGTCACCTTGCCGCTCTCGTCCGAGCCGAGCTGGAAATTGAGGTCGTACTTCTTCTTGAACTTGTCGTGGCTGGCGACGTCGTCGCGCGAGACGCCGATCACGACCGCATCCATCTTCTTGAACTTGGGCTGGTCGTCGCGGAAGCCGCAGGCCTCGGTGGTGCAGCCGGGCGTGTCGTCCTTCGGATAGAAATAGAGCACGACGTTCTTGCCTTTGAGCGAGGCGAGGGTGACCTTGCCGCCGCCATCGGTCGCCAGGGTGAAAGCGGGGGCCTTGTCGCCGACTTCGAGGGTCATGTCGATTTCCTTTCCAGGTTCGCCATGCCCGGGGGCCGCCCGGGCATCTCGTGCAGAGTTCACTCGGTGATAGATGCCCGGGTCAAGCCCCGGGTATGGCGGTCATGGGGCGGGCTCCGGGCCGATGATCTGCCGATAGGCCGCATGCACGAAGGCCGCGCGCTTCCGGATCAGCCCCTTCAGGTCCTCGAAGCTGTCGGCGCCGGCGCTCTGGGCGAGGTGGCGGCGCGTCGGCTCGCGCAGGCTGGCCTCGTCCACCTTGCCGCCGACCAGGAGGCGGATCATCTGCTGGAGCTGGCGCCAGAGGCGGCCGATCGCGATGAGCTGCTCGGCCATGTCGTCGGCGATCAGGCCGATGTCGCGGCTGCGGTCCAGCACGCGCCAGCCCTGCCGGTCGAGGATGTCCGGATGATCGTGGCCGTGGCGGAGCTGCAGGTACTGCGCGATGAAGTCGAGATCGACCTGGCCGCCGCGCAGGTGCTTCAGGTCCCAGATGTTGTCGGTGCGGTGCTGCTGGGCCATGCGCAGGCGCATGTCGATGATGTCGGCCGCGAGCTTCGCGGGATCGCGGGGCGCGGTCAGCGTCCGCTTCACCGCCGCCTCGAAGTCGGACCGCAGCCCGGCATCGCCGCAGATCACGCGGGCGCGGGTCAGCGCCATGTGCTCCCAGGTCCAGGCCTCGGTGCCCTGGTACTTCTCGAAGGGCTGCAGGCCGCTGGCGATCGGGCCGGAGGCGCCGCTCGGCCGCAGGCGCATGTCGACCTCGAACAGGCCGCCTTCGCCGGTCATCGCCGAGATCGAGTTGATGAAGCGCTGGGCCAGGCGCGCGAAATACTGGATCGGCGCCAGCGGCTTCATCCCGTCGGAGAGCAGCGTGTCCCAGTGCTCGACGTCCTCGGGGATGTCGTAGATGAAGATCAGGTCCAGGTCCGAGGTGATGGTCATCTCGCGGCTGCCGAGCTTGCCGAGCGCGACCGGCACCATGCCGCGGCCGGGCAGCCGGCCGTGCTGGCGCGCGAACTCCGCCGCGGTCAGCGGGAACAGCCGCGCCAGCGCGATGTCGGCGATGTCGCTGAGGGCGAGGCCGGCTTCCTCGCCGTCCGCCGTGCCGCGCAGCAGGCGCACGCCGATCTGGAACTGCCGGTCCTTGGTCCAGCGGCGGACGATGTCGAGCGAATCCTCGAAGTCGCCGGCCTGCTCCAGCTGCCGCCCGAGATCCTCGTCGAGCGCGATGCGCTGCGGCACCGGGTCGAAGAAGCCGGCGCTCAGCACGTTCTCCAGCAGCACCGCGCGCCGGCTGAGGGCGTCGGCGAGCAGCGGCGCGCTGCCCATGATCTCGGCCACCAGATCGAGCAGGCCCGGGTTGGAGTAGAACAGCGAAAGGATCTGCACGCCGGCCGGGAGCGCGTGCAGGAAGGCGTCGAAGCGGCGGATCGCATGGTCCGGGTCGGCGGTCTCGGCGAGCGCCTTCAGCAGGCGCGGCATCAGCTCGGTCAGCAGCTCGCGCGCCCGCGCGCTGCGGGTGGCGCGGTAGCGCCCGCGATGCCAGTCGCGCACGAAGCCGGCGACGGTGCTGCCGTCGGGGAAGCCCATCGCCTCCAGCGAGGCGACGGTGCCGGGATCGTCCTCGGTGCCGGTGAAGACCAGGTTGCTCGGGCCGCCGAGGTCCTGGGCCTCCTCGAACAGCTCGGCGTAGTGGTCCTCGACCTTGGCCATGTGCTCGAGCAGGGTGATCTCGAACTCATGGACGTCGCGATGGCCGCAGAACTTGGCGAGCTCGTGCAGCGCCGGTCCCATCTCCGGCAGGGTCTGGGTCTGGTGATCCTCGATCATCTGCAGCCGATGCTCGACATGGCGCAGGTAGCGATAGGCGGCGGCGAGATCGTCGGCGACCTGGCGCTTGGTGCGGCCGAAGGCGACCAGCGCCTCCAGGGCGTCGAGCGTCGCGCGCTTGCGCAGAGCCGGGTTGCGGCCGCCCCAGATCAGCTGCTGGGTCTGCACGAAGAACTCGATCTCGCGGATGCCGCCGCGCCCGACCTTGATGTTATGGCCGGCGACCGCGAGGAAGCGGTGGCCCTTCACCGCGTGGATCTGCCGCTTGATCGAATGGATGTCCTGGATGGCGTAGAAGTCGAGATGCTTGCGCCAGACGAAGGGGCGGAGCTGGTTGAGGAACTGCCGTCCCGCCTCCTCGTCGCCGGCGCAGACGCGGGCCTTGATCATGGCCGCGCGCTCCCAGTTCTGGCCCATGCCTTCGTAATAGGTCTCGGCGGCGAGCGCCGACATGACCAGCGGCGTCGAGCCGGGATCGGGACGCAGGCGCAGGTCGACGCGGCAGACATAGCCGTCGGGCGTCGCGTCCTGCATCAGGCGCACCAGGTTGCGCGCGAGCCGCACGAAGCATTCCTGCGCGCTGCGCCGGCCGGCGTAGCGGACCTTCGCCTGGTCGTAGAGCAGCATCAGGTCGATGTCGCTGGAATAGTTGAGCTCCAGCGCGCCGAGCTTGCCCAGCGCCAGCACGAAGAAGCCGCTGTCCCGGGCCGGATCGTCGGGATCGGCGAGCTCGAGCTCGCCGCGGGCGGCGGCGAGGAGATAGGCGACGGTGGCTTGCACCGCGGCATCGGCGAACCGGCTCAAGGCGCCGGTCGACTGCTCGAGCGGCCACAGGCCCGCGATGTCGGCGAGCGCGATCACCAGGGCGGCGCGCCGGCGGGCCACGCGGAGGGCCTGCATGAAGGCGGCTTCGTCCAGCGGGATCAACGCCTTGGGATGCAGTTCGGCGATCAATGTGCTAAACAGCGACTCGGGGTCAGAGGCAGCGAGCAAACGGCCGAATTCCGGCTCCCGCATCAACGAACGCGCAAGGAACGGCGAGTTGCCGAACACGGATTCCAGCAAGCGATTGCCCGCCGGATCGGCCATCACTTCCGCCAGCACCGTGTCCTTCGCCTGGGCCAGCATCATCTCGGCGCGCCGCGGATCGCCCGGCAGGGGCAGGGGCCGGTCGGCCAGGAGGCTTAGGAAAGTCGGCATGGATGGGCGGCTCGGCTCGGCCGGATTGCGTTCGGGCCCCGAGACTGCGGTAGCCCCGGCGTCGGGTCAAGCGCGGGGCGCTCGACCGCGGGCGGGCGGCCGGTGATCCGCAGCTCGACCAAGATCCTGCTGGAGATCCTGGGGGCGGCCCTGGCGGGGCTCGTGCTGCTGGTCGCCTTCCTGGCCTGGCGGCTGACCTATGAGGGGCCGATCCACATGCGGTTCCTCGCCCCCTATGTCGAGAAGTCGATCGCGGAGAACAACCGCGACTTCGTCGTCAGCATCGAGGACACCGTGCTGACCTGGGCGGGCTGGCCGCGCGGCCTCGACCTGCGCGCCATCAACCTGCATGTGCGCGACCGCCGCGGCCACGACCTCGCGATCCTGCCGGAGGTCTCGCTGACCTTGAGCGCGCGGGCGATGCTGCACGGGCTGGTGGCGCCCTCCAAGGTGGAGATCATCTCGCCCGACCTCAGCTTCTGGCGCCGCCGGGACGGCGTGCTGATGTTCGGCTTCCAGAAGCTGGAGCAGGCGCAGCCCGATCCCAACGTCCAGGGGCCGAGCCTGGCCAAGGTGGTCGAGGAGCTGCTGAACGAGAACGATCCCGACAAGCCGGCGGGATACCTGCGCGAGATCTCGATCCTGGACGGCAAGGTCGCCATCAACGACCGGCTCGCCGGCATGCGCTGGGAGGCCGAGCACGTCAATTTCGATCTCGCCCGCAACGACGACGGGACGCTGGGCGGGCACCTCAGCGCCGCCTTGCCGCAGTTCGGCGCGCCGGAGCTCGCCACCGCCAACGTCATCATGGACCCGACGACCGGCAAGATCGACATCGACGCCGCGTTCCAGGGCCTCGACATGGCGACGCTCGGCCTGATCGAGCCGAGCCTGACCGAGCTCTCCGGCGCCAGCGTGATCCTCTCCGGACGCTTCAGCCTGCATCTCGACACGGAAGGCAACATCGCGCCGATCGATTTCCAGGTGAACACCGCCGACGGCCAGCTCAGCCTGCCGGGCCGGATCAAGCAGCCGCTGCCGATCAAGCTGATGCAGGCCAACGGCACGGTCGATTTCGACCAGGACCGGCTGCACCTGGAGAAGCTCGCCCTCGACATCGGCGGGCCGAGCATCGAGGTCTCCGGCGACATCGACGGCGCGTTCCACGGCAAGGCCTCGGACGGCGGGCAGCCGCTGCTGAAGCTGGCGCTGAAGGCCGAGAAGTATCCCGCGGCCTGGATGGACCGCTATTGGCCGGAAGGCGCGGCGGAGAACACGCGGAGCTGGCTGGTGCCCAACATCCCGTCGGGGATGGTGGAACGCGTGACGGCGGATCTCGCCCTGCGGCTGCCGGATGCCGACAACGAGACCAGGCTCGAGAGCCTGAAGGGAGAGATGACGACCAGCGGGCTGACGGTCCACTATCTTCGCCCGATGCCGCCGATCACGGACGGCACGGCGACGGCCACGTTCGACGCGAAATCGTTCAACGCCGACATCACCGGCGGCCGCGTCGGCAACATCAAGATCAAGAAGGGCTACCTGCACATCACCGGGCTCGATGCGAAGGACCAGTTCATCAAGGTCGGCGGCGACGTCGCGTCGTCGCTGCCCGATGCGCTGACCCTGCTCGACAACCCGAGGCTCGGCTATGCGACCAAGCTCGGGCTGCATCCGGGCGACAGCGGCGGCGACGCGCAGGTGTCGCTCGACTTCGATTTCCCGGCGGAGAAGTCGCTGACCTTCGACCGGGTGAAGATCGCGGTCTCGGCCGACATCCAGCACGTTGCGATGAAGAAGATCCGCTTCGGGCAGGACGTGACCGACGGCAGCCTCGCGCTCAAGCTCGACCAGAACGGCATGCGCGTCAGCGGCCCGGTCGTCTATGCGGGCGCCGCGCTCGACATCGATTGGTCGGAGGTCTTCACGGACAAGGCCGACGTGCGGGAGACCTTCGCCGCGAAGGGGCGGACCTCGACCGGCAGCCGCGCCTTGGTCGGCTACGATTTCCGGCCCTGGGTCGACGGGCCGAGCGACGTCGACCTCAAGTTCACCCGTCACGCCGACGGACGCGGCCTCCTGCAGGCGAGCTTCGACCTGAAGGATGCGGTGCTCGCCATGGATTTCCTGAAATGGCGCAAGGAGGCGGGCGTTCCGGCGAAGGGCTCGCTCAACCTGCGGCTCAGCGGCGATCACCCGATCGACATCACCGATCTCGCGATCGCGGGCGACGGCTTCTCGATCGCCGGCGGGGCCACCTTCGCGCCCGACGGCCAGAGCATCGGCAAGCTCATGCTGAAGAAGGCGCAGTTCGCCAAGAGCGCCATCACCGACCTCACCGCCGACTTCTCCAACAACGCGACCGTGGTCAGCGTCGGCGGCGGGGTCATGGACGTCGAGCCCTGGATGGCGGAGCGGGACAAGCCGGTGACGCCCGCCGAGCTCGACGCCGAGGAGCTGAAGCCGCAGCGCCCGTATTCGATCGCCGGCAATCTGGCCCAGGTGCGGATCTCCGAGGGCGACACGCTGAGCAACGTCACCTTCGACCTCAGGCACGACCCGATCTGGTGGGACAGGATCTATTTCAGCGGCACCCTGCCCGGCGGGGCGCCGCTGGTCTTCGACTACACCCCGACCGGGAAGGGCTCCCACAAGCTCTCGGTCAGGACCGATGACGGCGGCGGGGCGTTCAAGACGCTCGGCATCTACGACTCGATCAAGGGCGGCAAGCTCACCATCACCGGCGAGGCCAAGGACGACGCGCCGCATCGCGCCATGAAGGGCGAGATGGAGATGACGTCGTTCCGGCTGCTGCACACGCCGTTCGCCGTGCGGTTCCTGTCGGTCGCGGCGCTGACCGGCCTCGTGGACGCGCTGACCGGCGAGGGCTTCCTGTTCGCCGGCGCAAGCGCCAAGTTCACCAAGACGCGCGGGCGGGTCGACGTCGCCGACTTCCACAGCGCCGGGCCGTCGATCGGCCTCACCTCGAAGGGCTCGATCGACATGGATGCCAACACGATCGACCTCAAGGGCGCGCTGGTGCCGGCCTACGCCTTCAACAGCATCCTCGGCAACATCCCGATCATCGGCGAGTTCCTGCAGGGCGGGAAGGGCGAGGGCCTGTTCTCGGCCACCTACTCGATCACCGGAGATCTCAACCAGCCGAAGATCGACGTCAACGGCTGGTCGGCGCTGGCGCCCGGTTTCTTGAGGAACATGTTCGACGGCAACACGGCCGACGACCTCTCCCCCAAGCCGCGCAAGACCGAGAAGAGCAATTGACGGCGCCGGAGATCGCCATCGCCCGCGCGACCGCGCCGACGCCGGAGATCGTGGCGCTGCTGACGGCGCTGGATGCGGACCTGTCCGGGCCGTATTCTGCGGACCAGCACCATGCGCTGTCGGCGGAGAAGCTGTCCAGCCGGACGTGCGCTTCTTCCTGGCGCGGCGCGGCGGCGCGGCGATTGCCTGCGGCGGGGTCGGGTTCTACGACGGCTATGCCGAGCTGAAGCGCATGTACGCCAAGCCCGAGGCGCGCGGCGGCGGGGTCGCGGCGGCCTTGCTGGCGCGGCTGGAATCGGAGGCGCGCGACGCCGGCGCGCGTCGGCTGACGATCGAGACCGGGATCTACCAGCACGCCGCGATGCGTTTCTACGAGAAGGCGGGCTTCATCCGCTGCGGCGCGTTCGGGCCCTATGCGGCGATGGCGCCCAACGCGATCGCCACCAGCGCGTTCTACGAGAAGGCGCTGGTGGGGCACGGCCTGAGATCCAGCGAAAGAAAACGGGCGGAGCCGAGGCCCCGCCCGTGATCGTGCGGAAATGTGCGGACTTCAGCCGGCCGAGCCTACCGCCTGCGCCGCCATCGCCGAGACCAGAGCGGCGCGGTATTCGGCCGAGCCGTGCAGGTCGTTGTTGAGACCGCTCGAGGACACCTTGGTCTTCTTCGCGGCATCGGCGCTGAAGCTGGAGCCGAGGGCCGCCTCCAGCTCCTTCGAGCGATAGACTCCCGGGCCGGCGCCGGTGACCGCGACGCGCACGCCGCCGGCGGTCTTGGCGACCAGCACGCCGACCAGGCAGAAGCGCGAGGCGGGCTGGCGGAACTTCGCGTAGCCGGCCTTCTCCGGCTTCGGGAAGTGCACGGCGGTGATGATCTCGCCGTCGCCGAGCGCGGTCTCGAACATGCCCTTGAAGAAGTCGTCGGCCTTGATCTCCCGCTTGTTGGTGCGGATCGTGGCGCCCAGGCCCAGCGCCGCCGCGGGATAGTCGGCCGCGGGATCGTTGTTGGCCAGCGAGCCGCCGATCGTGCCGCGGTTGCGCACCTGGCGGTCGCCGATGCCGGCGGCGAGCGCCGCCAGCGCCGGGATCGTCTTCTTCACGTCGGCCGAGGCGGCGACCTCGGCATGGGTGGTGCCGGCGCCGATGGTGATGCCGCCGGCTTCCGCCTTGATGCCTTTCAATTCGGCGATGCCGCCGAGATCGACCAGCGCCGAAGGCTCGGCGAGGCGCGCCCGCAAGGTCGGGAGCAGCGTCTGGCCGCCCGAGATCGGGCGGGCATCCGCCGCGCCCAGGGCCTTCACGGCATCGGCGACCGAGGCCGGGCGGCTGTAGGTGAAGTTGTGCATTTGGGCCTCCCTTATTCCGCGGCTTTCTTCGACGCCGACTGCATCGCCGACCACACCTTGTAGGGCGTCGCCGGCATGGTGATGTCCTCGACGCCGACCGGACGCAGGGCGTCGAGCACGGCGTTGATCACCGCCGGCGGCAAGCCGATGGCGCCCACCTCGCCGACGCCCTTGGCCCCCAGCGGGTTGTGGGTGCAGAGGGTCACGTGGTTGGCGACCGCGATGTTCGGCACGTCGTCGGCCCGCGGCATGGCATAGTCCATGTAGGAGCCGGTCAGGAGCTGGCCGCTCTCGTTGTCGTAGGCGGCGGCCTCCAGCAGCGCCTGGCCGATGCCCTGGGCGACGCCGCCATGGACCTGGCCCTCGACGATCATCGGGTTGATCACCCGGCCGATGTCATCGACCGCGGTGAACTTGAGGATCGTCGTCTGGCCGGTATCGGGGTCGATCTCCACCTCGCAGATGTGGCAGCCGCCGGGATAGGTGAAGTTCAAGGGATCGTAGAACGCGGTCTCCTCGAGCCCGGGCTCCAGCTCGGTGATCGGGTAGTTATGCGGCACGTAGGCCGTGAGCGCGATCTCGCCGATGGTCTTCACCTTGTCGGTGCCGACCACGGTGAACTTGCCGTCCTTGAACTCGATGTCGGCGACCGAAGCCTCCATCAGATGGGCGGCGATGCGCTTGGCCTTGGCGATGATCTTGTCCATCGCCTTGACCAGCGCCGAGCCGCCGACCGCCAGCGACCGCGAGCCGTAGGTGCCCATGCCGAAGGGGATCTTGTTGGTGTCGCCGTGGGAGACCTCGACATTCTCGATCGGGATGCCGAGCCCCTCGGAGACGAGCTGGGCGAAGGTGGTCTCGTGGCCCTGGCCGTGGCTGTGGGTGCCGGTGAAGACCGTCACCGAGCCCGTGGGATGCACGCGGATCGAGCCGCTCTCGTAGAGGCCGGCGCGGGCGCCGAGGCTGCCGACCACCGCCGAGGGGGCGATGCCGCAGGCCTCGATATAGGTCGAGATGCCGATGCCGCGGAGCTTGCCCTTGGCCTTGGAATCGGCGCGGCGCTTCTCGAAGCCGGCCCAGTCGGCCATCTTCAGCGCCATGTCGAGGGTCGCGAAGTAGTCGCCGCTGTCATATTGCAGGGCGACCGGGGTCTGGTAGGGGAAGGCGTTAGTCGGGATGAAGTTCTTGCGCCGGATCTCGACGCGGTCGATCCCGGTCTCGCGCGCCGCCTTCTCGACCAGGCGCTCGAGCAGGTAGGTCGCCTCCGGCCGGCCGGCGCCGCGATAGGCATCGACCACCGCCGTGTTGGTGAACAGCGCCTTCACCTCGGCGTAGATCGCCGGGGTCGAGTAGACGCCCGCCAGCAGCGTCGCGTAGAGATAGGTCGGCACGCAGGGCGCGAAGGTCGACAGATAGGCGCCCATGTTGGCCTTGGTCGCGACGCGCAGGCCCAGGAACTTGCCGTCCTTGTCCATCGCGAGCTCGGCATGGCTGGCATGGTCGCGGCCATGCGCGTCGGTCAGGAACGATTCCGAGCGCTCGGCGGTCCATTTCACCGGGCGCTCGACCTTGCCGGCGGCCCAGGTGACCAGCGCCTCTTCCGCGTAGTGGAAGATCTTCGAGCCGAAGCCGCCGCCGACGTCGGGCGCCACGACCCGGAGCTTCGATTCCGGGATCTGCAGCACGAAGGCGCCCATCAGCAGGCGGATGACATGCGGGTTCTGGCTGGTGGTGTAGAGCGTGAACTCGCCGGTCGCGCGGTCGAAGTCGCCGACCGCGGCGCGCGGCTCCATGGCGTTGGGGATCAGGCGCTGGTTGACGAGGTCGATCTTCGTCACATGCGCGGCCTTGGCGAAGGCCGCATCGGTCGCCGCCTTGTCGCCGATATGCCAGTCGTAGCAGACGTTGTTCTTCGCCTCCGGCCAGACCTGGGGCTGGCCCGGCTTGTCGGCGTCGGCGACGGAGACGACCGGGGTCGTCTCCTTATAGGTGACGTCGATCAGCTCGGCGGCGTCGCGCGCCTGGGCATAGGTCTCGGCGACGACCAGGGCGACCTGGTCGCCGACATGCCGCACCTTGTCCTTGCAGAGCGGGAAATGCGGCGGCTCGATCATCGGCGAGCCGTCCTTGCTGTGGATCTGCCAGCCGGCGGGCAGGCCGCCCTTGTCGTAGTCGGCACCGGTCAGGATCGCCACCACGCCGGGCGCCTTGGCGGCCTTCGACGTGTCGATCTTCACGATGTCCGCGGCCGCATGCGGCGAGCGCAGGATATAGGCGTAGGTCTGGCCCGGGCGGTTGATGTCGTCGGTATAGGTGCCGCGGCCGGTCAGAAAGCGGAAGTCTTCCTTGCGCTTGACGGAGGCGCCGATTCCAGTTCCCTCGGGCATCTCACTTCCCTCCCATGGCTTGGGCGCCGGCCTTCACGGCCTTGACGATGTTGTGATAGCCCGTACAGCGGCAGATGTTGCCCTCGAGCCCGTGGCGGATCTCCTCCTCGCTGAGGCCCGGCGCATCCTGCACCAGCGCCACCGCCGCCATCACCATGCCGGGGGTGCAGAAGCCGCATTGCAGGCCGTGATTGTCGCGGAAGGCCTCCTGCATCGGGTGCAGGCTGCCGTTCTGGGCGAGGCCCTCGATCGTGGTGACCTGCGCGCCGTCGGCCTGCAGCGCCAGCATGTTGCAGGATTTCACCGCCTTGCCGTTCACGTGCACGGTGCAGGCCCCGCATTGCGCGGTGTCGCAGCCGACGTGAGTGCCGGTCAGATGCAGCTTGTCGCGCAGGAAATGGACCAGCAGCGTGCGGCCCTCGACCTCGCCGGTGACGGCCTTTCCGTTCACCGTCATCGATACGGTGGGCATTCCGAAACCTCCCTTGTTCGCAGCGGCGACGATCGCCGCTCGGCAGTGCCGGTTGATCCCGGTCTTCTTGGCAGCGCGGATTATGGACGGGTTCCGAAACGAGGGTCAAGGCGCGCAGCCATTGCAACACTGCGTATGGCAACGCCGACGCGGCGTACGTCGATGTATCTGGCTGTAGCTATCGCGCGCGGGAGGCTACTTGCGCAGGAACCACCAGAGGCCGGCGCCGATCACCACGATCAAGCCGCCGATCCAGACGGCAGGCGGCAGGCCGGACTTGCCCGATGCGGAAGCGGCGGGCTCGGCGACCGGCGCGCCGCCGGGCACCGGCGTCGCCGCGGGTGCGGCGGCCGGCTCGGCTTCGACGCCGGGCAGCACGCCGTCATCGGGCTGCGGCATCGCCTTGACGGTCCGGGCTTCGACCGCGGCGGCGAAGGCGGAGAAGAAATCGTCCGCCATCTTGCGCGCGGCGCCGTCGATCAGCCGCGAGCCGATCTGCGCCAGCTTGCCGCCGATCTGGGCATGCACCTCGTATTTCAGGAGCGTGCCGCCGGCCGCCGCGTCCTCGAGGTGGACCTTGGCGCCGCCCTTGGCGAAGCCCGCGGCGCCGCCCTGGCCCTCGCCGGTGATGGTGTAGCCGTTGGGCGGGTCGAGATCGCTCAGGGTCACCTTGCCGTTGAACTTCGCCTTGACCGGGCCGACCTTGGCCGTGACCTGGGCCTGGAACTCGGTGTCGGAGACCTTGGCCAGCTCCTCGCAGCCGGCGATCGACTGCTTCAGGACCTCGGGGTCGTTCAGGGCCGCCCAGACCCCCGCGCGCGGGGCATTGATCTGGTGTTCTCCGGTCATGTCCATGACGGCAAATCCTTATGTTTCCTGCTGAACCTTTCCGGCCAGAGGCCGGCGGTGTCAAGCGACCGGCGCCGCTTTGCACCAGCGGCGGCCCGGCTGCACCAATGACGGGGGCGGCGCATGAGGGGTGGCGATTGGCCGGTTGATCTTTCCCGCGGGGCTTGGCATTGACGTCCGGGAGAATCAAATGGAGGCGATCCTGCCGCGCTGCAAGGCCACCGTTAAGCGGCTGCTTCTCCTGGCTGTTCTGCTCTGGGCCGGGCCGGCCGCCGCGGCGCCGCTGATCATCCATGCCGGGGGCAGCGCCTATAAGTTCGAGGTCGAGCTCGCCACCACCCCGGCCGAACGCGAGCAGGGCCTGATGTTCCGCAAGACCCTCGCCCCCAATGCCGGGATGCTGTTCCTCTATCCCGACGAGCAGCCGGTAGCGTTCTGGATGAAGAACACGCTGATCCCGCTCGACATGCTGTTCCTCAGAGCCGATGGCAGCATCGTGCGCATCGCGCCCAACGCGGTTCCCCTCGATGAGACGCCGATTCCCTCCAACGCGCCGGTCAAGGCCGTGCTGGAAGTGAAGGGCGGCACCGCGGCGGCGCTCGGCATCAAGGAAGGCGACAAGGTCGATTACCCGAGCGCGCCTTCCTCGAACTAGCGCCGGCCCACATCCGCGGGTCAAGGTGATCCCGGGTGTGCGCGTTGACCACAAAGGTTGCCGGGCATACGCTCGTAGATAGAAGTGGGTGCCGCGTGCCGCGCGCCTCTCGACAGCCCGGAACGCCTGCACCCCGACCGCCGCGCGATGCCGCGGCGACCCTTCGATCTGATGAGTCGAGGACGGGGGCGACCATGTCGGTCCGATCGATCATGACCGCGGCTTGCGCTGTGTTGCTGCTTTGCGCGTGCGAAGGCGCGTCCGAGGTGCAGCAGGGCGCCAAGGACTACGACAATGCCGACCGGGACGCGATGCAGAAGCAGATGCAGGACCTGCAGCGGCAGGCCGAGCAACAGCGCCAACAGCAGGAGCTGCTGAAGCAGCTCCAGCAGGACTGCCAGAACATGCCGTCCCTGGCTCAGCCGGAAGGCCCGGTGCGCGCCTCGGACGCGGGCTCCCTCCCGGGCGGCGCCATCATGTTCGCCGCCGACATGCAGCTCGCCTGGGGCAGCGGTGGCGGGGGCAGGGGCGGCAACGGCGGCAAGGGCGGACGCTCGACCAATTGCCCGTGAGCGCGGGGATCCGAAGCTTTAGCGTCGGGCCTTCGAGCGGAAGTCGACGAACAGCATCAGCATATCGACCCGCTCCGGCGCGTCGCCGAGCGGCAGCACGGCGGATTCGATGAACATGAAGGCCCGGTGCGGCCCGACATAATTCGGGCGGATGAAGCGCGGCCGGCGGTTGTCCACGACCCATTGGTGATGCAGCCAGATCGGGTTCGGCGCGCGCTGGAACTCGATCTCCGACCAGCGGCGGCCGGTCCAGTTCTCGCCCATGTGCTCGCGCAGGTTCGCGCCGATCAGGCGGTAGCGGAAGTCCAGCGGATCGTGCGCGACGTCGAGCAGCATGAGGTTGCGCGCGAGCCGCGGGATCTCGACCATCGGATCGAAATCGCTCCGCGACGGGAAGGCGCGCTCGCCCTTCTTGCCGAGCCAGTATTCATAGCCGGCCCGCAGGACCGGCGAGGTCACTTCGGGATAGGCGATTTCCGCTACGGCATTCATGCCGCGGGCACCCGCGCGAATACCTTGACGCCTACCGCTTCCTGGCCAGCGTCAGGCCGTCGCCGAGCGGGATCATGCTGAGGGTGACGCGCTCGTCGGCACGGACCTTGTCGTTCAAGGCGCGGATCGCGTTGGTGTCGGCGTCGTCAACCGAGGGATCGGCGACGTCGCCGCCCCAGAGCACGTTGTCGACCGCGATGAGGCCGCCGGTCCGCACCAGCTGCAGCGCGCGCTCGTAGTAGTTCGGGTAGTTCGTCTTGTCGGCGTCGATGAAGATGAAGTCGAATTGCGGGACCTTGGCCTCGATGAGCTGGTCCAGGGTCGCGACGGCGGGGCCGAGGCGGAGCTCGATCTTGCTTTCGAGACCCGCGCGGCGCCAGTAGTTGCGGGCGATCGAGGTGTATTCCTCGCTGACGTCGCAGCAGATCAGCTTGCCGTCGGCGGGCAGGGCGCTCGCAACGCAGAGGCTGGAATAGCCGGTGAACGTGCCGATCTCCAGCGCCCGCGTGGCGCCGATCATGCCGACCAGCAGGTGCATGAAGGCTCCCTGGTCGGGGCCGATCTGCATGCCGGCGCCCGACAGCTTCAGCGTCTCGTTGCGCAGCTCCTTCAGGAGATCGCTCTCGCGGACGCCCACCCCCAGCAGGTAGTCGTAGAGACGGTCGTCGAGATCCAGCGTTCGGCGCGCCATGAATGGTTCCCCCCTCGAGAGGCCCGGAGCGATCGTCCCCGAACCCGTGGATGCCGAGGCCCCTGCGGACGGGGCTTCGGCACGGCGATAGAACAAGTGGCGATGATGCTTGAGAAACTACTGCGCGTGCGCGTCGGGCAGGCGCACGTATTGATTCCCGGCTTCCAGCGCGTTCTGCGCCACCGTCTTCCGGCGGCTGGGATCGGCGACGCAGAAGATGTGGGCGTAGGGTGTGCCGTCGATGCCCTGAAACAGGTTGGCGACTTCCCAGACCATCAGCGGCGAGCCGCCGACGCGATAGCGGCTGCCGACACTGACCTGAACCGGCTTTCTGCTGCGAAAGAGACCCAACGTATGCTCCGCTGTCTCGGGTTCCCGCCCTTCTAGGGCGTTGATTTCCCAAGAAACTACCACGCCCTTATGGACCGCTACAAGATGTCGTTAACGCATCGAAATGCTTAAAGCAAGCCGAGGCGAGGCGGGTTCCCTTCGCCACAATTCCGTCAAGCGTTCCGCAGGTACCACTCGTAGTCGAGCTCCGTGACCTGGCCGTAGAAGCGGTCGTGCTCGGCACGCTTGATCGCGGTGTACATCTGGTGGAAGCGCGGACCGAGATAATCCCGCATCTGCGCCGAGGCCTCGAAGGCGTCGAGCGTCTTCAGCCAGTGTTTCGGCAGGCTCAGGCCGCGTTCCGCCGCCTGCTTGTAGCCGTCGCCGACGATCGGCGGACCCGGATCGATGCGGTGCTTCAGGCCGTGATGGATCGCCGCCAGCAACGCCGCGACCGCCAGTGTGGAATTGGCGTCGGCGCCGCAGATGCGGTGCTCGATATGCCGCGACGAGGCGGGGCCGGCCGTCACGCGGAAGCCGACGGTCCGGTTGTTGACGCCCCAGGTCGGCGCCACGGGCGCATAGAGATTGGCCTGGAACCGCTTATAGGAGTTGGCGTTGGGCGCGAAGATCGCCATCGACTCTTCCAGCAGCGCGCCCATGCCGCCGATCGCATGGCGCAGCAGCGGGCTGCCCAGGGGATCGTCGCTGGCGAAGACGTTCTTGCCGTCGCGGTCGACCAGGCTGACATGGAGATGCTGGCCGCTGCCGGCGAGGCCGTTATGCGGCTTGGCCATGAAGGTGGCCTCGAAGCCGTGGCGGAGCGCGGCGCCCTTCACCACGCGCTTGAAGATCTGCGCCTCGTCGGTCGCGCGCAAAGCGTCGGCGCGGTGCCGCAGGCCGACCTCGAGCTGCGCCGGCGCGTTCTCGGCGATCGCGGATTCCAGCGGCAGGCCGGCCGCCTCGCCGAACCTGTAGACGTCGTCGAGGAAGGGCTGGAAGTCGTCGAGCTCGCGCAGGCCATAGACCTGGATGTCCTTGGCGCGATGCCCGCTGGTCGGGGCCGCCGGGCCCTGGCGTCCGCCGCCTTCCGGGATCTTCTTGTCGATGACGTAGAACTCCAGCTCGCAGGCGACGACCGGCGTCAGGTCGAACTCCCTGAAGCGGTCGATGACGCGCTTCAGCACGTGGCGCGGATCGACGTCGCAGGGCGTGCCGTCGAGTTCGTAGACCGAGAGCATCACCTGGGCGAAATCGTCGCCGAGCCAGGGGGCGGGCGCGAAGGTGCCCGGCACCGGGCGGCCGAGGCGGTCGGCGTCGCCGTCGCTCATCACGAAGCCGCTTTCCTCGACATCGGCGCCGGTGATGTCCAGCGCCAGCATGGTGCCCGGGATCATGCGGGCGTATTCGAAGACCGGGCGGATGTCGCGGCGGCGGAGGTTCTTGCCGCGCGGCACGCCGGACTGGTTCACGAAGAAGATCTGCACGTTCTCGATCTGCGGATTGGCCTGGAGGAAGGCATCGCATTCCTCGATCGAGGCGACCCCCAACGCCTGGGGCTTCTGAGACATGTTCATCGTGCGGTTCCTTGCTTTTCAATGTGGCTCTTTAGATCTCGTCATGGTCCGCGAAGGCCGACCATCCACGAGTTTCCTTAGTGCGACGGATGCAGACTCGTGGATCCTCCGTCTTCGCGGAGGATGACGGGGGAAGAAGGGCAGAGACAGGAACTGGGGCGACGCATCCTCACCCCTTGAGCTCGTCCAGGCAGGCGCCGACGGTGGCGACCAGGTGATCGACCTGGGCCGCGCTGGTGGCGGGCGAGACCAGGGTCATGTTGTGGAAGGGCGCGATCAGCACGCCGCGGTTCAAGAGATAGAGATGGACGGCCAATTCGAGCTGCGGCCGCATCGCGGCCTTGGCCTCGGCGCCGTTCTTCGGCCGCGTCGGCGCGCAGACGAACTCCGCCCGGGCGCCGACATTGGAGACATGCCAGGGCACGTTGCGCCGATTGATCTCGGCCTCGACGCCGCGGGCGAGCCGCTCCGAGAGATCGAGCATGTGCCGGTAGTTGGCGGGGGTCATCACCTCGCTCAGATTGGCGCGCATGCAGTGGAGCTGCATCGCGTTGGCGCTCAAGGTGGTGCCGATGCCGCTATAGCCGGGGCCCGCTTCCGCCTCGGCCTTGCGCATGCGCTCGGCGATCTCCGCCGTGCTGCCGAAGACCGAGCAGGGGATGCCGCCCGCGACCGGCTTGCCGAGCGTCAGGAAATCCGGCTTCAGCCCATGGACGCGGGTATAGCCGCCATAGCCGGTCGAGATGGTGTGGGTCTCGTCGATGACGACCAGCGTCCCGTGCTTGCGGGCGATCGCCTGCATGCCGTCGAGATAGCCCGGCTGCGGCAGCACCATGCCGATGTTGGTCAGCGCCGGCTCGGCCAGGATGCAGGCGACGTCGCCCTGGGCGAGCGCCTGGTCCAGCGCGTCGAGGTCGTTGAACTCGACGACGACGGTGCCCTGGGTCAGGTCGTAGACCTGGCCCATGAGGCCGGCGCGATTGGCGGGCTTGCCGTTCTCCAGGCGCAGGAAGGTGTCGTCGACCGCGCCGTGGTAGCAGCCGTTGAACACCAGCACCTTCGGCCGCCCGGTGATGGCGCGGCACCAGCGGATGACGAAGCGGTTGGCGTCGGTCGCGGTGGTCGCGACCTGCCAGAGCGGCAGGCCGAACATCTCGGAGAGCAGGCGGCCGACCTCCGGCACGTCCTCGGTCGAGAGCATGTAGGTCAGGCCGCGACGCGCCTGCTCGGTGATCGCCTTCACCACCGGCTCGGGCGAATGGCCGAACATCGACCCGGTGTCGCCGAGGCAGAAGTCGTCGTAGCGATGGCCGTCGACATCGGTCAGCGTGGCGCCCTTGGCTTCCTTGGCGAAGAGCGGGAAGGGCGTCGACCAGTCGAGCATCCAGTGCATCGGCACGCCGTTGTGCCAATGGGGCCTGGCCTGCTCGGCGAGCCTGGCGGAAACCGGGTTGGCCTGGAGGAAGCGGTCGCGCTCGCGCTTCACCATGGCCTCGACGGCGCCGGCCGGGATTCCCGGCACGGAGATCGGGGATTGGGCAGACTGCAAGACAGCACCTCCACCGCGGCGCCGCTCACGAAATCTGCGTGTGGAGGAGAGCGCGCCGGGGCTACATATGGACTATGTACCGCATGCACGGCGCGACGGAGGCCTACCGGATGCGAGGAACCGGTCCGGCGACCGCTGCGGATGTCATAGCGGATGCCCCGGGGTGTCTGCAAGGGGGTGGTCAGCTTCTCGTCAGCCAAGCATGATGCAAACGCGGCAAATTCGCCTCCGCCTACCAGACGGGAAATCATGAAGCAGAAGGGTATGGATGCCGCCGGCGGCATCGCGATGGGAGTCCGAGGGCGGATCGCGCTGGTGACCGGCGCCGGCGCCCCCAACGGCATCGGCTTCGCGGCGGCGAAGCTGCTGGCTGCCGCGGGCGCCAAGGTCGCGATCACCTCGACCACCAGGCGCATCTTCGATCGGCTGGAGGAGCTGCCGGCCGATGACGCGATGAAGGCGGCATTCACCGCCGATCTCAGCGACGACCGGCAGGCCAGGGCGCTGGTCGCCGCGGTGAAGCAGCGGTTCGGCGGGCTCGACATCCTGGTCAACAATGCCGGCATGCTGCAGACCGGGCGCGCCGGCAAGGCCTCGCCGGTGGAGAAGATCGGCGACCAGGAATGGCGGCGCACGCTGGCCATCAACCTCGACACCTGCTTCTTCGTGACGCGCGCGGCGATCCCGCTGATGCTGAAGAGGAAGTACGGGCGCATCGTCAACATCTCGTCGGTCAGCGGACCGCTGGTGACCTTCCCGAACGGCGGTGCCTACGGCACGGCAAAGGCGGCGATGACGGGCTATACGCGTTCGCTGGCGCTGGAGCTCGCCCGGCGCGGCATCACCGCCAATGCGATCGCGCCGGGCTGGATCGACACCGGTTCGTCGACCGCGGCCGAACGGCGCGCCGGGCGCGCCACGCCGGCGGGGCGCTCCGGCCGGCCGGAGGAGATCGGCGCGGTCGCGCTCTTCCTCGCCAGCGAAGGGGCGAGCTACGTCAACGGCCAGCTCATCGTCGTCGATGGCGGCAACATCATCCAGGAAATCAAAGGTGCAGAATGAGCAATGAGCGCGTGGTCCTGATCACCGGCGGCGGCGGCGGCATGGGCCGCGCCATCGCCGCGCGCTTTCTCGAGGCGGACGCCAAGGTGGCGATCGCCGATTTCGATGCGGCGCGTCTGGAAAAGGCCCGCGCCGATCTCGATCCGAAAGGCGGCAACCTGATCGGCATCCAGACCGACGTCGCCAAGGTCGCCGATTGCGAGCGCATGGTGAACGAGACGGTGGCGAGGTTCGGCCGGCTGGACGTGCTGGTGGCGGGCGCCGGCGTCTGGACCGAAGGCCCGGCCGACGCGGCGACCGAGGCCGAATGGGACAAGGTGATCGACGTCAACCTGAAGGGCGTGTTCTTCGCCGCCCGCTACGCGATCCCGCATCTGGAGAAGACCGGCGGCGTCATCATCAACATCGCTTCGGATGCCGGCGTGACCGGCAATGCCGGCGCCTCGATCTATTGCGCCTCGAAGGGCGGCGTCGTGATCCTGACCAAGGCGCTGGCGCTGGAGCTCGCGCCGCGCGGCGTCGGGGCGCTGTCGATCTGCCCGGGCGACGTGGAAACGCCGATGCTGGCCTATCAGGCGAGCGCTTTCGGCAACGGCGATCCGGAAGGCTACCTGCAGGCCCTCAGGGACAAGTATCCGCAGGGCGCGCGCCAGCGCTTCATCAAGCCGGAGGAGATCGGCGAGCTCGTGTTCATGGCGGCCTCGCCGAAGCTGACCGCGCTGACCGGCGCGGTGATCAACTTCGACTTCGCGATCTCGGCCGGTTACTGACCGATGCCCCTCGACCGGCGCCCGATCGAGCAGATGATCGCGGATGTCGGCGGGGCGGCGTTCCAGCGCCTGGCGCGCCTGTTCGAGGCCGAGACCCGCGATGCGGTCAAGGAGATGCGGCGCCTGCTGGCGGCGCAGGACTGGCGCGAGCTCGGACGGCAGGCGCATTCGCTGAAGCACGCGACGGCGAGCTTCGGGCTCGTGGATATGGCCGAGGCGGCCTATGCGCTGGAACGCGCCGCGGACGCGGTGCGGCCCGACGACGCGGCGGCGCTGGTCGCGCGGCTGGAGCGGATGATCGCGGGAGAGCTCGGCGAGCTGGACGCCGCGCTGCGCGCGCTCGATGCCTGATCAGGCGTGGATCGGCGCCGCCGGCGCGTCTTTGGCCGGCGAGCCCTCGCCCGGTGCGCTCTCCCAGGTCGCGAGCTTGCGGTAGATCGTCGAGGCGCTGACCTGGAGCAGCGCGGCGGCGCGCACCACGTTGCCGTCGCAGGCGCGGATCGCCTGCTCGATGGCGCGCCGCTCCATGACGTGGAGCGGCTGGATCGAGCTGGCGCCGTTGGCGCGGCCGCTCAGGCTCTCGACCATGGAGTTCAGGCGCTGGCGCTCCAGCACGTTGTTGAGCGTGATCAGCAGCCGGTCGGCGTTGAACGGCTTCACCAGGAAGTCCAGCGCGCCCTCGCGCATCGCCTCGATCGCGCGATTGAGCGAGCCGTCGGCGGTGATGACGACGACGGCCGCCGGGAACTTGCGCGCGCGGATGTGCTTGAGCACGTCGAGCCCGTCCATGTCGGGGAGGCGCAGGTCGAGCAGCACGGCATCCGTCGGATTGCGCTCGATCTCGGCGAGCGCCTCGCGTCCCGTCATGCAGTGGCGCGCCCGGAACGGGCCGCGCTTCAGGTACTCCAGATAGACGCGCGCCATCGACAAGGTGTCCTCGATGAGCAGCACGTCGGACAAATCGGAATCCGCCATAACGATGGCTCCCCCGGTATTCCGCCAGCCACGTTAACGCCACGGGGCGGCGTCCGACAATAGGAACCTGCATTCGTCGATTGCAGCGGCGCGAACTCGGTCCTATAAGTCGCCTCGTCGGCGCCGGCGAGCAGCGCCGGCCAACCGCGAGGGGCGAAGGCGCGAGGGGCGATGGACCGGCCGGAGCAACGACGTCATCCGCGCTTCAGATTCGACGGCGCCGCGATCCTGGTGTTCGACGACGCCGAAGCGCGCCGCACGGTCGCGGTCACCCACTACTGCAACGTCTCGCGTCGCGGCGCCTGCGTGCAGTCGCCCACCACCGCGGGGCTCGACATCGGCAGCCGGCTGCACATCCTGCCGCAGCCCTACCTGGAGCGCCGCGAGGTGATCGTGGTCAATCGCCAGTCCGATCTCCTGCATCTGGAGCTGCCGGACAGCCAGGAGTTCAGCGAGTACGAGGTCGCGGAGATGGTGCGCGGCGCGTCGGCGCCGCGCTGAACGTCACTCTTTCGGGACCAGCGAGGAGATCACCACCGCGCCGGGGAAGATCATCGCCATGTGGGTCGGCGTGATGCGGAGCACCGTGGCGATGGTCGGGCCGATCTTCGGCAGATCGAGCGAGACCTTGTCGCCGACATGGACCGGCCCGGAGGTCTCGACCAGCGCGCCGTGCTCCGAGATGTCGATCAGCTTGCACAGAACGCGGTCGCCGCGGATCGTCACATGCGCCGGCAGATTGACGACGAAACGCGGATCCTGACGGCGATCGGCCGTGCGCGCGTTCTTCCGCTCCTCGGACATCAACTCTTCCCCACCTGGATTTCGGCTCCCGTCCCTCGAACGGCCCGGCCGCAGCGCCGATCGGAATCGACACCGCCGGCGAATCGGGGTCCGACCCCTCGCCGACGCGGCGCATCGTGCCACGGGCCCTGAATCGCGCCAAGCGGATTAAGCATTAACCACTCGGTCCCTATCATGGCCTTATACGGTGCCGGCGAGCCGGTTCGGACTGAGTGCCCCCGCATTCACGCCACGCGCGGCCAGATCGTCGGGCAGGCGGTCGCGCGTGACGAGCTCGGCCGCGGCGCGGCCCAGCACCGGCGACATCATGATCCCGTAGCCGCCCTGGCCGCAGAGCCAGAAGAACCCCTGGGCGGCGGAGTCGAAGCCCACGACCGGGCAGTGGTCGTCGACGAAGGAGCGCAGCCCCGCCCAGCTCTTGAGGATGCGCCCGACCTTCAGCAGCGTGTGCCGCTCGAGGTAGTCGGCGAGCTCGGCCACCACCATGTCGTCGGGATAGGCGTCCATCGGCTCGACCGGCGTCTCGTCGCCGGGCGATGCCATGATCCGGCCCGCCTCGGGCTTGAAGTAGGTCCAGGTGTCGAGCACCTCGGCAACCGGCACGCCGGGGGCGCAGAATGCCGGCGGCGCCTCGATCAGGATCGCGGTGCGCAATTTCGGCTGCAGGCCGATGCGCGTCGCGCCGGCGAGACGGCCGACCCGTTCGGCCCAGGCGCCGGCCGCGTTGACCACGACCGGGGCGCGGAAGCGGCCGGCGCGGGTGACGACGGTCCAGATGCCGGCGCTGCGCTCGAGACTCTCGACCGCGGCGGAGACGAGGAGCTTGCCGCCGCGGGCCTTGAGGCCGCGCAGGAAGCCCTGATGGATCGCCGCCGCATCCATGTCCATGACGCCCGGCTCGAAGAGCGCGCGGCGGAAGATGCCGGGGCGGAGCAGCGGGCAGAGCGCGAGCGCGCGCTCGAGCGCGATCTCCTCGATCGGGTGCTCCGGCGTGGCGTCGGCGAGCAGCGGATCCGCGGCGTGGTCCGGATCCTCGATGGTGAGCGTGAGGGCGCCGCGCGGCGAAAGCAGCGGGTGCTCGGCGAAGCCCGGCGGCGGGTCGCGGAAGAACGGATAGGCCGCCTGGCAGATCTGGCGCACGGCACCCGGCCCGTAATTCGGCGTGTAGAGGGCCGCCGAGCGGCCGGTGCTGTGATGACCGGGCTGGTCCTCCATCTCCAGCAGGAGGACGCTGCCATGGGCGGCCAGCTCATAGGCCGCGGCGGCGCCGGAAACGCCGGCGCCGATCACCAGGAAATCGCAGTCGGTGGTCATGAGGAAAGCTCTGATCTGAAAAGACTTAAGGGCGTTTGCCGCGGGAGCTGCCCGGTCGGGGCGGAGGGAAGATAGAAGCTTTCGTTAACCAGGGCACGAATATAGTGGGCGGTCTTTAAACCTATCCTCCGTCAAGCGGTGCAATAGGGCGTCCATGGGAGCGTCTCCCCAAGGCCTGGCGCAGCAGCCGAAGCCGTCCTTCAAGGTCCGTTTCAAGGCCTGGTGGGAAGGCTATGACCTGCCCGCGGTGCCGCCGGCGCCGGCGCCGGCCGGGGCCTCGGCCGCCGCGGCCGAGCCGCCGCCGGACCTGCCGCTGCTCGACCGGCCCGCGACCAAGGTGGCACAGCAGCTCTGGGGCGAGGGCTTCACCCAGCCGGGCGGGGCGGGGTTCATCCTGACCATGGTGAAGCCCTTCGGGCTCAACCCCAGCATGACGGTGATGGATTTCGGCGCCGGGCTCGGCGGCGGGACCCGCGCCGTCAGCGGCGAGTTCGGCGTCTGGGTGCAGGGCTTCGAGCGCGACCCGGAGATGGCCGAGGCGGCGCAGGAGCTCTCGCTGCGGAAGGGCGCGAAGAAAGCGGAGATCAAGCCGTATCGCGCCCCGGAATTCCAGCCGAAGCCGACCAGCTATGACTGCATATTCTCCCATGCCTCGCTCTATCGCGTGGCGGAGAAGGAGAAGCTGCTGAGCCTGTTCGAGCGCGCGCTGAAGATGCGCGGCCAGTGCTCGATCACCGATTTCGTGCGCGCGCCGGATGTCGCCGCCGACGATCCGCGGCTCCAGGAATTCGCCGCCGCGCCGGGCAGCAGCTTCTGGCTCAACGACGACTACCTGAAGCAGTTCAAGGCGCTGAAGATCGACGTCCGGGTGGACGAAGACCAGACCGCCAGCTACCGCGCCGCGATCATCGACGCCTGGGTGAACTTCACCAGCGATGCGCCGGGCCTGGCCTGCGCCAAGGCCCATCCGGAGGAGGCGGTGGCCGAGGTGGGGCTCTGGACCCGCCGGGTGGCGGCCCTGGATTCCGGGGTCTTGCAGCTCCGACGCTACTACGGCATCAAGATGGGCGGCAGCGCCAAGGCTGATTAGCCTTGTTATATCAATATGTTGGGCCGAGGACTCCGGTAATTGACAGGAGCCGCCCGCCCCAGTATGTTCCGCCGCCTTTCGAGCTTAAAGGATACCGGCCATGAAGGTCATTCACTCGCTGAAGTCGGCCAAGACGCGGCACAAGGATTGCCGCATCGTCCGCCGCCGCGGCCGGGTCTATGTGATCAACAAGACCAACCCGCGTTTCAAGGCCCGCCAAGGGTAACCCTCTGGGGTAACCCTCCGGTGGGATAACCCTCCGGGGGCCAGACCGAGTTTCGTACGACCGCGCGGGCGACCCCCGCGCGGTTTCGTTTTGGGGATTCGGTGTTGCACGGCTTCACGGCGCGCGGCGTTCGCGCAATAGTGCCGCCATGCAAATGCCCGAACCCGATCAGAAGACCATTGCCGGGAAGCAGCAGCTCGCCGCCGCGCTGACGCAACGGCTCGGCACCGACGGACTGATCACCGATGCGGTGGCGCTCAGGGCCTACGAGACCGACGGCCTCACCGCCTATCGGCAGCCGCCGCTCTTCGTCGCCCTGCCGCGCTCGACTTCGGAGGTCGCGACCGTGCTGCGCTTCTGCGCGGAGCACGGGTTGAAGGTGGTGCCGCGCGGCGCCGGCACCTCGCTCTCGGGCGGCGCGCTGCCGCTGGCCGACGGCGTGCTGCTGGGCCTCGGCAAGCTCAACCGGATCCTCGAGATCGACATCGCCAATCGCTGCGCCGTGGTGCAGCCGGGCGTCACCAATCTCGCGATCAGCCACGCCGCGATGGCGGCGGGCTTCTATTACGCGCCCGATCCTTCGAGCCAGATCGCCTGCTCGATCGGCGGCAACGTCGCGGAGAACTCCGGCGGCGTGCATTGCCTCAAATACGGGCTCACCACCAACAACCTGCTGGGGCTGGAGTTCGTGACCATCGAGGGCGAGGTGATCCGTCTCGGCGGCAAGCATCTCGATCCGGCGGGCTACGACCTGATGGGCGTGCTGACCGGGTCGGAGGGGCTGCTCGGCGTGGTGACCGAGGTGACGGTGCGCCTGCTGCGCCGGCCGGAGACGGCGAAGGCGCTGGTCGCCGGCTTTCCCAGCAACGAGCAGGCGGGGGCGGCGGTCGCCGCGATCATCGGCGCCGGCATCATTCCCGCCGGCATGGAGATGATGGACCGCCCGGCGATCCACGCCGCCGAGGATTTCGTCCATGCCGGCTATCCGCTGGACGCCGAGGCGCTGCTGATCGTCGAGCTCGACGGGCCGACCATCGAATGCGACCACCTGCTGCAGAAGGTGGAGGCGATCTGCACGGCGAACGGCGCGACCGGGCTCCGCGTCAGCCGCGACGAGGCCGAGCGCCTGAAGATCTGGGCCGGCCGCAAGGCCGCCTTCCCCGCGGTCGGCCGGATCTCGCCGGACTATTTCTGCATGGACGGCACGATCCCGCGCCGCCGCCTGCCGGAGGTGCTGAAGCGGATGGCGGCGCTCTCGAAGCAGCACGGCCTGCGCGTGGCCAACGTGTTCCATGCCGGCGACGGCAATCTGCATCCGCTGATCCTCTACGACGCCAACAAGCCCGGCGAGCTCGCGGCCGCGGAAGAGTTCGGCGCGGACATCCTCAAGCTCTGCGTCGAGGTGGGCGGCGTCCTGACCGGCGAGCACGGCGTCGGCGTCGAGAAGCGCGACCTGATGCCCACCATGTTCTCCGAGATCGACCTGGCGCAGCAGCAGCGGCTGAAATGCGCCTTCGATCCCGAGCTGCTGCTCAACCCGGGCAAGGTGTTCCCGACGCTCCACCGCTGCGCCGAGCTCGGGCGCATGCATGTGCATGGCGGCAGCCTGCCGCATCCCGAGCTTCCCCGGTTCTGACATGGACCTGTTGAGCCCAGCCTCGCTCGAGGAGGCCGCCGGGATCGTGCGCGCGGCGGCGGCGGCGAAGACGCCGCTGGAGATCCTGGGCGCCGGGACGAAGCGCGGCTTCGGCCGCCCGGTCGCGGCGGACCGGCAGGTCACGACCGCGGCGATGTCGGGCATCCTCTCTTATCATCCGGAGGAGCTGGTGCTGACCGCCCGCGCGGGCACGCATATGCGCGAGATCGTCGTGGCGCTGGCCGAGCGCGGCCAGCACCTCGCTTTCGAGCCGCCGGATTTCACCGCGCTCTATTCGGCCGATGCCGCGGGCAGTCCGCGCGGCGACACGCTGGGCGGGGTGCTCGCCACCAATCTCGCCGGGCCCCGGCGCTTCGCGGCGGGTGCCGCGCGCGACCACTTCCTCGGCTTCACCGGCGTGAACGGCCGGGGCGAGATCTTCAAGGCCGGCGGCCAGGTGGTGAAGAACGTCACCGGCTACGACCTGCCGAAGCTGATGGCGGGATCCTTCGGCACGCTGGCGCTGATGGACCAAGTCACGGTCAAGACGCTGCCGCGGCCGGACAAGACGCGCACCGTCCTGCTCTACGGCCTCGACGGACCCGCTGCCAGCGCGGCGATGACCAAGGCGCTCGGCGGCGCCTATGACGTGACCGGCGCGGCCTATCTCCCCAACCTGCTGGCGCAGCGTTCCAAGGCGGAGTTCGTCGGCGGGCATGGCAGCGTCACCGCCTTGCGCGTCGAAGGCTCGGGCCCGTCTTCCGCGCATCATTGCGCGGCGCTGCGGCGCGATCTCGGCGGCGAGAACGAGGAGCTGCACAGCGCGAACTCGGCGGTCCTTTGGCGCGAGATCCGCGACGTCGCCGGCTTCTTCGACGGCGAGAACATCCTCTGGCGCGTCTCGGTGCCGCCGAGCCATGGGCCCGGCATCGCCGCCGGCTTCGCGATCGAGGTGCAGGGCAGCGATTTCTACCTCGATTGGGGCGGCGGGCTGATCTGGCTCTCGCTGCCTCTCGAGCACGGCGCCAATGCCGGGAAGGTGCGCGGCGCGCTCGCCCGGTGCGGCGGCCATGCGACGCTGATCCGGGCTCCGGAAGAGGTGCGGCGCAAGGAGCCGGTCTTCGAGGTCGAGGGCTCGCCGGCGCTGATGCAACGGGTGAAGCAGGCCTTCGACCCGGACGGCGTCCTCGATCCCGGACGGATGGTCGAAGGCATCTGACATGCAGACCAATTTCAGCCTCGCCCAGCTCGCCGATCCCGACACGGCGGAATCGGAGAAGATCCTGCGGGCCTGCGTGCATTGCGGGTTCTGCACCGCGACCTGCCCGACCTACGTGCTGCTCGGCGACGAGCTCGACAGCCCGCGCGGCCGCATCTACCTCATGAAGCAGATGTTCGAGGAAGGCCGCGCCGCGACCGCGGCCGATGCCAGGCATATCGATCGCTGCCTCTCCTGCCTGAGCTGCATGACGACCTGTCCCTCCGGCGTGCATTACATGCACCTGGTCGATCACGGCCGCGAGCACGTGGCGCGCACTTTCAAGCGGCCTGCGGCGGAGGCCTGGTATCGCCGGGCGCTGGCCTTCGTCCTGCCGCGGCCGGGGCTGTTCCGCCTGCTGCTGGCCGGTGCGGCGGCCGCGCGCGCGCTCGGCGGCGCGAACTGGCTGCCGAAGCGCTTGGGGCACGCGCTGGCGCTGGCGCCCGGCATGCCCAAGGCGGCGGCGAAGACCGATCGGCCCGGTGTCTGGCCGGCGGAAGGGAAGCGGCGGGGCCGCGTGGCCCTGCTCGCCGGCTGCGTGCAATCCGTGATCCGGCCCGAGATCAATGCGGCGGCGATCCGCCTGCTGAACCGGCTGGGCGTCGAGGTGGTCGTGGCGGAAGGCGCGGGCTGCTGCGGCGCGCTCGGGCATCACATGGGCTACACCGGCCAGTCGCATGACCTGGCGCGGGCCAATATCGAGGCCTGGCAGCGCGAGATCAAAGGCGGCGGACTGGACGCCGTCGTCATCACCGCCTCGGGCTGCGGCACGACGATCAAGGATTACGGCTTCATGTTCCGCACCGTGCCCGACATCAAGGCCGCGGCGGAGGAGATCAGCGCCAAGGCGCGCGACGTCACCGAGTATCTGGCCGAGATCGGCGGGATCGGGGCGAAAGCCGCCGTGCCGAAGCTCAGGCTCGCCTATCATTCCGCCTGTTCGATGCAGCATGGCCAGCGGATCGTCGATCCGCCGCGAGACTTGCTGCGCGCCGCGGGCTTCGAGCTCGCCGAGATCCCGGAGGGACATCTGTGCTGCGGCTCGGCCGGCACCTACAACCTGCTGCAGCCGGAGATCGCCGGGCGCCTGCGCGAGCGCAAGGCGGCCAACATCGTCGGCGTCGCGCCGGATCTGGTGGCGACCGGCAATATCGGCTGCATGCAGCAGCTCGCCGGCGCGCTGCCGGTGCCCATCGTCCATACCGTCGAGCTCCTGGACTGGGCGACCGGCGGACCCAGGCCGCGCGAGATAGGCGCGGCCTGATCCGCCGCCGCGCCGAGAGGAGCCGACGCGAAACGGCCCTCGCGGGATGACGCGAGGGCCGTCGCGGCGGACATGCCAAGCGTCAGTTCGAGGTGTTCTGACAGTTGGTGCCGGTGCCGCCGTTCATCGTGCCGTTGCCGCTGCCCGCGGTCTGGCCGTTGGAGCAGCCGAGCCCGTGGCCGGTCTCGCCGCTGGTCGAGTTGTCCGGGTTGGTGGTGATCACGTTGCTGTTTGACGTGCTCGGATCGACCGTGCCCGGGGTGGTGTTGTAGGTGCCGTCGCCGTTGATCGTCTTGCTGGCATTGCCCATGCAGTTGGTGTCGCCGGCAGCGCCGCCGCCGCCCGCCGAGGTCTGGGCATTCGAGCAGCCCATGCCGTGGCCGCTCTCGCCCGGCGAAGTGTTGTCGTAGTTGTTGACGGTCTGGGCGATCGCCATGCTCGATCCGATGGCGATCAGCCCGCTCGAAACCGCGGTGAGTGCGAGTGTACGAAGGTTCTTCATGGGGATTTCTCTCCGGTTTCTTCGGTGCCTGGATGCTCCTCCGTCGCGGGTCGAGCCGAGGCGACGAAGGCGCAAAGTGGTATCGGCTCAACCGGACCCGGAAGAGCGCGTTCCCGCGACCGGCCCGGATTTGCGCGCCGGGCGAATTGGCTTTCCGGGATTCGGAGAAGACGCGTCAGGCGTCCGCCAGTCCCTTCATCGTCCGGTCGAGGACGTCGACCGCGCGGTCGAAGACCATGTCCTTCCAGTCGTCCTTCTCCGGATAGAAGGCGGCGCGAATCTCGGCCTTGATTGCGCGGCCCTGCGCGCTCGCGATGTCGCCGTGCACGTGCAGCCAGTTGTCGGCGCGGATCGCGTTCATCATGTCGCCGACCGGCACCGTCCCGTATTCGAGCGTGATGCCGGTTCCCTCGGCGTTGGGCAGCGACTGCTGGACGCCGATATGGGTGTCGCCGCTGATCACGGTCGAGGTCGAGCTGCCGTCGTCGGTGGACGTGGCCTCGGCGCCGTACCACTGACGGACGCGCCCGTTGCCGGAATCGCCGGCCAGATGGTTGGAGATGATCTCGCCGTAGCCGTAGGGCCCGAGACCGGTATGGAGGTCGATGAAGGCGAACTTCCGTACATGGGCGGCATGGGGCGCCAGGATCGCGCGCAGGGTGCGGTTCGACCAGCTGTCGGCCTTTCCGCCGTAGCACACGCCTTCGGCGTCGAAATACTGGCCGTGCATGATCGCCTCCTGCAGCGCCATGGCGCCGTGCTCGGCGGCATAGGCGGCGAAGCGTTGCCTCACGCCGGCCTCGCTCGTCGTCGACCATTCCCTGGGACAGATCGCGTCGCGGAGCAGGCGGTAGCGCGGGCTGTCCGGCGCAGGCCCGGCGTGGTCGATGAAGTTGCGGTTGAGGTCGATATTGTCCTCGTTGACCCGCCGCGCCCAGGCGAAGCCGTAGGGATTGATGGCGTGGATCAGCAGCACGGCGGTATCGCCGGGGAGCCGTGTGAATAGCCCGCTCTCCAGCCAGCCGGTCTGGATGCCCGAGCCGGCGAATCCCTCGGCGCCATGGGTGCCGGCCATGCATAGAAGTAATCGACCGGCATCGGACGGCCCGAACCAGGCGGTTTCGGTGCTCAGGTCCCCGCCGGACGGCCCCTTGGCGGGATTGGCGTGGCTCGAGAGCCGGGCGCCTGCGGCCTGCGCCGCCTCCCGGAACCGGGCCCGGCCGCCGGCGAAGCTCTCCGGGAAGAAGCGCGCAGAGGGATTCCTGACGGCCATCGTCCACTCACTTATCTGCGAGGCGGCGAGATTAGGCGCTGAAGCCCGGCCCGGCCAGGGGTATGCTGGAGCCTTGGAAAACCCTGGGGGAAGCGCCCTGGTGGGGAAGTCTGTGACGGCGGCCGCCTTGGCCGCTTCGATCCTGATCTTCGGCTGTGCGGCGGCATGGGCCGACCAGAAGGATACGCGTCTTCCCGGATTGTTCGATGCCCTGAAGAAGGCATCATCCACGGACGAGGCCGATGCCATCAAGGCCAGGATCTGGACCATCTGGCTGCAGGCGGGCGATCCGGCGATCGACAAGCTGATGGCGCAGGGCTCGGCCGCGATGAGCAACCAGGATTACCCGTCGGCGATGCAGAGCTTCAACGCCATCATCCAGCAGAAGCCGGATTTCGCCGAAGGCTGGAACAAGCGGGCGACGCTCTATTACCTCATGGGCGACTATCGGCATTCGCTTTCGGACATCGACCGCACGCTGGAGCTCGAGCCCCGGCATATCGGGGCGCTCTCGGGGCTCGGCCTGGTCAACATGCAGCTCGACCGCGACGAGGCGGCGGCGGACGCGTTCCAGCGCGTCCTCGACATCGATCCCCAGAGCGCCAGCGCGCGGATGAACCTCGCCATCGTCAATGACCTCCTGAAACGGAAATCGATCTGAGATGCGACACCTGCTCCTGCGGTCGGCGCTGCTGGCCGGCCTCGTCGGAACCGCGCTCGCGCCCGGGGCCGCTGCGGACCAGCGCGATCCGAGCCTGCCGAAGCTCTTCCAGTTCCTGAAGACCACGACCAGCCCGGACGAGGCCGGCGCGATCGAGGACAAGATCTGGTCGGTCTGGGCGGAGACCGGGGACCCGGCGCTCGACAAGCTCATGGTGCAGAGCTCCGACGCCATGGACCGCAACGACTTCCAGGCGGCGCTGAAGGACCTCGACACCATCACGGCCGAGAAGCCGAATTTCGCCGAAGGCTGGAACAAGCGGGCCACCGTCTACTACTTGATGGGCGATTACGAGAAGGCGCTGGCCGATATCGACCGGACGCTGGCACTGGAGCCCCGGCATTTCGGCGCGCTCTCCGGCCTCGGCCTCACCAACATGAAGCTGGGGCGGGACGAGGCCGCGGTCGATGCGTTCCAGCGGGTGCTGGAGATCGATCCGCTCTATCCCAATGCCAGGCTGAACCTCGAGCTGGCAAAGAACGCGATGAAGCGCAACTCCATCTAGCGCACGGGTCGCACGCGTATTTTCCGTTGGTCCCGGCGCGGCCCCCCGGCGACAGTATCGCCATGGGGAGCCCGGAGGACTCGGCGGGTGCGTTGGCTGCGGATCCGCGCGTCGTCGAGGCGACCGGCGGTGAAGGCAACGCCTATGTTGCCGGCATCGGCACCGTGTTCCTGGCGACCCTGGCCTGGAGCTTCAGCGGCGTCTTCACCCGGCTGCTGACCACCGACATCTGGACCGCGATCGCCTGGCGCTCGTTCTTCGGCGGCTTGTTCCTGGTCATCCCCTATGTGTGGCTGAACGGCCGCGGCTCGCTCCGGATGCTGGGTGCGATCGGGCGGCCGGGCATCCTCTTCATCCTCTGCCAGGTGATCTGCCAGGCCTGCACGGTGGGCGGCCTCTATTTCACCTCGGTCGCCAATGTCACGGTGATCTACGCGACTTCGCCCTTCCTGGCGGCGGGCCTCGCCTGGTGGCTGCTCCGGGAGAGGATGAAGCCGCGGACCGTCATCGCCGGCCTGGTGTCGCTGGCCGGCGTCGGCGTGATCGTCGCCGGGTCGATCGGCGGCGGCCATCTCCTCGGCGACCTGATGGCGATCGGCATGACCGTGTCCTTCGCCTTCATCATCGTCATCCCGCGGGCGCGCCAGGACCTGCCGCTGCTGCCGACCACCATCGTCAGCGCCTTCGCGACCACGCTGATCTTCGCGCCGCTGAGCGCGCCGCTCGCGCTCGACCTGCGCAACTGGTCGGTGCTGGCGGGCTTCGGCCTCACGAACTTCGCCGTGGCGCTCTTCCTGTTCGTCTACGGCGCGCGGCGGATCGCCTCGGCCGAGGCGGCGCTGATCGGCACCTTGGAGATCGCCTTCGCGCCGCTCTGGGTCTGGCTGCTCTTCGCCGAGCGCCCGGCGAACGCGACCTTCATCGGCGGCGCCATCGTCTTCGCGGTCGTGGTCTGGCACACCGCGCAGGACCTCGGGGAAACGCGCCGGCGCCGGAGCAGAGCCGGGTTGACTTGACGGATCCCGGGGCCGCTGCTCCCCCGCGTTCCGGCGCGGCGCGGCGCGGGCTCTCGCGGTCAGGCGCGGACGACCTCGACCTCGACGCCGTGCACGGCGCTGCTCTCGGCCATGTCGGTCTTGTCGCCGGGGTTGAGGGCGTTGACGTTGAGATGGCCCGGCAGCAGCTTCGGCCAGCGGCTCTTATGCGCGAGCGCCACGCCGCGGGGCACGATCTCGCCGATCTCGGCCTTCATCGTGAGGCGGCCGGTTGCGTTCCGCACCGAGACGAGATCGCCCGGCAGCAAGGAGAGCTCGGTCGCATCGGCCGGGTTGAGCAGCACGGTCTCCGGCCCGACCTTCTCGGCGATCTTGGCATCCTCGTGATAGGAGCTGTTCATCAACCAGGGCGACGCCGGCGAAAGCAGGCGGAACCGATGGCCGGGCGGCCGCGCGTCGGCATGCGGCAAAGGCAGCGGCGGATGTCCGTCGGCCGCGGCGCGCGCACTCTTCAGCTCGATCTTGCCCGAGGGCGTCGGGAAGACGAGATCGGCGAAGAGCGGCACCGGATCGGCGAAGAGATCGACCGTGGCCTTGGCCTTCAGCGCGGCGAAATCCGGCAGCCCCGCCTGCCGCGCCAGGGTGTCGAGGATGGCAGCGTCATCCTCGAACAACTCGGGCTCGGTGAAGCCCATGGCAGCCGCCAGGCGCCGGAAGATCTCCTGGTTCGGCAGCGATTCGCCGATCGGCTCGGTCGCCTTGGCCTGGGCCGAGAGCGAGAGGTGGAAATACGGCGACACCATGTCGTCGAACTCCAGGAAGCTCGCGGCCGGGAGCACGAAATCGGCGAAGTCGATCGTGTCGGTGGCGAAGCAGTCGATGGCGACGTGAAACAGATCGTCGCGCTTCAGGACGCGATGCAGCTCGGCCTGCCGCGGGTTGGAAGCGGCGAGGTTGATGTTCCAGGTGATCAGCGCCTTCGCCCGGTCGGCATCGGAGAGCAGTTCCACCAGATCCATGTGGCTGGCCGTCCGCTTCTTGCCGGCGCGGAGCTGCGGCGCCTCCACGTAGTCGCCGTCGAGGCCGCGCCGGCCGCCGCCGTTGAGGAACAGGAAGCCGGCGCCGGGCTTGGCGAAGTCGCCCTTCAGCGCCGAGAGCATGGCGACGGCGCGGAAGACGTTGCCGCCCTTGGGCTGGCGCTGCAGGCCCTGGCCCATCCAGAGCAGCGCCGGGCCGGCGCCGAACAGGCGCGCCGCTTCCTCGATCTGCACCGCCGGCACGCCGGTGACCGGCGCGGCCCATTCCGGCGAGCAGCGCGCGATCTCGGGCTCGAGCTCTTCCCAGCCGATCGCATGCGCGGCGAGGAAGGCACGGTCGATCATGCCCTCGCGCCGCAGGACGTGGGCGACGGCGAAAGCGAGCGCCGCGTCGCTGCCGGGGAAGGGCTGGAGATGGAGATGCGCCGCCGCCGCGGTCGGGTGCTTCACCGGATCGACCACGATGATCCTGGCCGCGGTCTCGCGGATCCAGTGCTTGTGCTGGTGCGGCGCCGAGGCGGAGGGGTTGGCGCCCCAGATCACGACCGCCGCCGCATCCTTCGCCATGCGCGGGTCGAAGCCCTCGACGCTGGTGCCGTACATGTACTGGAGAGCGGCATGGCCGGCCGCGTTGCAGATCGAATCGGGTTCGATCTCGCTGGCGCCCAGCCGGTTGAGGAAGCGCTGCGGAAAGCCGCCGGCGATCAGCGAGCAGGTGCCGGTGTAATGGCCGTGCCAGATCGTCTCGGGTCCGCTCCGAACCGCGATCGACTTCAAATGAGAAGCAATCGCATCGATGGCCGCGTCCCAGGCGACCGGCTCGAAGCGTCCTTCGCCCTTGGCGCCCGCGCGCCGCAAGGGCCGGGTCAGCCGGATCGCGGGATCGAGCCAGGCGCCGTTATACGCGATCGCGCATTTGCCGCAGAGCGCGCCGCGGCTCACCGGATGATCCGGGTCGCCCAGCACCTTGATCTTTCCGTCGGCGCGCTTCGCGACCGCGATGCCGCAGGCGTCGTAGCAGTCGCGCGGGCAGGTGGTGCGAATGATTTGCTTTGGCGGCATGGCGCGACCTGCGAGGTTGTTAACGGCGGTGGCCGAGGGTAACCTAGATCAAATCACAGTAAAGCGGGAGTGTCGCGATGAAGGGTGACAAGCAGGTCCTGGAGCATCTGAACACGGTGCTGAAGAACGAGCTCACCGCCATCAACCAGTATTTCCTGCACGCCCGCATGCTCAAGAACTG